>CACLUK010000001.1 GCA_902610115.1 uncultured Pelagibacteraceae bacterium
GAATTTTTTGTATCTAAATAATTGTTTGTGCCTGTGATACTAATATTAAATTTACTAACTGGCGAAGATTGAGCAATATCTAAAGCTTTGCCTTTTGCCAGACCCTCGGCAACATCAAATAATACTATATCACCTAATTCTTTAAGGGCAATTAAGTGAGCGAGAGTTCCTCCTATTTGCCCAGCTCCAATAAGTGTTATTTTTTTTTTCATATTATTTCATAGTAGGCATTACAAACTCCGGATCAGATCTAAGGCCAGACGGCCATCTAGATGTGATTGTTTTTAATTTTGTATAAAATCTAACCCCTTCTGGGCCATGCATGTGTTGATCACCAAAAAGAGATCTTTTCCAACCTCCAAAACTGTGAAAAGCCATTGGAACAGGAATAGGTATATTAATTCCAACCATTCCTATTTTAGCTGATGAAGAGAAAGTTCTACCAGAGTCTCCATCCCTTGTGAATATACTAACGCCATTTCCAAACTCATGGCTATTCACTAATTCAAGAGCTTCATTAAAATCTTTTGCTCTTACTACAGAAAGCACTGGGCCAAAAATTTCCTCTTTATAAATTCTCATGTTTTTTTTAACATTATCAAAAAGACACCCACCAATGTAATAACCATTTTCATAACCTTGTATTTTAAAATTTCTTCCATCTACTATTAAATTTGCTCCTTCTTTAACGCCTACATCAACGTAGTTTTTAACTTTTTCCAGATGCTCTTTGGTTACTAAGGGTCCCATTTCAGACTCTTTATCCATGCCTGGGCCAATCTTTAAAGATTCTACTTTTTTAGCTAACGAACTAACTAACCTATCTCCAATGCCTCCAACAGCAACAGCTACTGATTGTGCCATACATCTCTCTCCAGCTGAACCGTAAGCAGCTCCCATTAGTCCGTTCACTGCTTGATCTAAATCACAATCTGGCATAACAACACAATGATTTTTTGCTCCACCTAACGCTTGGACTCTCTTTTCATTTTTTGCACAATTTTCATAAATATATTTTGCAATTGGAGTAGATCCAACAAAGCTCATAGCTACAACTTCTTTATTATTAATAAGTGCATCAACCGCTTCTTTGTCACCGTTTACTACATTAAAAACTCCATCTGGTAAGCCTGCTTCCTTTAATAGTTCTGCTAACCTAATGGAGCAAGAAGGATCTTTTTCTGAAGGTTTCAATACAAAAGTATTCCCACAAGCAATCGCGATAGGAAACATCCACATAGGAACCATCGCGGGAAAATTGAATGGTGTGATTCCAGCGCAAACACCAAGTGGTTGTCTTACTGACCAACTGTCTACACTCGATCCTACATTTTCAGTAAATTCCCCTTTTAACAATTGAGGGATCCCGCATGCAAACTCTACTACTTCTAAACCTCTTGTAAGAGAACCTTTAGCGTCCTCATAAACTTTTCCATGCTCTGAAACGATAATTTTTGTGAGTTCGTCTGAGTTTTTTTCTATAAGTTCTTTAAATTTAAACATCACACGTGCTCTTTGTAATGGCGGTTTATTTGACCATGATACAAAAGCTTTTGAGGCTTTGGATACAGCTTCGTTAACATCTTTAATTGAAGCTAATTTTACCTCTGCACTTTGCTCTCCAGTTGCAGGATTAAAAACTTTCCCAACTCTTTTGGAGTCTCCGAGAAATTTTTTACCATCAACAAAATGCTGAATAATTTTCATGATGTTATTGATTAAATAAGCTTTTAGCTTGTTGCAAGCATTTTTTTTATTGACCCTATTGCTTTTGCTGGATTAAGGCCTTTAGGACATGAATTAGTACAATTCATGATAGTGTGACATCTATATAATTTTAGTTCATCTGCAACTTTCTTTAATCTTTCTTTTTTGTCTCCATCTCTACTATCATTTATCCAACGGTATGCTTGAAGAAGAACTGCTGGACCTAAATATTTGTCACCATTCCACCAGTAGCTTGGGCATGAGGTTGAACAGCAAGCACAAAGAATACACTCATAATATCCATCAAGTTTTTCTCTATCTTTTTGTGATTGTTTAAGTTCAACTTTTTCTTTTCCAGTTTGATCTACTTTTAACCAAGGTTGAATAGATTCGTATTGTTTGTATAAAGTTGAAAGATCACCAATTAAATCTTTTACTACTTTTAAATGAGGCAAAGGATAAATATTAAGATCTCCATTTATATCTGAATGAGATTTAATACATGCTAGACCATTTACTCCATCAATATTCATTGCACATGAACCACAAACTCCATGAGCACAGGATCTTCTAAATGTTAAAGATGGATCTATTTCATTTTTAATTTTAAATAAAATATCCAAAACTTTTGGGCCACAATTATCCATATCAACTTCAAATGTATCAACCCTTGGATTTTTCCCTGTTGAGGGATCCCATCTATAAACATTTATTTTTCTTATATTTTTTGAATTAGTTTTATCTTTAAAATATTTTCCTACCTCAATTTTAGAATTTTGCGGTAGGCTAAATTGAGCCATTATTAATATACTCTCTCCTTAGGAGGAAAATATTGCACATCATTTGTTAAAGTTCTTGAATGAACATCTCTATATTTTATTTCCACTTTTTTTCCTTTTTGCCAAGCTAAAGTATGTTTCATAAAATTTTTGTCATCTCTTTTCGTAAAATCCTCTCTAGCGTGAGCACCTCTACTTTCTTTCCTATTATATGCTGAGTCCATAGTAGTAAGAGCCTGGCTAATTAAATTGTCGAATTCTAAAGTTTCAACTAAATCAGTGTTAAATAATAATGACTTATCTTTTACTGAGACGTCGCTCATTCCCTCAAAGGGTTTTCGGATTTGATCCACACCTTCCTTAAGAGTCTTTTCTGTTCTAAACACCGCACACTTAGATTGCATAGTTTTTTGCATATTTATCCTAAGTTCTGATGTTTTTGTGGAGCCATTCGAATTTCTGATTCTGTCAAATCTATCTAGGCACTTATCAGTTTCAGAGCTCGAAACTTCTTCATGAGGTCCTCCAGGCTTCACTAGCTCTGCTGCTCTTTTTGCAGCTGCTCGCCCAAAAACTACTAGATCAATTAAAGAGTTTGATCCTAATCTATTAGCTCCGTGAACTGAAACACAAGCTGCTTCTCCTATAGCCATTAACCCAGGCACAGTTTTTTCCGAACCGTTCAAAGTGAGCACCTCCGCTTTATAATTTGTAGGAATTCCTCCCATATTATAATGAACTGTTGGAACAACTGGAATAGGCTCCTTACTGACGTCAACATTTGCAAAAGTTTTTGCTGCCTCTGAAATACCTGGTAATCTCTCATCTATAACTTTTTTATCTATGTGATCTAAATGAAGGTTTATATGATCTTTGTCTTTTCCTGCGCCTCTACCCTCATTAATTTCCATTTCCATTGATCTGCTTACCACGTCTCTAGAAGCTAGGTCTTTAGCATTAGGTGCATATCTTTCCATAAATCTTTCACCTTTACCATTAACTAAAAATCCACCTTCTCCTCTAACTCCCTCAGTTATCAAACAACCAACTCCATAAATTCCGGTTGGATGAAATTGGACAAATTCCATATCTTGTAAAGGTAAACCTGCTCTGAGCACCATCGCGTTTCCATCTCCAGTACATGTATGAGCTGATGTTGCAGAGTAATAAACTTTGCCATAACCTCCAGTTGCTATGATTGTAATGTGTGATCTAAATCTGTGTATTGTACCATCTGTTAAATTCCAAGCTATCACACCTTTGCACTCACCGTTCTTCATAATTAAATCTAATGCAAAATATTCAATAAAAAATTCTGTTTGTTGCTTCAAAGCTTGGCCGTAGAGAGTGTGCAAGATAGCGTGACCAGTTCTGTCAGCAGCTGCACAAGTTCTTTGAGCAGTTCCGTTACCATAATTTTTAGTCATTCCTCCAAAAGGTCTTTGGTAGATTTTTCCATCATCAGTTCTGCTGAAAGGAACTCCGTATCTTTCTAATTCAACTACTGCTCTCGGGGCTTCCTTGCAAAGATATTCAATTGCGTCCTGATCACCAAGCCAATCGGATCCTTTAACAGTATCGTACATATGCCATCGCCAATCATCTTCACCCATGTTTCCTAATGCAGCGGAAATACCTCCTTGAGCTGCTGATGTATGGCTTCTTGTTGGAAAGACTTTGGATATACATGCAGTTTTTAAACCTGCCTCTGATAGACCAACTGCCGCTCTTAAACCAGAACCTCCTGCTCCAAGAACAACAACATCATATTCGTGATCAATTATTTTATATGCGCTCATTAGTTTAAATTGTATATAGTTATTATTGTTAAAAATGGAACTACTATAACAAATAAATTTAATACTTTATTTGCGACATTTTTGGTTTGCTCAACATGTAAATAATCCTCAAAAATCTCACTTATAGTCAGTTTATAAAAAAAGAATGCGATAATGACTAGTAGTGAAAATAATAATTTGGATGTTTTACCAGAGAAAAATTCAATTATTTCTAAATAACTCTTATCGTAAATAGATACAAAACTAATTAAAAACCAAATCATAAACGGAATAAGAATTAATGAACTAATCTTAGTAAAAATCCATTTTTTTGTAGAGAAATGCATTTTAAAAAAAATTTCTCCCAACCAAATAAAATAAAATTGTTAATATAAAAGATCCAATCAAAGTAATAACTCCTGATATTTTTGCAACTTTTAAATCAAAACCAAAACCAGCATCCCATATCAAATGCCTTATCTCATTTAAGATTTGAAAACTAAAAGTCCAACAAAGTGAAATAATCAAAAACTTTCCAAAAAAAGTATTTAAAACAATTTCAAAGGATCGATAGAAATTTTCACCAAAAAATAATGAAATAGCCCAAAAACAAATTACGATCAATGCAAAAAAATTTATCACACCTACTACTCTGTGCGTAATTGATAATAAAGATGATATATGCCATTTATAAATTTGAAGATGGGGACTTAATGGATTATTATTTTGCATAATAAACTTATAAACTATAGTTATAATTTTTTCATTAAACACTCAGCAATTTGCACAGTATTTAACGCCGCTCCTTTCAATAAGTTGTCTGATACTACCCATAAATTAATCGCTTTAATATTTGAATTATCTTTTCTAATTCTTGATATATAGGTTGTATAACTTCCTTCAGCTTCTAGAGGAGTCATATATCCACCATCACTAGGCTCATCAATAACTTTACAACCCGGGGCATTTTTTAAAATTTTAATTATATTCTCGAAATCATATAGATTATCAAACTCAATATTAATAGACTCTGAATGACCAGTTCTAACGGGAACTCTAACGCATGTTGCGGAAACATCGATTTCATTATCTAAGATCTTTTTAGTTTCATTAGTCATTTTTAATTCTTCTTTTGTATATCCATCCTGATCAAAAGAATCGATATGCGGAATTAAGTTAAAAGCGATTTGTTTAGTAAAATTTATTAGCTTAATTTTTTTTCCATCTAAATAATCTCTTGATTGATCAAAAAGCTCATCCATAGATTCTTTACCGGCACCAGAAACTGCTTGGTAAGTTGAAACTATAACTCGTTTGATTTTATACTCATCATGCAATGGCTTTAAAGGAAGAACCATTTGCATAGTTGAGCAATTCGGATTTGCTATGATGTTCTTATGCTTATTAAGTGCATCTGAATTTACTTCTGGTACAACAAGAGGAACATCTTTTTGCATTCTAAAATAACTAGAGTTATCTATAACAATAGTTTCTTTTGCTGCTTTAGGGACCCATTCTTTAGCTACCTTGCTTCCTGCTGCAAAAAAAGTAATTTGGGCTCTAGAAAAATTGTAATTTTCTAAATCTTCGATTTCAATTTCTTTATTTTTAAATTTAATTTTTTTTCCTGCACTTTTTGAAGATGCTACTAAAAAAAGATTATCGATAGCTAATTTAGATTTTTCTAAAATTTCTATTGTTTTTCTTCCTACATTTCCTGAAGCACCAATAATTGCAAAATTCATAATTTCTTACTTTATTTCAATTTTGCGATGATTGCATCACCCATCTCTGTTGTAGAAACCTCTTTCATATTTTTAGACATTATATCTTTTGTTCTTAAACCATCGTCTAAAACACTTTGAACGGCATTATCGAGTTGATCTGCCTCTTTTCCAAGGTCTAAAGAATACCTTAATGCCATAGATAAACTTAAAATAGTAGCTATCGGGTTAGCAATATTTTTCCCCTCAATATCAGGCGCAGACCCATGAACTGGTTCGTATAACGATCTAACTCTTCCATTTTTATCTTTTGCACCTAATGATGCAGAAGGTAAAAGTCCTAGAGAGCCTGTAAGCATTGCTGCCTCGTCGGATAACATATCTCCAAATAAGTTGTCTGCTAAAATAACATCAAATTGTTTTGGATATCTTAAAAGCTGCATTGCACAGTTATCAGCTAACATATGATTTAACTCGACCTTTTTAAATTCTTTATCCTTAATTGCTTGTACTTCTTCTCTCCATAAAATACCTGCCTCCATGACATTAGATTTTTCGCAAGAAGTAACCTTATTTTTTCTTTTTTTTGCCAAATCAAAAGCAACACGTGCAATCCGGTGAATTTCTGAAGTAGTGTATGAGTGAGTATTAATTCCTTTTCTTTGGTTATTTTCCATTGGTTCAATCCCACGCGGTTCACCGAAATAAATACCACCGGTTAACTCTCTTACAATCATAATATCTAACCCTGAAACTATTTCTGGTTTAAGAGTTGAAGAATCAACCAGTTGTTTGAAGCAAATAGCTGGCCTTAAGTTAGCAAATAACTTTAACTCTTTTCTAAGTTTTAAAAGAGCTCTTTCAGGTTTTTTTGAAAATTCCAAATTATCCCATTTAGGTCCGCCACAAGCACCTAATATTACTGCGTCGGACTCCAAAGACTTATAAAAAACTTCATCAGTAATTGGAACTTTATTTGCGTCAATAGATGAACCGCCAATTAATTCTTGGCTTAAAACAAAATCTAAAGACTTTGTTTTATTCATCCATTCAAGTATTTTTCTAACTTCTGCAACCACCTCAGGGCCAATTCCGTCACCAGGTAAAAGCAAAATTTTCCTAGTTTTATTAGCCATTATTAAGAACCCAAGGTTTTGTGGCTTGTAATTTTTTTTCGTAATTGTCTATGCTGGAAATTTTTTCCATAGAAAGTGCTATATCATCTAGTCCTTCCATTAAACATTTCTTTTTAAAGGGATCTAGCTCAAAATTTGCAACTTTATTTCCATATTTTATTTCTTGCTTCTCTAAACTAATTTCAATTTCCTCTTTCCTGTTAGAATATTCGGCTAGTTCAATCACGATTTTGTCATCAATCTTAATTGGAAGAATTCCATTTTTAAAACAATTATTGTAAAAAATATCTGCAAAGCTTGCACTTATTACGCACTTTATGCCAAAATCTGATAAAGCCCATGGAGCGTGTTCTCTAGATGAACCGCATCCAAAATTTTTTCCTGCTAAAAGAATTTTTGATTTATTATAAGGTTCTCTGTTAAGAATGAAATCAACGTTTTCTTTCCCGTTTTCATCATAACGCATTTCATAAAATAAACTTTTTCCTAAACCTGTTCTTTTAATGGTTTTTAAAAATTGCTTTGGGATAATCATATCTGTATCAATATTTTGTAATGATAGATATGATGGTATTGATCTTAAGTTGTTAAACTTTTCCATATTATATGTCTCTTACATCAGTTAGATGCCCTTTAATTGCTGCTGCGATAGCCATTCCTGGGCTAACTAAATGTGTTCTGCCTCCACGACCTTGCCTGCCTTCAAAGTTTCTATTTGAAGTTGATGCACATCTTTCTCTAGGTTTTAATTGATCTGGATTCATGCCCAAACACATTGAACAGCCAGGCTCTCTCCATTCAAAACCTGCTTCTTTGAATATTTTGTCAATTCCTTCTTTTTCAGCTTGCTCTTTGACCAATCCAGATCCTGGAACGACCATAGCGCTGACATTTTCGGCAATCTTTTTGCCTTTAAGAAGATCTGCAGCCAATCTTAAATCTTCTATTCTCCCATTAGTACAGCTTCCTATAAAAATCTTGTCGATTTTTATGTCTGAAATTTTGGTGTTTGCTTTTAATCCCATGTAATCAAGAGATCTTTTCATGGCCATTTTTCTATCCTCGTTCTTTTCCTTTTCTGGATCCGGCACAACACCAGTAACTGGTGATACATCTTGAGGTGAAGTCCCCCAAGTAACAAGTGGTTCTATATTTTTGCCATCAATATTTACCTCTTTATCAAATTTGCAGTCTTTATCTGAATACAAAGTCTTCCAAAATTCTACAGCTTTAGTCCAATTTTCTCCTTTTGGTGACATAGTTTTACCTTTTAAATAACTAAATGTTTTCTCATCTGGAGCGATTAACCCTGCTCTTGCACCTGCTTCAATGGTCATATTACAAACAGTCATTCTTTCTTCCATGCTTAAACTTTTAATTACATCGCCGGCAAATTCAACGACGTATCCGGTTCCGCCTGCAGTTCCAATCGTGCCAATAATTTTTAAAATTACATCTTTTGCAGTAACTCCCTTAGGCAAATTGCCATTAACGTTTATTCTCAAATTTTTTGATTTCTTTTGCATTAAAGTCTGTGTAGCAAGAACGTGTTCAACTTCAGATGTTCCTATTCCAAAAGCTAATGCGCCGAATGCTCCATGTGTAGCAGTATGGCTATCTCCGCATACAATTACTGTTCCTGGCTGTGTAAAACCTTGTTCAGGTCCTATAATGTGGACTATGCCCTGACGCTTATCATTAACATCAAAAAGTTCTACCCCAAAGTCTCTGCAGTTTTTTCTTAATGTTTCTACTTGAATTCTAGAGTCCGCATCATTTATACCTTTTGACCTGTCGGTAGTAGGAACATTGTGGTCAGGCACTGCAAGAGTTAATTCTGGTCGTCTAACTTTTCTTTTTTGTAATCTGAGCCCTTCAAAAGCTTGGGGGCTTGTAACTTCATGGACTAAATGTCTATCAACATAAATTAATGACGTTCCATCGCTCTGTTCATGAACAAGATGGTTTTCCCATATCTTATCGTATAGAGTTTTAGACATTAATTTTTATTTTTTATCGCTAGTTGGCTTTTCAGCTTTAGCTTCGACTTTTGGAGCCTCTTTTTTAATTTCTTCAACTTTAGTCTCTTGCGTAGTAGGCTCGATCGGTTTTACTTTTTGCTCCTCAGGCTTTACTGAAACATCAACACCAATTTTCTTTTTAATTTTTTCAGCAATTCTTGCAGATTTTCCTTTTCTATCTCTTAAATAATAAAGTTTTGCCCTCCTTACTTTTCCTGTTCTGATTACTTTAATTGAGTCTACGTTTGGACTGTACAGAGCGAAAGTTCTCTCCACTCCCTCACCGAATGAAATTTTTCTTACCGTAAAAGAGGAGTTTATATCTCTATTTTTTTTTGCAATACAAACACCTTCGAAATATTGAATTCTCTCTCTTTTACCCTCAACAATTTTAACACCAACTTTTATTGTATCTCCAGGAGAAAAGTCTGTAATTTTTTTATTAGCAACTATCTTTTTTATTGCTGCTTTGTTTATGTCTTCAATGTTTTTCATTTTTTTTCTCTAAATATTTTTTCCAAAGATCGGGTCTCTGGCGACGTGTTATAGCCTCAGATTGAGATAAACGCCACCCTTTTATTTTGGCATGATCACCTGAAAATAGTACCTCTGGTGGGCTTTTACCTTCCCATTCTCGTGGTTTAGTATATTGAGGATACTCTAAAAGATGATTTTCAAAACTTTCTTCTTTAACAGAGTCTTTATTTCCAAGCACTCCCGGTAATAATCGAACCAAAGCATCAATTATAACAAAAGAAGCTGGCTCTCCTCCTGATAGGACAAAATCACCCAAACTATATTCTTCAATATTTCTTGTCTCTAAGAGCCTTTGATCAACACCCTCAAAATGACCACAGATAAGGTTTACATTTTTTTCTTTACTTAAAGATCTTGCAACGTTTTGATCAAATTTTTTACCTCTTGGAGATAAGTAGATAATTTTTTCACCTTTTTTTATATTACTATCAAGCGCGGATGCTAATATATCAGGTCGTAGAAGCATTCCACTTCCTCCACCAAAAGGAGTGTCATCTACAGTGCCGTGATTATCTTTTGAATAATCTCTGATATTAATAACTTTTAAATTCCAAATCTTTTTTTCCTTTGCCTTTTTAAATATCCCTATATCTAAAGGTCCAGGAAATAAATCTGGGTATAAAGTAAAAATTTTTACCTCTAACATCTCTAATTACCTTTTGGCTAAGCCTTTTTCTCTTCCTTCTTTGGCTCTTCCTTTTTAGCCTCTGCTTTAGGTTCTTCCTTTTTTTGCTCTTCCTTTTTAGCCTCTGCTTTAGGTTGCTCCTTTTTAGGTTCTTCCTTTTTTGCTTCCGTTTTTTGATCTGGCTTTTTACCGTCAGCTGCTGGAGCATCTTTTTTAGTCTCTTCTTTTTTATCTCCTTCAGCTTTTTTTCTATCTTTTTTAGGTATCGCCTTTAAAGGATTGTTTCCAGGTTTTGGCATTGGCATTAACTGCACCTCTCCTAGTAATCTCAAAACTCTCATCGTTGGCTGAGCTCCTTTACTCATCCAATATTTTACTCTTTCTGCCTCTACTTTTATTCTTTCCTTTTTATCTTTCGGAAGTAACGGATTGTAAGAGCCAATTTTTTCAATAAATTTTCCATCTCTCGGGTATCTACTGTCAGCAATTACAATTTTATAAATGGGCCTTTTTCTTACACCTCCCATTGATAGTCTTATTCTTAACATTTTGTACCTTTCATTTTAGTTGATTGAGCATTTCATCTGGGATCATCCCGGATGGAATTTTTTTTCCTTGAGACATTTTTTTCATCATGTCTGACATCATTTTAAATTGTTTTAATAGTTTATTAATTTTTGAAACATCTACACCTGCTCCTTTAGAAATTCTCTTACGTCTTGATCCGCTAATAATTTTTGGATTTTCTCTTTCATTTTTAGTCATTGATAAAATAATTGCTTCATTCTCCACTAACATTTTTTCATCTATATTTGCTTGATCCATTTTTGCTTTCATTTTATTCACTCCTGGCAACATAGACATAACCCCTTCCATTCCACCCATTTTTTTCATTTGCCTTAACTGTGAAAGATATGAGTCCATTGTGAATATTCCTTTTTTTAATTCATCTTCTGTCTCTTTAATTTTTTCCTCACTTAAATCTTGTTGAGCTTTTTCTACTAAAGTTACTACATCGCCCATTCCCAAAATTCTGTTAGCTAATCGGTCAGGATGAAAAAGTTCAAGATCGGTGATTTTTTCTCCAACACCAATATACTTAATTGGTTTGCCGGTCACATGTTTCATGCTTAATGCTGCGCCACCTCGAGCATCACCATCAACTCTTGTAAGAATAATTCCAGAAAGATTTACAGCAGTGTCGAATTCTTTTGCAACATTTACAGCAATTTGTCCTGTTAATGAGTCTGCTACCAAAATTGTTTCGGCAGGTTTTGTGATATCTTTTATTTGCTTAATCTCAGACATCATGGGTAAATCTATCTGAGTTCTTCCTGCAGTATCAAATATAATTACATCTGAGCCATTAAGGTTGGCCGCATTTAAAGCTCTCTTGGTAATGTCAATTGGTTGTTGTTTTTCAACTAAAGGCAAACATTGGATACCATTTGCTTCAGCAAGTAATTTAAGTTGTTCTTGAGCGGCAGGTCTGTAAACATCTAAACTCACTAACATTACTTTTTTTTTATAATTCTTTTCAATATTTTTTGCTAACTTTGCTGCAGAAGTTGTTTTACCTGAACCTTGAAGTCCGACTAATAAAAGAGAAACTGGTGGAACAGCTTTGAAGTTAAGCTCTTCATTTTTAGAACCTAAAATATTGACTAGTTCATCATAAACAATTTTAACTATCATCTGCCCAGCAGATGTTGACTTTACAATTTCTTTACCAATCGCTTTTGGTTTTACGTTGGCTATAAATTCTTTAGTAACTGGAAGAGCCACATCAGCCTCTAATAAAGCTAATCGTATCTCTTTTAAGCCAGAATCAACTTGTTCCTCAGTCAATGAAGGAGCACTTTTAAGCTTAGAAAAAATACTTTCTAATTTATTTGTTAAATTTTCAAACATTTTTATAACATCCAACACCTATCGCACTAGTGGGCGAACCTTCGCTGACTAGTGTCGACACTCTTGTTTTCAAGAGCACCGCAAAAACATTAGTATTTGCGGAAAGTTTGAGGAAACTACAATTTGGGGTTTTAAAAGTCAATGAATAATTATACTAATCAATTATGGCAACGATTAACGCATATAAAATGGATGGATTGGGTAATGATTTCATTATTATCGATAGAAGATCAAATCCAATTAACTTAACCAAAGATAAAATTATTGAATTAGGAAAAAGAAGTAATATTGGTTTTGATCAAATAATTTTTATCGAAAAAGAGAAAGAGAATTCCTTTCCAATAACAATTTTTAATTCTGACGGTGGTGAAGTAAGTGCTTGTGGAAATGGCTCAAGATGTGTTGCCTATCTTTTGAGTAAAAATTTAAATGCTAACCAAGTTAAATTAAAAACAAGTAATCGAAGTATTAATGCTAAAATTGTTGGAAATTTAATGGTAGAACTTGAAATGGGAAAACCTTTGTTTAATTTTGAAGATATTCCATTATCAAAAAAAGTAAATACTGCTAACGTCTCGCTAGATATCAAAGGCGAAAAATTTACTGGTGGATTTTGTTTAAACGTAGGAAACCCACACATAGTTTTTTTCGTAGATGATTGTTTTAAACACGATTTGAAAGAAATAGGACCTTTAATTGAAAATCATGAATTGTTTCCTGAAAAAACAAATGTAACATTTGCTCAAATTTTAGATAAAAGAAATATTTTAGTTAATGTTTGGGAAAGAGGCGCTGGCCTTACTAAAGCATGTGGAACAGCAGCTTGCGCAACAGCGGTTGCTGGAAATAATAATAAATTAATAGAAAACAAAGTTGCTATCAAATTTAAAGAAGGAATCTTAAATATAGTTTTAGATGAAAAAAATAATATATTTATGTCTGGTCCAGTGTCAGAAATAAAGAATATAAAAGTAGAAATATAAAATGGGAATTTTTGATAAGTTTAAATCAGGACTTGGAAAAAGTTCATCAAGTCTTACAGACGGCTTTAAAAATATTTTTTCTAAAAAGAAGATAGATTCAACTATTCTTGAAGAATTTGAAGAATTAATCATTTCATCTGATGCCGGTGTTGATGTAGCAAAAGAACTTAGAAAAGATTTTGAGAGCTTAAAGGTTGATAAAAAATTAGACGATCACAAAGAAATTTTGAAACTCTTAGCTGATAAATTAGCGATAAATCTCCAAAAGTACGAGAAAGATTTAAGCCTAATGGGGAATGCAAAATCTGCTGTAATTGTAGTATCTGGTGTAAACGGCGTTGGAAAAACAACTAGTATCGGAAAACTTGGAAAATATTTTAAAGACAATAATAGATCTGTTGTCTTTGGAGCTGCAGATACATTTAGAGCAGCAGCCATAGATCAGCTACAAGTTTGGGCTGCAAAAGTAAAAGTAGATATAATTAAATCAGAGATAAATAGTGATCCGGCCTCAGTTGCCTTCAAAACTGCTGAATTTGCAAAAAAAAATGAAATTGATGTTGCTTTGATTGATACAGCAGGAAGGCTGCAAAATAAAAAAAATTTAATGGAAGAATACAAAAAGATTATTAATGTCTTGAAAAAAATTGATGAGTCTTTTCCGAATGAAGTAATTCTAGTTCTTGATGCAACTACTGGCCAAAATGCATTAAATCAAGTTGAAGAGTTTAGTAAAATACATAATCTAACGGGGCTAATAATTACAAAACTTGATAGTACTGCCAAAGGCGGGGTAGTCCTTGCTATTTGTAAGAAGTATAATTTACCTATTGTTGCAATCGGAATGGGAGAAAAAGAAGATGACTTACAACCTTTCAATGCTGAATATTTTTCAAAAGCTCTTTTAGGTATTGAAACCTAAAAATTTTCTCAAAGCATTCATTAGTTGATCATTAAATTCCATCATATGATCGTCGTTATCGGAAAAGTAATTGAATTTTGGATTATTGGCCTTCTCAAATAATTCTACACCCATTTTAAAAGGAACAACATCATCTTTCTTACCGTGCATAATTAAAATAGGAATATTTATATTCTTAATCTTTTTTAAAGAGTCGTACCTGTCTTTAATCAATAAATCGATAGGTAAATAGGAGTAATAAATTTTTGCTGCATCTGCTATTGAGGTAAAAGGTGACTCTAAAACAATACCTGAATAAGAATTGTCCTGGCCCAACTCTGTAGCAACACCTGTGCCTAATGACTCGCCATATAAAATTATATTTTTATTAATTACTCCAGTATTATTAAGCCATTCAACACATTTTCTAGCATCACTGTACAAATTTTTCTCTGTTGGTTCGCCTAGATTACCACTGAACCCTCTCCATGAAATAATAAGAATGTTTACATTTAATTTATTTAACTCATTAAGTTTATGAACCCTATTGGTTAGATCACCTGCATTACCATGGAAGTATAAAATTGTTTTATATTTTTTTAAGTCTTTTTCCAAAAACCACGATTTAAGTTTTATATCTTTATCAACCCCAATAAAAACTTCTTTATATTCAAATTGAATTTCGTCTTCCGTGTAGTTATTTTCACTTGGGTGATAAAGTAATTTTCTTTGGTACAAATAAGTGAAAAGTACAATTATAATGTAAGCTAATGTAATTGACGATAAAGCTAAATAAAGATACTTCATGCTTTTTTCCTAGCGAAATAAACTCCGGTAAAAACTAATAAACCACCTAAATAATGAAAACTTAAGAGAGGTTCTTCAAAAATTATAATTCCAAAGATAGATCCATAAACTGCGAATAAATATAAAGTAAACCCAGCAAAGGATGCGCCTACATATTTTTGTAACCGTGTATATAAGGAGAAAGCAATAATACTAGGTGAAATAGCAGCAAAAACAATCCAGAACAAAAATGTCTGATTATAATTTGTCTTAGCAAAATAAATATTTTCTAAAATAAAAAATGGGAAAAGCGATATAAATCCAAACATTGCGATTAAAGTAAATCGAGCCATTAAACTAAATTTTGATTTCCAATTTAATAAATAAATTGAGTAAAGAGCCCAACCTAAAGCTGCTCCCAAAACCCATAAGTCACCTATTGTAAAATTTAGGTTTATTAAAAAATCTAAATTACCTTTAGATATAATTGTAAAAACACCTGCAATACAAATAAATAAGCCTAATAATCTTAAAAAATTAATTTTTTCTTTAAAGAATAAAATTGATAAAAAAATTATTATTACTGGTGAAGAAGTATAGATTATTCCAATATTTGCCATTGTTGTTGTCATTCCTGCAAGATTTGGAAAAGCCCCACATATACCACAACCCATTGAGCCTAAGAAAAAAAGCTTAAAAAACTCTTTATTAAAGTCTTTTTTATTTTTTAAGATTTCGTTAAAAAAAAATGGAAATAATATAATGAATACAGTAAACCATCGCCAAAATGCTAGAGAAATAGGAGGTACTGACTCAACGCCACCTCTTGCTACAATAGTGTTTGTAGCCATAAAAATTGGCTGGATTAACAAAAGTAAATAAGGAGCGTAAGGATTATTTTTTGTCAATGAAGGCTTCATAGAACATCATTACAATTACCATACCCATTAAAATATAAACAGGAAGCACATCAAAAAATCCTATCATCATTGATCTAGTTAATGTTGTGGCTAAACCAATTAAAAAAAGGGTACAGAGACCAACGCCAATTATTATTGTAATTTTATCCTTCATCTCTACAATTTTTCTCAAGCCAGTTAGCTGTACCTAAAAATCTTAAATCATCAAGTTTATCACCAACCAACTGAACTCCTAATGGTAAGTCATTTTCACCTGTAAGTAAAGGTAATGAAATTGTGGGCAAACCAAGATAAGTCCAGATTTTTTGGAAGTCCGCACTTCCAGTAGATTTTAATCCTTTGTCAGCAACTCCGCTTGATGATGGAGTAATAATTCCGTGGTAATCTTCAAAAACTTCTTTATAGGACTCATAACTTTGTTTCATAAAATCTGAAGCATCGCCATATTCTTTTGCTGAATATTTTAATCCTCTAGAGATAGCTTCTCTCATTTCTTTTGAAAGTTTAGTTTTATCTTTTTTATAGTAAACTTGAAAATTATTTGCCATATCAACTTCATGAATGATTTGATGATACTTTGGAATATCGTCAAAGTATGACGGTGTATCAAACACCTCTATGTTTTTTTTTAAGTTTTTAATTAAAAATTCAAAAGCTTGCTGTGATTTTTTATTTATATTTTTCCAATTCTTCGTTTTATAAAAAATAAACTTTGGATCAAAAACTGGTCCTTTCTCACATTCCTGAATCATGTTATCAGCAGCGAAATAAATTGTTGAAGGGTCGTGTAAATCTTTTCTAATTAGTGATTTAGCTAATAATGCAACATCTTTTACATTTTTTCCAAATACGCCCATTGTATCGAGTTTATCTGAAACTTTTAAAACACCGTTTCTAGAGATTAATCCATACGAGGGTTTATATCCAACTACACCACAATATGATGCTGGTCTAATTACTGATCCACCTGTTTGAGAACCAACTGACAAAGGCGCCATATGAGCTGCAACTGCTGCTGCTGAGCCGCTTGATGATCCTCCTGGTGTTCTTGAATAATCATGAGGATTTTTTGTTTTAGACGGATGTATATATGCAAGTTCACAAGTAACAGTTTTGCCCATGATAATTGCCCCTGAATTTTTTAATAAGTTTACGATTTCCGAGTCTTGTGAATTAGACATTTTTTTTCTAAAGACTGTCCCACATTCGGTTGGCATATCATAAGTACCTATAATATCCTTGATTGCAACTGGCATACCGTGCAATGGCCCGAGGGGTTTTCCAGATTTTCTATAAGTGTCTGCTTCTTCAGCTTTTTCTAATAAAAGTTTTTTGTCTAAAAATTGCCAAGCCTGGACGTCTTTTTCAAATTTTTTAATTCTATCTAAATAAGCTTTGCAAAGATCTAATGAAGAAATTTCACCAGAATGAAGTTTTTGCGACAAATCGTAAGCACTTAAAGATGTAACGTCTATCATTTAAATTGTTAATTAGCGAATAATGTATCTGGCAACCAAAGAGCTATTCCTGGAAATAGATACATTAAAAACATGGCAAATATAACAATACCTAGGAAGGGCATAATGCCTCTAAATATTTCCATTAACTCTACATTTTTAGATTGGACACCTTTTAAATAGTATGCGGACATTGCCATCGGCGGTGTTAAAAATGAAGTTTGTAAATTCAAAGCGATAAGCATTGCGAAAAAATAAGGATTTACCTCAAAGAAAGCTACTAAAGGTAAAAATATTGGAACAAATATAATTAAAATTTCCGTCCACTCCAGTGGCCAACCTAATAAGAAAATAATTATTTGTGTGATTACTAAGAATTGCCATGGTTGTAAATTCATTGATTTAAAGAAATGCTCAAAAACTTCATGGCCACCTAAGTAAGAAAAAACAGATGCGAAAGTCCAAGAGCCAATGAATAACCACATTATCATTGCAGTTGTCTTTGCTGTTAGAAATACAGACTCTTTAAAATTTTTCCATTTTAAAGTCTTGTAAAAATAAGAAAGCACTAATGCACCAAAAGCTCCTACTGCTGCAGCCTCTGCAGGTGTAGCAAGTCCCCCTAAAATAGTTCCTAATACTAATATTATTAATGAGAAAAGTGGTAAGAACGAAACCATAACCTCTTTTAAAATTTCAGATCTTGGCGGAATATCCTCTTTTGGAGGTTTAGGTGCTATTGATGGATTAAAATAAGCAAGTGTAACTGCGTACATTATATAAAGACCGGCTAATAATAATCCTGGGAAAATTGCTGCTGCAAACAATCTTAAAGGTGAAAGCTGAGCAATAACTGAGTAAACAATTAACATGATACTTGGAGGAATCAAAATTCCTAAACATCCACCAGAACAAATTACTCCTGAAGCAAATTTTTTATCATATCCTGCCCTTATCATTGCAGGCCATGCAAGTAATCCCATTAGTGTAACAACAGCACCAATAATTCCTGTCGCTGTTGAAAATAAAGCGCAAGTTACAAGTGCGGCAACAGCCATAGAAGCTGGCAATCTATGAGATGCTAGTCTAATCGCAAAAAACAATCTAGAAACTATTCCGGCTCTCTCAACTAAGTATCCCATAAATAAAAAGAGTGGGACGGCAGTTAAAACAGTATTATCCATCACTGTATAAGTGTTCTGAACAAATAATTGGAAAATCCTATTATCAAAAATATGTTCCATTCTAGTGGGATCAAAATAAGCGTAGTAGCCAAAACCAACTCCCATTGCCATTAATGTAAATGCAATTGGAAAACCAAGAAGAACTGCAAAGAGGAATATGCTCATCATTAGAATTGCAATTTCAGGATTGGTTAAACTAAATAACATCTTTTTGATCCTCGTCTTGTGAAGTTCGCATTAACATTTTTTCTGTCTCTTCTGCTACTACCATTCGAGCAGGCCAGTGACCGGTTTGAATACAAATAATTGATCTACAAACTTCGCTGATACCCTGGATAATTAATAATATTCCTGCTGCAGGTATCAAAGATTTAGCCATATAAATTTGGATTTGTGCTGGACTGTTCCAGCTTGTTTCTTTTATCTTCCAAGCAAGCGAAGCATATTCATAACCATAAAACGCAAGCGCGACCACACCAGGGAAGAAAAATATAAAATATAAAACTAAATCGATATAACCTTGTGTTCTTGGTTTAAAAAGTCTGTAAATTACGTCACCTCTTACATGAGCTTCTGTAGATAAAGTGTATGCGCCTGCCATCATAAAAATTGCGCCATACATTTGTAAACTAAAATCGAAATTCCACAAAGTAGGAGCATTGAAAGCATATGCCATAACTACTTCATAACAAGTTCCTCCCATTAAAATTACGATACACCATGAAAATGCCTTCCCTACGGAAGTACTTAAAGTATCTGCAAAGTGAATAAATCCTCTCATGAGATTTTAAACTATTCTAATTTTTTTGTAATTTCCATAAAAAAAGGGGGCGCAAATACGCCCCCTTTTATGTTTAAAATATAATTAAATTTTAACTTTTGCTATTGAACCGAACTCATTCTCGTAAGCCAACTTGTAATTAGGTTGGTTCATGAGTAAGTATTTCATAACTCTCTTAGCATAAGCTTTTTGTGAGTCTACAATCTTTTTAAAGAATGGATCTTTCTTATTGAAATCACCAATTACTTTATCCCAACCTTTTAGTTGTTGAGCTAAGATCGCATCTGACGTTTGATACACATTTACTTTGTGCTGGTTCATCAATTTAGATAAGTCAGCAGAGTATCTTACTAATGCTTTAAAGTAGTTATCACTGTTCGCAGCATAAGCAGCATTTTTTAGAATAGCCTGATGTTTAGGCGATAATCCATTAAATGTCTTCTTATTAACTGGGATTTCAAACATCTCTTGTGATTGGTGGAAGCTTCCTAAGTGATAATGCTTAGAAACGTCTTGCATACCAAATTGAGAGTCTGATGTTGGGTTGTTAAACTCAGCAGCTTCAATCAAACCTGTCTTCATTGCAGGCTGAATTTCACCACCAGGTAATTGTCTTACAACCATTCCCATTGCTGTTAATACGTTAGTAGCTAGTCCTACTGTTCTGTACTTCATACCTTTTACATCAGATACTTTTGTTACGTTCTTTTTGAACCATCCAAAAGGCTGTGCAGGCATTGGCATATGGAAGAAACCAATATAGTCGAAACCAACTTTTGCAAGTGTTTCATCATAAAGTTTTCTACCTCCACCATACTCTATCCATCCCATAATTTCTTGAGATGACATTCCGTATGACGGACCAGTACCGAATAGAGAAGCTGCTGGATTTTTTCCATACCAGTAAGCTGTTACCCAGTGTCCCATATCAAGTACACCTGAACTTACTGCTTGTCCAATTTCCGAAGTCTTAACTACAGCTCCAACTGGCTGAAGATCAATTTTTAATTCACCTCCAGACATGTCGCCTACCATTTTTGCGTAGTCGCCAGCCATTTCAAAGAAAATGTTAGCGCCTGACGGCCAAGCCGCTTGCATCTTTAAAGTTTGAGGAGCACCAAATGCAACGTTAGGCATTGCAACTGTTGCTGCTGCTGCAGCACCCGTAGCTGCTGCTGCTTTAAAGAACTTACGTCTTGATAGAGTTTTTACTCCTTTTTTTATTTTTGACATATGTCCTCCGTTAGTTAACTTAAAGATTTAAGCACAATCTCAAATCAGAGTCTCTATATATTTAGAATTATTTTAAAGTAAAAATAATAGATTCAATCTATAGGTGTACTAATTCACCTGATCTTGTGGTTTCTTTCCAGAAAAAAAATCCTCTAAATTTTTTGTAGCTCTAAACGCCATGTCCCACCTAGTCCTTTTTGTTGCACTTCCTAAATGTGGAAGTAAGAAAATATTTTTTAATTTTAAATACTCTGGATGAATTTTAGGCTCACCATTATAAACATCCAGACCGTAAGCAAACACTTTTCCGCTTTTTAATGCTTCAATCATCGCATCATCATCAACTATATCTCCTCTGGCAGCGTTACCTACAACAGTATTTTCTTCCAAATAACTTAGTGTTTCTTTATTTACAAGTTTTGTTGTTTCAGGAGTTGCAGGACAATTGATAGATAAAAATTCACTTTGCTTAAAAAGGCTTTTTAGATCTTTATGATAAATTGCTCCATCTTCCAATTCTGGTGAAAGTTTAGATCTGTTATGATAATGAATTTCCATATTAAAAGCTTTAGCTCTTTTAGCAACTGCCCTACCTATTCTACCCATTCCAAGTATCCCAAGTTTTTTATTAGACATTTGTTTTCCTAACAAGAAATCCCATGACCATTTCCAATTTTGAGTTTCGGCCGCTAAACGTCCCTCATAGGCTTTTCTTGAAGCACCTAATAAAAGTAAAATCTGAATATCTGCTGTAGCATCTGTAAGTACATCAGGTGTATTCGTTACGGTAATTCCTTTTTCTTTTGCAGCTTTTATATCTATATTTCCAAAACCAACCGCACCATTAGCAATAATTTTTATGGAACTCGAAAGTTTAGAGATGGTATCAGCGCTGATAGGATCAGAAACAGAACTTAATATCCCGTCAAAATTTTTGGAGCCATCTATTATTTCTTGAGGTTTATAAATCTTATCGTCTTTATTTAAAGTAACTTCAAATAATTCTTTAAGTTTCTCCTCATTTTCTTTGAGAAGTTTTCTTGTAACAAAAATTTTTTTTTTCATTTTAAAAATTATTTAATTTATACGGCTTGGGTCCTCCGGTAAACCAATCAAGTAACTCTACAGTATGGATAATTGGTATTCGAGTACCAGCTGAAATTTGTGTCATACAACCAATATTACCTGTTGAAATAAAATCAGGTGAAATTTTTTCTATATTATTTACCTTATTCTTTAAAAGTGATTTAGCCATCTTTTGATGTAAAATATTATAAGTACCCGCGGAGCCACAACACAAATGTCCTTCTGGAATATCTAATACTTCGTTACCAGTTTTTGAAATTAAATCTTTTGGTTGATCGTGAACTTTTTGTCCATGTTGCATCGAACATGCTGAATGATACGCTATTCTATATTTTTTTTCTGAGTTTAGATTTATGTTTAATTTTAAATTTTCGTCGAGGTATTCGGTAATATCTTTAGTTAATTCTGAAATTTTTTTTGCTTTCTTTTTCAGGTCTTTATCATTTTTAAAAATATGACCATAGTCTTTTAATGTTGTCCCGCATCCAGATGTATTACTTATTATCGCATCCAATCCATTTTTAAGGTACTCTTCGTACCAGCTCTCAACATTATTCTTAAATGATTCGTGTGCTAATTTTTGCTTACCCAAATGATGGTTTAAAGATCCACAACAATTAATGTCTTGCATTACTACTACTTCAACGTTATGCCTATTTAGAAGTCTTATAGTAGCTTCGTTTATTTCAGGAGAAATAACTCTTTGAACACAACCAGTCAATAAAGCGACTCTTGAAACCTTCTTGCCTTTATTAACCTCGTAAACTTTTTGATCTTTTAATTTTTTTCCTGGGATTTTATCTGGCATTAAATTTAATGCGTTTCTAATAAATTTTGGAAATATAAAACTAAATGGTTTAATTAGTTTAGATGATAAAGCCATTAACAAAAACATTTTTGGTCTCGGTAGTACAAAAGAAAGTATATTTCTAAATACTCTATCTAAAAAAGGCCTTTTGTAAGTTTCTTCAACATAATTCCTACCATGGTCAATTAAATGCATATAGTTCACTCCTGAAGGGCAAGTCGTCATACATGAGTAACAGGATAAACAGCTATCAATGTGTTTTGCTATTTCTTTTGTGGCTGGTTTTTTATTCTCTAACATATCTTTGATAAGATATATTCTTCCTCTTGGTCCTTCTAACTCCTCTCCATTTACTTGATAAGTAGGGCAAGTAGCATTACACATTCCGCAGTGAACGCATTTCCTTATAATTGTTTCACTCGTTTTATTATCTTTGTCTTGAAGTTGTTTATCTGTAAATGATGTTTGCATTTAAATTCCTGTGTACATTTTCCCTGGATTAAAAATTCTTTTAGGGTCAAAACTCCTTTTAATTTTTTCACTTATTTTATACTTAATTGGATCTATTGTAAAAATATCAGCAGAAGCTTTTAGATCCTCTTCAACTTTAATTAAAGTAATATATCCTTGATGTTTTTTTACCGTATCCTTGATTTCACTAAGAATTTTTGTGTTCAATTGATCAAATGAGGCCCAGATTAGACCACCTCCCCAATCAATAAAGTATTTAATCTCAAAATTTTTAAGTTTTTGGATAACCTTTAAGGTTTCGCTCATTGGCAAAACTATTCTTAATAAATTGCTTTTTAAACTTTTAAAAACCTCTAAATTTTTTGTCCTACTCCAAAAAATATTACTTTGCTCACTATCTAAAATAGAAAGCTCTTGATCCAAAAGACCTAACTCTTTAGACAATCTGTTTACTCTTTGATCCACAGAATTTGTTGGACCTTCAATTCTTATAGCAGTTAAGCCTCCATCGTGTGTAAGATCATTCAGAACAAAATCTTTTCCAAAATAGTCTGGATAAAAAACTCCACCGGATGGATCTGTAGAAGATGACAATGCTTTTCCAAGAAAGTCTAGTGCTTTTTTAAGATGAGGATTTTTTATAATTAAAGTTTTACTTGTTTCTGGTTTTGGTAAAACTTTTATTGAAAGCTCAGTTAATATCGTGAGTGTTCCAAAAGATCCTGATACTAATTTACTTAAATCATAACCGGTAACATTCTTAACTACTGTTCCCCCTGATTTAATAGTTTCACCTTTTCCGTTAATCCCTTGAAATCCAAGTATGTGATCTCGAACACTTCCAACTTTAAATCTTCGTGATCCGGCAAAATTACATGAAACGACTCCACCAATCGAACCGCTGTTACTTTGCCCAGAAAATAAGTAACCAAAATCATTCGGTTCAAAAGCTAATTGCTGATTATTTTTGTCTAGCTCCCCTATTATTTCTTTCAAAGGTGTGCCGGCTTTAACTTTGATATATAGCTCTTCAGGTTTGTAATCAATTATACCTTTGTAATCAGAGAGATCTAAAGTTTTTTCAGATTGAAAATTTCTTCCAATTTTATTTTTTGATTTTAATCCATTGATTTCTAGAGGTATATTTTTCCTATAACAAGTTTTAACTATCTCAACTATTTCCTCTCTTGAAGTAGGTTTAAAAATATTTTGATTAAAATCTAGGGATGTCTGGGAATTTTGTTTTTCCTCCATGGACATGAACTCTCCCTTCCTCAGCACATTTTCTAAGTATTGGATAAACTTTGCCTGGATTTAATAATGAGTTTGGATCTAAAGCAACTTTAATTGTTAATTGTTGTTGTATATCTTTATCATTGAATGCTTCACACATTAATTCTCTTTTCTCTATACCAACTCCGTGTTCACCAGTTAGAGCCCCGCCGACTTTTACACAATACTTTAAAATATCAGCTCCAAAGTCCTCACATTTCCTTAAAGACTCTTTGTCATTTGCATCAAACATAATTAGAGGATGGAGGTTTCCATCTCCTGCATGAAATGCATTGGCAACTGGCAAATTATATTTTTTAGAAAGTCTTGAAATTTCATTTAAAACCTCAGCAAGTTTTCCTCTAGGTATTGAACCATCCATACACATGTAATCAGGCGCTAAAACTCCACAAGCCGGAAAAGCTGCTTTCCTGCCGGCCCAAAATTTTAATCTCTCTTCATTTGTTTTACTGATTTTTAAACTTGATGAATTATTTTTTTCAGCAATTTCTTTTGTCTTTTGAATGTAAGCTTCAACTTCGTGTTCTGTTCCATCAAATTCTACAATCATCATCGCCTCTGCATCAGTTGGGTAACCTGCTTTAGAATAATCATTAGTTGCTTTCGTCAGAGCTTTATCCATTATCTCCATCCCAGCCGGTATACATCCCTCTGCAATTATTTCAGCAACACAGTTTCCTGCATCTTCAATTGATGGAAACCCAACTAAAGCGGCTTTAACAACTTCAGGCGATTTTAAAATTTTTACAGTAACCTCTGTGATAACTCCAAGTAAACCCTCTGAACCTGTCATCAAGCCTAAGAAATCATATCCCTCCGCGTCCATAGCTTTACCACCAAATTTAGTTACAGTTCCATCCATTAAAACTACTTGAATACCCAAGAGATTATTTGTAGTTGCACCGTATTTAAGAGAATGAACTCCTCCAGAATTTTCAGCTACGTTTCCGCCTATGGAGCATGCTATTTGACTTGATGGATCCGGAGCATAATAAAAACCTTTGTCTTGAACAGCATGAGTGATTGCTAAATTTGTTACACAAGGTTGCGTAACCACACATCTATTTTCAAAATCAATTTCAATTATTTTATTAAATTTTCCCATTGCCATTAGAACACAATCTTCTAAAGGCATCGAACCACCAGATAAACCTGTACCTGCTCCTCTTGGGACTACTTTAACTTTGTTCTCATTACAATATTTTAAAATTTGACTAACTTCCTCAACTGTCTCAGGCATAACTACTAAAAGAGGCATTTGTCTATAAGCCGTCAAGCCGTCAGTTTCGAAAGGTCTTAGTTCATCAGGATTCGAAAGAACATTTTTAGAATTGATAATTTCACGAAGATCCGATGCAATTTTATCTTTTTTAGACATAATTGCGTTATCAACTTTTGGCATTTGTAAACTGCTCATAATCAATCCTACTTAAGCATTTTTGATATTTTATCTAGTGCTTTTTGAATGTTATCCCTTGATGCGGCGAAGCTAAAACGTACATAATCTACTGATGTTTTGCCAAATGCTGTTCCTGGAACAATTGCCACACCTGCTTCGTGCATACATTTCTTTGAAAATTCACTTCCACTCATACCTGTTCCCTTTACATTTGGAAAAGCGTAAAACGCTCCACCAGGCATACTACATTCAACACCAGGTAAATCATTTAAACCTTTGTGAATTAATTTTCTTCTTTGATCAAACTTTTCCATCATATGATGTATAGAGTCGTCGGGTCCATCTAATGCTGCTATTCCAGCAAATTGTGAAGGCGCATTTACACAAGAAAAACTATTTATAGCTAATTTAGTTACATGAGGAATTAAATTTTCTGGCCACACGCTCCAGCCCATTCTCCAGCCAGTCATGGAGTAAGCTTTGCTCCATCCATCTAAAACTATCAACCTGTCTTGTAAATCTGGGTAATTGAAAAAAGTCGGCATCTCTTTTCCATCGAAAATTTGTCTGCTATAAATTTCATCACTAAGAATTGTAACGTGTGGATGTTTCTTTAAACCTTCAGCAAGAAAATCAATTGCAGGTTTTTCAACAAAACTTCCTGTTGGATTATTGGGATTAATCAGTATCACAAGACGAGTTTTGTCTGTTATCAAAGATAAAATTTTTTCAGGATCAAATTTTAAATCTTTTTCTTTTGTTAAATCATATGGAACCGCTTTAGCACCAGTATAATTAATCATAGACTCATAAATTGGAAAACCAGGTGTTGGATGAACTATTTCTGCACCAGGCTCACCGATCATTTGAATGGCAAAGTACATTGTAGGTTTTCCACCAGGCATAATCATAATCCGCTCGGGACTAACTTCTTTTTTATATAAACTTTTTATTTTTCTTGAAACTGCTTGCCGGCATTCAGCAATCCCGTTAGCTAAAACATATCCATGATGTCCGTCATCAATAGCTTTTTTTGCTGCGTCCATAATATGTTTAGGAGTCATAAAATCTGGCTGACCTAAACCTAAGTGAATCATTTCTTTGCCCTGAGCTTCAAGCTTCTTAGCTTCGGCTAAGACACTAAAAGCAGTTTCTGTTCCAAGTCTCTCTAAATTTTTTGCTAATTTCATATTCTAAACCTAGTATTTATTAACCCTTTTGAAAACCAGTTTTTTTGCATCACCTATATACAATTTTTGTTTTATTTAGCTCTTTTATGCTTTTACATCCTAATAAAATCATGTCTCTTCTTATTTCATCTTTCATTCTTGTCAAAATCTGCTCTACACCTTTCTGACCGCCTGCACCTAATGCGAATAGAAATCCTTTCCCAAAACTGCATGCCGTTGCTCCCAAAGAAAGTGCTTTCAACACATGAGTTCCTCTTCTAATTCCTCCATCTAAAATAATTTCTATTTTTCCTCCAACTGCATCAGCAATAGCGGGTAATTGATCAAATGGAGATCTTGATCCATCGAGTTGTCTTCCTCCATGATTTGAGAGCATAATAGCCGAAGCTCCGATTTCTACTGCTCTCTTTGCATCTTCAACTGACATAACGCCTTTAAGAGCGAATGGTCCTCCCCATTTCTTCACAACGTACTCAGCATCTTTCCAGCTCATGGCTGGATCATATTGTTCATTAATATAATCCATCACCCCTTTTGCGATGCTCGATCCTTTTTTTGTCCAATGAGAAACATTTGCTAGCTCAAATTTTTTATTGGTCAAATAATTAAAAGCCCACATAGGATGCATGGCAAAACTCATTAGACTTTTTAAAGTAAGTTTTGGTGGTGTAGTAAAACCCCATTTGTGATCTCTTTCTCTGTTACCAGCGACAACAGTATCAACTGTTAAACACATTGCTTTGAAACCAGAACTTTTACATCTATCAATAAGATTATCGGTTAGACCTTGGTCTTTATGAATATAAAGTTGAAATAATTTAGGTCCACCAGATATATTCGCTATTTCCTCGATAGAAGATGTAGCCATGGTAGACATACTATAAAAAGTTCCAAATTTTTCAGCAGCTCGTGCTGATGCTTTATCTCCATCATGATGATAAAGTCTTTGCATCGCTGTTGGAGATAAAAATATTGGTAAATCTATTTTTTGTCCAAAAACAGTTGTGCTTAGATCTGGTTCTCCTACGCTGGCTAATATATTTGGCACTAAGTCACATTTCAAAAATGCTTCTGTATTTCTTTTTAGTGTGGTTTCGTCATCAGCTCCGCCGTCAATATAGTGAAATATGGGTGCGGGTAAATTTTTTTTTGCTAATTTTCTAAAATCTTCAAAATTATAACAATCGTTTAAATTCATTGTTATTAAAAGTTTTTAGAAAAAGTTATTTGTTGATTATCTGTTCCTGGATTTGTATCACCCCAGTCATTATTTGATATATGGCTATAACTATAGCTTAACTTAGAGTTATCAAAAATTTCTAAACCTAGTTTAATTTCACTTTTAAACTCTAAAACACTCCCCAAATCTTTGCCATCTCCTTTTTCATAATACCCAGGAGTAAAACTTGGCAAAATTTTAAGTGGACCTAATCCATATTGTCCTTCAATTCCTGTGTATAAATAAACTGAACTATTTCCTGTTATAAAAGCTCCACTGACTGGTTTGAATTCTCCTAAAAACGTATCTCTAAATAGATCAGGGTTTTTATGCTCAATACCAAATAAACTAGTTTTATCATCACCCTCTTTATCGATTACATCAAAAGTTCCTGTATAGAAGGAAAGTTCGTTATTGTTTTCTTCAGCAAAAACTTGTGACGAAAAAATTATTAATACTGTTAAAACTTTTAAAACATTAAGATTCATTTTAAAAAAATACAACTAAATAGCTAATATGTACAGTTGGCAATTTATGTTTTTTTTTGCTGTTTTTTTATTAAAAAAAAGACAATAAGGCCTCCAAAAACTAATACTATGTATGGAAATGACCAAAGAAAAAAATTTTCATAATTGAACTTAGGTTTATATAAAATCCAATCCCCGTATTTGTCTGAAAGAAAACTATAAATCTCATCCTCAGTTTTCCCTTGTTTAATCAAATCCTTAACTACCATTTTTAAAGTTTGGGCAAATTCAGAATTTGAATCTGCGATTGATTGTCCTTGACAAACTAGACAACGAAGATTTTTATGAATTTGACTCTCGTTTAAAGCTTCATTCGAAGAAACACTAATAGTTATGTTTAGGAAAAAAATAAAATAAAGTATTCTAATTTTCATTATGATTTTATAATTTTTTCAATTTCCTCTAAATCTTTTTCATTTAATGGACCGATGATCTTTTTTAAAATATTTAATTTATTATCAACCAAAATACTTTCAGGTATACCATAAATTCCAAAATTCACGGATTGTTTTCCAGAACTATCCATTGCAAGATAATAATATGGATCACCAAGTTCTTCTAAAAAATTTAAAGCATTAATTTTTTTATCTTTAAAATTTACACCTAATATTTTGATATTTTCATTTTTAGATAATATCATTAAAAATTGATGTTCAATTCTACATGGTGCACACCACGATGCCCAAAAATTTATAAGAGTATAATTATTATTTTTTAGATCATTATTTGTAAAAAATTTTTCACTTTCGAGGGCTTTTAATTCAATGTCAGCTAATTTATTACCGACAAGAAATTTAGTATCGTAATTAGAGCTTCTATTTAAAGAAAGATAAAATATTGTAAGAATAAATACTAATATAAATACTGTAATTAATTTAATTATATTTTGCATGTCTTATTAAACTTAAAAAACCTCCTAGTGAGAGAGTTGCAACTGATATCCAAATCCAAATCATTAGTGGTTTTTTTTGAAATTTTATATTGTAGTATTCAGACCGGTCAATATTGCTCATCGATAAATAATAATCTCTTAAAAAATTTGATTGTATAGAAGCTTCATACGTTAAAGTTTTAGGATTATCATAAATTCTTATCTCAGGTTTTAAAATTCTCTCCTCTTTTGTAAATAAATCATTGACTTTAAGCTGACCAGTTATGGTTTTATAATTTGTATCTTGTGTTAACTTTAAATCTTTAAGATAAAATTTAAAATTATCAATTTGCTTAGTCTCGCCTACTTTTAAATTAAAATCTTTTTCAATCGAAAAATTATGGTTTAGTCCGATAAATAAGATAAGAAATCCAAATGATAAATGCGATATCACTCTTGGAAAATTATAGCTTGATTTTTTGAAAATATCAAAAATAGAAGAAAAAATTAAGAATAAAGAAGAAATGACTATTAAATTTGAAATAACACTATAACTTTTAAAAAAAGAAAAAATGATAAAATTTAATAATACAGCGGCTAAAAATATTAATAAGTAAATCTTAAAATTTATAAATTTATTTTTTATCCATTTCACATTAGGTCCAATTGCCATGAAAAATAAAAATAAAACAACAACTGGTATGATTACTGAATTATAAAAAGGCGGACCGACTGAAATTTTGTTATTTGTCATCGCATCAGTGAATATTGGATACAAGGTTCCTAGTAAAACTGTAATAAGATAAAACATCATAAACCAGTTATTTACTAAAACAAAAGTTTCTTTGCTGTTCGAATTTATTTCAATACTTGCTGGCTTATATCTAGTAAATAAAATGTAGACAGATGCTAGAATCATTAAACTTAAGTACATCAAAATGTAAATACCTCTTGTAGGATCATTAGCAAAAGTATGAACTGAGTTTAGTATTCCAGATCTAACTAAAAAAGTCCCTGTAACACTTAAAATAAAGGTTAATAAACATAGTATGATCGTCCAAAAGTATAATGCGTTTCTCTTTTCTAAAACTAACAAAGAATGTAAAAGAGCCGTCATTGCAAACCAAGGTAAAAGTGAGGCATTCTCTACTGGATCCCAAAACCAAAAGCCACCCCAGCCTAATTCGTAATAAGCCCAAATAGATCCAACTAAAATTCCGAGAGTTTGAAATGACCAAGAAATTAAAACCCAGGTCTTTATCGACTTTGCAAATAATTTATCAGAGTAATTCGTAATCATTGACGCCATAGCTGCTGAAAAGTAAATTGAAGATCCGACAAAGCCAACATAAAGCAAAGGCGGATGTATAGCCAAAGCAGGATCCTGTAAAATTGGATTTAGCCCAAGCCCTTCGTTTGGAAGGGGGCTTACAAAACTGAATGGATTTGAATTAAATAATATAAAGATTAAAAATCCTAGAATAAGTAAATTTTGTATTACTAAAGTATATAATCTATAATTCTTAGGATGGTTCTTATTCAAAATCAAAAATAAATAAGAGAATACTGTTAAAATAATTACCCATAACAACAAGCTACCTTCATGGTTTCCCCAAGTTCCTGAAATTTTATAAAAAAGTGGTTTCTGCGAGTGAGAATTTTCATATACATTTATCACTGAAAAATCTGATATTATAAAAGCTGCAACTAATGTAAAAAAGCTAATCAAAATAGTCGTGCATTGTAGTAAGCTAGTCTGATAAATTTTTTTTAAAACTAAATCATTGGTAGTTTTTAAACAACTTACTGAAAAATAAATGGCTAAACAACTTAACAAGATATTTAGAAATAATAGAAAGTTTCCTATATTACTTAACATTTTCTTTCTTTATATCTTTTAATTCTGGAGGCATATAATTTTCATCATGTTTAGCTAATATTCTTTCTGCAATAAAAAATTTTTTATCTTGTAATTTTCCTTCTGCGACTACCCCTTTTTCCTCTGCAAACAAGTTGGGTACAGTCCCCTTGAAACTTACTTTAATTTCATTTTTAAAGTCTGTAACCACAAATCTAATTTCTTGATCTGTTATTTCCAAAGTATTTTTTTTAACCATTCCCCCAATTCTTATTCTTTTATTAAAATCAATATCTTCACTAATTTTTATTTCTGTTGGTGAATTAAAATATAGAATATTTTTATTTAGAGATTTTAAAATTAAGACAGCGCCTATAGCAGTTGCCGTTATAAATAGAACTAAAAGAGAAGCTCTTTTTTTTACTTTCTTCGTAAGCATTAAATGCTTTAAATTGATTTATTAAAAGATGACAAAACTTTTGAAGCAACTTTTGAATTTTCCAAAACTGTTTTTTTTTGCTCGATTGAAAGTGCCTCTATTTCTTTTGCAAATTCTTTCTCGTACTTTTTAAGTGACTTACGCGTTTTATAATAAAAAATTCCGCATACTAAAAAAGTAATTATAAAAGATGACCAAACAAAAATACCGTATCCATTCATTTGAATAAAATTATAAATCATAATCTTTTTAAATTTTTTTTCTTAATTCTAATGATTTCTGTCTTATATTTCATTAGAAAAATTAACGCACAATACAAAATTAATACAAAAAACATGAGCAATAAAGGCATTAACATTGAAGAATGTATTGAACTTGTCCCTGTAATCTTGATACTAGCAGGTTGATGAAGTGTGCTCCACCATTCAACAGAATACTTAATAATTGGAACATTAACCAAACCAACTATTGCAACTATGCTAGAAATTTTTATAGCCTTGCTCTCTTCAGAAACAAATTTGTGAATTGCTATAAAACTTAAATAAAAAATAGCCAATATTACCATCGAAGTTATCCTAGCATCCCACGCCCAAAATGTTCCCCAAGTGGGCTGACCCCAAATAGATCCTGTAACGATTGCAATACAGGTAAATACAAGACCAATAGGAGCGATGCTTTTGGTCATCAACGAAAAATTTTTTATCTTAAAAAGAAAATTTAAAATAGATAATATTGATATGCATGTGAAAGAAGCTAAGCCAATCCATGCTGCAGGTACATGAACGTACATAATCCTTACGCTATCACCTTGCAAGTAATCTGGAGGAGAAAAAATTAGTGCAAATGACAAAGCTACTAGAAGCAGTGCAAAGAATATTGAATTAATAAAATTAATCAGTACCTCAATTAATCCAAAAATATTTGAGTTGTTAAATAAGTTAAACATCTAAACTAACTACTATAATAATTTTTTTTTGTGAAGGTCTTTTATGCGCCCAATTGAGAATTGGAGGGAGTAATATATAAGAAGTTAATTCTCAATTAGGCTAAACATTAGAAATTTAATCTTTCTCTGTGTCACAGGTTTGAGTAAATATTGTTTTATTTAAGGCGAAACCGATTAGTTTGAAATCTTGAAGTAATTTGAACCCTTTTTTCCAGAAAAAATTTCTTCTATAAGTGGATGCTTCACAGGTTCTTTGGATTTATCTAATAATAGATTTTGTTCAGACACATAAGCTTCATAAGTAACATCATTACTCTCAGCCAATAAATGGTAAAATGGCTGATCTTTTCTAGGTCTAACTTCTTTTGGAATAGATTGGTACCACTCCTCTGAATTGTTAAATTCAAAATCAACATCATAAATTACACCTCTGAAATCAAAATGACGATGCTTTACAACTTCACCAATTGAGAACTTTGCACTATTGCTTATAGCCATACATCATAGTTAATAATTTTTTTATTAAAATCAATATCTAATTTGTTAATTTTTAATTTTATGTTAGTCTCTAAATTGTGAATAAGTCATTTTTAAAATTTATAACTGACTTTGGCCCCCTACTAATCTTTTTTACAATTTATTACAAAAGCGGCAATAATCTTAAAATAGCCATACCTCCTTTAATAATTTCAACTATTATAGCGGTAGGAATTATTTATTTCGTTGAGAAAAAAATTCCATTTGTACCGCTAATAGGTGGTATTGTTATTACTATCTTTGGAGGTCTTACTTTATATTTTAATAATCCGGTCTTTATTTATATGAAACCAACAATTGTAAATATATTATTTGCTGTAATATTAATTGTGAGTAAGTCTTTATATCAAAAAAATTTTTTAAAATTTTTTTTACAAACTGCATTTCAGTTAAATGATATAGGATGGGATAAATTAAACTTTAGATGGGCTTATTTTTTCATTTTTTTAGCATTATTGAATGAAGTAGTCTGGAGAACTCAACCGGAAACAACATGGGTAAATTTTAAAGTATGGGGTATTCTTCCAATAACTGTAATATTTACTGCTTTTCAGATACCATTAATAAATAAATATAAAATATGAATAAAAAAATTAGACTAATAATAAATAATGGTATCAAAAAAAGAGAGAAAGAAAAATTTTTCATTAAGCAGGAACTTCAATGTATTTTAAATCTTTATGCAAAAATGGTCTCAAATGGGACTTGGAAAGATTACTCCTTTTCTTCTTGTACAAAAGAAGTTTCTTTTAATGTTTATCAAAGAGCTTCGGAAAAACCTGTACTTAAAATTGCAAAAAATTTTAAACCAAATTATTACAACGAAAAATTTTTTATTAAAGACAAAGATGGAAATGTTATTAAAAAATCAGAAAATCTTGATCAACTTATAAATAAAACTATTTGGAATAAACTTAGAATTGTTAAGTAATTATCTTCTCTGACCGAAAAGTCTTAGAAGCATTATGAAAAGATTTATGAAATCTAGATAAAGTGTTAAAGCACCCATTACAGCTTTTTTACCCATAAGTTCACCGCTATCACTTACCATATACATATTTTTAATTTTTTGGGTGTCATAAGCCGTTAAACCTACAAACACTAAAACACCTATGATTGAAATTACGAAGTACATCATAGAAGATTTCATGAAAATATTTACTAGGGATGCAATTATTATACCAAACAAACCCATCATTAAAAATGAACCTAATTTTGTTAGATCTCTTTTAGTAGTGTAACCGTAAATACTCATAGCGCCGAAAGTACCTGCAGTGATAAAGAACACTCTTGTAATGCTAGCACCAGTGTAAATTAGAAATATTGAAGAAAGTGATGCACCCATCAAAGCTGCGAACACCCAAAAAGTAGTTTGGGCTTTAGCTGCTGACATTTTAGCTATTCCAAAGCTCATGTAAAAAACAATCGCTAGCGGAGCTAGCATAATCACCCATTTCAAACCTGAAGCGTATATAGTGTTACCAAAGTTAGTTAGTCCAATAATTTGACCTTCTGCAGAGGTAACCACAGCCATTTTGAAAAAAAACAAAGCAACAAATCCAGTTAATAGCACTCCTGAGGCCATGTAGTTGTAGACCTTAAGCATATAAGATCTTAATCCTTGATCTATAATCGCTTCTGATGCAGACGATCTTACAGTTGATCTTTGTTTATTAATTTCCATACTTTATTATATAAGTTTTTTTATAAAATTTTCAATAGGCAAAAATTGACCAAAAAACTATAATAATAATCAATTTTATGAAGTTTAAAAAATTAGGAAACACAGAATTAGACGTTAGTTTAATATGTCTGGGAACTATGACATGGGGTACTCAAAATACTGAGAAGGATGCATTTGAACAAATGGATTATTCTTTAGCTGAAGGAGTAAATTTTTTTGATACAGCTGAACTATATTCAGTGCCTCCTAACTCGGACTCTTATGGAAAGACAGAAGTTATAATTGGAAATTGGTTTGAAAAAAGAAAAAATAGAAAAAAGGTAGTTTTAGCAAGTAAAGTAGCAGGACCGGGATGTAACTGGATAAGAGGAGGCGGTAATAACTTTGACGAAAAAAATATTGGCAAAGCGATTGATGGAAGTTTAAAAAGGCTTAAAACAGATTACATAGATTTATATCAATTGCATTGGCCTGAAAGATCTACAAATTTCTTTGGAAAAAGAGATTATTCGATTGATAAAGATGAGGGTGAGTGGAACAGCTTTGAGAGTGTTTTAGAAGCGTTAGAAAAATTTATTAAAAGCGGCAAAATCAGGTTCATTGGAATGTCTAACGAAACACCGTATGGTTTATCAAAATACATTGAATTATCAAAAAATAAAAAATTGCCAAGAATGATGTCTGTTCAAAATCCTTATAATTTAGTTAATAGAACTTATGAGATTGGAATGTCCGAAATCTCAATTAGAGAAAAATGTGGTCTTCTAGTTTACTATCCTCTAGCAACTGGTGCTCTCTCAGGAAAATATAGAAACGGTCAAATGCCAAAAAACTCAAGGCAAGCTTTATTTAAAGGATGGGAGAGACATCTAAATCCTTTAGCTATGAAAGCATATGATGAATATTATAAACTTGCTAAAACTCACAACATGACAATGGCACAATTAGCACAAGCTTTTGTTAACACAAGGCCTTTTGTTACAAGTAATATAATAGGTGCCACTACAATGGATCAATTAAAGGAAAATATTAACAGTGTTAATATTGAACTCTCTGATGAGATTTTAGGTAAAATTAATATGATACATAATAATAATCCAAATCCATCTCCTTAATTCAAGGCATTGAAATAGATTTTTTTTAGTATAAAAACAGATTATGGAATTCAGAAAAATTTTTATTTTAATAATTCTTACCTTGTATTCTTTTAATGTCTCTGCAGTAACACCTAGATCAACTGGAAAATATAAAAACTGGGAGAGCTTTATAGCAGAAACTGACAAAGGGAAAATATGTTTTGCACAAACTATTCCTACAAAGAGAGCTCCAGCAGCAGTGAAAAGAAATGAGTCAAAATTATTTGTTACGTTTAGACCTTCTGAAGAAATTAAAGACGAGGTAAGCTTAACAAGTGGTCATGACTATAAAACTTCTAGCGTAACGGCTAGCTCAGGGAAGAGAAAATACTCTTTTTTTTCTCAAAAAGACTTTGCCTGGTTACTCGATGATCAAGAAGAAAAAAAATTTATTCAATTAATGAAGAAAGCAACCGATATAATTGTGAAAGCAAGAACTACAAAAGGTGCAGAGACGACAGATCATTATTCGATGATGGGATTTACGAAAGCTTATAACACAGCGAAAAAAACTTGCAGCTAAATGAAAAAAATTGTTTTAGCCTATTCAGGCGGTTTAGATACATCTATAATTCTAAGATGGTTGCAAGAAAACTATAAAGCCGAAGTAATTGCTTACACTTCCGATATTGGACAAATAATCGATAAGAAAAAAATTATTAAGAATGCTAGAAAATTAGGGGTTAAAAAAATTATCATTGAAGATCTCAAGAATGTTTTTGTTAAAGAATATGTTTTTCCAATGTTAAGAGCGCATGCTGTCTATGAGGGAGTTTATTTACTGGGCACATCAATAGCTAGGCCTTTAATCGCAAAAAGACAAATTGCAATTGCAAAAAAATTCAAAGCCTTTGCAGTATCTCATGGAGCGACAGGAAAAGGAAACGATCAAGTAAGGTTCGAGCTTGGATACGCTTATTTTGACCAAAAAATTAAAACCATTGCTCCTTGGAGAGAATGGAAATTACAATCTAGAGCAGATTTAATTAAATATGCAAAAAAAAACAGTATACCAATACCTAAAGATAAAAAAGGAGCTCCACCTTTTTCAGTAGATGATAATATTTTTCATACGTCAACTGAGGGAAAAGTTTTAGAAAATCCTAAAAATTCTGCGCCTGAATTTATTTATCAGAGAACTGTTTCACCGCAAAAAGCTCCTAACAAGTCCACAAAAGTAAAAATTTCTTTTAAAAATAGTGATCCTGTAGCAGTGAATGGAAAAAAATTGAGCCCTGAAAAACTTTTAAATAAATTAAATATCTTGGCGGGTAAAAATGGAGTAGGCAGAGTTGACTTAGTTGAAAATAGATTTATTGGAATAAAATCTAGAGGCGTTTACGAGACACCAGGTGGAACTTTATTGTACGCAGCACATAGAGCTATCGAGTCAGTAACGCTAGATAAAGATACTGCTCATAAAAAAGAGAAAGTAATGCCTGAATATGCTGAGTTGGTTTATAATGGATATTGGTTTTCAAAAAAAAGATTAAAATTACAAAAAATTATTGATAAAAAAAGAAGTCAAGTAACAGGTGACATAGTTTTAAGTTTATTTAAAGGAAACGTTACAATTCTCTCAAGAAGAACGAAAAACAAGGCATATTCAATGAAAAAAGTTTCTTTTGAAGAGAACAAAACCTTTAACAAGAGAAAAGTGGAGAGTTTTATAAAATTTCATTCTAAACAGTTAAATAAAGCATAATTTTTTGATAGATTATTATTAAATGAACAGCTCGATTCGAAATATTCAACTCGTTGCGGTTATAGTCGTACTGGTATCGACCATTATTGCTTTCTTCTTAGAAATGAAAGAAATGTACGATAACAAGGACATCACTTTAGCTGATTTACTTTTAATGTTCATCTATATTGAGGTAATTGGTTTAGTAAGATCTTATTGGGAAACTCAATCAGTTAGAATAACTTACCCATTAATAATAGCAATTACAGCATTAGCTCGATTTATAATTTTACAAGATAAAGAGAGTGACCCTGCAAACCTTATTTACATCTCTTTGGCTATCTTAATAGTAGCAATTGCTACAGTTATTATAAGATTTAGAAATAGTAGGTATTTGAAAATTGAAAAGTCTAGGTCAAGTGAGCTTTAAAACACGTTAAAGTATTTTTTAATAAACATGCAATTGTCATTGGCCCTACGCCTCCAGGCACAGGAGTTATTGCTTTAACATTGTCTTTGAGTTCATCAAAGTTTACATCTCCTACTATTTTTTCTCCTACTTTATTGATACCAACATCTATAACAATCGCATTTTTTTTTACCCAATCTTTTTTAATCAAATTAGGAGATCCAACAGCTGCTACTAAAATATCTGCTTTGAGGCACTCATTTTGTAAATCATTTGTTTTTGAATGAACTATAGTCACTGTGCAATTTTCCTTTAATAATAGTTGAGCCATTGGTTTACCATTTAAGTTTGATCTTCCTATTATAACAGCATGTTTGCCTGCTAAATTTGGTTCTATCTTTTTAATCAATAAAAGACATCCTAAAGGTGTGCAAGGAACGATTGAGTCATAACCTGATGAAAGATTGCCAACATTTATTGGGTTAAAACCGTCTACATCTTTGGATGGGTTAATTGCATTAATAACTTTCTCTTTACTTATTTGATTGGGTAAAGGAAGCTGAACTAGGATACCAGAAATTTTATCGTTTTTATTAAGTTCTTTAATTTTTTTTAAAATATCTATTTCGCTAACATTTTTTGGATATCTAATTATTTCAGAGTTAATGCCAACCTCTCTAGCACTTTTTTCTTTATTCTTTACGTATATTAAACTTGGCGCGAAGTCTCCGATTAAAATAACTGTCAAACTGGGTGTTTTACCATTTTTTTTCTTTAAATCAGAAATTTCTTTTTTTATTTCATTTCTTAAAATCTCTGCTTCCTTTTTGCCATCAATAATCATCTTAAAAATAATCCTGGTGCCAGCATTTCAAAAACTAAATTTCTAAAAAACATTAATCCTAAAATTAGTATCACAGGAGATATATCTATAGAACCTAAGTTAGGTAAAAATCTTCTGATGAAATTTAAAGGTGGAGCTGTAAGTCTGTAAGAAACATCTAAAACAGAATATACGAATCTATTACTTGTATTTAAAACATTAAAAGCTACCAACCAACTAAATATTACGTGAATAATTAAAATCCAGATGTAAAGACTCACTATATTGTCAAATAGAATTAATATCGACTTCATTAGTTTTTCTCCACATAAATTGAAGTACTTGGAAAAGCAAAAGACGCATTATTTTTTTCTACTATATTTTTTATCTCAAGAGCTAAAAGGTCTTTTACCTTCATCCACTCTAAGTATTTTGTAGTTTTAGTAAAACATATTAGTTTAATATCGATTGAGCTTGCAGCAAATTGATCAATTTTCACTGATAGCATTGTATTTTCTGATTTTGAAAATAATTCATTATTTTTTATAAAATTTTCTATCTGTTGTTTGATATCAATCAATTGCTTGCTTGTTGTTCTGTACTCTAGGCCAATAATCCAATTAATTCTCCTATTTGTAATTAAAGAATTATTTATTACTGCTTTTTCTGCAAACTGAAAATTAGGTATCGTTGCTAACGATTTGTCAAATCTTCTAACAACTGTAGATCTAAAACCTATTGACTCAACCGTGCCTTCAATAACATCTTCAACATATATCCAATCTCCTACTTTAAATCTTTTCTCAACTAAGACTAATATACCTGAAATTAGATTCTTAAATAAGTCTTGTGCTCCAAGTGCAACGGCAACACCAAATAGCCCTAGTCCGGCTATAATTGGTCCAATTTTAATTCCCCAAAGTTCCAAAACAGCAGCTAAACCTAAAATTATTATTAAGACCTTTAGAGCTTTGATAATCCAATTAACCAAATCCCTAGAGAGTAAATCGCTGACTGATTTCACAACAGTTGAAAAAGGTCCAATAATTTGGTGAAACGTCCAGAATATAAGAATTGTAATTAAAGAGCGATTAATAGTTTCTAAAAAATTTGCTGCTTGAGTTTCAATAGTTAGGTAACTAGTAGCTACAAAAAAACCTAATACAATTGGAAAAAACTTAGCTGGCCCTTCCATAGATTTTACAAGAGAATTATCAAAGTTATTTGAAGTTTTTGATACGTAATTCTCCAGCCTTTTAATTACGAATTTTGAAAACATTCCTCTTAAAAAAAGAAAAAATAAAAAAATTATTAAAGCAATAATAATTTCTGAAATATTAACTCCTGAAATACCCTTATTCCAAACATCTAAAAATAATATCTTAAAATTTTGCAATACTTCCATCTAATTACCAATTTTTATTAGTTCATCTCCAGCTTCGAAGGTTTCTAAATTTTTCCATCCAGCTTCTTTGAAAACATTTAAAACTTTTTCACTTATACACATAACTCTTGAGCCTGTCATCTGTCCATTGAGTGAGTACTTTTTTGCTAAATCAATAAAGCTTTCTGCGCTCCTTTTTGAGTAAACAAAAATTATGTCAGGAGGATGATCTTTGATTAAATTATTCGTATCTGCGTTTAACTCTTTAATTTTTTCTGAAGTATAGTTGATAATTTTATCTATTTGAAAACCCTCTTTTTGAAGATCTAAATCTAAGTCTGCGGTAATATTATCTCCACATATATACGCTAAGACTTTTTTTTTATCTAAGTCATCTGAATTAACAATAATATTTTTTAAGGCATTTATTGTTCCACCAGCTGAAATTGTGTTGTTATAACCTTGTTGTCTTACAATTTTTTCAGTAATTGTTCCAACGCAGAAACAAAGTTTATTTCTATCTGGTTTTAATAGTTTTAGACACCTTATTGCATTAGCACTTGTAAATATAAATGCATTGTATTTCTCGGGATCAATGGGATCAAGTTCTGCTTTAGAGATTTTTAAAGTAGGCACATGAATAATTTTATGACCTAAAGAAAATAATTTACCCATTAAATCTTCGGAATCTATTAAAGGTCTTGTTATTAAAATATTCATTTTTTTTTAAATTTTTCTCCAGCTAAATCTAATAATTTTTCTCCAACACTTTTTCCAATAAAAGAAGCGTCAGCCTCTCTTCCTATAAGTTCATATTCAAAACTCTCTTGACCACTATCCGAAAAAAGCTGCGCTTTGAGTTTTAAGTTTTGGTTTTCAATTTCAGCTAAACCACCTATTGCAGTATTACAATCACCTCCAATAGTTTGAAGCATTTTTCTTTCAGCTATTGCACAAAGACTAGTTGCGCTATCATTTATTCTTTTTATTAAATTTTTAATTTCATCTTCCTTTCTACATTGTACGGCAATTATTCCTTGTCCCACTGCTGGTAAAATATGTTCACAATTAAAAGCAAAGCTGATTTTTTTATCAAGTTTAAGTGATTTAACTCCGGCAGCTGCAAGAATGATTCCGTCTAAGTTCCTCTCGTTGATTTTATTTATTCTAGTATCAATATTTCCTCGAATATTAATTACAGAAATTTGATTATTAATTTTTTTTAATTGAAGCTCTCTTCTTTTTGAACTTGAGCCAATTTTTACGCCTTTTTTTAGATCAGAAATACTTTTAATTTTTTCACTAATTATTACATCTCGAAAATCGTTTCTTTTTAAATATGCTCCTATCAAAAGGCTTTCATTTTCATTCGCCTCCATATCTTTTAAAGAATGTACAGCAATATCAATCTCTTTTTTTAACAAGCTTTCTTCAATTTCTTTGCAAAATAAATTTTTTCCACCTATTTCTGATATGTTCTTATCAGAATTTAAGTCACCAGATGTTTTTATAGCTTTAAAATTAATATTTTCCTCGTTAAGTTCATTATTATTTTTTATTAATAACTCTTTAACTTTAGCCACATAAGCTAATGAAAGTTTACTGCCTCTAGCTCCAATTGTAATTTTTGTCATTAATTGATTATATATTTGATAGAAGTATTTTATACTATTTAAATTTTTTAAAGAGATGACAAAAAAGATTACATTTTTAGGAATTGAAACCAGCTGCGATGAAACTGCAGCATCTGTAATTAGAGAAAATGATAAGGGCACTGCAGACGTTTTATCCAATATCGTTTCAAGTCAGATTTCAGAGCATAAGAAATTTGGAGGAGTGGTACCTGAATTAGCAGCTAGAGCACATTTAGAAAATATCGAATATATAATCGAAAAAGCTTTAGAGGAAAGTAAAGTTTCTTTAAATGAAATAGACGGAATTGCAGCTACTGCTGGGCCAGGTTTAATTGTCTGTCTAACAGTTGGACTCAACATAGGCAAATCAATTGCTGCATTTTCGAATAAACCATTTGTAGCAGTTAATCATTTAGAAGGTCATGCTCTTAGTCCAGGATTAGAATATAATATTCAATTCCCATATTTACTTTTATTAATTTCTGGAGGTCACTCCCAATTTTTAATTGTTAAAAATGTAAATGAATACGAACAATTAGGGACTACAATCGATGATGCTTTAGGTGAAGCCTTTGATAAAACTGCAAAAATGCTAGATCTAGGATATCCCGGAGGACCATTTGTGGAGAAATTTGCAAAGTTAGGAGACAAAAATTTTTTTAAACTCCCTGAGCCAATAATAAATAAAGCAGGTTGTAACTTATCCTTTGCTGGTCTTAAAACTGCAGTGCTAAGAGAATCTAAAAAAATTAATGGAGAAGATAAGTTAAGATACAATTTAGCGGCATCTTTTCAAAATACAATAAATAAAATTCTTTACAAGAAAACCAAAGTTGCTGTTGAAATGTTTAGAAAAAAAACAAAAAAAGAAAGTTTTCAATTTATAGTGGCTGGTGGTGTTGCAGCTAACGAAACTATAAGAAAAAATTTATCAAATTTATCTAACGAAATGAATTTTGAAACCGTTTACCCAAACCTAAAATTTTGCGGTGATAATGCTGCTATGATTGCCTGGGCTGGAATACAAAGATTCAAAAAAAATATGACTGATGATATTGATATATCGGCTAAGTCAAGATGGCCCCTTGATAAAAATGCTCCTTACATGAAGGGACCTGGATTAAAATTATAATGAACTACTGGTTAATAAAATCTGAGCCAGACGTTTGGTCAATCGAACAACAAAAAAAAGCTGGTAAAAAAGGTGTGGCATGGGATGGTGTCAGAAATTACCAAGCTGCAAATAATTTAAAAAAAATGAATAATGGTGACTTATGTTTTTTCTACCATTCAAATATTGGAAAAGAAGTTGTTGGTATAGTTAAAGTAATTAAATCAGCATTTATCGATAAAACTGATAAGAAAAAGAGATTTGTAGCCGTTCAAGTTAGGTTTGTGAGTAAATTTAAAAGGGCTATTTCTTTAGAAAAAATTAAAGAAAATAAGAAAATTTCTCATTTAGCGTTGATAAAACAAAGCAGGTTGTCAGTAATGCCAATAGATTATAAAAGCTGGAAAATTATTTGTAACATGGGTAAAGTGTAAAAAAATTAGGGGTATTTGTGGCTAAAAAGAAAAAGAAGAAAAAATCGAAAGTAAAAAAATCTAGAAAGTTAAAAAAGTCTAGAAAAGTTAGCAAGCCTAGAAAGAAAAATAGAAAATCCAAAAAAAGAAAAAAATTTAGAAAAAAAACTAGAAAAGCAAGACGAATTAATTTTAAAGCTCCTACGCTCTCAAAAGACAGTGACGGTAATTCAGTTATAAAAGTTTCAGAAAGTTGGAAAAATCATGCCTATGTAAACGACACTAAATATAAAAAGAAATATAAGATGTCCATCAAAGAAAACGATAAGTTTTGGGCCAAAGAAGGAAAAAGAATTACTTGGATGAAAAAGTATACAAAAATTAAAGACATAAAATATAGTAAAGATGAGGTAAAAATAAAATGGTATTATGATGGAACTTTAAATGCTTCAGCTAATTGTATTGATAGACATTTAAAGAAAAATCCTAGCAAAACAGCAATTATTTGGGTCGGAGATGATCCTGCAGATACAAAGAAAATTTCTTACAGAGAACTTCATCAAAATGTATGCAAAGCTGCAAATGGTCTAAAAAGTTTAGGAATTCAAAAGGGTGATAGAGTAACTATTTACCTCACTATGATACCTGAACTTGCATACATTATGCTTGCTTGCGCAAGAATAGGTGCTGTTCATTCAATCATTTTTGGAGGCTTTTCGCCAGATTCCATAGCAACAAGAATAACCGATTGTGAATCGGAGTACTTAATTACAGCAGATGAAGGAGTAAGAGGAGGAAAAATAATTCCTCTAAAAAAAATTGCTGACGAAGCTTTAGATCAATGTCCAAACGTTAAAAAATGTGTTGTAGTAGAAAGGACAGGAAATCAAGTCGATTGGAATAATGAAAGAGACATTTCATACAAAGAATTAGTCGCTTCAGTTCCGGCTAAATGTGATCCTGAGGAAATGAACGCTGAAGATCCTCTATTTATTCTTTACACATCGGGTTCAACAGGTAAACCTAAAGGTGTTTTACATACTACTGGTGGTTATATGGTTTATGCCTCGATGACACACCAATATATATTTGATTACAAAGCAAATGATATTTATTGGTGCACAGCAGATATAGGATGGGTTACGGGTCATAGCTATATTATTTATGGACCGCTATCAAATGGAGCCACAACTATTATGTTTGAAGGGGTGCCTAATTATCCTGATAGTTCACGATGGTGGCAAATAGTAGATAAATATAAGGTAAATATTTTTTATACCGCACCAACTGCAATTAGAGCTTTAATGAGAGAAGGAGACAAGCCTGTTAAAAAAACAAGTAGAAAAACTTTAAAATTGCTTGGAACTGTTGGAGAACCAATCAATCCTGAGGCGTGGATGTGGTATTACAAGACTGTAGGCGACTCAAGGTGTCCAATAGTTGATACATGGTGGCAAACTGAAACCGGTGGAATACTAATTGCGCCACAACCAGGGGCTATAGACCTAAAGCCAGGATCTGCTACAAAACCTTTTTATGGAATTAAACCTGTTCTAGTCGATAAAGATGGAAAAATCGTTAAGGGAGAAGGTAAAGGAAGACTTTGCATGGCAAGTTCTTGGCCAGGTCAAATGAGAACTGTTTACGGAGATCATCAAAGATTCATAGATACTTACTTTTCGCAATTTGATGGGAAGTATTTTACTGGTGATGGTTGTCGAAGAGATAAAGATGGTTACTATTGGATAACAGGAAGAGTTGACGATGTTATAATAGTATCAGGCCATAATCTTGGAACAGCTGAAATCGAAAGCGCATTTGTAGCTCATCCTAAAGTTGCTGAAGCAGCTGTTGTTGGATTTCCGCATAGTATAAAAGGGAATGGATTATATTGTTACGTAACTTTAAATGCTGGAGAAAACCCTACAGGTGATCTTGAAAGAGATTTAAAACTATGGGTAAGAAAGCAAATAGGACCAATTGCTACTCCTGACGTTATCCAATTTGCTCCTGGTTTGCCGAAGACAAGATCTGGAAAAATAATGAGAAGAATTTTAAGAAAAATAGCAGCAAACGAACCTGATAACTTAGGCGATACGACAACATTAGCTGATCCAAGTGTTGTTACTTCGCTTGTAGAAAATAGACAAAATAAAGGTTAAGTAAAATTTATATCTTTAGTTATTTTTTTAAATTCATCCTTCATAAGACCCCATTTTAGTGAAATAGAGTTAAGAACAATTTTTTTATCTAAAGTTTTCAACTCATCTGCTATTGGAGACCAGTAATATAATGCTTCTCCACTTTCTTTAAATGGGTTTTCTAAATAGTAATTGTTAAAATTAACTGTCTCCAATCTTTTTAAAAAGTTTTCTTTTCCATTTTTAAAAATTTCATCATTTAAGCCATTTTTTTTTTCTTTTTCAATTATGCTTAAGAAAACCTCTTTGCAATCATTTACTTTTAAATTCTTTTCTACAATTAAATATGAAAAAACATAAAAAGCACAGTCAGCTAATGCAACCATGTATATATTCCATTTTGCAATATTAATTGACTTTAAAAATCTTTCATCTTCCATCATAGCAATGTACTTAACTCCAATTCTTGTTTTTAAATACCCATACAGAGTTGTTTGAGTTACATGTGCTGATCGCTCTTGAATAAAATTCTCCAGGTCTTTTTTAGATTTTATTTTTTTAAAAAGACCGGAAATTTTCCAAATTGGTATTACATACTCCCAAACACTTATTAGAGTGTTTCTAAGAGTAATTCTCAAATTATTTAGGTTCAATTTCACGTTGTATTTAAAAAACCCTATATTTACTTGTCTTATAGCATTTCAATTTGGTTTTGGGGTCCTTTTTTCTCTTTTAATTCAACTCATAATCAGTATGCTCCCCAGCAATAAGAGTACTTTTTACGTAAAAAGTTAAAAAATAAATAGGGGGAAATATGTCAAATAAAGACGCATATTGGAATAAGACCAAAAACCATATGATCGTAACATTGGTTCTTTGGGCTTTCTTCTCATTAGTGATCTTCATGTTTGGTTCAGAACTGAACACGATGTCTTTTCTTGGCTATCCACTAGCATATTACATGACTGCGCAAGGTTCACTTCTTGCCTTTGTGATAATTTTGTTTTGGACTGCAAATAAACAAGAAAAAATCGACGAAGAACATGGTTTCTCAGAAAGAGAGGATGACTAATGTTTAAAGGAGATTTTATACAAAACCTTCCTAAAATATACGGTACCTACACTGGTGGCTTTATAGTGTTCATCATTTTGATGGCATTAGCTGAGCAAGCAGGTGTGTCAGCTAAAAACATCGGAGTGATGTTCGTGGCTTTCACGGTATTGATTTATGCCTTAATCGGTTATTTATCAAGAACCATTCAAGTAGATGCCTACTATGTTGCAGGAAGACAAGTGCCAACCGTGTTTAACGGGATGGCAACAGCAGCTGACTGGATGTCAGGTGCATCATTCGTAGCTTTAGCGGGTGGAGTTTACTTTGGTGGCTATACTTATATGGCCTTCTTAGTAGGTTGGACAGGTGGATACGTGCTTGTTGCAACTCTAATGGCTCCGTACCTAAGAAAGTTTGGATGTTACACAGTTCCTGATTTTATCGGAACACGATACGGTGGTAATGCAGTAAGAGCTGCAGCTGTATTCGTGCTTTTCATAGCATCATTTACTTACGTAACAGCACAAATTAATGCTACGGGAACAATTGCTTCTAGAGCTCTTGGAATTCCGTTCGAAGCAGGTGTATGGGTAGGATTAATAAGTATCCTTATCTGTTCAATGCTTGGTGGAATGAGAGCCGTAACTTGGACACAGGTTGCTCAGTACATTGTATTAATCATCGCATACTTAATACCAGTATTCTGGATTAGTTCTAACGTAGGTGGAGGAATTTTCCCTCACTTAATGTTGGGTGATGAGGTTGCAAGACTTGGCGAACTTGAACAACAATTTGGACTAGTTAAAAACAGCGCCGCAGATATGAAAGCAGCTGGGGTACCAGGAGGATTGAAATACATCTCTGGAACTCACTCTGGAGTACCTGAAGGTGGAATGGCTGTCTGGAAATACTTATCGTTAGCGATTTGTATGATGGTGGGAACTGCATCATTACCTCATATCTTAATGAGATACTTTACAACTCCTACAGTAAGAGCAGCAAGAAAATCAGTAGCTTGGTCGCTATTCTTTATTTTCTTACTTTACTCTTCAGCGCCTATGTTAGCGACATTGTCTAAATTAGCATTGATGGATCCAAATCTACCAACTGGAATTATCGGAAAATCTATTTCTGAAGTTCAGTCGATAGAATGGGTACAAAGATGGTCTGAAGTTAAACAAGTATTTATCGCAGACTTTAATGGTGACGGAATACTTCAGTTGAACGAATGGTTCATGAGAGGTGACGTTGTAGTATTAGCTACTCCAGAAGTAGCGGGTCTACCGTTCGTAATCTCAGGACTAGTGTTTGCTGGTGGTATGGCTGCTGCCATGTCAACTGCCGATGGATTAGTTTTAGCGATCTCAAATGCGTTATCACACGACATTTACTACAAGATCATAAATCCAAAAGCGGAGACTTCAAAAAGACTGTTAGTTGCTCGTGTACTTCTAGTAATAATCGGAGCTGCTGGTGCTTACATAGCCTCTTTCAGGCTAACAAGTATCTTAGGTTCGGTTGCTTGGGCATTCGACTTTGCAATGTCAGGTTTATTCTTCCCGCTTGTACTTGGTGTATGGTGGAAGAGAGCTACTAGAGAAGGTGCAATCGCTGGTATCATTGCAGGAATTGTGTCAGGAACAGTTTACTTAACGTGGGTGTTCCCTAAATTCTCAGTTCCTTTATGGGGCGGTGTAAATACTCCTTTCTTAGGTATTGACCACTTAAGATTTGGTTTAATTGGAGCACCAATTTGTTTAGTTGTAATGGTGGTAGTCAGTTTAATGACTAAAGAACCAAGTCCAGCTACACAAAAATTAGTAGACGATACAAGAATACCGACAGGTAAGGCTATTCTTGGTAAGCAACACTAATTAACAATTATTTAAAATTAAAAGGGGCGATTTATTCGCCCCTTTTTTTTTACCTAAATCATGGTAATTTAGAAATATGATACCAACATGGGCAATAGTTTTAGATTATATATTAGGCACCATTATGTGGACTCTGATCGGCCGCGCTTTTATGAATATTTTTCAAAGGGAAGACTCAACTTTTTTTTTCATGAGAGTCTTTGTAAAATATACAAACCCAATTATTAATTTATTTAAGTTTATAACTCCTAGTTTTCTTTTTGGGCCATTTATAGCCCTATATGTAGCTTGGTTCTTCTATCTCTTCAGGTTCTACGCAATGCCATACATACTTGGATATGATGTGTGGGGGATGCTTGCTTTTCCATTAGAAAGCGATTTTTCAAGACAATTATATCAACTGTTTAATTAAGCTAATTTTTTGACAAAGTTTAGTATTAAAATATAAGTAAAGAATGACTGACACTATCAAAATTTCACCGTCTATATTATCTGCAGATTTTAGTAAATTAGGTAGTGAAGTGATTTCGCTGGAAAAAGCTGGTGCAGATTACATTCACATTGATGTTATGGATGGGCATTTTGTTCCAAATTTAACTATAGGCCCTGAAGTAATAAAAAAACTTAGACCTCTTACAAAAAAAATATTTGATGTACACTTAATGATATCACCAGTAGATAATTTTATTAAAGATTTTGCTAATGCTGGGGCTGATATTATTACTTTTCACCCAGAAGCAACTAAAGATACAGCGAAAACGATTGATCTTATTAAAAAAGAGGGAAAAAAAGTAGGAATTTCACTTAAGCCAAATTCTAAAATAGATTTAGTGGAAGAATATTTAGATGATATTGATTTAGTTTTAATAATGAGTGTGGAACCAGGATTTGGTGGCCAAAAATTTATGCCTGAAGTTTTAGAAAAAACTAAGCGACTAAAAGAAATTATTAATAATAAAAAATTAGATGTTGATATAGAAATTGACGGAGGCATTAATTTCGAAAATTGTAAATTAGCTAAACAGGCTGGGGCTAATATTCTTGTTTCAGGATCAACAATCTTCAGAGAAAATAAAGGTGATCTCAAAAAAAATATAGAAATTCTTAGAAAAAATTGATTAATGTTTGGCTTTAAAAGTGCCTATCTTTATTTAGTTGCTATCAATATAACTTTTATAAAATTTTTAAAAAAAATTTATTTCTTATCTAAACATTATAATAACTCTTTAATATCAAAAGTGCCTGCTCAGGTATATTTTAACCCAAATCCCTTTTTACTTTCTATAATTTCACCGTACAGAAAGAAAACTTTTAAGATAAATGAAATTAACCCTAATAACTTTTGGATTGAAGATAAAAATAAAGATATGGTCTACCATCACAATTTTTTATGGCTTAGTCTAATTGATAGAAAAATAGATGGTAAAAATATTCAGAGAATTATTTACGTCTGGATGCTTAAATATTCAAATTTTAAAAAAAAAATCTGGGAGACTTCAACACTTAGTAAAAGGATTATAAGTTGGATACTTAATATAGATACAATTATACATAATGGGACATTTGAATTTAAAAAAAATTTTTTTCAGAGTGTCATACTTCAATGCAATCATTTAAAAAAAAATGTAAAATTTGAAAAAAATCCACAAAAAAAAATAGAAATTCTAACTGCTTTAATTTTATCAGGTATAGTTTTTAAAGAGTATGAAAATAATTATAATACGGCAATAAAGGAACTTGAAAAATTTATAATATCTAATTTTGATGAAAACGGTTATCCATTAACTAGAAACCCAAATGATTTGATTTTTTTTACTAAATACCTTCTATTGTGCTATGAAAATATAAAAGATGCACAACAATATCTACCAGATTTCCTTGAAAATATAATTAAGCAAAATTTAAAATGTATAAAATTCTTTAAGACACCAGGAGAACAAATGCCTCTTTTTAACGGTGCTACTGAAAGTAATCTCAGTAATTTTAATAAGTATTTAGAAAATATCAAAATTAATAAAACTGAGAAAAATAATAAAATTGGTGGAATATTTTGCGCAAAATCAAAAAATCAAGTATTATATTTTGACGTTGGATCGCCTCCAAGCAAACACTTTTCAAAAAATTATCAGTCTGGGCCTCTTTCTTTTGAATATTTTTTAGATGGAATTAAAATAATCACAAACTGTGGTTTTGGAAAGGATATTTCACCTAAAGTAGAACTTATTAGTAGACTTACTGCAAGTCAATCGACGATGACAATAAATGACACGAGTATTACAAAATTTGAGAGAAATATGCTTATCAATAACGTTTTTGGAAATTCTATCAAAAATACTTTTAAAGTATCTGATTTTAAAGTTAAAGATGAAAATAATCTTACTGGCTGTTCTATTACACATAATGGGTATGAAAAAAACTTTAGTTGTATTCATAAAAGGGAGATTTATTTAGACCATGAAAATATTAAAATCAAAGGAGTGGACCATATCTTAAAGAAAAGTGATGGGATCCCAATAAGATACGTGTTCAGATTTCATTTAAATCCACAACTCAAAGCAGTAAAAACTATGAGCGGAAATAGTGCGCTAATTCAAATTTCCAAGAATAAGTCATTAATTTTTACAATTAAAGAAGAGAATATTGAAATAGAGAAAAGCATTTATTTAGCGGGGAAAAAAATATTAGATAATGCTTGTTTAACAATTTCTGGTAATCTAGTTAATAAAGATAAATCTTTTAGTTGGGAAATTAAAAAGAAAATATAGCAATGAACTTAAAAATTAAAAATGCTTTAGTATCTGTGTCTGATAAAGAAAATTTAATTTCTTTACTAAAAACTCTTAAAAAATTTAATATTAAGATTATAAGCTCTGGCGGGACGTTTAAAACTATAAAAAAACTTGGCTACGATTGTACTGAGTTATCTAAATATACTGGCTTTAAAGAAATGCTAGGTGGAAGAGTAAAAACACTTCATCCTAAAATACATGCAGGCATTTTGCATGATAGGCAAAATAAAACTCACAAGCATCAAATGTCTAAACAGAAGTTTCCTCCGATAGATTTAATTGTAGTAAATTTTTATCCTTTTCAAAAAGTGGTAATGGGATCTAAAAACTCAAAAAACATAATTGAAAATATAGATATTGGGGGACCAACAATGGTTCGAGCAGCTGCCAAAAATTTTAAAAATGTTACAATTATAACAAACAAAGATGATTATAGGACTCTGATAAAAGAGTTAGAGCTAAATAGAGGCGGAACAAGCATTAAATTTAGAGAATTTATGTCATCAAAAGCTTTTGGGTTAACAGCATACTACGATGCAATGATAGCAAACTGGTTTAATAATAAACTTAATATTCAATTTCCTGATAGAAAAACAATATTTGGAAGGAAGCTAACTAATCTAAGATATGGTGAAAATCCCCATCAAGAAAGTTCAATTTATATAAATGATTACGATGATAAACGACTTGGTTTTGAAAAAATACACGGAAAGGAATTAAGCTATAATAACTATAATGATTTATTTGCTGGGTTGGACATTTTACAATCATTAAAAGGTAAAGCTGCCACAGTAGTAATAAAACATGCCAACCCTTGTGGTATATCAACAAATAAAAAACCTCTGAATAGTTTTAAGAATGCCTACGCATGTGATCCAATAAGTGCATTTGGAGGTGTAATAGCTTGTAACTATAAAATGACTAAAGCAGTCGCTAACGAGATAACAAAAAATTTTCTTGAAGTAATTTTATCTAAAGGTTTTGATAAAGAATCGCTTAAAATTTTGAAAAGGAAAAAAAATTTAAGAATTATTGATATCTCCCAGTTTAAATATAAAGAACATGCTGTTATAAAATCTTTTGACGGTTCTTTTTTAATTCAAAATAAAAATAAAAAATTTGTAAAAAAAAAAGAATTTAAATGTGTAACAAAATTAAAACCAAGTAAAAAGGAGCTAAACGAAATAGCATTTGCATTTAATATTTGTAAATATGTGAAATCTAATGCAATAGTATTATGTAGTAATTATTCTACAATTGGAATAGGTGGCGGACAACCAAGTAGGGTAGATAGCTGTAAGATTGCAATTCAAAAAGCTAAAAAATTTCAATTGAATAAGATTTCTAATGCAATAGCAGCTTCAGACGCTTTTTTTCCATTTGTTGATGGATTAAAGTTATTAGTTAACGCTGGTATCAAAACTGTGATTCAACCTGGAGGCTCTGTAAGAGATAAAGAAATTATTAATTATGCCAACAAAGCAAAAATTAAAATGTTATTTACTGGTACACGACATTTCTATCATTAATTAAATTTGATCTATTTTTGCTGCTAGAACAAAATCACTTTCTGCCAAACCTTTTATCGCGTGTGTGAAAATTTTTATGTTGCAATAACCCCATCCAAAATTTATATCGGGATGATGATTTTCATTTTCAGCTATTTGGCCAACTTTATTAATAAAATTTTGACTTTCTTTAAAATTTTTAAATTTAAAATCTTTTGTTAGATAATAGCTTTTGTCATCATTACTTTTTACATCCCACCCGTCAACTTTTTTCAAGTAATTATGAATTTCACTCTTATCAAAAGGAGGGATATTTCCCTCACAAGGAACACATTTTTTATTTGCTAAATCACTCATTTTTTCTGGAGCGGGCAAAGGGACTTGAACCCTCGACCTTCTCGTTGGCAACGAGACGCTCTACCACTGAGCTATGCCCGCAATATTACTTAAATTATAGTATACCGCATCTAGAACGGTCAACCATTATAAAATGTCGCTATCGATAAAATAGTTTTTTTATTATAATAAATTATGAAAAGTTTTCCTGAAATAGTTCCAATTTTTCCATTAAGTGGTGTTATCTACTTTCCCAAGACAAATCTTCCTTTAAATATATTTGAACAAAGATATTTGGACCTTGTAACCGACTGTTACAATAATAATAAATTAATGGGTATGGTGCAGTCACAAAAAGATAGTAAAGATGTTTATAGCGTTGGATGCTTAGGAAAAATTAGTGATTTTCAAGAAAGCAAAGATGGAAGAATTTTAATAAATTTGACTGGTATTACAAGATTTAAAATCTTAAAAGAAGTAGAGAATAAAAAAAGATATAGAGAATTTAAAGTTGATTATAAAAAATTTGAGTCAGACCTTCAAAATGTGATCATGAATGAAAATACTGAAAGTTTGATGGATAAAGCAAAAATTTTTTTTAAAAAAAATGGATTGTTACTAAACTGGCGTGAGTTTGAAAAGTTAGATGAGATCCAAAAAATAAATACTTTGTCAATGATATCCCCTGTTACAAATGAGGAAAAACAAAAACTTTTGGAGTCTTTAACTTTTAAAGATAAAATTGAAACTTTAGAGAATATTATTAGTTTTTATTTACACGAAGTAAATTTTAACAATCAAACTGTTCAATGATTTTTTAATTTGCAGATTTATTCATTGAATCGAAAAAATCAGAGTTGTTTTTTGTATTCTTAAGTTTAGAAATTAAAAACTCTATTCCATCCATTGTTCCCATAGGGCTTATTATCCTTCTTAAAACATTCATTTTGGAAAGCTCGTCTTTTGCGAATAACAGCTCTTCTCTTCTTGTACCTGACCTTGTTATATCCAAAGCTGGGTAAATTCTTTTATCGGCAACTTTTCTATCAAGAATTAATTCTGAATTTCCTGTTCCCTTAAATTCCTCAAATATTACTTCGTCCATTCGACTGCCTGTATCGATAAGAGCAGTTGAAATGATTGTTAATGATCCACCTTCTTCCACATTTCTAGCTGCTCCGAAAAATCTTTTTGGTCTTTGAAGTGCGTTTGCGTCTACTCCACCAGTTAGCACTTTACCAGAACTTGGAATAACTGCATTATAAGCTCTGCCTAGCCGAGTTATAGAATCTAATAGTATCACAACATCTTTTTTATGTTCTACTAGCCTTTTTGCTTTTTCGATAACCATTTCTGCTACAGCGACGTGTCTAGATGCAGGCTCATCAAATGTTGATGCTACGACTTCTCCTTTAACTGATCTTTGCATATCAGTAACTTCTTCTGGTCTTTCATCAATTAATAAGACCATAAGGTAGCATTCCGGGTGATTTGCTGTAATAGATTGAGCAATGTTTTGAAGAATTATAGTTTTTCCAGCTCTTGGAGGCGATACTATTAACGATCTTTGTCCTTTTCCAATTGGACTTACTAAATCAATAAGTCTGGCAGTATTATCAGGTTTTTTTTCAATTTTAGTAGTCTCTACCTCTAATTTTATTCTTTGATTTGGGTATAAAGGCGTTAAATTATCAAAAGCAATTTTATTTTTTCCTTTCTCTGACTCATCAAAATTAATTTTATTAACTTTTAGTAAGGCGAAGTATCTTTCTGCATCTTTCGGTCCTCTGATTTCTCCTTCTACGGAATCGCCCGTTCTTAATCCAAATCTTCTTATCTGGCTGGGACTAACATAAATATCGTCGGGACCGGGAAGATAGTTTGACTCGATTGCTCTTAAGAAACCAAATCCATCCTGTAGAACTTCTAGAACTCCAGTTGCAGTGATTTGTTCATTCTTTTCAGCTAATTTCTTTAAAATGGCAAAAAGTATTTCTTGTTTTCTTAAAGTGCTAGGATTCTCAATACCTAACTTTTCAGCTTCAATAATAAGCTCTGCTGGGTTTTTTTGCTTAAGTTCTTGTAAGTTCATGTGATTATTTAAAAAAAAGGAAAGTGATTTAAATATATGTCTTTTTTCAAAAATTTCAACCCCTAATTACAAGGGTTTAAATATAACTACAAATATTACTAATATAAGAATTATAGTTGGAATTTCGTTATATACTCTGAAAAATCTTGATGTTTTTTGATTATTATTCATAGAAAAATCCCTAAGGTATTTACCTAAAGTAAAATGATAATAACTCAGAATTATGACTGCGGCTGTTTTGATTTGCATCCATAGTTCCAAAAAAATCGAAAAACCTAAGTTATGAATTAGCAATATCCCAAACAACCATGAAAGCAACATTGCAGGCATCATTATATAATTATAAAGCTTCTTCTCCATGACTTTGAAAATTTCTCTTTGAGAGTCATGATGTGCCTCCGAATGGTATACAAATATTCTTGGTAAATATAAAAGTCCTGCCATCCAAGAAATAACTGCAATTAGATGAAGTGATTTAAATAGTAAGTATAGATTCATATTATAAATATTTATTAATTAGTTTTTCAAATAAATTAATATGATCTGAACTATCATTTAAACATGGAACTAACTCAAAATTTTTACCCCCATTTTCAATAAAACTTTCTCTTCCTTGAATATTAATTTCTTCTAAAGTTTCGACGCAATCTGATGCAAAACCGGGGCATACAACTAGAATATTTTTAATTCCCTCGCTTGGAAGTTTCTCTAACGTCTTGTCGGTATAAGGCTTTAACCATTCTTGAGGTCCAAACCTTGATTGAAAAGTTGTTTGTATATCAATTTTTCCAAATTTTTCTTTCATTAATCTAGTTGTCTTATGACAATAACAATGGTAAGGATCTCCTTTATCAAAATAAGATTTTGGTATTCCATGATAAGAGGAAATTATTAAATCAGGCTTCCATTTAATTTCACTAATCTTTTTTTCAATACTGTTAATTATTGCACTTATGTACAATGGATCGCTTTCATAATGAGGAACAATTTGTAAGCTTGGTTGCCACCTCATTTTCATTAGAGATTTGTAAACTTCATCACAAACTGTTGCGGTAGTAGCCGCCGCATATTGGGGATATAATGGTAAGATTATAATATTTTCACATCCAATATTTTTAAGGATATTCAGTTTTGATTTAATACTGGGATTACCATATCTCATGGCAAAATCCACAATAACTTTTTCATTTCCAATTTTTTTATTAAGTTTATCTGCTTGATTTTTAGTAAAAAATAATAAAGGTGACTCATTGCTCTCTTTTCTCCAAATTTTTTTATAAGCATGAGCTGTTTTTGAAGGCCTAAAAGTTAGAATAAATAAATTTAGTATTATTTGCCAAATGAGTGGGTTTATTTCTATAACTCTTCTATCTGATAAAAATTCTTTAAGGTACTTTCTAATATCCCACCAATTAGTTGAGTCTGGTGTACCAAGATTGATAATTAAAATGCCGGTTTTACCAAATTTTACCTGAGGGTGGTCTTTATCCATTATAACTCCTATAGAATTTAATTAATTTATTCACTTTATCAGGATCGGTTTGAGGAAGTAAGCCGTGACCTAAATTGAAAATGTAAGGTATATCCCTAAAAGTTTGAATGTATTTCATCGCTCTTTTTAATATCTCTTCGTTAGATCGTAATAATATTTTTGGATCTAACCCCCCTTGTATCACCACATTCTTTAAGTTTTTTTTTGCCCAAATAGGGTTTATGCTTGAATCTAAATTCAGACAATTAGGTTTAACAAATTTATTAAAATCTTTATATTTTTTTTTAATCCCTTTTGGGAAACAGATAGTCGGGATTTTGTGCTTTTTACAAAAATCAACAATTTTTTTATTAGGTATAAAACAGTAATTTTTTTTAAGTTTGTCAGGAATTAAACCTGCCCAGGAGTCAAAAATTTGAACAACATTAGCTCCGGCTTTTGATTGGTTTTTAATATGTAAACACAAGAAAAGAATTAATTTATCCATAATTTTATCTAAATTTTCTAAAGATTTAAATTTTTTTGTATTTAATTTTGAATTATTTTTTTTTAAATCTAACATATAAATTAACAACGTCCAAGGAGCACCGACAAATGATATTAAAGATTTTTTTTTATCAAGTTTCTTTCGTGTAAGTTTAATTGCTTTGTAAATTGGTTTTAGCTTTCTAAGGAATTCATTTTCGTTTGTATCTAAAAAATATTTGTAATTAAATTGGTTAAGTTTTGGACCTTTTTTTTTAAAAAATTTAACCGTTTGTCCTAAAGCATATGGCACTATTAAAATGTCTGAAAAGATTATTGCTGAGTCTAAGTCAAACCGTTTTATTGGTTGTAAAGTTATTTTAGAACTTAACTCACTATTTAAACAAAGTTTTATGAAATCTTCATTTTTAGATCTTATTTTTCTAAATTCTGGTAAATATCTACCAGCTTGTCTCATAAACCAAACAGATTTACAAGAAGTTTTGTTATTTAAAATTTTCTCCAAGTTACTCATTAAATAATAAAATATATTTTAAAATGATATATGTATTAGATACTGTTAAAAACTGAGATAAATTTTTATACATATTTTATACAACAATTATTTAATAACTTTTTACAAAAACATATATTTCTATGTCTTTATTAATCTTATAAACACTAGTAAAACAATATTATCAACAAAGAATAAATTGTTTAATTCATGTTAATTAATGTTAACTTTTATTCTCAAATTTAAAAATGTGTTAAAAAACCATACTTATTAATTATTTATAAACAACAATATGAACGAAAAATACAATGTATATCTTGTGTCTGACTCAACCGGCGAAACTCTAGATAGAATTTTTTTATCATTGAAATCGCAATTTGCTAATTTTGAATATAATAAAAAAGAGTTTGCGTTTGTTAGGACAGAGCAACAAATAGACAAAATTATAAAAGAATGTGTTAATTTAGAAAATTCACTTATCCTTTATACAATCGTAGAAACTAAACTTGCAAAATACATATCCAATCAAAGCAATAAAAACAGTGTCCCGTGTTTCGGTATTCTTGGAAACTTAATCTTAAGTTTCTCAAAACTTTTAAACCAAAAAGCTATTCATAAACCTAGCGCTCAACATGTTTTAGATGAAGACTATTATAAAAGAATTGAAGCAATTCAGTTTACAATGGCCCATGATGATGGAAAAAAAATTGATGACTTAAAGAATGCCGATGTAATTTTACTTGGTGTAAGTAGAACAAGCAAAACCCCAACTTCAATTTACCTTGCTAACAGAGGTTATAAAACGATAAATATTCCTTTAGTGCTAGATCATAAAATACCAAAAAGCTTAAGTAACAGCAGTGCTTGCATAATTGGTTTAGTCGCAGATCCAGAAAGATTAGCCGACATTAGAAGAAATAGGGTAGCCATTATGAATGATCATAATTTAAAAGAATATACGGACTTAGACTCAATAAAAAAAGAGGTTAACGAGTCAAAAAATATTTTTAAAAGAAACAATTGGCCTATAATTGATGTTACGAGAAGATCAGTTGAAGAGACAGCTGCATCAATTTTAAAGATTATTGAAATTAAGAAACATAAATGAAAATAATTTTAGCTTCAAAGAGTGGTGTAAGAAAAAAAATTTTAGACAAATTTAAAATTGAATCTAAAGTAATCCCCTCAAATGTAGATGAAGATGAAGTGAAAAACTCACTCTTAGCCGAGGGAGCAGGACCACTGTCAATCTCAAAAAATCTAGCTGAAATTAAATCAATTAAAGTAAGCAGCCACAACCCAAATCAACTTGTACTTGGTGCCGACAGCGTAATTTCATTAAATAACCAGCTAATTAATAAACCAAATTCAAGAGAAGAAGCTTTCGAGATATTAAAACGATTAAATAATTCTAAACATTATCTTATAAGTTCTGTTTGTATTTCAAAAAACGGTGCAATGGTTTGGAATTATTCTGATACATCAGAGCTTAAAATGAAAAATTTTAAAGAAAAAGAATTAATAAACTATTTGGATAAGATAAAAACAGAAACACTTCTTGCATATGGAGTTTATCAGGTTGAAGCTGAAGGTTTAAAGCTTTTTGAGTACATTAAAGGCGATATTAATTCAATTATGGGTTTGCCTATTAAAGATATTATAAACTATATTAATCAATATAAATAATGACTAGAAAATTCGGAATCATAGGCAATCCAATAAATCATTCTCTTTCACCATTATTGCACAATTATTGGTTTAAAAAATATAAGATTGATGCAGAATATTCGATAATCAATATAGAAGAAAATAAATTAGGCTCTTTAATAAATAAAATTAAAGATAAATCTCTCTCTGGCATAAACATTACTTTACCTTTCAAACAAAAGATTGTTCCTTTTCTAGAGGAAATTATAAACGACGCAAAAATAACCAGCTCAGTAAATACTGTTTATTTAAATGATAAAGGAAAAAGTATAGGAGAAAACACAGATGTGTTTGGCCTTCAGGCGGCCTACCTCAAAGAAGTAGTTGATATTTCTAATAAAAAAACTTTGGTGATCGGAGCCGGCGGAGTCTCTCCATCTGTAATTCTGTCTTTACAAAAATCTGGAATAAAAAATATATCAATAACAAATAGAACACATGAAAAATGTATTTTCTTAAAAAAAAAATTTACAAATATTAATGTTATTAATTGGTTAAATTTAAAAGATGAGATTAAAAATTTTGATATTATTATTAATGCTACAAGTCTTGGCCTTAAAGATGGAGACGATTTTAACTTCGAATTTGAACAACATAAGAAAAATTTAATTTATATAGATACTATTTACAACCCATTGGAAACTAAGACCCTTAAATATTTCAAAGATAAAGAGATAAAAGTTTTTAATGGTCTCGATATGTTTATTTATCAAGGACAAAAAGCTTTTTATTTATGGAATAAGATAAATCCAGAAATAGATCAAGATTTAATTGAATTATTAAAATCAAAATTGAAATGAAAAAAATTGGTATAACTGGTTCCGTAGCTTCAGGAAAATCTACTGCGAGTAAGTATTTGTCTTTTAAAAGAGGACCTCTCTTTAGTGCAGACGATGCCGTTAAAAAGCTTTATAGAAATAAAAATCTTAAAAAATTAATTTCAAAAAAATTAAAAATAAAAAATGTTAATATTAAAGAAAACATAAAAAAAAAAGTAGCTCTTAATAAAAAAAGTTTTAAAAAATTAGAGAAAATAATTCACCCACTTGTAAGAAAAAAAATGAAAAAGTTTATTAGTAAAAACTCCAAAAAGAAAACTCTTTTTTTTGAAATTCCTTTGTTAATCGAAAGCAAATTAATGAGCAATTTCGATCTTATAATCTTTATTAAAGCTAATAAAAGAATTAGACTTAAAAGATTTCTTTTAAAAGGAGGAAATAAAAGAATTTTTGAAATATTAAATAGCAAACAACTTAGTGATAAAAAAAAGATAAAATTTTGTGACCACGTAGTTACTAATGAAAAAAATAAAAAACTATTAAAAAAGAAATTATCAGATATAATTAAATTTTATGAATGAAATTTTTCTTGATACGGAAACCACTGGTTTATCGTTTAAAAATGGACATAAAATTGTAGAAATCGCATGCGTTGAAACAAAAGATTTAATACCAACTGGAAGAGTTTTTCATAAATTAATTAATCCAAAAAGAGATGTCCCTAATGATGCTTATGAAATTCATGGTTTTTCATCTGGATTTTTAAAAAATAAAGAAACTTTTGAGGAAATAGCAATTGAATTTTTAAATTTCGTTCGTGAAAAAAAACTTATTATTCATAATGCACCATTCGATATTGGTTTTTTGAATGGGGAACTTGGGTTAATTAATCAAGAACTGATTAAAAAAGAACTAGTGATTGACTCACTGGAAATAGCAAGAAATAAATTTCCTGGTTCACCAAGTTCACTAGATGCACTTTGTAAAAGGTTTAACATAGATTTATCAAGGCGAACTAAACACAATGCTCTTCTTGATTGTGAACTTTTAAGAGAAGTTTATATAAATTTATTAGATGTCAAAGAGCCTAGATTTAATTTATCAAATCATCAAAACGAAAAAAAACTGTTAAAAGGTAATAATTATAATAAAAAAATAGCTTATATAACAGAAGAAGAAATTAAATCACATAAAGATTTTTTAAAAAAGGAATTAAAGAAAAATTTTTATTGAACTTTTTTCATATTATATAGTTTTTGAAAGTCAACATTTTCGCTTATTTTAATATCTTTAAAACCAGATCTTTCAAAGAGACTTACAAATATCCCTCTCAGTTCTTTATAAATTTCGGTTGGAACATCTATAAGTATAATTTTTTCCATATCTTTTTTTTGAATTTGTTTATCAATTAATTCTATTATAGTTGCGTACACTATTTTAGTATCAATTTTTTCAAAATCATCTGTGATTGGAATGAGATTTAGTGTTGTAAAAATTTCTAAAATATTCTTATCTACTTGATTACTTTTTATATCAATATTAATCTTATAGTTTGCAATATTTTTGGCAAGCATTAAACATGCTTTTGAATTTGGAATACTAAACTTTAAATCCTTAATATATTTTCCTACAATTTTAAATTTCATCATTATCTTTATTTATAATTTCACCATCAATTATTTTTCTATTTTTTTCATTGTCGTTTTTCTCAATGTTTTTATTTTTAAAGAAATTTTTAAATAAAAACTTCCTTGTCAAAGGAATTAATAATATAAACCCAAGGATATCTGTTAGAAAACCTGGTATTATTAATAGTAAAGAGGCGAGCGCAATAGATGCTCCAGAAAGAATTTCGTAAATAGGAGCTTCGTTACGATATAAACTTAAAATTCCTGACCTTAAAGTTTGGATGCCCTGAATTCTTGCGTAATATATACCTATGAAAGCTGTTAAAAAAATTAGAGCTATAGTGTAGATAGCTCCAATTTTACTACCAATTTTTATCATTAAAAATATCTCTAATGCTGGTAATCCGATAAATAATAGGAAAAATGTGTTCATTTGTCTGATACAAAATTATATTATTCATGTATATTTATCAAATTATGAGTAACAGTTTTGGCTATTTAGATATAATTTTGCTGGGTATGATCGCAGGTTTTATTATTTTGCGATTAAGAAGTATTTTGGGAAGAAAAACCGGCCACGAATCGAAAGTTTATCCAAATTTTGCTGAAAAAAAATTTAGTATACCTCAGCAAGATAAAAATCCTGTAAAACAAAACTTTGAGATCTTAGAAGGTAAAGACAAAAAAGAATTTTTAAGGGGTGCTGAAATAGCTTATGAAAGTATATTAACCTCTTTCGCTAACGGTGATTTAATCAAGCTTAAAGCATTATTATCACCTAAAATGTTTTCTAATTTTTCCGAAGCAATTAAAACAAGAAATAAGGAAAATATAAAATCTGAATTTACATTTATTGGTGTGAAAGAATCATCTGTCGAAAAATATGAAAAAGTTAAAGATAATTTATTTGCTACAGTAAAATTTGTTGCAGAAGTTATATCAGTGAAAAAAGATAAAGAAAATAAAATTATTGAGGGGAATCCAGATAAAATAAAATTTGTTTCAGATAGCTGGAAATTTACTAAAAACATAAATCAAAAAAGTCCTAACTGGTATTTATCCGAGATTATCAATTAGTGATAAAGAAAAAAGATCTTTCACAAGGTGATAAAAAAGTATGGGATGAATTCGTTAGAAATCCATCTGATATTTATGATAAAGATAGAGATCAATTGAATCATAAAAAAGTCCGATTTAAATTTGATTTACATGGTTTCACTTTAGAAAACGCAAATTTAAAAGTAAAAGAGTTGATAAACTATTGTATCTCTAATAATTATAGAGAGTTGTTATTAATAACTGGGAAAGGTTTGCACTCAACTAATGAAGCCGATGAGTATGTGTCTAAAGATCTTGGAAAATTAAAATACTCAGTGCCTGAATATATTAAAAATAGCGAATTATTTTCTTATATTACCTCAATCGAAGATGCTGATAAAAAAGATGGTGGAGAAGGAGCATTAATAATTAAATTAAAAAAATTATAAAATAAATTTTGATAAATCTGTATCTTTTACCAAATTACCTAAATTGTCTTCAACAAATTTTTTATCTACAGTAATAGTTTCTCCAGCTCTATCAGTTGCATTAAAACTAATATCGTCTAAAACTTTCTCAATTATTGTGTGAAGCCTCCTTGCTCCAATGTTTTCAACAGACGAATTTACCTCTGCTGAAATCTTTGCAAGCATATCAATGCCGTCCTCAGAAAACTCGAGATTAACATCTTCGGTATTTAATAAAGCTTTATATTGTTTTATTAAACTATTATCTGGCTCCTTTAGTATTCTTTTAAAATCATCCTCATTAAGAGCGTTAAGTTCAACTCTTATCGGCAATCTGCCTTGCAATTCTGGTAACAAGTCAGATGGTTTAGCTAGTTGAAAAGCACCTGATGCAATAAATAAAATGTGATCAGTTTTTATTGGACCATGCTTAGTACTTACTGTTGTTCCCTCAATTAAGGGTAGTAGGTCTCTTTGCACTCCCTCTCTCGAAACATCTCCACCTACTCTGTCACTTCTTGCTGAAACCTTATCGATTTCATCTAGAAATACAATTCCATTTTCCTCTGTAGCTTTTTTAGCCTCTTTAATTATTTTATCTTCCTCGATCATTTTATCTGACTCTTGTGCAACTAATATTCCATGAGACTCCTTTACAGTCATTTTTTTCTTTTTACCTTTTCTTCCACTCATAGATTTACCAAGAATATCTCCTAAATTAACCATTCCAACGTTCCCACCCGGCATACCTGGTATTTCAAAACTTTGTAAACCAGAAGAAGTATCCTGAACCTCTATCTCTATTTCGTTGTTATCCAAGTCACCGTTTCTGAGTCTTTTTCTAAAACTTTCTCTAGTTGCAACACTAGCTTTATTACCAACTAAAGCGTCTAAGACTTTTTCTTCTGCTTTTAACTCAGCTTTAGCTTTTACTTCTTTTCTTTTCCTCTCTCTTTCCATCGCAATAGCAATCTCAATTAAGTCTCTTACAATTTGTTCTACATCTCTACCGACGTAACCAACTTCAGTAAATCTTGTAGCTTCAACTTTTATAAATGGAGCTTCTGCAAGCCTTGATAGTCGTCTAGATATTTCTGTTTTACCAACACCAGTTGGACCTATCATAAGAATATTTTTTGGAAGAACTTCGTCTCTCATTTCGTCAGTAAGAGCCTGTCTTCTCCATCTATTTCTTAGAGCAACAGCCACAGCTTTTTTTGCTTCTTTCTGTCCAATAACATATCTATCCAGTTCAGAAACAATTTCTCTTGGTGAAAGAGCACTCACTTTTGATCTATCTTCTTTAGACCCCTTTACTAACTTCAGGTTTGTATCTTTTTTTGATTTTGACATTTAAATTTTTTCCATCGTAACATTATTATTTGTAAATACACAAATATCTGACGCAACTTTCAAGGCCTTTCTTGCAATTTCCTCTGCCTTCATGTCAGTTTCAATTAAAACTTTCGCTGCTGCTAAAGCGTAATTACCTCCAGAGCCTATTCCAATTATTCCATCCTCTGGTTCTAAAACATCACCTGTACCGGAAATAATGAAGCTATGGCTTTTATCTGCTACTGCCATTAAAGCCTCTAATCTTCTTAAAAATTTATCACTTCTCCAATCCTTAGCTAATTCAACAGCCGCTCTTTGTAAATTTCCTGCGTGTTTTTCTAGTTTTGCTTCAAGTCTCTCAAACAAAGTTAATGCATCAGCTGTAGAACCAGCAAATCCTGCTATTACCCCTCTGCTTTCTATCTTTCTAACTTTTTTTGCTTTACTTTTTAAAACTGTATTTCCAAGACTTACTTGACCGTCTCCTGCAACTATAGTTTCCCCACCTTTTCTAAGCAACACAATCGTAGTACCGTGCCATTTTTCAGCTGTATTCATGGAGTTATATGTGGAGATTAATTTGAGATCTTCAATAGTGATTTATTGATATAATGACGATTTAAATATATATCAAAGGTAAATCGGGCATAGTTTATGAGCAGAAAAGCAAAAATTACGAGAAAAACTAAAGAGACAAGTATTTCTGTCGCGGTCAATCTAGACGGAAAAGGAAAGTATAAAATTAAAACTGGAATAGGTTTTTTAGATCACATGTTGGAACAATTATCTAAACACTCTCTTATTGATTTAGAAGTTAAAGCTAAGGGTGACACACATATAGATTTACACCACACTACTGAGGATACGGGTATAGCAATAGGAGAAGCTATCAAAAAAGCGGCAGGTAACCGAAAAGGTATAACAAGGTATGCATCAACAATGATACCTATGGATGAAACACTAAGCCGAGTTTCAATTGATGTATCAAATAGACCTTATTTAATCTGGAAAGTAAATCTACAGGTTGAGAAACTTGGTGAGATGGATACAGAATTATTTAAAGAGTGGTTCCAAGCTTTTTCACAATCAGCTGGAGTTACTTTACACATAGAAAATATTTACGGTGATAATAGCCACCACAAGATTGAGTCATGTTACAAAGGTTTAGCTAGATCATTAAAAGATGCTTTAGCGATTGATAAAAGAATTAAAAACTCAATACCTTCGACAAAAGGCTCTATTTAAATTTGATGAACGTCACAATTGTTGACTACCAATCGGGCAATATTAGCTCTGTCATAAATTCCTTTACGGAGGTAGCTAAAGGTAAAGTTAATCTAGAAGTAACTTCAGACATCAAGAAAATTACGTGTAGTGACAAGATTGTTTTACCAGGGCAAGGTTCATTTAAAAGCTGTGTTGACTCTCTTAATCAAATTAAGGGATTAGTTGATACATTAAAAGAATTTGCAATAACAAATAAGAAACCTTTATTAGGAATTTGTGTAGGCCTACAAATGTTCGCAGATATTGGATATGAAGAAGCAGAAACAAAAGGATTAGGTTGGATTTCTGGTAGAGTTTCTAAAATTGATAATCAAAAAGGAAAATTTAAACTCCCACATATTGGTTGGAACGAAATTGAAATTCAAAAAGAAAGTAAAATATTTAAAGATATAAAAAATAAATCTCATATGTATTTCGTACATAGTTATGAATTTATTCCTAAAGATAAGTCAGTGATCTCAGCAACAACAGATTATTCATCAAAAATTGTCTGTTCTGTTGAAAAAGATAATTTATTTGGTACCCAATTTCACCCAGAGAAGAGTGATAAAATTGGATTAAAAGTGATTGATAATTTTTTAAAATTATAATGAAAATATTTCCTGCAATAGATATAAAAGACAAGAAATGCGTAAGATTAATCAAAGGCGACTTCGAAAATAAAACTGAATACGAAACTTCACCGATTGAGCAAGCAGCAAAATTTAAAGATCATGGCTTTAAAAACTTACACATTGTTGATCTGGACGGAGCTTTAACGGGTAAAACAGTAAATCTAAATATTATAAAAGAAATAATAAGAAAATACGATTTGAAGATTGAAATAGGCGGTGGTGTTAGATCTCTTGACGGCATTAAACAATATGTCGATACTGGTGTTGAGAAAGTAATTTTAGGAAGTGGTGCTATTAAAAATAAAGAATTTTTAAAAGAGTCTTGCGTAAAATTTAAAGGTCAAATTGCTTTAGGATTAGACGCAAAAGATGGAAATCTTTCAGTATCAGGCTGGACAGAAAATCTAGAAATTAAGACCACAGATTTTTTAAAAGAAGTAAATGATTTTGGCGTTAGCAGAATTATTTTTACAGATATAAATAGAGATGGAATGAAAACTAGTCCTAACCTAGATGAAACTGTAAAAATTGCAGGGCTTTCTAATTGTCCTGTTGTTATTTCAGGAGGTGTTTCTTCAATAAACGACATTAAGAAGGCTAAAAGGTTAAATAATAAAAAAATTGAAGGTATTATAGTTGGCAAAGCTATTTACGATGGTGATATTAAGCTTGATGAGTTAGCAAAGGAGATTAATGCTTAAAAATAGGATTATACCTTGCCTTGATGTTAAAGATGGAAGAGTTGTCAAAGGTATAAACTTTGTTGAATTAAAAGATGCTGGAGATCCAGTAGAACAAGCCAAAATATATAGCGACAGTGGCGCCGACGAGATTTGTTTTTTAGATATTACTGCATCAAATGAAAACAGAGAAACAATTATTGAAATTGTTAGAAAAACAGCGAAAGAATGTTTTGTTCCTTTAACTGTCGGTGGTGGCGTTAGAACTATTCAAAACATAACTGATTTATTGTTAGCAGGCGCTGATAAAGTTTCTATTAATACTGCTGCAGTTAAAAATGTTGATTTTGTAAAGGAAGCATCAAAAAAATTTGGATCGCAATGCATTGTAGTTGCTATTGATGCCAAAAAAGTTTCAGAAAATAAATGGGAAGTGTTTACTCACGGTGGAAGAAATAAAACCGGTATCGATGCAGTAGAGTTTGCTAAGAAAGTAGAAGAAAACGGAGCCGGAGAAATTTTATTAACATCAATGGATAAAGATGGAACTAAATCTGGATACGATATTGATTTGTTAAAAACAATTACGAAAAGCACTAATATTCCCGTAATAGCCTCTGGTGGAGTTGGAACTTTAGATCACTTATACGATGGCATTGTTAAAGGCGGTGCAAGTGCAGTTTTAGCGGCTTCTATTTTTCATTATGGTGAATATAAAATTAAAGATGCTAAAGAATATTTGAATTCTAAAAATGTATCAGTAAGGTTGTAAAATGTTTGAAAACTTAGAAAAATTAATTACAACAATCAGAGAGAGAAAAAATTCTTCTCCAGATAAGTCTTATACAAATAAACTTTTGAACGATAAAAACCTTAGTGTTTCAAAAGTAAAAGAGGAAGTAGGGGAATTAATAGAATCTGTGGAAAAAAATTCAAATAAGATACACGAAGCTGCTGATGTGGTTTATCATTTGATGGTTTACTTAGAGGCTAACAACATAAAAATTGAAGATGTGATGAACGAACTTAAGAAAAGACAGAAATGAGTTACGACAAAAATAATATATTTGCTAAAATTCTAAGGGGAGAAATTCCGTGTAAAAAAGTTTATGAAAATGATCATGTTTTAGCTTTTCATGATATTAATCCTCAAAAGAAAGTTCATGTTTTAGTAATTCCTAAAGGTGCATACGTAGATCTTAATGATTTCAATAATAAAGCTTCAGATAAAGAGATTGTAGAGTTAAATAAAGCTGTGACACATGTTGCAAATTTAGTGGGCGCAAAAGATAAAGGTTACCGAGCTTTAACAAATATCGGCAGCGATGGCGGACAGGAAGTTCCTCACTTACACTTTCATATATTTGCAGGTGAAAAGATTGGAAAAATGGTTAATTGATGGTTTCAAGAGTAAAAAGATATTTCTTAGAAATAAAAGATTTTTCAAAAACTGTTGATTTGAATCTCCCAGGAAACTTTCAAATTATTTTAGATGATAAAGATAATTTCCATTTAAACAGATTTTTCTATAAACAAATAGGCGTAGATCACTATTGGAGAGACAGATTACTTTGGTCTGATAGTGAGTGGGTAAAGTATGTCACGAATAAAAATTTAGAAACGCATGTTCTTAAAAAAGGTGAAGATTTAGTAGGATATTACGAACAAGAATATCATCCTGGACCAAATGAAGTAGAGCTTATCAATCTAGGAGTACTAAAAGAATTTAGAGGTTTGAAGCTAGGCTCAACACTTGTAAATCATGCTATAGCAAGCGCATCAAGAAAAAATCCTGAAAGAATGTGGGTTCATACTTGTAGTTTAGACCACAAACACGCATTACAAAATTACAAATCCAAAGGTTTTGAAATTTTTAAAGAAGAAGAAATTGATTTTGTAGCTTAGTTTATTTCAGGCACTTTAAAGGTACCCTTTCTAAAAATGTCATTTTTAGCAACAATATTTAGGGAGAAATTAATATTATTATTGTATTGATCTTTAATCTCCCACCCTTTCAATTCTAGATTTTTTTTATCAAAAAAAACTGTAATTTCGTTATCACTAAAATAAACAAGCTTAATTATTTGATCATTTACCTCTAATTTTCCTGATTGTACTATTTCTAAAAGTTTATCTTTATATAAAATATTTAAGAATGGAGATTTTGAAATAGGATAATGATAAGTTTTATTATACCTTTTTTGTGTAATCGCTAACTTCTTATTATTGATAACTAGCTCCTTTTTTTTGTCATCAAAGTAATTGCATTTTAATTTTCCAGGAAACTCTAAAAGACAACTACCTTTTTCTGCTTTTTCATTAATTAATTGATCAAATGTAAATTCTAAAGAGTTTAAGTTATTTAATTTAGCAACTATTTGATCTTTTTCATTAGCTAATAAACTCGTTGTTATTAATAAAAAAAACGGGAGTGAAAATATTTTTTTAAAGAACGTCACGTTTACCAACATGATTTGCTTTACTAACAATACCTTTTTCTTCCATCATATCAATAATTCTAGCAGCTCTATTGTATCCGATCTGTAACTTTCTCTGTAAAAAGCTTGTAGAGGCTTTCCCTTCTGATTTAATAATTTCTACTGCTTGATTAAATAATTCATCCTCATCACCTTCATTTCCAGGAGTTAGTGAGCTTTCATTTGTTTCTTGGGAAGTAATCTCTTCCATATAATCTGGCTCTCCTTGAGCTCTTAATGAATTAGTAATTTTCTCTATTTCCTGCTCAGAAACATATGGGCCATGAATTCTAACGATCCTATTTGCAGAAGACATAAATAACATATCTCCTTTACCAAGCAATTGCTCAGCACCCTGCTCCCCTAAAATAGTTCTACTGTCAATTTTAGAACTTACTTGAAATGATATTCTTGTTGGAAAATTTGCTTTTATAGTACCTGTTATTACATCAACACTTGGTCTCTGCGTAGCCATGATGATATGAATTCCTGCAGCTCTTGCCATTTGTGATAATTTTTGAATATAGTTTTCAATTTCTTTTCCAGCTACAAGCATTAAGTCTGACATCTCGTCAACCACTACAACGATGTATGGCATTTTAAGTTTATGCTTTGCGTTATAGCCATCAATGTTTCTTACTCCTACCTTGCTCATTAATTTATATCTGCCGTTCATTTCTTTGACTGTCCAAGATAAAGCTGATGTAGCTTTTTTAGCATCAGTAATAACTGGAGTTAATAAATGAGGTATTCCCTCGTAAGTAGATAGCTCTAACATTTTTGGATCAATTAAAATAAACTTACAAAGATCTGGATTTAGTTTGTAAAGCAAAGAAACAATTATAGTGTTAATACAAACAGACTTTCCTGAACCAGTCGTACCTGCAATTAAAAGGTGAGGCATGGATGTTAAATCACCAACAATCGGCATTCCCGAAATACTTTTACCTAATGCTATTGGAAGTCTCACATCTTTTTTTTGAAATTTATCACAAGAAATTATTTCTCTCAGTGATACGCTCTCTCTTTCCTCGTTTGGAATTTCGATTCCAACAGTGTTTTTTCCCGGGATGACCGAGACTCTTGTAGAAGTTGAACTAGTATTTCTTGCTAAATCTTCAGATAAATTAATTATTTTTGACACTTTTACACCGGGCGCTGGTTCAAATTCATAAAGGTTAACTACAGGACCATTATTAATTTCCTTGATTCTTCCATCTATACCAAAATCTAATAGTATTTTTTCCATAAACTCAGCATCAGGACGATTTTTATTTCCGTCAGAACTAAGTTTAGATAAATTTTTTTCTAAATAATTTATATCTGGTAATTTATATTTAGTTTTTGAAGTAATTTGTTCTGTTTGAGAACTTGTGTCAGTGTCAAATGAAAAGGATTGTTGAGGTTTTTCTAAGGTTTGATGCTGATCTTCAATATTAATTTTACTAAAATCTGGTTCAATATTTTCTACAGGTTTTCTTCTAAAAAGTGAAATAATCACCGAGAGCATTTTTTTATAATTTATATCAGCCGAAAATGAAAAAAAAATTATAGTTAATAAAAGTAAAATATAAATTGAATATGTATTGTCAATCCACGGGGCCCAAGTATTAATAAAGTTATATGTTATTTTTCCTACAAAGCCTGAATTACCGTTATCAATTAACCAAAAGGAATTATTGAATGTTAAATAGATAAAAACTGTGCCTACAGTCAAATAAGCTACAACTAAAAATAATTTTAAGATTATTCTTCTTAATTCCTTCTTTATTATCAGATCTAACCCCCAAAATAAAAAGTTAAGTAATAATAAAAAAGAGGCCAATCCAAAACTTTGTAATAAGAAATCTGCAATACTGCTTCCATAAATCCCAAAAAAATTTTGGATCTCAAAACTTCTATCTCCATAAACAAATGAAGGATCATCAGGAGAATACGTGGTAAATGCAATAGCTAGTGCGACACTTGTTAAAACTAAGATCAAACCTAGTAATTCAAAGGTTCGTTTTTTCAAAAAATTTGTTACACTATCTAAAAAGTTTGTATTCATCACGAATCGATTACGTACTTTTTACCATTTTTATTAAAGTGTTAAAAATTGTTATATGAGTAAACAGAGAATATGTATTGTTGGAGACGGTCTTTCAGGCTTAATGACAGCAGCAGTTTTAGCTAAAGTGCCAGGTATAGAGGTTGATCTAATAGCAAAAAAAGGCACAAAAAACGTAGATAAAAGGACTACTGCTATTTCAGATACAAATTTCAAGTTCATCAATCAAAATATCACTACTTCAGGACAAAAATTGTTCTGGCCTTCAAAAAAAATTGAGCTTTTTTACGAAACTTTTAAAGAAAAAATAAATTTTTTAAATCTTATCGAGGCTAAATCAAATCTTATGTATGTTTTTGAAAATGACAAAGTTAAAAGTTTATTATTGAAAGAAATTTCAAAAAATAAAATTAAGTTAATAAAAAAGGATTTAAAAAACTTAGAAGAGTTAAAAGCTTATGATTTAACTATCCTTTGTATAGGCGGACAATCAAAAATCTATGATAAAATAATTAAGACAAGATCTATTAAGAAGAATTATAAAGAAATAGCAATAACAGGCTATGTAAGGCACAATTTCAAAACTCTAAACACAAGCCAATTCTTTTTAAAAGAGGGGCCAATAGCTATACTCCCTTTTTCAAAAAATTATTTCTCATTTGTTTGGAGCGTAAAAAAATATCTCTTCGATAACAATTCTAAAAAAATTGCAAATTTAGTTAAAGAAAAAATAATAGAGTTACTAAAGTGTAAACAAGATATAACTATTAGCAATATTCAGTCTTATCCGATCTCATTAACTTTAAGAAGACAGTATTATAAAAAAAATATATTAATTCTTGGCGAGGGTTTGCACACTATTCACCCTGTAGCTGGTCAAGGTTTTAATCTAGTTCTTAGGGATATTAAAAAACTGAAAGAAATTATAAAATATTATGTAGGTTTAGGTATTTCTATTAAAAATAGCTATGCATTAGACGATTTTTACAACAGCAGAAAACCTGAAAATATTATCATGAGTTTAGGCGTTGATGCTACTCATAGTTTCTTTAAACAAAATAAATATTTGGATCCATTCAAAGAAATAATTATAAAAAATATAAAGAACAATGAGACATTAAAAAAATTTAGTAAAATAATCTCTAATCAAGGATTATCATTATAAATCAATGAACATTTATGCCTTATCATCGGGTAGAGGACCCTCTGGAATAGCTATCGTTAGAATATCAGGTAGTGAAACACTTAAGATTTGTCAAAATTTGATTAAGTCTAAAGATATTAAATCAAATGAAATAAATTTTTGTAAGTTTTATGATCCTAAAAATGACAATGTAATAGATCCAGAGGCTCTATTATTGTGGTTTCCCGGGCCAAATAGCTATACTGGAGATGATCTAGCAGAATTACAAATCCATGGAAGTAACGCAGTAATAAACGCTTTATTAAGAGTACTTTCCGAGCAAAAAAACTGCAGATTAGCTGAACCAGGTGAGTTCACTAAAATTGCTTTTCAAAATGATAAAATTGATTTGTTAAAAGCAGAAAGTATTGGAGATCTTGTCCATTCTGAAACAGAATTACAAAGACAGCAAGCGGTGAAATTAGTTCAAGGTAATGCATCCAATTATTATAATGATCTTAGGGAAAAAATAATTAAATCTCTTGCTTTTATAGAAGCTAAAATTGATTTTGCAGAGGAAGATCTTCCAGAAAAAGTATTAAGAGACGCTCACAAATCAATAAAAGAAATTCATTCGGAAATCCATAAAATTATTGAGGATAATAAAGTTGGAGAAAAAATTAGAGACGGATTTAGAGTTTCAATAACAGGAGAAGTTAATGCAGGTAAATCTTCATTATTAAATTTACTTTCAAAAAAAGAGGTAGCAATTGTTTCAGACGAAGCTGGCACAACTAGAGATGTTATAGAAACTTATTTAAATTTAGATGGTTATCCAGTAATTCTTGCAGATACTGCAGGTATTAGAGATGCTAAAAATGAAGTTGAAAAAAAAGGTATTTCTTTAGCGTTAGGAAAATCAAAAGAAGCAGATTTAAATATAATAGTCATTGATAATTCGTCAAAAAAAATTAACAAAGAAATACAGAGTATGATTAATAAAGATACTATAATTTTTTTAAATAAATCAGATGTTTCAGATAAACAAAATCATAAATTTAATGTTGATACTGTTTTAGCCTCAGTAAAAAATAATAAAAATATCGACAAATTAATAAATTTGATTAAAGCTAAGTTGAGCAAAAAATTTACATCCAATAATAGTGCTTTAATTACCAGAGAAAGGCACAGAGTTAAGCTCAATGATTGTTTAAAAGAAATTGATAAGTTTCTTAAAAAGGATCAAAACAAAGACCTCGAATTAGCAGCAGAAGACCTAAGAATGGCCACACGACATCTTGGTAGCATCGTCGGTAAGGTAGATGTGGAAGAAATACTTGGATCTATATTCAAAGACTTCTGTATAGGTAAATAAAATACTTCTTGTATTATTAATCTAGAGGTTTACATTCACAAAATGACAAAACAAAGCTATGATGTAGTAGTTATAGGTGGAGGACACGCTGGATGTGAGGCAGCAGCAGCTTCCGCTAGAATGGGCCTAAATACTGCCCTTTTTACACACAAAATCGAGACTATAGGGGAAATGTCGTGTAATCCCGCTATAGGAGGACTTGGAAAAGGACATCTTGTTAGAGAAATCGATGCTTTAGATGGTGTGATGGGTGTCGTAGCTGATAAATCAGGTATTCAATTTAGATTATTAAATAGAAGTCGTGGCCCAGCAGTGCAAGGACCGAGGACTCAATCAGATAGAGCTCTTTACAAAGAGCATATGCAAAAGATTTTATTAAATTATGAAAATTTAGAGGTTGTAGCCGATCCAGTAGTAAAATTCTTGTTTGATAACAACAAAGTTATAGGATTCGTTTGTCAGAGCGGCAAAGAAATAAAAACTAAAGAACTAATCCTCACTACGGGCACTTTTTTGAATGGTTTAATACATATAGGTGAAACACAGATACCAGCTGGTCGGTATGATGAAAAACCATCTACCGGTTTAAGTGAGCAACTAGCGAAATTTAAAATGCAAATTGGAAGATTAAAAACCGGAACGCCACCTAGACTAGATGGCGATACAATTAATTATGATGACTTAGAAATGCAGCCTGCTGATGATGATCATTATTATTTCTCTTTCTTGACGAATAATATCAATAATAAACAGATTAAATGTGGGATGACTTACACAAATAACGACGTTCATAAAATTATTAGTGAAAACATTTCAAGAAGCGCTATGTATTCAGGAAACATAAAAGGAGTAGGGCCCAGGTATTGTCCATCTATTGAGGATAAAATTGTTAAGTTTAAGGAAAAAGAAAAACATCAAATTTTCCTAGAACCAGAGGGATTAAAGGACAATACTATTTACCCAAATGGTATATCAACTTCACTTCCAGAAGAGATACAGCTTAAAATATTAAGCAAAATCAAAGGTTTAGAGCATGTTAAGATGAAAAGGGCTGGATACGCGATTGAGTATGATTACGTGGATCCAAGGGAGCTAAAAGCAACCTTAGAAACCAAAAAAATCAATTCTTTATTTCTTGCTGGCCAAATCAATGGAACTACAGGGTATGAAGAAGCTGCAGCTCAAGGTCTGATAGCAGGCATTAATGCGGCTTTAAAAATTCGAAACCAAGAGGAGTTTATTTTAGATCGATCAACTTCTTATATTGGTGTTATGATTGATGACCTCATTACTAAAGGAGTTACAGAACCTTATAGAATGTTTACATCTAGAGCCGAATATAGATTAACTTTAAGAGCTGATAATGCTGATCAAAGATTAACTGATTTTGGGATCAATCTTAATTTAGTGAAGTCTGAAAGAAAAAAAATATTTAATGAAAAGAAAAAAAATATTCTTGCTCTTAACTCAATTTTAAAAAATAATTATTTATCACCTAATCAAGCTAAGAAATATGATATTAAAATTGCTATGGACGGAGTAAAAAGATCTTGTTTAGAGATTATGGGTCAGCGAAAAGTAAATATGGCAAAAATAAGGCAAGTGTTTCCTGACATTCCTACTTTTCCAAGGCCTATTGAAAATCAGGTTGTAACAGATGCCCATTACATGGGTTATCTGGTCAGACAAGATAAAGATATAGAGTCTTTTAAGAAAGACGAGTCTGTTATCATACCTGAGGGTATAGATTATGAAAAACTTAGCGGTCTGTCTAATGAGATTAAGAGCAAATTGTTACAAGTTAAGCCTAAAACGCTAGGTCAAGCTATTCGTATTGATGGCGTTACACCAGCAGCTATAATTATTCTTCTCTCGCATATTAAAAAACTTAGATATAAAGCCACTGCTTGATGCAGCAGCTTGAAGTCATAAATATTCTCAAAAAGAGTCTTAATTTTAGTGATCGCTCAATTCAAAAGCTTAAAAAGTTCACAAATCTGGTTTTAAAAGAAAATCAAAATTATAATTTAATTGCTAAAAGCACAGAAAATCAAATTTGGCAAAGACATATACTTGATTCAGCTCAATTGGTTAAGTTTATTGATTTTAACGTCAATTCAGCGGCTGATCTTGGCACTGGCGCAGGATTTCCGGGCCTAGTAGTAGAAATATTCAATAAAAATAAGGCTTTTCACGTGAAATTATATGAAAAATCAGCAGTAAAAAGAAGGTTCTTAAAGGCTGTAATCAAGGAATTGAGTTTAAATGCAGAGGTTTTAGGAGATGTAAGAGATGAAGTTATAGATTCTGAAATTATAATGTGCAGGGCTTTCAAAAAATTAGACTCAATAATACAAGTTTCACGTGAAATCGCTAAAAAATCCCATAAATTAATGATTCTAAAAGGTCAAAATGCACAGAAAGAAATAAAAAATTCTTTTAAAACAAAAAAATACCCTTATAAATTAGAAAGCAGCATGACAAATAAAGATTCAAAAATAATTTTGATGGAGATTAACAAGTAAATGTCATCACCTATAACTCTAGCGATCATAAATCAGAAAGGCGGCGTGGGAAAAACCACTACCGTTATAAACTTAGCTGCTTCACTGTCCATTATGGGTCAAAACAATTTAGTTATTGATTTGGATCCGCAAGGTAATGCAACAACTGGGCTAGGTAAAAACAATAATGATGAAGATAAAAATGTTTACAATCTTTTAATTAAAAAAACAAATATTGAAAATATAATTCAGAAAACTGATATTAAAAATCTAGATTTAATAGGTTCTCATGTAAATTTATCTGGTCTTGAAGTAGAAACTGCAAATGACTCTAACAGAGCATTTGTACTGAAAGAAATTTTGAATTCAAAAAAAGAAGGTTTATTAAACAAATACGATAATATTTTTATTGACTGTCCACCTTCTCTAAGCTTGCTTACTATAATGGCATTAGTTGCATCAGATGAATTGTTGGTACCACTTCAAACAGAATTTTTTGCATTAGAAGGTATTACTCAACTAGTAAAAACAATAGATCGCATAAAAGAAAATTTAAATCCAAGTTTAAAGATTAGAGGTATTTTACTAACAATGTTTGACAAAAGAAATAAACTTTCTTCTGAGGTTGACAGAGAGGCTAGAAACTATTTCAAAGAAAAAGTATATCAGACTGTCATTCAAAGAAACGTACGTTTATCTGAAGCGCCTTCACATGGATTACCTTGCGTGGTGTATGACAAAAATTGCGTCGGAAGTAAATCTTATTTTAAGTTAGCTGAAGAATTTTTAAAAAAAAATCAAATTGAAAGCGCTGCATGAGCATAGGAAAAAAGAAAGGTTTAGGTAGGGGATTATCAGCTTTATTTGGAGACTCTACACCTAAAGAGAAATTACAAGTTTCAAATAACAACATGGTTGCAATTGCAGATTTATCTAGGAATCCTTATCAGCCAAGACAGAATTTTAAAGAGGAAAAACTTGAAGAATTAGCTAATTCTATAAGGAAAAATGGAATAATTCAACCAATAGCTGTAAGACCAAACAAGAAACAAAACGGCAAGTTTGAAATTGTGGCTGGGGAAAGACGTTGGTTAGCAGCACAACGAGCGGGTTTACATGAGATTCCTGTTTCGATCTTAGAGTTAAGCGACGTTGAATCGCTCGAGGTAGCTATTGTTGAGAATATTCAACGTGATGATTTAAATCCTATTGAAGAGGCAAAAGGGTATAAAAGGTTAAACGAGGAATTTGACTATGATCATGAAAGTATTTCCAAACTTATGTCTAAAAGCAGAAGTCATGTAAGTAACACTCTTAGATTGTTAACTTTACCTACAGACGTAATTGCTATGTTAGAGGAGGGCACATTATCATCTGGTCAAGCAAGACCCCTTATAGGAATTTCTAATGCCTCATCTATAGCAGAAGAAATAGTTTCAAAAAACTATAGTGCTAGAAAGGTAGAATATCTAACTAGAAATAAAAAAAATCAAAACAAGAATAAAGTGGTTGATACTAATATAATAAAAGCACAAGAGAGGATAGAGCGTAATCTAGGATTAAAAGTTCATATAAATAACAAAAAGAACAATTCAGGTAAGGTCACTATAGAATACAAAGATTTAGAACAATTTGAATTAATTTCTGATCTTTTAACTAAGAATTAGCAGTATCACAAATTTCAATAATTAATTTTTTTAATAAAATCTTGTGATTAACGTTTGAATCTGTTTTTATTTTTTTTTCTAGACTATACGATTTAGCTAATATACTTTTAATTTTAACTCTATTCCATTTTTTAGCCTGAGCAATTAAATTAGGTTTATCTTTCCAAAATATTGGGGGTCGATACTCATCAATTCTTTTTTCAAGATTTTCACCATTATCATGGTTATTCAATTCACTAAGAGTGTTAAGTCTTTGATTTAATACATTTAAATAAAAGATATTTTTTTCAGTCTCTATTATCGTCTCCGTTAATAACTTATTAGTATTATTTTTATTTCCAATCAAAGACGCATCCCTTAAATTATTGAAATTATCATTAACTTTCTCGTTAAGTAAAGTCAGCAATTCTTTTGTTGTTATTCTTTTATCTTGAAAATAAGTTATTATTTTTTCAATTTCATTATTTAATTTTATTCGATCAAGATTGCTGTTCTCTACTATGATATTAATATTAAAATTTGTTAAATTTTTAAATCCTTTGAGTTTATTCATCAAAATTTTTTTAATAGTCAATTCATTATCTGTGTAACATGGAATTGAAGCATAACTCTTTGTTTTCTCAAATAAATTTCTAAGTTTTGATTTTTTCTCTAGTGCATCTGCGAATAAGAAAACTTTTTGATTATCTAAATTTTTTATTTGTTTTAAAACTTCTATGAATTTGTCATTACACATATTAATTATAAAATATTTTCTACTTACAAACAGTGAAATGTTATTTATTTCATTAAAAAAGACGTTAGTATTTCCTAATATCTCGTGCTGATTAAAACTTATTATTTCAATATTTTTTTCTTTTTTTATTTTATCTCTAAATTCACTTTGTAAGCCGATATTTTCTCCATAAAACAAAATTATATTTTCATTAATTTTGTTAATATCATCTTCAATAAGGTAACTTTTATATTGCATTTAATTTCAGCCTTAATTGATCTAAAATTTGATCTGTTATATTATCAACAAGTAATTCAACAATTTTTTTTTCATTATTTAATGTATTAGAATGCTGGTTTGCAACGTTATAACTCCCAGATTTAACTATTTCGAATCGATCTTTCTTTAAACTATTTATTTCACTATAAGTAACTTTTACTTTAATATTGATTTGGTATTTTGTAATTTCATTTTTATTGTTTTTTTCCTTAACTTTTTTCGCTTTAGTCGTTTCAAGATTTATTTTTATTAGTCTTTTATCATTTTTAGAAGAATTAAATAAAAGCTTATTTTTTATTTTGTAATTTATTCTTTTATTACCATTGGTTTCTATGCTAGCAATATCAAAATTATTTATCTCAGAGTAATTTACAACTTTGTATCCGCAACCAAAAAGAAATAAAGTTAAAAATATATTTTGAAAAGTTTTTTTAAGCATTTTCATTTTATTAAATTATGTAGTTTATAATTTTGTTTTTGACAAAAATAGTTTTTTTTATCTTCTTATTCTCAATGTATTTTCTTGCGTTAGAATTTTTCAAAATATTTTGATAAATTTCATTTTGATTAAGATCTTTTTTTATCGATAAAATATCTCTAGTTTTTCCATTAATTTGTACTGCAATTTTAATATCTAATACTAGTTTTTTTTCATCAATTTTTGGCCAGTCTTTAATGTTTTTACATTTCATCAATTCCAAACATTCATGAGCTAAATGTGGAGTAAATGGTATCATAAGTTTCATTATATAAATTAAATTTTTCTTTAAAACCACATTACTGATATCAGCTTCCAAATACGCTTTTATAAAATTATAAATCTCATAAAATTGGGCAATTGAAACGTTGAATCTAAAATTTTTTATAGAGTTATCAATTTTAAAAATATAATTGTTTATTTGATCTTCAAACTTTTTTTCAATAATTAGATCAATTTTTTTTTGACTTCTATTGTTTATCGTAACATTTAAATTCCAAATCTTCTGTAAAAACTTATTTGCCGCTGCCACACCAGTATCTGACCACTGAATGTCTTTTTCTGGAGGACTATCAGATAAAATAAACCATCTTACAGAGTCAGCTCCGTATTGATTAATCATTGTTTCAGGATCAATCGTATTTTTTTTTGATTTTGACATGGACTCTGGCGGGCCAACCTTCACTTTTGTTCTATCACTCTTTTTAATTGTAGTATTAGAATCAATTTTTTCAATTTCATCCGGATATAACCAGTTGCCATTCTGATCTTTATAAGACTCGTGACAAACCATTCCTTGAGTAAATAAATTTTTGAAAGGCTCGTTTATATTAAAATTTTTTTTAAATTTACTGATACCTTTAGTAAAAAAGCGTGAGTATAATAGATGTAAAATAGCATGTTCTATACCTCCAATATACTGATCTACGGGCATCCAATAATTAATTTCCTTTTCATCAAAGGGTGAACTCACGTGATTAGGTGAGCAAAATCTTAAAAAATACCACGACGAATCTACAAAAGTATCGAGCGTATCGGTTTCACGAATAGCTTCTTGACCACTTTCTTTATGCACTGTTTTCTTCCAACTTGGGTGGGTTTCCAGAGGATTTCCAGTTGCTTTAAGATCGATATCATCAGGTAATTCAACTGGTAAATCTTTTTTGTCTACAGGTACTACGCTTCCATCTTTTAAATAAATCATTGGTATAGGGCAACCCCAATATCTTTGTCTAGAAATACCCCAGTCTTTTAATCTAAACTGGACTTTACTTTCTCCAATTGATTTTTCTTCGATTACTTTAATTATTTTTTCTTTTGCTTTAATCACATCAAGACCATTAAGAAAATCAGAATTGATAATTTTACCGCCTCCAACATATGCCTCTTTTAAATTGGAATTTTCATTTCCATTTGAAACGACTTTTAAAATTTCTAACTTATATTTTTTAGCAAAATCGAAATCTCTTTGATCGTGTGCAGGGCAACCAAATATTGCACCAGTTCCGTAATCCATTAAAACAAAATTTGCGAAGTACACTGGTATTTTTTTGTTTTTAATAAAGGGATGCTCAACAAATATTCCAGTTTTATAGCCGAGCTTATCCGCATTAGCTAATGCCTCTTCTGTAGTCCCAGTTTTATTACACTCACTCTTAAATTTTAGAAAATCTTTATCATTTTCAAATTTTGAGCTTAATTGGTGATCTACTGATAGTGCAATAAAGCTAGCACCGAATATTGTGTCTGGTCTAGTAGTAAAAACAATAATCTTTTTTTTTAAATCATTGGTTAATCTAAAGTGTATTTCACAACCTTGAGATTTACCTATCCAATTTTTCTGCATTGTTTTTACTTTAACTGGCCAGCCGCTTAATTTTTCTAAGTCGTTAAGCAGATCATTGGAAAATTTAGTTATATTAAAAAACCATTGAGATAATTTTTTTCTTTCAACTATAGCATTAGACCTCCATCCTCTACCGTTAATTACTTGCTCGTTAGCTAGCACAGTATTTTCGACAGGATCCCAATTAACGTAAGTTTCTTTGCGTGAAACTAGTCCATTATTATAGAAGTCTATAAATAACTCTTGTTGGTGTTTATAATATTCTTTATCACAGGTAGAAATCTCTAAACTCCAATCGATTGATAATCCTAACTGTTTAAGCTGGTTTTTCATTGTATTAATATTTTTTCTTGTCCATTCTTTTGGATGTTGGTTATTTGATTTGGATGCATTTTCTGCTGGCAAACCAAATGCATCCCAACCCATTGGGTGTAGCACACTAAAGCCGTTTAAATATTTGTACCTAGCAATTACATCTCCAATAGTATAATTTCTCACATGACCCATGTGAATTTTTCCAGATGGATATGGAAACATCTCTAAACAATAAAATTTTTTAGCACCTTTAATATAAAGGTTTTCTTTTGAAAAGGTATTTTGCCATTTCTTTTCGATTTCTCGGAAACTAAATCTTTCCATTAGATTATTTTTTTTGTTTGTCGGTTTTTTCGAGTAAAGATGCTTTTCTCAAAATTGTAGAACGTAATTCATCTTTTATTGTGCTAGTATTTATTATATTTGTTTTGCAATTCATATTTTTATCGCAAGATTTTTTGTGAAGAATAATTTTTAAGCTATCACTCCTAATTTCATTAGAAAGAAATCTCAAAGTTATTTTGATCGACTCATCAGCGTTGCTTTCTGAATACCAGTCTGTAATAATCACACCTCCAGAATAATCTACAGTTGATAAAGGTAAAAAATCTAATGTTTCTAAAGATGCTCTCCACATAGGATTTGAAGTACTAAACTCATAATTAGTACCACCTGCTCTCCCAAGAATAGAACCTATCGAAGCTCCTCGTCCTTCCTCTATATTTTTTTTTCTTTTTTCTTCCGCGCCAATTGGTCTATTAGGATCCATTTTAGTACTATTTTTGTTACAGCCAACTATCAAAGCCAAACAAAAGAAGATTAAAATTTTTGAAAATTTAAAATTGAATCTAAACATCTAAATTAAGGTATTACATTAAAAACAAGCTTGAAAAACTATTTTTTCAAATTTTAAGCTAATTCTTATTATTTTGTAAGTATGAGGGATAAAATTCGTGATATTTTTGCAACAGTAACGTTAAATTTGCTCTAAAAACAGCATATTTAGTGATTTTTAGCATAATTCTTGTAATTTGTCACTAAATTGTAATTACAATTTAAACAATAACACAAAGGAAAAATATGAAAAATATATCTAAACTATTAGTAGGTATTCTATTTTCTGCATTAGTTATGGCTCCATCTTACGCAGGTGAGATGACAGTAACTGGTGGTGCAACAGCAACATACACTACAAACGGTGATGATGCTTCAAGCGGTAAGAACATAGGTATCTCTAATGAGCTAGACTTCACAGCAAGTGGAGAACTAGACAACGGTTACACGTGGAAGTACCAAGTACAATTAGATGGTACAAGTACAGCTAACGATGACACAAGATTAGAAGTCGGAACAGACATGGGTACAATTGGTTTGTACGTTTCAGAAGGTGGATTGTCAGCTGAATTAGCACACGGTGTTGGTGCTTTGGGAGTAGGTTTTGATTATGTGTCTCCTTCAACTTTCGTACACTCGTATGATGTAGATGGATATGCAAACGTTCAATACCACACGCCAGCTGACCTGTTACCTTTTGGTATCGGTGTTAAGCTTGGTTATGTACCAAACATGAACAATACAACTATGGTATCAGCTAAAGAAAGTTCTGGAGTACCAGGAACTCAAGCTGAAGGTAGAACAATGACTATGGCACAAGTAACTGCAGCTCCTATAGATGGTTTATCTATCAAAGGTTCAATTGCAGAAACTGGCGATGGTACACCAGCAGCAGGTACACACGATGATGGTATCTCAGCTAACCTTGGTGCAAAATACACTATTGGTCAATTATCTGTAGGTTACACTGAAGGTGGTTACCAAGCAGCTACAGGTTCAGCAACAAATGACGTAACAGTTTACTATGAAAACAAATTCTACGGATTTCAGTTTGACGTAAACGATGCTCTTTCTGTTTCATACAATATGGATGAATCAGACAAAAATACTAGAGCAGAAGTTGCGCAAGCAGCAACAGCTGGTACTAAAACAGTAATAGGTATGGAACAAGAAACTTTACAATTAGCTTACACTGTAGGTGGTGCTACAATTGGTATTGCTGATGTAGAAGTTACAAATGCTGATTACGTTTCAGGAAAAACAGAAAGTCAAACAGTTATCTCATTAGGAATTTCTTTCTAATTAAATAACTATTTAAACTTAAAAAAGCCGGTTAATTATATTAGCCGGCTTTTTTTTTATGTCAGACATAACAGCCAAAAATTCAGACCTTACTATTTTTAATTTATTAATATTGGATAGATTGATTCCACCTAAAGGCACTAAAGCTAGAATACTTCTTAAGGAAAATTGGTTGAATTTATTAATACCTAAGAATGACATTTTAGGCTTGTAAGTAACTCTGAATAATCTTGGAAATAAGATAATGTTACAACCTTGTTTTCTTTTTGTTTGAATTTCTAAATAGTTGTGTGCAGACCCTATGATTTCATAGTTCAATCTCTTAAGATTTAAAGGCTTATAACAATAATTTTTACTTGAAAGATAAATTCCATCAGAATTTAATTTGACAGCTAGTTCTATATTATTTGCAACAAAAAACTTGACTGTTTTTAACTTACATTTTTTTCTGAAACTTTTTAATTTTGCAATATCCTCCTGTTTGCCAAGATTTCTATAAATTATTATAAATTTGTTACGTTTTTTAATGTTTATTAATTCTATATCTTTTATACTTTCAATAATTAAAAAATATTTTTTTTTTAAAATGAACATATGAACAACATAATTGAAAGTTTTGAAAAAATAAATTCTAATATTGGAAGACTGAGCTTACAAAAGAAGATAAATATAGTCGCTGTAAGCAAAACATTTTCTCTGGAACATATCAAACCATTAATTGAACATGGACATGAACACTATGGTGAAAACAGAGTTCAAGAGGCAGTAACAAAATGGAGTGAATTAAAATCAAACAATAATAATCTAAAACTACACTTGATTGGAAAACTGCAAACAAATAAAGCTAAAGATGCGATTAGACTTTTCGATTATATCCACTCAGTTGATAGTCAAAAATTAGCAGATGTGTTATCAAAACATCAAACTAACTTAAAGAAGCGTCTTAAATATTTTATTCAAGTCAATATTGGTAATGAAATACAAAAATCTGGTGTACCCGTTAACGAGTTAGATTCTTTTTATAACTATTGTGTTAATAATGCTCGTCTTGATATTATTGGTCTTATGGTAATCCCACCAAACGACAATGATACAAAAAAATATTTCAAGTCTTTAAGTGAATTGAATAAATCTCTGGCTTTACCAGAACTTAGTATGGGTATGTCATCTGATTATATAGATGCAATAAAACATGGTGCAACGTTTGTGAGAATTGGCAGCTCTATTTTTGGTTCCCGATCTTAACTTTTGTATTTAATCTTAAATTTTTAATAATATTTAAAAGATTTTGCTTTGTTATAGCAACACATCCTTCAGTTTTATTAAATTTTTTTTTAGCAACATGTATGAAAATTGCACTACCTTTGTTCTTAATTATTGGATTCATATTGAAATTTAATACAAGAATTAAATCGTAAGTATTTTCTTTTCTGAAAAGTTTTTCATAGGTATAATTGAAAGGTAGTTTTATCAATTTATTATAACTTTTAGACGTAGGATCATTACACCAGCCCATTTTTTTTGTAATAATAATTTTTCTTAATTTAGTTTTTATTTTTTTTATTCTATCTTTTCTATAAAGAAGGTATTTGATTTTATACTGCCCTACTGGGGTTTTTAGATCTCCTTCTTTTATTTTATACCCAATACCTTTTTTACCTATTGCACATTTTACTTTAAAATTGTTAAAAGTAAGATAATTTTTGTTTATTGTAATATGCATCAATTAAATGTTCTAATTTTTGGCCCTTCTTCATTTATATCTACATTAAATGAACTCAAACCTTTTTTAAAGTTTAATCATTTTTCTGATTTTGAGGAGAAAAACTACGACATTATTCTGTTTCACGAGGAATCTCTTAAAGATAATAAAAAAAAAAATCAGATTAGTAAAAGTCATTCCCTCAAAATTTTTGTTTCTAATAAAAATAAAAAACCATCTATTGATTATGATGAGCATTTACAGATCCCCACAACAATTAAAGAAATAAACAATACAGTTGAAAAGATAGTAGCAAAAAAAAAATTTTTCCACAATTCTTCAATTAAAGTTAAAGAGTATCTAATGGATAAAAATGAAAAAAGGTTATCTAAAGAAAATAATTTCGTCACTCTAACAGAAAAAGAAATTAAGCTTATCGAATTGCTTTTAAACAGCACTGAACCTATTTCCAAAAATAAAATTTTATCTTCAGTCTGGAACTACTCTACTAATGCTGACACACATACCGTAGAGACACATATATATAGACTGAGAAAAAAGATTAGTAAAAAATTTATGGATGAAAATTTTATCCTAAATTATAAAAACGGTTATTCGTTTTGAAAAAGAGAAATAAATTTGCAAAAGATTTATTTTCACCTAAGTATAGAAAAAGGGTTATTAAACCTAAAAAGGGTAAAGGTAGTTATAAAAGAAAGAAAGCTAATTCAATTTACTCTTAAAAATCTATTAATTAACTTAGCCTTGCTCCAATAATCTGAATAATCTTCGAGGCCATTTCTGCCCCTTTTTCTAAGCTTTCCTTTGTAGATTTATTATTGATAAAACCATGTAAAAAACCGCTCGCGAATAGGTCCCCTGCACCAGTTAGATCTTTGATGTGATCAATCTTAAGTGCACTACACTCTGTAACTTCATCTTTATTAATTGCAATGGCACCTTTATTACCTCTAGTTACCACAATTAATTTGTTAATATTCTTTGAGAATTCTATTACTTGTTTGAAATCCTTTGTATTTATAAGTGACATAATTTCTTGTTCATTTGCAAAAGTAATATCCAGTTTATTTTTGACCAATTCTATAAAATGAAGTTTGTGTCTTTCGACACAAAATAAGTCTGATAGAGACATGGCAACTTTTCTTGCGTTATTGATCGCTATCTCAAAAGCTTTCTTAGGCTCACCTTCATCCCAAAGATATCCCTCTAAAAATAATATTTCACTTTTTTTTACTGAAGAAACATCAATATCTATCTCACTGATCTTCCCGGCAGTACCAAGAAAAGTTACCATTGTTCTCTCAGAGTCTGGAGTAACTAATATTAAGCAAGTTCCAGTAGGTGTACTCTCTTTTTTTTTAGAGTATAAAAATTTAACACTCTCTTTTTTTAAACCATTTTCGTACTTATTACCCAAATCATCATCACTTATTTTGCCTATAAAACCTACCTCATTTCCAAGTTGTGAAAGACCAACTATTGTATTTGCAACTGAGCCCCCGGATACAGTTTCCTCTATCTTTAATGAAGATAATAAATTCTTAAATTCATATTCATCCACCAGTTTCATTGTACTTTTTGTTAAACTATTCTGAGCGATAAATTTATCGTCAACTTTACAAATTACATCAACAATAGCGTTACCAATTCCTAAAATTTTCATCTATGCTTTTTTTGTTTTAATAGGTTTTCTTCTATTCGGATTACAAGCTTTACATATTTTACAAGTTATACCATAACAATCTCTAGCTTTACAATATTCACGACCATACCAAATAATTTGTAGATGAAGTCGATTCCAATATTTTTTGGGAAAAATATTCTTTAAATCTTTTTCTGTTTGAAGAACATTTTTACCATTTGTAAGACCCCATCGTTGGGCAAGCCGGTGTATGTGTGTATCTATGGGAAAGGCAGGAAAACCAAATCCCTGAGACATTACAACACTAGCTGTTTTATGTCCGACACCTGGCAGCTGTTCCAGCTCTTCGTATGTTTTGGGCACTTTTCCCTTGTATTTTTTAACTAATGTTTTTGACAAATAAAAGATACTTTTCGCTTTTACCCTAAAAATTCCAATTTTTTTTATTAAACCTTCAATTCTTCTTCTTCCTAATTTTACAAAATGTTCAGGTTTATTATATTTCGGGTAAATTTTTTTAGTAACATTATTAACGTTTACATCAGTGCACTGCGCAGAGAGAAGGACTGAAATTAAAAGAGTAAATGTATTTTTATAATTAAGAGGAACTTTAATATTTGGATATGTATTATTTAATATTTTTATAATAAACTTAGCTTTTTTTTTACTATTCACTTAAAGTTTAAAAGATCTCTCATAGAATAAAGACCTGGTTTTTTATTAGATAACCACTTAGCAGCAGTTAGAGCACCTTCAGAGTAAAGAGCTCGATCAAAAGATTCATGGTTTAAAGTAACAATTTCTTTTCCACTAGAAAATGTCACTTCATGTTCGCCAATCACTTCGCCTTTTCTTATAGAGTTAAAATTTATTTTATTTCCGTAAGGAAATGATTTTTTATTAAGGTATTTTTTTCCTATAATATTATAAAAGTTTTTCTTTTTTCCTAATGCAATTCCTTTACCTAACATTAGTGCTGTGCCTGATGGATAGTCTATTTTGTGTTTGTGATGCACTTCATAAATTTTACTCAAAAAACTTTTTCCTAATGATTTTGATGTAATTTCAGTCAGGTATATTAGTAAATTTACACCTAAACTCATATTTCCAGCTTTTAAAATAGGAATTTTTTTTGAATGTCCTTTTATCAATTTTTCCTCTTTTTTAGTAAAACCTGTTGTACCAATCACAACTTTCTTTTTTTGTTTTACAGCAATTTTAAGAATTTCTAACGTACATTTAGGAACAGTAAAGTCTATAATTATGTTTGTATTCTTAAAAACATGTTCTGAATTCAACTCAGGTTTTATTCCGAAAATTTTTTTATTTACTTTTTTGTTTTCAGTAAGAGATACAATCTTAAAAATTTTATTTTTACTTGCCGATTTAATGAGCTGTTGGCCCATCCTTCCCATGCATCCTGATATTGATAATTTAATTTTTTTCATTATTTAATTAAGTAAATAATTACAATAATCAGAAGTACAATTATAGTCCAGATAGATAAATTATTTAAAAATTGTTTTAACTTATTATTGGTGGATAAAAAACCAGGTAAGATTAAAACAAGCACTGCAATAAGAAATATTGCAGACATTATTTGATCAGTACCCATTTAAACTAGTTTTTCTTCCAGAACTTTTTAGCCTTTTCAAAGAAGCTCTTGATCACTGGATCAGGTTTATTAGCCTCTATTTCATTAAATTCTTCTAATATTTCCTTTTGTCTTTTAGATAGCGATGTTGGCACCTGAGTGACAACTCTAATGTAAAGATCGCCAAATAAACTTCTTCTTAGAATTGGCATTCCTTTGCCTTTTAATCTAAATTGTTTTCCGTGTTGTGTTCCTGAAGGAATTTTAATTTTCGATTTTCCTCCATCTATTGAAGGCACCTCCACAGAAGTACCCAGTGCAGCGTCTGAAAATGAAATCGGCAATTCATAATATAAATTTTCGTCTGATCTCTTAAATATATTATGATTATCTATGGATATAAATAAGTATAAATCTCCACTAGAGCCACCTTTCGAGCCAGCTTCTCCTTTACCAGATAGCCTTATTCTTGTTCCATCATCCACACCTTTTGGAATTTTCACTGAGACGTTCTCATTAGCTTGTGTTTTTCCATTTCCACTACAAATATTACATGGTGTACTAATCATTTCTCCATAACCACTACATTGTGGACAGGTTTGTTGAACTGTAAAGAAGCCTTGATTAGTTCTCACTTTTCCTCTTCCAGAACAGTAATCGCATCTAATAGGTTTTGATCCTTTTGCTGCACCACTTCCCGAACATGATTTGCAAGATTTATAAGTTGTATACCTTACATTCTTTTCAGTTCCTCTGTAGGCATCCTCTAAGCTTATACTGACATCGTATCTTAAATCATTTCCTCTATTACTAGTTCTTCTAGAGGAACTTCCACCAAAATCACTAAAGAAATCCTCAAAAATATCTGAGAAAGAGGAACTATCAAATCCTCCAAATCCTTGAAATCCAGCTCCGCTCCCCCCACCTTCAAAAGCGGCATGACCGAATTGATCATAATTAGCTTTTCTTTTATCATCAGAAAGTATGTGGTATGCCTCGCTAGCCTCTTTAAATTTTTCTTCCGAAGCCTTATCGCCCTTATTTTTGTCTGGATGATATTTTAATGCTAATTTTCTGTAAGCTTTTTTTATATCGTCTTTTGAAGCCCCTCTCGGGATACCTAAGACATCATAACAATCTCTTTTAGCCACAGGACGTCTCCTTATTTTTTATCTTAGGCGCTTTTTTCTTTATCTTCTTTTACGTCTTCAAAATCTGCGTCTACAACATTGTCTTTTTCACCAGGTTTAGAATCTTTTGGTCCACCAGCATCTTTGTCATCTTTATTTGGTTTTTGTTGGCTTTTGTATACTGCTTCACCAAGTTTCATAGAAACTTGAATTAAACTTTGTGTTTTTTTCTTAATATCATCTAAGTCAGTGCCTTCTAAAGATTTTTTAAGATCAGCTATACCACTTTCTATGGCTTTCTTTTCTTCTGCTGAAACTTTATCACCATGCTCTTTTAAACTTTTTTCTGTAGAAAAAACCAAGCTATCAGCTTGATTTCTAGCATCAACAGATTCTCTTTTCTTTTTATCTGCCTCTTTATTAGCCTCTGCATCTTTAACCATTTTTTGAATTTCCTCATCAGATAGACCTCCAGAGGCTTGTATTTGTATTTTTTGTTCTTTACCTGTACCTTTATCCTTTGCGGATACACTTACGATACCATTCGCATCGATATCAAAAGTAACTTCTATTTGTGGAGTTCCTCTTGGCGCAGGTGGAATACCAACTAATTCAAAATTTCCAAGAATTTTATTATCGGCAGCCATTTCTCTTTCGCCTTGTAAAACTCTTATAGAAACAGCAGGCTGATTATCCTCTGCAGTTGAAAAAACCTGACTTTTCTTTGTTGGAATTGTAGTATTTTTTTCAATGAGTTTTGTCGATACACCGCCCAGAGTTTCAATACCAAGTGATAATGGGGTAACATCTAAAAGTAATACGTCTTTAACATCACCTTGTAAGACACCACCTTGAATAGCTGCGCCCATAGCAACTACTTCATCTGGATTAACACTTTTATTAGGTTCTTTTCCGAAAAAATTTTTAACAGTCTCGATTATTTTTGGCATTCTCGTCATTCCCCCTACAAGAACTACTTCGTTGATTTCAGCTGCAGAAAATCCTGAGTCTTTCAAAGCTGTTTTACATGGTTCTAATGTTCTATCAACCAAACTTTGAACTAATGCCTCAAGCTTTGCTCTGGTAAATTTTAAATTTAAGTGTTTAGGTCCATTTTTATCAGCAGTTATAAATGGCAAGTTAATTTCAGTTTGAGCCGCAGAGGATAATTCAATTTTAGCTTTTTCAGCAGCTTCTTTTAATCTTTGAAGAGCAAGTTTATCTGTTTTTAGATCAATTCCATTATCTTTTTTAAATTCGGAAGCAAGATATTCAACTATAGCATCGTCAAAGTCTTCACCACCTAAGAAAGTGTCACCGTTTGTAGATTTAACTTCAAATACTCCATCACCGATTTCCAAAATTGAAATATCGAAAGTACCACCTCCTAAATCATAGACAGCGATTTTCTTTCCACCTTTTTTATCTAGCCCGTAAGCAAGTGACGCTGCTGTTGGTTCATTTATGATTCTTAAAACTTCTAATCCAGCAATTTTGCCTGCATCCTTTGTAGCTTGTCTTTGAGAATCATTGAAATATGCTGGAACAGTTATTACAGCTTTAGTTACTGCCTGACCTAAATACTTTTCAGCAGTCTCTTTCATTTTTTGTAAAACAAATGCAGAGATTTGCGCAGGTGAATACTTCTTACCTTTTCCTTCCACCCAAGCATCACCATTATCTGATTTTACTATTTTATAAGGAACTTTTGAAATATCTTTTTGAACTGATGGGCCATCAAATTTTCTTCCTATTAATCTTTTTACAGCAAAAATAGTGTCACCTGCATTAGTCACCGCTTGTCTTTTCGCAGGTTGTCCGACTAACTTTTCATCATTTTCTAAAAAAGCTACTACTGAGGGAGTAGTTCTAGCACCCTCTACGTTTTCTAAAACTTTTGCTTGCGAGCCATCCATTATGGCTACACATGAATTCGTTGTTCCTAAATCAATTCCTATTACTTTACTCATAATTATTTTTCCTTAACATGGCTTATATGGGTGTTTTTTTTTTATCTACAAGGTTAATTTTTCTCTTTTTTTTCACTTTTTGCTTCATTTTTTGAATTTTTTTTCTTAGCAACCCCTACTAATGCTGGTCTTAACAACCTCTCACTCAACATGTAGCCTGGCTGTATTTCTTGAACGATGGTCCCAATTTCTGAGTTATCATCTTCAATTTCTGCCATTGCTTGATGAAAATTGGGGTCAAATTTTTTACCATTCACATCAATTTTTTTAATTCCATTTTTTTCAAATATAGAAATTAAATCTTTTTCAATTATGGAAATGTTATCTAAAAATTTATCCAAATCTTTGTTTGTTTTTAAAATTTCATCAGTTTTAATTGCATTTTTTGCTCTAGCCAGGTTGTCTAATATTGCCAAACTTTCCTTTGCAAAATTAAAAGACCCAAATTCAAATGCGTCTTTTATTTCTTTTTCAAACCTCCTTCTTTGATTTTCAATTTCAGCTAAAGATCTTAATAATTTATCTTCAGTTTCTTTAAATTTCTTTTCCAAACTAGTTTCATCCAATTTATTGTCGGATGTTTCACTTTGAATAGTTTCTTCTTTATTAACTTTTTTTTCGTTATCTTCTGACATCTAATTTGCTATATAGTAAATAATTTTAAAAATACTAGGTCAAAATGAAAAAAATATTAATAGGCACTCATAATAAAGGCAAATTTAAAGAAATTTCATATTTAATTTCAAAAAAATTTAAAAAGATATCACCTATTTCGCTCAGAATCCCAAGTCCAAAAGAAACAGGTAAAACTTTTTCATCAAATTCAAAACTAAAAGCTAATTTTTTTTCTAAGTTTGTAGATTACGCTGTTATATCAGATGATTCTGGGTTGTGTATTAAAACTCTTAATAATATACCAGGAATATACTCTGCTAGACTCGCCAAGAAAAAAGGTAGTTTTTATAAGGCTATGAAATTTATACTTAAAAAATTAGAAGGAAAAAAAAATAGATCTGCTACTTTCGTCTGCAGTCTTTCAATAAAATTCCCCAAAAAAAAATTGGTTACTGTTCAAGGAAAGTTAAATGGAATCATATCAAAAAAAATATTAGGAAATAGGGGTTTTGGATATGATCCAATATTTATTCCAAGTGGTTATAAAATTACTTTTGGGCAAATGACATATTACAAAAAAATAAAACTAGATCATAGGTTTTTAGCTTTTAAAAAATTAAAAAATAAAATTAAAATTTTGTAAATTTATTCTTCTCTGTTTTATAAATATTTAGTTCTTGAACAACTTTTTTATCAGCGAAACTAAAAGTTCCTATTTTACCTTTTATTTTATTTTTAAATATAAAATCATTTACCGATCTAATTTCACCATTTTTTTTCCATGCGTAGTAAATAAGACCCAATGCATCATAAGTTAAAATACTAATTTCATTGGGGTATTTACTAAACTTTTTAAAATAATTATCATTATATTTTTTAAATTCATCATAATTAATTGATGGGTAATAAAGATTTTGAATTGAATTTTCGTAAAAAATACTTTCATCAAACCACTGATTAACTGTAGTAAATAAAACTTTTTTTTGATCAACGTCTGTATAGACTAAGGATGTTAATACACTTTTTAAATTATTTCCAAAGTCAATGATGATAACCGAGTCAAAATTTACTTCTCCCAAGGTATAAAGTTGTTCCAATTTTTCAAGTTGTCTAACCGATTGCTCATCTTCCTTATCTTCAAACATTTTCTTTCTTAATTCTAAATTTTTTTTTCTTTGGGAGTAATTAGTTAATTTTTCTATTTCCCCTGTCAAAATTTCTGGATTTGGATTGTATTTAAAAGTTCTTAAATTTTCGTAATTAAGCTTACGAAGTTTTTTTTCTACAAAATTTGTATATTGATTTATGGGAAACATAATGACGGTTTTGTTTTTTTTTTGTTTTTTTAAAAAATTATTTAAAGTTATTAACTGAGACTCTAGACTTATGCCAACACTAATAATATTATTTATAAACTCCGGGGAAACATTAGATGGCGAAATAAAAGTTATATCATTATATTTTTTAGCCTCGATAAAATCCTCGTGACTTATTGGACCTATTATAACATTAGCGCCCTCAGATTTAATTTCTTGTATTGCATTATTTAACTTTTCTTTATTATTAAATCCAGCATCTCTAGGTATGATGTAAACATTGTCATCATTTATTTCATTTAAAGCTAACTGTAGAGAGTATAAAAGTGAATAACCAAGCTCTGAATATTCTCCAGAAAGAGGAGCTAATAAACCTATTTTTAGATTTTCATTTTTTTCTGAACTAAATGTATTAGAATTAATAAATAATATTAGATAAGATAAAATTATAAAAATTTTTTTTTTCATATCATGAGACTATCATCAAATAGCTTATATATCGTTTCTACTCCTATTGGAAACCTTGATGATATAACATTAAGAGCTATTGAGGTATTGAAAAAATCCGACATTATACTTTGCGAAGATACTAGACATTCTTTAAAGCTAATGAATCATCTTAAAATTTCAAAAAAATTAGTCTCTTATCATAAGTTTAACGAAAAAAAAGAACTAAAAAATATACTTGAGCATATCAATAAAGGCAAAATTTTGTCGATAATTTCTGATGCTGGAACTCCATTGCTGTCAGATCCTGGCCGTATATTAATTAATGAATGTATTAGAGAAGACATAAAAATAATCCCAATACCAGGCGTATCCTCTATCACTACAGCTATTAGTGTTTCAGGTTTTAGTGATCAGTTTTTATTTTACGGTTTTCTACCAAAAACTGAGAAAGAATTAGACAAAGTTCTTAGCTCTTTATCTAATCAAAAGTTTTCAATTGTCTTTTTTATACCATCTGTCAAAAGTAAATTTTATTTTGATAAATTTAGAAAACATTTTATAGATAGAAAAATTTTAATTGGGAAGGAAATGACAAAATTACATGAGTCTTTCTTTCGTAGTGAAATTAAAGAACTTCAAAATTTTAAAAATCAATTAAAGGGTGAATTAACAATTGTAATTTCTGAAAGCTTAAAAAAAAAAGATACATTAAATAAAGAAAAAATTATCAACAATGCAAAAAAATACTTAAAAAAATATAGCGTGAAAGATACAGTTGATCTAATTGTTAAAACCGAAAAACTAACAAAAAATAAAAAAGAAATATACAAATTATGTTTAAAATTAAAAGATGAAAAAAATATTTAGTATTTTGATCTTTTCTATGTTGGCCTCCTGCACTTCAATTGGTCAGTTTGGTGCTGGGGTTGACATTACTTTCGATCCCAGGACAATTGGTATGCAAATCGACGATACCATTATGCAAAAAAATTTAAGTGCTAGATTAGCATTAGCTGATAAAAAATATTTTATTTCAATTAGCTCAGAGGTTAGAGATGGCAATATATTTCTATCTGGCAAAGTAGATGAACCTGAAGAAAAAATTAAAATTACAAAAATGGCGTGGGAAACTAAAGGAGCAAGATCAGTTAAAAATGCTATAACTATCAAAGGACAAACCAGTTTCAAAAAAACAGCTAAGGATGTGTTAATAACAAGTCAACTAAGATCAGCATTAATTTTCAACAAAAAAACAAAAGCTAGAAATTATACCTTAGAAACAATTAATAAAAATATTTATATATTTGGAATTGCAATGGATAAAGATGAAAAGCAGGAAGTAATTAACGAAGCAAATAAAATTTATGATGTTGAAAATATTTATCCTTCAATTTATTTGGCCTCTGAATTAAGTAGGAACAAACTTTAATTAGAGTAATCGATTACATCTGATGAATAAGCTGCAATAGAAGCCAAATTTAAGATCTCTGAGGTACTTGCTCTTAAGGGAGCCACTTCAATGGGAGATCCTAATCCTATAAGCAATGGGCCGATTAGTTTTCCACCTCCAAAAACTTTCATTAGTTTCGTAGAAATTGCTGCGCTGTGTAAAGCTGGCATAATAAGAATATTCGCATTTCCTACAATCTTTGAAAAAGGATAGATGTCTTTATAGATTGGGTTTAAGGCAACGTCAGGCTGCATTTCACCATCAAAATCAAAATCTACATTCTCTTTTTTTAGCAAATCTATTGCATCTCTAACATGTTTAGTATTTTTAGAAATTGGTTTACCAAATGTTGAGTGAGATAAAAAAGCCACTTTTGGATCAAAACCAAATAATCGGGCTACCCTCACACAAGATTTTGAAACTTTGACTAATCTTTCTGGCGAGGGAAAGTCTTGAACATTTGTGTCAGCGACAAGTATTGTTTTTCCTTTTAAAGTTATCAATGTCATTCCAAATATTTCTTCACCAGGTCTTGGCTCAGTCACTTTTTTTAATTTTTCTATAGATGCAGCGTAATGTCGGATATTTCCGGTTACCATTGCATCTGCATCTTTACATGCAATCATTGAAGCTCCCCAAGCTATTCTTTCATTTCTAACCAAACGATCAACGTCTCTTTCTAGCTGACCCTCTCTCTGAAGTTTTTTATACAAATGTTTGACATATTTTTCTCTTTTTTGTTTATCGGTAGAATTGACGATTTTGATTTTATAGTTTTCATCTAAACCTATATTTTTAAGTTGCTCCTTAATTCTTTTTTCAGTTCCAATAAGTATTGGTGTACCCAACTTATTTCTTCCAAACTCTATTGCGGCTTTCAACATATTCTCGTCTTCACCTTCAGCAAAAATTACTCTCTTAGGATTTTTCCTAACTTTTGCGTTAATTCCTTGCATCAAAGACATTGTTGGATCAAGTCTGTTAGTAAGTTGATCTTTGTAAACTTCCAAATCTTCAATTTTTTTTCTTGCTACTCCACTTCTCATAGCAGCCTCGGCTACAGCTGCTGGAATTACACTTATTAATCTAGGGTCAAATGTTGAGGGTATTATATAATCTTTTCCATATCTTGGCCTATCTCCACCATAAGCTGAAACAACCTCATCTGGAACATTTTCACGAGCAAGTAAAGCAATTGCTTTAGCTGCCGCAACTTTCATATCCTCATTAATTTCCTTAGCTCTAACATCTAGAGCGCCTCTAAAAATATAAGGAAATCCAATCAAATTATTTACTTGATTGGGATAATCTGATCTCCCAGTAGCTACTATTGCATCCGATCTTGTTTCTTGGATTAATTCTGGTTTTATTTCAGGATCAGGATTAGCACACGCAAAAATTATTGGATTTTTGGACATTGATTTGATCATTTCTTTTGAAACAACATCTTTTGCAGATAATCCAAGAAAAACATCTGCTCCTTTCATAGCCTGATCTAAAGTTCGCAAATCTGTTTCAACAGCATGTGCAGATTTAAATTGATCAATATTTTTTCTCCCCTTGTATATTACTCCTTTGCTATCACACATAATGATATTTTCATTTTTAACCCCTGAACTTTTAAATAGATTAGCACAGGCTTGTGCGGAAGCACCTGCACCATTAACAACTACCTTAACTTTTTGAATTTCTTTTTTAGATATATCTAATGCATTTATTAATGCAGCAGTCGTGATAATGGCTGTACCGTGTTGGTCATCATGAAAAATAGGAATATCTAATAGCTCTTTTAATTTCTGTTCAATTATAAAACAATCTGGTGCTGCAATATCTTCTAAGTTTATTCCTCCAAAAGTACCGCCAATATTTTTTATTGTTTCAATAATTGAGTCGGGATTATTATTGTTTATCTCTATATCAATTGAGTCGATATCAGCAAATCTCTTAAACAAAACAGCTTTTCCCTCCATCACAGGCTTTGATGCTAGAGCTCCTAAATTACCTAATCCTAAAATAGCTGAACCATTACTAATTACTGCCACCAAATTTCCTTTGCTAGTATAATCATAAGCCAGGTCAGGATTTTCTGCGATTTCTTTTACTGGAGCTGCAACTCCTGGAGAATATGCTAAGGAAAGATCTCTCTTAGTCGTGAGAGGTTTACTAGAATTAACCTCAATTTTGCCTGACTTCCCTTTTATATGAAAATCAAGTGCTTCTTTATCTGAATAATGATCAATTTCCGTTTTCTTTGGCATTTAATTTAATGAGTATGTAATATAAAGAATGTAAATTCACTATAAATTTATGGCTTAATTTAGATTAAATATGAACTTGCTATCATCAGCCTCAATTTTCGGTTTTTTTACTCTAATAAGCAGAATTTTAGGCTACTTAAGAGATATTTTAATAGCTATTTTTTTAGGAGCGTCAATATTTGCCGACGCATTTTTTGTTGCTTTTAGATTGCCAAATACTTTTAGACGTCTTTTTGCAGAAGGAACATTTAATGCTGCTTTTATACCTAGCTATAACTCATCTAAATTAAAGAGCAAACACACAGGAAAAACATTTGCTGATGATGTTTTAAGTCTTCTTGTAATTACATTACTTGTAATTGTGTCTCTTGCAGAAATTTTTACACCCTTTTTAGTATATCTTATTGCCCCTGGATTTATTGCTGAGAATATCAAATTCAATCTTGCAGTTGAATTTACAAGAATAACATTTCCTTTCTTGTTATTTGTAAGCTTATCTTCTTTTTTTTCAGGAATTTTAAATTCTAATAATAAGTTTGCTGCCGCAGCCGCAGCACCAATAATTTTAAATATTATTTTGATAATAAGTATTTTGATATCTTATTTTCTAGATTTAAATATAGCAAAACAGCTCTCCTATGGAGTTACTTTAGCAGGTATTATTCAATTATTATTCTTGATTTATTTTACTTACAAGTTTTATAAGCCAAATTTAAAGTTTAATTTTAAAATTTCCAGTAAAGTAAAATTTTTCTTTAAAAGATTATTACCAAGTATTTTTTCATCTGGTGTTACTCAAATAAATATTTTGGTAGGTACAATAATTGCATCTTTTCAGTCAGGTGCAGTCTCATACTTATATTATGCGGATAGAGTATATCAAATTAATTTAGTAATAGCTGGAATAGCGGTCGGAACAGTTTCTTTGCCAGTGCTTTCAAAAGCATTTAAGTCAAAGAACTTTTCAAAAGTTTCAAACATTCAAAATAAATCTATACAATTATCATTGCTACTATCAATACCTGCAAGTATGGGTTTGGTGATCGCTGCAGATGAAATAATTAACGGTTTATTTGGATACGGTTCATTCACTATAGAAGACGTTAGATTAACATCAAAAGCCTTAATGTTTTTCGGCTTGGGGGTGGTAGCATTTGCATTAGTAAAAGTTTTATCTAATTTTTTTTTCGCAAGAGACAATACCATAACTCCATTTTATATTTCTTCTTTTATTGTTTTTTTAAACGTTATAATAAGCTTAGTTTTGTTTAATCAAATTGGATTCTTAATAATTCCGATAGCAACTTCTATTTCAACTTGGGTAGGAGTTTTAATTTTTTTATATTGTTTACAAAAAAGAAGACACTTACTTTTGCAAAATAAATTATTCAACAATTTTTTTAAGATTATTATCTCATCTTTAATAATGGCTTATGCACTTATAGTATTACTAGATAAATTTTCTAGTTATCTTGATTATTCATATACTTATAAGTCAGTTTATTTATTAATTATTGTAGGTTTCGTTGGGATTGTTTATTTGATATCTTGTTATTTATTAGGATTATTAAAAATTAAAAATTATAAAACAAATTAGATGAATAAAAAAAAATTGGTATTTTCCGGAGTACAACCAACTGGAAATTTACATTTGGGAAACTATCTAGGCGCTTTAAAAAACTTTGTTTCATTGCAAAAAGAAATGGATTGCATCTACTGTGTAGTAGATCTACATGCAATAACAACTTTTCAAAATCCTAATCAATTACGAAATAATGTTTTAGAGACAGTCGCTAGTTTTCTAGCAACGGGTCTTAATCCATCCAAAAGTATTATTTTCAATCAATCTGCAGTTTCTGGACACACGGAGTTGGCATGGATCTTAAATTGTATTTCTAGAATTGGATGGTTGAGTCGAATGACTCAGTTCAAAGATAAAGCTGGATCAGATAAAGAAAAAGCTAGCGTTGGTCTGTATATCTACCCAAATTTAATGGCTGCGGATATTCTTCTTTATAAAGCTACTCACGTTCCTGTCGGAGCAGACCAGAAACAACATTTAGAGTTATCCAGGGATATTGCTCAAAAGTTTAATAACGATTTTAATTGTAAAGATTTTTTTCCTCTACCAGAGCCCTTAATACCAAAGAATGTTTCTAGAGTTATGAGTTTAAGAGATGGAAATAAAAAAATGAGTAAGTCAGAGGAGTCAGACTATTCTAGAATAAATTTAAAAGATAGCGCGGACGAAATTTATAAGAAAATTAAAAAAGCTAAGTCAGATTCGGATCAGATACCTGATAATTTAAAAGATTTAGAGAAAAAACCAGAAGCATTAAATTTAATAAATATATACTCGGAAATTTCAAAATCTACACTTGAAAAAGTTTTAAATGAAATGTCAGGAAAAGAATATGCATTCTTAAAAAGAAAATTAGCAGAACTTTTAATAAATGAAATCGAACCTGTTGGAAAAGAAATAAAGAAATTATTGGTAGATAAGTCGCATCTTGAGAGCATTTTGAAAAAAGGCAAGGAAAAAGCCAATATTATTGCTGAGGAAAACCTAAAAAATATACGTGAAAAAGTGGGATTGATATAATATAAATTTCCCATGATACAAACAGAAACAACACCAAACCCTAATTCACTTAAATTTTTATCAGAAAAGGTAATATCATCTACTGGAACTGAGGAATTTCAAAAAAGTAATTCAAAAAACCTTAAAATACCTTTTATTAAAGAGCTTTTAGAATTCAAAGGTGTTGAATTGGTTCTATTATCAAAAAATTTTTTATCTGTAAAAAAAACAGATGAAGTTTCATGGGAGGAGTTAAAACCTATGGTGATTTCTCATATTAATGATTATTTCGAAAAAAATGAAGAGCCAATTTTAAAAGAAAATAAAAAGTTAGACAATAGTTTTGATGACAACGAAACTGTTAAAAAAATTATAGATGTTTTAGATACTAAAATTAGACCTGCAGTAGCAAGAGATGGGGGCGATATAAAATTTAAATCTTTTGAAAACGGAATTGTTAAAGTTGAACTTCAAGGTAGCTGTTCTGGATGTCCAAGTTCATTGATGACGCTAAAACAAGGAGTTCAAAACTTATTAAAGCACTATGTAAAAGAAGTAAATTCTGTTGAAGCCAACTAAATTATGAAAAAAAAATTAAGTTACAGAGATAAATTACTAGAGTTAGCTTACATATACAATGTAAAAGAAATACAAGAATATACAAAGAGAAGAAAAGACTTAACCACAGGTCAAATAGAATTAATTTTAAAAAAGAATAAAATTATAATCCCTAAAGACTACAAAACTTCTTTTTTTAAAGAAAATTTTTCAAAACCAATTTCAAAATTGAAATCAAGTATTATCGAATATAAAGAAGAAAAAATTAAAGATAAAAATAGATTTTTACGAAGAGTTGAAAATTATAAATATGATACATCAAGAAAAGTAAACCACGGAATAAACAATATTTGGAAAAGTATTGGAAATGCTGGAATTAATTTTTTAAATGTGCTCCCAAAACTGGGATATACAGTCGCAAAATTTTTCGGGAATCTTTTTACGGATGTTTTCAACTCAATATATAATCAGCAAATAGATCAAAAAAGTGCAAGAAATGTAATTTTAGGTTTTTTCATAGTAGCAGGAGTCACGACTGCCATTTTCGCAGGTATTAATGCTTATAAAAATTATGATTCTATAAAAGCTAAATTAGAAACAAAAAAATCTGATGTTAAGGTTGAAAAAGAGATAAAGAAACCAGAAATAAAAGTTAAGAAAGAAGCAAAGAAACCAGAGCTAAAGGTTAAAAAAGAGTCAAAGAAACCAGAGCTAAAAGTCAAAAAAGAGGCAAAGAAACCAGAGCTTAAAGTAAAAGAGAAAAATGTTGCAGAGGTAATCTTACCTGATTTAAATTTAAAAACAGAAACTGTTATTCAACTTTTCAAAGATGTTGATTATGATTTAAGAAAAGTAAGAAATGAAAAATTAGTTAAACCAATTTATTTCACACAATTTCCTAGAGATCTTAATAATCTACAAAGCGTTCAGTTAAAAAAAGAAACCTTTATTCAAATAGTATTACCTCTAATTGTTGCTGAGAATGAAAAAATATTAGACGATAGAGCAAAATTAAAAATTCTTTCTGAAAAAAAATTCACATCAGACTTAGAAAAACAATGGTTAAGGCAAAAACTTTTAGAATATAAAGTGAAAAAGGGTGATTTACAGGAACTAATGTTCAGAATGGATATAATTCCAGTTTCGATTGCTTTAGCTCAAGCTGCTAAAGAAAGTGGGTGGGGCACATCAAGATTTGCATTAGAGGGTAATGCTATTTTTGGTCAATGGACTTGGGATGGACAAGGTATTGCTCCACTAAATAGAGATGATAATAAAAGTCATAAAATTTTAAAATTTCCAATTCTAAGAGCTTCAGTTAAAGCATATAAAAATAATTTAAATACACATAAAAGTTATGGGAAATTTAGAACAAAAAGAAAGCAACTTAGAGACAAGAATAAAAATATAACAGGTCTGGCCTTGACAGAAACTTTAAAAAATTATGCTCAAACTGGTTCTGAATATACTAGAATACTAAATCAAATAATTACTCAAAACAGGCTCTCTGATTTCGAATTTGTTAAATTAGTAAACTCAGTTAAACAGGTTGAGTTGAATTCCTAGTTTTTATCGCTTATAACAAATTGTATTCCCAGCCATCTCCAAAAACCATCTTTTTCTCTAAGTGAACAATTTATTCTACCTCTTTCTCCTACAAATTTTTCAGATATTTTAATTAACAAATTATTTTTTTCAGAAAATGAAATTTTGGAATCTCTCCATCTGTTACCCTCATTTGAAAAACATGTAATTTGGTCTAAATTATTAATACCTTCATAGAAATTAATCTTAACAGTTGGTGGATTCTTAGATTGTAAAAGGTATTTTTCATCTGGGATAACTTTTTTATATTTAAAAGGAAGCGTTTTCATTAATGTATTAAATCTTTTGAGTTCTCCATATTTTTCATTAATTGGAAATCTTGGCAACTCCCATAAGTCCTTTGTTTCATCTATAACACCAGAATGTTGACCAAAAGCATATTTAAATCCCAAATCTTTAATTATTCTTTTAAATTCAAGACTATATTCACCGAAAGGGTAAGAAAAAAAATCAGAGTTTTTACCTAATTTTTTTTTAAATATTTCTATTGATTTCAAAATATCATTTTTAATTGTTTCTGTGTCTTCATCAACAAGATATTCATGTGAATGACTATGATTTCCTATTTCAACATTTTCATTTTTGTAAAGCTCAATTATTTGATCCCAATTCATATAATTATAAGATCCAACCTCTCTTGTATTTACAAATAATATAAAAGGAATTTTTTTTTGCTTTAAGATTGGCCAGGCGTTATTGTAAAAAGATAATAAACCATCGTCTACTGTAAGTAATATTTTTCTTTTATGTTTAAGATCAGAAAGACTTTTCTTAAAATTTTTAGGGTGGATAAACTCTATTTCAGAGTTCTCTATTATTTTAATTTGCTTTTTAAAAATATCTAGTTGTATATTTGTGGAGGGGTATTTATTTTCATTAAACCGATGATACATAATTGAAATAATCCCAAAATCATCAAAATTGTAATTGCCGGATGCTAATAACTTTGATTGATTAAATTCAAAGGTTATAATAACAGCGAAAATGATCAAAGATTTTTTAATAATAAACTGCATCGGTAAAGATGATAAATTAGGTTTAAGAATAAATAAAGATTTTTTTACTAAAAATATAGAGAATAAAACTAATAGTGAAAAATTAGTTTATGAAATATTTAAATTTTTAGAAAACCATAAGGTCATACTAAATAAAAGTTTTAGTGTTTTAGTTAATCAAGGTCCAGGTAGCTTTTCTGGTTTAAGAATATCAATAGCTATTGCAAAAGGATTGCATATCTCCAAAAAAGTTAGGCTTTTTGGATTTAAATGCTCTAATTTATCTTCATTTAGTCAAGAAAATATTGAAAAATTATTAAAGAAAAATTTAATAGAAAAAAAATTGATAATGCCCATATATTTAAGTTAAATTGACCTATGAGTATTATTGAGGAAAAATGTAAACAAAAAGGTGTAAGGCTTACTGATCAAAGAAAGGTTATTGCTAGAATATTATCTGAGTCAAAAGAAGTTTATGGCTCAAAAGATCACCCGGATGTAGATGAGCTACACAAAAGAGTTACAGCTATTGATGATAAAATAAGTATTGCTACAGTTTATAGAACCGTAAAACTTTTTGAGGAAGCTGGAATATTAGTCAAACATGATTTTAAAGCTGGCAAAGCTCGCTATGAGATTAATGATGATCACAATCATCTAATAGACATCAATAGCGGAGAAATTGTAGAATTTGTAGATAAAGACATAGAAGAATTGCAAAAAAAAATTGCCAAAAAGTTAGGATATAATCTTGTAGATCATAAACTAGAGCTTTATGGTTCCAAAATAAAAAAATAAATTGAGAAAAAAAATCTTCATAAAAACTTTTGGTTGCCAAATGAATGAATACGACAGTAAACGTATTTATGATGTTGTAAAAAAAATTGGTTATATAAAAACAGAGAAACCAGATGAGGCTAATTGTTATATTATAAATACCTGTCATATTAGAGAGAAAGCTACTGATAAAGTTTATCATGACGTTGGTAGAGTAAAAAAAAATTTTAGAAATAAAAAAAAACCAATAGTAATTATCACAGGTTGCGTAGCTCAGGCTGAAGGTGAAATTTTATTAAAAAGAGAAAAATATATTGATGCAGTTGTAGGTCCACAATCTTACCATCGATTATCTGAAATTTTAAAAAAAATTGAGTCTAATTCAACAAGTATTGATTCTACGGAATTCGAAGTAATTGAAAAATTTGATAATTTAAATCTAATAAAAAACTCTGATTCAAATATTTCTTCATTTCTAACTATACAAGAGGGATGTGATAAATTTTGTAAGTTTTGTGTTGTTCCGTATACAAGGGGTGCAGAATTTTCACGTTCAATCAAAGAGATTTTAAATGAGTGTCAAGATTTAGTTAATAATGGAGCGAAAGAAATTACTTTGCTTGGTCAAAATGTTAATGCATTTAATTATGGAGGAAATAAACTTTCAACCTTAATATCAGAGATTAACAAGCTCGATAGAATTAGAAGAATAAGATATACCACTTCCCATCCCTTAGATTTTTCTGATGATTTAATCGAAGCCCATAAAACTGTAGAAAAATTGATGCCATTAATACATTTGCCTATCCAAAGTGGTTCAAATAAAATATTAAAAAGCATGAATAGAAAACATTCTGTTGAGGACTATATTAATTTAGTTAACAAGTTAAAAAGATTGAATCCAGCAATTAGGTTTTCTAGTGATTTTATTATTGGCTACCCAGGCGAAACAGATAAAGACTTCAATGATACTTTAAAACTTTTAAAAGAAGTTGAATTCATCAATTCGTATTCTTTTATATTTAGTCCCAGACCTGGAACTCCGGCATCAAAAATGAAAAAAATTGATGAAAACTTGACTAAAGAAAGACTAAAAATATTCCAAAAATCAGCTGGAGAATTAAAGATGAAATATAGAAAAGAATTATTTAATAAAAAGTCATCAGTATTGTTCGAAAATAAAATTAAAGGAAAAGAAAATGAGTTTTTCGGTCGAGATGAGTACTTAAATTCCGTGATAGTTAAAAGTCACAATGATCTAGTTGGAAAAATTGAAGTAGTTGATATTTTAGACGGAAGTCAAAACACCTTATATGGAAAAATAGAAAAAAAATTTAATAATTTTGCCGCATAATGTCAGAAATAACTAAAATTAATCAAAATTTGATTGTGAAAAAAATTGATGAAGAAACAGTTAATATACAAATAGTTGAAAATGAAATGTTAATGTCTATAGCAGGTCAATTCGATCAGAATTTGAAAGAACTTGCTAAACTAACAAAAACGAACATTTTTTTTAGAGGAAACTCTATAACTTGTAAGGGAAAAAATAAAAATACTGCTATATTTTGTGATGCAATAAAGTTTTTAGTAAATAAATTTTTTTTAACCAATATAATTGAAAAAGAAGATATACTCCTCTCTGTAAAAAAAAATATGGAATTAGAAGAGTCAAATGTAGAATCATTTAAACAACTGATTAAAACTCCGAGAAAATCTGTTATAGCGCGTTCCGAAAAACAGTCAGACTATATCAAAGCATTAAAAGAAAATGATATTGTTATGTCTTTAGGTCCCGCAGGGACGGGAAAAAGTTTTTTAGCAGTATCTGTTGGCGTTACAATGTTGATGGAGAAAAAAATTGAAAGAGTAATACTATCCAGACCAGCGGTTGAAGCTGGAGAAAAGTTAGGATTTTTGCCTGGTGATATGAAAGAGAAGGTAGATCCATATTTAAGACCATTATACGACGCACTTTATGAATTGTTTGGTTCAGATAAAATAGACAAAAAAATAGAAACCGGAGAAATCGAAATAGCTCCATTAGCTTTTATGCGAGGAAGGACTTTAAAAAATTGCTTTGCTATTTTAGACGAGGCGCAAAATGCGACTGAAACACAAATTAAAATGTTTTTAACAAGAATAGGCGAAAATTCAAAGCTTGTTGTTAATGGAGATCCATCACAAATTGACTTAATTAACAAATCGCAATCAGGTTTAATAAAATCAAAAAATATTTTGAAACATTTAAAAGAAATAAAAATCGTTGAGTTTGATCATAAAGATGTTGTTAGACATCCGTTAGTTTCAAAAATTATTAGGGCTTATCAAACAAAAAGCACTGATGATAAAAATTAATGTAATTTTAAATAACAAAGAATGGTATCGTTATATAAAAAATCCAACAAATTTTATCGATAAAAAAATTAAAAATTTAAATAAAAAATTTACTAAATACAAAAAAAACATAATTTTTTGTACTTTGCTTCTATCGGGAAATTATGAGATAAAAAAATTAAATAAGAAATTTAGAAAAAAAAATAAAACAACCGACGTTTTGTCTTTTCCATTTTATAATTTAAAGGAGTTAAAAACTAAACTTAAAAAGAATAAGGAAATTTATCTAGGGGATATTATAATAAATTTAAATAAAATTAAAAACAAGAAGGATAAGAAAGATTTTGAATTACAACTTAATAAACTCTGGGTTCATGGCATAGTTCATTTATTTGGATATGATCATAAAAAGGATAAAGATTTTTATTATATGTCCAAAATTGAAAAAAAATTTCTTTCTTATCTAAATTAATGTTTACAGAACTTCTCAACAAAAGAATTTTTACCCTTTATATTTTTCCATTTATTTTTGGCATATTCTCTGTTTTTTCTTTTCAACCATTTAATTTTACATTTATAAATTTTTTAATTTTACCTATAATTTTCTATTTAATAATTTTCATTAAAAAAAAATCAAAGAGCAAGTTTAGAAAAAAACCTTATAAAAAAAATTTTTTTATATTTGGAACCGTTTTCGGTTTTGGATTTTATTTAGGAGGATTGCATTGGATAATAAATTCACTAACATTCGATGATAATTTTAAAATTTTAATTCCCTTTGGTTTATTTTTCATACCATTATTTTTAAGTTTATTTTTTTCTATATTGATTGTTCTTATAGGGCCAATATTAAAAGCAAATTTATCATCTATGCTTCTTTTTTCGGCAGGTTTAGCTTTTTCTGATTATTTGCGAGCAAAAATATTGACAGGTTTTCCGTGGAATCTATGGGCTTACAGTTTCTCCTGGAATTTAGAAATTCTTCAAATTTTAAACAAACTAGGCTTGTTTGCATTTAATTTAATAATAATAACAATTTTTTTATTACCGTCAGTTTTATTTTTAAGTATGCACACAAGTAAAAAACTTTTTATTTTAAGTTTATTACCTCTATTTCTTTCTTCACTATATATTTACGGAGATATTTCTTTAAATAAAAATCAAATTTTTTTGAATTCTTTTAATAATAATAAACAATTAAAAATTAATAGGGCAAATATTAAAATAGTTTCTCCAAATTTTAAACTTAAGTACGGTCTTTCCGACGAAGAAATTAAAATAAGACTAAAAAAATTAATTAGGTATAGCGAACCTGAAGAAAATAAAACCACTATTTTTATTTGGCCAGAGGGTGTGTTTAGCGGTCACAGTTATAAAGAAATAATCTTTTTAAAAAAAAATTTCTCTCAGAACTTTAGCAATAAACACTATATTGTATTTGGAATAAATAGATTTAATAACCAAAGCAAAGGATTAAATAATAGTCTTATAATTGTAAATAATAATTTAGAAATTATACAAGAATATAAAAAACAAAAACTTGTACCATTTGGTGAATTTTTACCTTTTGAAAGAATATTAAAAAAAATTGGTTTAAAAAAAATTACAGAGGGATATGGATCTTTTTTACGAGGTAATAAACAAGAAAACTTAGAAATACAAAATTTAAATATTTTACCTTTAATTTGTTATGAAATCATATTCACAGATTTTATACAACAATCTAAAAAAGATACTAATTTAATTATAAATATTTCAGAAGATGGATGGTTTGGAAAATCTATAGGTCCCCATCAACACTTTTCAAAAGCAGTTTTTAGAGCAATTGAACAAAATTCGTTTTTAATAAGATCTGCAAACAAAGGTATTAGCGCTTTTATAGATAATAAGGGAAAAGTAATAAAAAAATTGCACGCTAATGAGTCAGGGAACGTTGAGTTACAAGTTCCGTTAATTAAAGGTCAAAATAAAAATAAAAATGATTTGATATTTTTCATTCTTTTAATTACATATATTTCCATCTTTACATTAAACAATATAAAAAATGACAAATAAAAATTTTTTATTTACAAGCGAGTCAGTTTCGGAAGGTCACCCTGATAAAGTTTGCGACAGAATATCCGATATGATTGTAGATTTATATTTAAGCAAAGACCCAGTTTCAAGAGTTGCTTGTGAAACTCTAACAACGACAAATAAAGTTGTTCTTGCTGGAGAAACACGTGGACCTAAAATTCATAAAGATGAATTAATAAGCAATGTAAAAAATTGTATAAAAGATATCGGGTATGATCAAGAAGGTTTTAGTTGGAAAACAGCAAATATTGAAACTTTCTTACATGAACAATCCTCTGATATCGCTATGGGAGTAGATTCAAAAGATAACAAAGATGAGGGAGCAGGAGATCAAGGAATTATGTTTGGCTATGCTTGCAAAGAAACCGAAGATTTAATGCCGGCACCTATTCATTTCTCTCATAAAATTTTAAGATTAATGGCAGAAGATAGAAAAAAAGGGATTTTAAAAGGTATCGAACCAGACTCAAAGAGTCAGGTTACTATGCAATATGAAAATAATAAACCTGTAAAAGTTACTTCTGTAGTAATTTCATCACAGCATTCAAAAGATTTGAGTCAAGAAAAAGTAAGAGAATTGGTTATTCCTTATATAAGTAAATCTATACCTAGCAAGTATTTACAAGATTTAGATAAACAAGAAATTTACATAAATCCTACTGGTCAATTTATTATCGGAGGACCAGATGGGGATACAGGCTTAACAGGAAGAAAAATAATTGTTGATACATATGGAGGAGCTGCACCGCACGGAGGAGGTGCTTTTTCCGGAAAAGACCCAACAAAAGTTGACAGATCAGCTGCATACGCATCAAGATATTTAGCAAAAAATATTGTTGCAGCAGGTGTATCAGAAAAATGTCTCATTCAACTTGCTTATGCAATCGGAGTTTCTAAGCCGCTATCTATATTTATAAAACTTGATGAAGGAGATGAGAGTAAAATTGAAAAAATTTTAAAAATTATTAATCAAAACTTTGATTTATCTCCTAGAGGAATTAGAGAAATGTTAAAATTAAATAGTCCTATATATGAAGTAACTTCGTCTTATGGACATTTTGGAAGAAAACCGACAAATAATGGTCAATTTACGTGGGAAAAAACGGACAAAGTGAATTTATTTAATCAGTAATCTTGAAAAAACCATAAATTTCTTTTAGAACTTAATAAATATTGAAAAATTCAAAATGGGCACAAGCCCATTTTTTTTTAGGAGCTATAAAATGCTGAATAGGGGGCTAGATAAACTTGAACTTTTACGGATAGTCGAAGCTGTTGCAAATGAAAAATCTATTGATAAAGAACTTGTAATTGGCTCAATGGAAAGTGCTATACAAAAAGCAGCACTTACAAAATTTGGAAACGACAATAATATTGAAGTTACGATAGACAGAGAAAGTGGTGAAATTAAAATTTTAAAAGTTCTTGAAATAGTAGAAAAAATTGAGGATTCAGCAAGAGAGATAACTCTTTCTGATGCAAAAAAGATTGAAAAAAATAACGCGGACTTAAAAGTAGGCGAAAAAATATTTGAGGAGCTTCCACAGATAGATTTTGGAAGAATTGCAGCTCAAAGTGCAAAACAAGTTATTAGTAGTCGTGTGAGAGAGGCAGAAAAAAATAGACAGTATGAAGATTTTATCGATAAACAGGATCAGATTTTAAGTGGAATAATCAAAAGGCTAGAATACGGCAACGTAATTGTGGATTTGGGAAAGGCAGAAGGAGTTATAAAAAAAGACGAACTGATCCCCAGAGAAATTTTGAAAACTGGAGATAGAGTAAAAGCTTTTTGTTACGAGGTGAAAAAGGAGCTAAAAGGTCATCAAATATTTTTATCCAGAGCGCATCCACAATTTTTAGCTAAATTATTTTTCCAAGAAGTCCCTGAAATTTATGAGGGTACAATTGAAATTAAAGCAGTTGCTAGGGATCCCGGAAGTAGAGCAAAAATATGTGTCCACTCACAAGACTCCTCCATTGACCCAGTAGGAGCATGCGTTGGAATGAGAGGCAGCAGAGTCCAAACAATTGTCAACGAGCTTCATGGAGAAAAGATAGACATTATTAAATGGACTGAAGATTTACCAACATTAATATCTGAGTCTCTTTCTCCAGCAGAAATTCAAAAAGTTTTGATTGATCAAGACAATAAAAGAATTGATATTATTTTGACTGAAGAAAATTTAAGTAAAGCGATTGGAAGAAGAGGACAAAATGTAAGACTAGCTTCTAAATTAACAAATTATGAAATTGATATTTTAACTGACAAAGAAGACTCAGAAAGAAGACAAGCTGAATTTAAAGATAGAACAGAAACTTTAATTAAGAACCTTGAAGTTGATGAAACACTGGGACAATTGCTTGTTTCAGAAGGATTTATCTCGATAGAGGAAATAGCCCAATCATCCCCAGAGAGTATTTCAAAGATAGATGCAATTGATGACGATACGGCTGAAGAATTGATAAAAAGATCTCAAGAAACTTTAGTTAAAGAGAAAGAAGCTGTTGCAACAAAACTAAAAGAACTTGGAGTAGATGATAAACTTATAAATTTAAAAGGAATGACCCAAGGTATGCTTGTAATCTTAGGTCAAAAAAATATTAAAAAACTTAGTGATTTTGCTGATTTATCTTCGGATGAACTTATCGGTGGATTTGATGAATTTAAGGGAAAAAAAATAAGAATAGAAGGCTACTTAGAAGAATTTTCTTTGTCAAGAAAAGAGGCAGATGAACTAATTATGGCTGCAAGGGAAATAGCTTACAAGTAATGTTATGGAAAAAGATAAAAAAAAAACACTTACAATTTCTTCTAATTTAAAAAAAAAAATTGATACAAGTAGAATTTCTCCATCTGGAAAAAAAACTTATTCTGTAGATAAAAAAAAAACATTTCGTCCAAACAAATCTTTTAATAAACTATCATCACCGAATTTAAATTTACAACAAGACTCTAAGAAAAAAAATTTTACTAGAAAGTTTATCGAACAACAAGCTACGAAAGATTTCATTAAAAAAGATAATAAACCTTTAGGTAAAAGCAAATTAAAACTTAAGAGTCCAGTAGACAAAAGGGATTTTAAATTAACTGTGTCTAGAGCACTAAATGTTGAAGAAATAGAGATTAAGCAACGAAGTTTAGCTTCAGTAAAAAGAGCCAGATTAAAAGAGAAAAAAAATAAACCAGAGGGGGATGAAAAGAAAGAATTTAAAAAAGTAATTAAAGAGGTAAAAATACCAGAACAAATAACTATTCAAGAACTTTCTAATAGGATGGCTGAGAAATCTAGTGAAATTATTAAATTTTTGTTTAATATGAAGGTAGTCGCTACGATAAATCATAATATTGATAAAGATACAGCAGAGTATATTGTTAAAGAATTTGGTCATAAACCAATATTGGAAGAAGCGCCTTCAGTTCACAAAGGCAAAATAGAGAAAGAACTAAAGGGAGACATAAGACTTAGGCCACCTGTTGTTACGATTATGGGACACGTAGATCATGGGAAAACTTCCTTATTGGACGCATTAAGAGATACTAATGTAGTTTCAGGTGAATATGGAGGAATTACACAGCACATTGGAGCATACCAAGTAAAAGCTGATAATAACAAACTAATTACATTTATAGACACCCCAGGTCATGCTGCATTTACCGAAATGAGAGCAAGAGGATCAAAGATTACAGACATCGTGGTTTTAGTGGTAGCCGCAGATGATGGTATTAAACCTCAAACTGTCGAAGCGATTAAACATGCGAAAGCCGCTAAGGTTCCTATAATTGTCGCTATAAACAAATGTGATTTACAAGAAAAAAATATTAATAAAATTAAAAATGAAATGATGCAATATGAATTAATTGCTGAGGATTTAAGCGGAGACACTCTTTTCGTTGAAGTTTCTGCATTAAAAAAAATAAATTTAAACAAACTTAAAGAAAGTATTCTCTTACAGTCCGAAATATTGGATTTAAAAGCCTCATTTTCAGATTTAGCAAAAGGTGTAGTAATAGAATCAAAAATTGATAAAGGAAAAGGACCTGTCTCAACAATTTTATTAAGCAATGGAAAATTGAATAGAGGAGACTTTTTTATTTGTGGCGATACATGGGGCAAAATTAGAGCAATGATTAATTTTGAAGGAAAGATGATAAATGAAGCTTTGCCATCAATGCCAGTTGAAATATTAGGTATGAATAACTCAGCTTATGCAGGAGCAGAATTTATAGTTACAAAAACTGAGAACGAAGCAAAAGAATTAGCCGAATTTAAAAAAATCAATTCTGCAAGCAACAAATTAATAGCAAATGATAAAACAACTCTTTTTGACAACATAAAAAGTAAAAGAGAACTCAATATTATAATAAAATCAGATGTACAAGGTTCAACTGAGGCATTAAAGATGGCTATTGATAAAATTACTCATGATGAAGTTGAGTCCAAAATCATATTATCTGATATTGGAATGATAAATGAAACTGACGTATCTTTGGCAAAAGCTTCAAATGCTATTTTGATAGGTTTTAATGTGAAACCAAACAGGGAGGCAAAAAAATTAGCTGAGGAACAAAAAATTGATATAAAATTTTTTAATATCATATATGAGGCAATTGACTATGTAGAAAAATCTTTATCAGGAATGTTAGAACCTGATATAAAAGAAACTGTTCTCGGAAGTGCCGAAATCAAAAAGATATTTAAAGTTTCAAGTGCAGGAAAAATTGCTGGCTCCAAAGTAATCAGTGGTGAAATAAAAAGTAAAAGTAAAGCAAGAATTATAAGAGATGGTGTTGTAGTTTTTAATGGAGAAATTTCTTCAATTTTCCGTGAAAAAAATCAAGTTAAGGAAGTTGGAACTGGCGCAGAATGTGGAATCAGTATAAAAGATTTTATCGATTTTAAAGAAAAAGATGTAATAGAGTCTTATTTGTCAGAGAAGATACTAAGGTCAATTTAATGCGTAAACACACTTTTAACAAACAATTTAGCCAACGACAGTTAAGAGTAGGAGAGTTAGTCAAACAGAATCTTGGCGAGCTATTAATTAGGAATGAAGCTAAAATACCTTTTATTAATTCAAAATTAATTACTGTAACCGAGGTAAGAATGACACCTGATCTTAAGACGGCTAGAGTATACGTGATTCCACTAGGAGGAATTGATACAAAAGAAACAGTAAAAATCTTGACTGAATACTCACATCTTGTTAGAAAAGCCCTGTCTAAAAGGCTTGATATAAAGTTTCTTCCTAAACTTACATTTGTTGAAGATAACTCATTTGAATATGCTGAAAAGATAGAAAGAATAATTAAAAAAATAAAAAGCAATGATAAAGAAAAAAAAAGATACAATTAAATCTCTAGCTATTCATTCTAATGACGTAGGTTCTACGGAGATTCAAATTGGACTACTTACTGATAAAATAACCAAACTATCAGAACACTTTAAAAAATTCAAAAAAGATAAACACTCAACTTTAGGTTTGACTAAGTCAGTTAATAAAAGAAAAAAACTTCTTATTTACCTTAAAAAGAAAAATTCTGAGTCCTACCTAAAAGTTATTAAACAACTTAACTTAAGGAAATAATGTTTAAATTACATAAGGAAGAATTAGAGGTTAATGGTAAAAAATTAACTTTAGAAACAGGCAAGGTTGCCCGTCAAGCAGATGGAGCAATTATTGCAACGTTAGGCGAAACAGTAGTGATAGCTACAGCAGTCGGGGCAAAAAAAGTTGCTGAAGGACAAGACTATTTTCCACTATCAGTAAACTATCAAGAAAAGTATTACGCAGCAGGGAAAATTCCTGGTGGATATTTCAAAAGAGAAGCGAGACCTACTGAGGCTGAGACATTAATTTCTCGATTAATAGATAGACCAATAAGACCTCTGTTTCCCTCTGGTTTTATGAACGAAGTACAAGTTCTTCCAACAGTTTTATCTTACGACAGTGAAAATCAACCTGATATTCTCTCAATTATAGCTTCTTCGGCAGCGTTAGCTATATCAGGATTACCATTCATGGGACCTATAGCTGCGAGTAGAGTAGGATATAAAAATGGAAAATATTTATTAAATCCTTCTTTCGAACAACTTAAAGAGTCAGATTTAGATCTAGTGGTAGCTGGCACAAAAGATGCAGTTTTGATGGTTGAGTCAGAAACATCTGGGTTATCCGAAAAAGTTATGCTGGATGCAGTTAAATTTGGACATGAAAAATTTGTACCAATTATTGAAGCAATTGAAAAATTAGCAAAGAAAGCTGGAAAACCTAAGTGGGAAGTCGAGGAAGTTGATCTTTCTGAAATTAAAAAGAAAATTACAAAAAAATTTGAAAGTTCTTTAAAAAGCGCCTTTAAAGAAATAGACAAGAAAAAAAGATCAACAGCTATTTCTGAAATAGAAAGTCAATGTAAAGAAATGTTTGTAGAAGATGAAACTGTTACTGAAAATCAAGTAATGAATCAACTTAAATCTTTAGAAAAAGATATTGTAAGGACTGCAATTTTAAAAGAAAAGAAAAGAATTGATGGAAGAGGCTTATCAGACGTAAGACAGATTAAATGTGAAGTTGGTGTATTACCTAGAACTCATGGATCTGCTCTTTTCACAAGAGGGGAAACTCAAGCTCTTGTTGTTACAACGCTTGGAATGACAGATGATGAACAACGATTAGAAAGTTTAGAAGGAATGCAAAGATCAAACTTTATGTTGCACTATAATTTTCCTCCATTCTCAGTTGGAGAATGTGGTAGAATAGGTACTGGCAGAAGAGAAATTGGTCATGGAAAACTTGCGTGGAGAGCAATTAACTCATCTTTACCATCAAAAGAAAATTTTCCATACACACTAAGAGTAGTTTCAGAAATAACAGAGTCTAATGGATCTTCATCTATGGCAACAGTTTGTGGTACTTCATTATCCTTAATGGACGCTGGAGTTCCTATAAAAGAACCAGTTGCTGGTATTGCTATGGGATTAATTAAAGAAGGTAAGGATTTTTCTGTACTATCTGATATTTTGGGTGATGAAGATCATCTAGGAGATATGGATTTTAAAGTTGCTGGGACAAAGGATGGTATTACCTCACTTCAGATGGATATAAAAATTACAGGTATAACTTTTGAAATCATGGAAAAAGCATTAAAGCAAGCTAAAGGAGGAAGAGAGTTCATCTTAGGAGAAATGAATAAAGCTATTAAAACTTCAAGAAAAGAATTTTCAAAACACACACCTAAAATGGAAACTATTAAAGTTGATAAAAAAGATATAGCAACAGTGATAGGAAAAGGCGGAGCAACCATAAGAGAAATCGTTGAAACCTCAGGAGCTAAAGTTGATGTGAAGGACACTGGAGAAGTAACTGTTGCAGCACCAGATGAAGCATCAAGAAGTAAAGCAATCGATTTTATCAAAAATTTGATTGCAAAACCTGAGATGGGTAAAATTTATAAAGGTAAAGTAGTTAAAATTATGGAATTTGGAGCTTTTGTAAATTTTTTAGGAAAGCAAGACGGTCTCGTACATATTTCTGAACTTGCTGACAAACGTGTTGCAAAAGTTGGTGATATTGTAAAAGAGGGCGATGAAGTATCTGTTAAAGTAGTCGGATTTGATAGAGGAAAAGTAAAGCTTTCAATGAAGCAAGCCTCTGCTTAAACCATATTTTTAGGATCTGGCATACCTACTTTATTATATCCTGCATCCACATAATGAATTTCGCCAGTCACACCAGCTGCCAAATTACTTAGTAGGTATAATGCGGAATTACCGACATCATGAATATCCACATTTCTTTTTAAAAAGGAATGGTCCTCATTCCATTTGTACAAGAATTTTGCATCTCCAATAGCAGATGCTGCCAAAGTTTTTATAGGTCCTGCGCTGATTGCGTTAACTCTAATTTTCTTTTTACCAAGATCTCTGGCTAGATATTTTACGCTTGCCTCTAAAGCAGATTTACATACTCCCATGACATTATAATTAGGTATTGCTTTAGTCGACTCGTACGTGAGAGTTAGCAAACTCCCTTCTTCCCTTATTATCTTTGCCGCTTCTTTAGATACTTCAGTGAAAGAAAAACATGAGATAAGCATACTTCTTAGAAAATTTTCTCTAGTGGTATTCAAGTATTCCCCTGATAATTCTGATTTATCTGAAAAAGCAACTGCGTGGACTACAAAATCTATTTCGCCCCATTTTGACTTAATATCCTGGAAAAGTTTAACAACTTCTTCTTTTTTTTCTACATCACAACTGAAAGTAACGTTAGAATTTAATTTTTCTGCCAAGGGCACGACTCTTTTTTTCAAAGCTTCACCTAAATAAGTAAATGCTAATTCTGCACCAGCTTCTGAAAGTTTTTGAGATATTCCCCAAGCTATTGAGCGTTCGTTGGCAACACCCATTATTAGACCCTTTTTTCCTTTCATCAAACTCATTATTTTACCTTTTGAAAAACTAAAGTAGCATTAGTTCCACCAAAACCAAAACTATTAGACATTACTGAGTTTAGTTTTACATTTTTTTCAACTTTTGTGACTATAGGATATTTTTTTGCTTCATCATCCATATCATTAATATTCGCTGATGCAGCTATAAAATTATTTTTCATCATAATTAAACTGTAAACAGCCTCATGTACTGAAGTAGCTCCTAGAGAATGTCCGGCTAGAGATTTAGTGGAGCTAATTTTAGGTTTATAGTCACTAAACACTTCACCTACTGCTTTTAATTCAGTTATATCTCCAACAGGTGTAGATGTTCCATGAGTATTTATATAGTCAATTTTATTTTTTACGGTACTTAATGCCATTTTCATGCACCTTACTGCTCCTTCTCCGGAAGGAGCTACCATATCGTATCCATCTGAAGTAGCACCATATCCAGTCAGTTCTGCATATATTTTTGCACCTCTAGACCTTGCGTGCTCGTACTCCTCTAAAACTAAAACTCCGCCACCTCCTGAGATAACGAAACCATCTCGAGTTTTGTCATATGGTCTAGAGGCTTTTTCAGGAGTATCGTTGTATTTTGAGGATAAAGCAGTCATCGCATCAAACATCGCAGTCATCGCAAAATGAACTTCGTCACTGCCACCTGCAAAAATAATTTTTTGTTTTCCTAGTTGAATTAATTCCATTGCATTACCTATGCAATGTCCGCTAGTTGCACACGCTGAACTGATGGTATAGTTAACCCCTTTTATTTTAAAAGGTACTGCAAGAGTTGCTGAGGCTGTACTCGACATTGTTCGTGGAACTACAAAAGGTCCCATTCTTTTTGGACTTTTTTCTCTTGTCTTGTCTGCTGCTAATATGACGTTTTCTATTGAAGGACCACCAGATCCCATAATCATTCCAGTTGAAACACTGCTTACATCTTTTTCTTCAAGTCCAGAGTCCTTTACAGCTTCATTCATTGAAACATAATTGTAAGCAGACCCTGGCCCCATAAATCTTATAAATTTTCTATCTACATGATCTTCTAGTTTAATATTTGGTTTTCCGTGAACATGACTTTTTAAATTGTATTCTTTGTATTCTTCAGCAAATGTAATACCTGATTTTGCATTTAGTAGTGACTTATAAACTTCATCTTGATTATTTCCTAAACAAGAAACTACCCCTATTCCAGTAACTACAACTCTTTTCATGATTTGAATAATCCTACCTTAAGATTTTCTGCAGTGTAAATTATTTTACCATCTGCACTTAAAATACCATTAGCTAATCCAACAGCTGTACCTTCTTTTTTTAAAATTCTTTTCATATTTATTTCATAAGTTGCCATTTTAATATTTTTTAATACTTCACCTGTGAATTTTACAGAATTTACTCCTAAAGCTCTACCTTTTCCTGGCTCACCTATCCAGCCTAAATAAAATCCAACTAACTGCCACATAGCATCTAAACCAAGACAACCCGGCATAACTGGGTCCCTCTTAAAATGGCAATCAAAAAACCATAGGTTGTCTTTAATATCTAGCTCCGCTTTAATAAAACCTTTCTTAAATTCACCTGTATCTTTTTTTATTTCTGTAATTCTATCAAACATCAACATTGGAGGTAACGGCAGCTTAGCATTCCCCTCACCAAATAGTTTTCCCTCTCCACACGAAATTAGCTCATCGTAATTGTAACTATTTTTTTGCATGATTTAGAATTGTTTTACTTGATTTAGCAAAAGTTTCATATATATTTTGTTTTTAGAATGATTATAAAGTAGATCAAAAAACGAACTAAAACGTGAAAAAAATAGACATTTTAAAAAAATTAAGATCTTCTGGGTTAAGACCGACTAAACAAAGAGTTGAAATAGCTAAATTTTTATTTGAAAGAGAAAAAACTTTCCATTTTACAGTCGAAAGTCTAAACAAACTTTTGAGCAAAAAATCGGCTTCTAAAATTGCGCTAGCTACAATTTATAATACCGTTCACGCATTTAAAACAGCCGGACATTTAAGTGAAGTTGAAGTAAGAGGAAACAAAACTTATTTTGATACTAATGTTTCAAACCATCACCATTTTTATGATAGCGATACTTCAGAATTAATAGACATCGATTCGAATGATATAATCATTCAAAAAATTCCAAAAGCACCAAATGGTAAAAAAATTAAGAATGTTGAGGTATTTATAAATTTGAAAAATTGACAGTTTGTCGCTTGTTTTTCACTTTAGAATAATTATAAACTAGAAATATGAGTGTAGATTATAAAAAAAGTAATAATGGTAAATGCCCAGTCATGCACGGTGGCGTTACTAAAGCTGGAGAGTCAAATACTGCCAGACTTTGGCCTAATAGTATAAATTTGGATATTTTACACCAACACGATACAAAGACAAATCCTCTTCCGGGATATGATTATAAAAAGGAAGTTAAAAAATTAAATTTTAAAGCTTTAAAAAAAGATTTATTAAAGTTGATGACAGACAGCCAAGAGTGGTGGCCAGCAGATCTTGGAACTTACAGTGGATTAATGGTGAGACTAACTTGGCACCAGGTTGGTACTTATAGAGAATTCGACGGAAGACCTAATGTTGGATCACATAGATTCTCACCTCAAGATTCTTGGCCTGACAACACAAACTTGGATAAAGCTAGACGTCTTTTATGGCCGATTAAAAAAAAATACGGCAATAGATTAAGTTGGTCAGATTTAATGGTGCTAGCTGGTACTATGGCTTATGAGCATGCTGGATTTAAAACTTTCGGTTTTTCATTTGGTAGAGAGGATATTTGGGAGCCAGAAAAAGATGTTTACTGGGGAAAAGAAACAGTTCCATTAGCAGTTAACAGATACGGAGATCCACAAGATAGATCTTCATTAGAAGCACCTCTTGCAGCTTCTCATTTTCAATTAGTTTACGTAAACCCCCAAGGTGTTGAGGGGAAACCTGATCCGGTAAGAACCGCGATGGATGTCAGAGAAACTTTCGGAAGAATGGGAATGAATGATGTTGAAACTGCAGCACTTACAGTTGGTGGCCATTCTATTGGAAGAGCGCATGGTAATGGTAATCCTGACAATTTAGGACCAGAACCTGCTGGAGCTGATATTCATGAACAAGGTTTTGGCTGGAACCAGGAAAATGGTACTGGAGCTAATCAAATTACATCAGGTCTCGAAGGAGCTTGGACGACAAACCCTGATAAGTGGGATCACCAATATTTAGATCTTTTACTTAATTATGAGTGGGAAAGTAAAAAAAGTCCTGCAGGTGCTTGGCAGTGGGAACCAATCAATCTTGAAGAGGAAAAAAAACCAAGAGACTTGGGAGATCCTAATAAAAAAGCGAGATTAATGTTTACTGATGCCGACATGGCAATGGCAATGGATCCAGAGTATAGAAAAATTTCAGAAAGATTTTATAAAGATCCTAAATTCTTTGAGGATTCCTTCGCGCGAGCTTGGTTCAAGTTAACTCATAGAACAATGGGAAATAAAGAAAACTATATTGGACCTTGGGCTCCTAAAGAAGATTTATATTGGCAAGGCAATGTTCCAAAACCTAAAAAGAAATATAACGTAGAGAGAGTGAAGAAAATGATTTCTTCGTCAAAATTAAGTTCTAGTGATTTAATTACTACTGCCTGGGATAGCGCAAGAACATACAGAAGAACTGATAAAAGAGGTGGAGCTAATGGAGCAAGAATTCGTTTAGAACCAATGAACCAATGGGAAGCAAACGAGCCAAAAAAACTCTCTAAAGTTTTAAAAGTGCTTGAGGGAATAGCTAAGAAAACTGGAGCGACAATTGCTGATACAATAGTATTAGCAGGAAATGTCGGCCTTGAAAAAGCTATTAAAAAAGCGGGTTCTAAAGCAAAAGTTCCATTTAACCCTGGAAGGGGTGATGCTTCACAAGATCATACTGAAATTAAAAGTTTCAAATGGTTAGAACCTCATCATGATGGTTTTAGAAACTATTTTAAAGGTGATTTCTCAGTAATGCCTGAGGAACTACTTTTAGAGAGAGCGTCTCTTATGGGTTTAACTGCACAGGAAATGACTTGTTTAGTAGGAGGAATGAGAGTGCTAGGAACAAATCATTCAACTGCCAAAGAAAAAGGTGTTATGACTGATAAAGTTGGAGCACTTACAAATGACTTTTTTGTAAATTTAGTTGACATGAAATATACTTGGAAACCAACTGGAAAAAACTCATACGATATAATTGACCGTAAAACTAATAAAGTTAAATTTACAGCCTCTAGGGCTGATTTAGTCCTAGGATCCAATTCTATTCTTAGATCCTATGCGGAAGTTTATGCACAAGACGACAATAAAGAAAAATTTATTAAAGATTTTATTAAAGTTTGGACAAAAATTATGAACGCAGATAGAGTTAACCTTAAAAAGTTAAATTAATATGGAAATTGTAAAAACACAAAACTTAGAAAAGTTAAATCAAAATATAAAAGATGATTTTTTTAAAGTTCCAAATTTAAAATTTGATATTGATAAATTAAAAGCTGATTTAAATATTGTATTAAAAAAAAAGAAATTCAGCACTCTTGGTATTAAAAACTTTGGGGCCATTTCTATAAATCAAATTCCAGGTGATAAAAATTCTACAGAGGGTCACAATGTAAGAGGCACTTACTGGACTATACCTGATGAAAAAGGTAAAGAAGTAGAGAGAGACAAGGCTATTGATGAGTCAAAATATACAGAAATAGTTCCTGAGTTTAAAAATACATATTTTGAGGAAGTTTATAATACTTTAAGGAAACACTTTAAACTTGGAAGAGTAAGAATATTATTAAAAGAACCTAGATCAACTCTAAGTTGGCATAGAGATCCAGAGCCAAGACTCCATATTCCAATCATAACGAATAAAGGTTGCAGAATGGTCATCGAAGATGTTTGTAAGCACATGCCAGCAGATGGATCAGCAACTATTACAAACAACACTAAATATCACAACTTCTTTAATGGCGGTGAGCAAGATAGGATACATCTTGTAGCTTGTGTTTTAGAAAATCCGTTTAAAAATGGCAGAGTTCAATAAAGGAATCTATCTTACTGTAAAAGATATTTATCAAAGCAACAAAGGATCTCTTTTACGAACCTTAATCTATACAATTGGACATTTTTTAATTGCCATAACAGTTTTAATGTTAATATCCAATGTTTCATTCGCGATTGCTTTAACTGATGCAATAGTTGAGCCGATTGCTAACGCAGTTTGGTACTTCGTGCTAGATAAAATCTGGACATCTAAGAACAAGAAATAGTTTTAAAGTAGACCCCATAAAATATTTTTTTTAACCCAACCTTTATATTTTTCTACACTTACTTTACACCATTCATCTTTACACTTATGGATCTTACATAACCTTCCTTCTTTTAGAATCACAAGAGGCTTAGAATAAATAGAAGGTTTTTTAAAAATTAATTGATCATCATCAGTTGTGATAGCCGCTTTTTTTTTTGATAATTGTGAAATATGAATCCAACCAGTATTATTTTCATGATCTTTTATTTTCCTAAAATTCTCAGATTTATCTAGAATTAAAACAGGTAAATATTTCTTTTTGTAAAATAACTTGATGGGATATTCGAAAGATGGTCCTTGTCTAAGATTTACTTTGTCGTTTCTCAAGGTTAAAAAATATTCATTTGCCAAAAGACTCTGAAAAGAAAAATAAACAATGAAAAAAATATAAAAAATTTTTAACATTTGTTTTTACATTGAGGATTGAAAGATAATTTTATTTTTCTTAAATTTATTTTAATTGAGTCAAAAATTATCATCTGATTATCTAAACCATTCTTTATTCCTATAATTGTTTTTAAAACTTCGTTTGCTTGTAGCGAACCCAAAATTCCAGCTACAGGAGAGAAAATTCCTTCTGTTTCACAATTTTTTTCTAAAGCAGGCTTATCTGGCATAAAGCACCTGTAACAGGATGTCTTTTTTTTAAAATTAAACTTGTATAAATGACCGTCAAATCTATTGATCGCTGCAGAGATGAGTATTTTTTTCATTTTTTTACATTCATCATTAATCAAGTATCTAGTTTCAAAGTTGTCAGTTCCGTCGCAAATTATTTCAAAATCTTTGATAATCGATTTTATATTATTAGAAGTTATTTTTTTTTTAAATATTTTAATTCTAATTTTTTTATTTATTCTATTAATACCTAACTTAGCCTGATTGACTTTGTACTTTCCTATATCTTTAGTAGAAAATAACGTTTGTCTATTTAAATTACTTATTTCAACTTTATCTGGATCTGCAATTCCTATCGTTCCCACCCCAGATGCTGCTAAATACGTTAAAAGTGGGCAACCCAAACCTCCAATACCGATTATTAATACTTTAGCGTTAAGTATTTTTTTTTGCCCAGCTACTCCAACATTTTTAAGAATTATTTGTTTTTCAAACCTTTTAAAATCTTTTAATCCTAATTGCATAAATTATTTCAATCCAGTAGATCCAAAACCACCTTCACCTCTAATTGTATCCTCTAATTTATCTACTTCCTTAAATTTTGCTTTAACAATAGGGCACAATACCATTTGAGCGATGCGTGCACCTTTCTCAACAACAAAAGTTTTATTGCTCAAATTTATTAATATTACTTTTAATTCACCTCTATAATCAGCGTCTATCGTTCCAGGTGAATTAAGAACTGCTACCTGACTTTTAGCAGCCAATCCTGATCTCGATCTAATTTGTATTTCAAAATTTTCGGGAATAGACACAGATATACCAGTTGGAATTATTGAAGTTTTCCCTGGCTCTATTTTAATCTGTTTTTCAATATTTGCTGAAAGATCCATCCCTGATGAACCATTTGTCTCGTATTTAGGTAGTTCGATATTTTTAGATAGTCTTTTAATTAAAACTTCTGTCATTCATTAAGAGTTTGTCTAAGACTATTTCAGCTATAACGTTAGCTATAAAACTTTTTTTATTTTTTTTTATTACTTTTATTTTTCCTGAATTATCAATTATCGAAACTCTATTATAATCTGAATTAAGTCCGCTATCTTTTTTGGAAACATCGTTAACAACTATAAGATCACAATTTTTTTGTTTTAATTTAGAAAAAGCGTTTTTATTTAAATTTTCAGTTTCAGCTGCGAAACCGATTACTAAGCTTGGCCTATGTTTATTGTTCTTCCCTAGAAATTCAACAATATCCCTGTTCTTCTCCAATTCAATAGATTTTAATTTAATATTATCCTTTTTTATTTTAACCTTACTTTTCTTAATTGGCTTGAAGTCAGCTACAGCAGCAGTACATATTGCAATATCTACTGGCAAACACTTTTTTACCTCCTCAAACATCTCATTTGCTGTGACTATTTTTTTTGTTTTGATATCTTTTTTTGGATAAAGATGTGATGGTCCCGTAATTAAAGTTGTCTTTATACCTAGCCTACTTAATGCTTCAGCTATTTCAAATCCCTGCTTCCCACTTGACTCGTTTGATATAAACCTCACTGGATCCAAGTACTCCCTTGTTGGCCCGGCTGTAACTAAAGCTTTAAGATTTTTACTTTTTATAATATTTTTTTTATTAAAATATTTTTCAATAAATGAGTAAATTTGTCTTGGACTCGACATTTTGCCCTCACCATACTCCCCACAGGCCATCTCACCTTTTTCAGGACCTATAAAAAGATAGCCATAATCCTTTAAAATTTTTACATTTTGTTGTGTCGCTTTGTGTACCCACATTCTCACATTCATGGCAGGAACTAATAAAATATCTTTATTAGATGCTAATATTACTGTTGTCGCTAAATCTTCCGCTTTTCCAAGACTTAACTTTGTCATAAAATTTGCAGTTGTAGGCAATACAATTATTAAGTCGGCCCATCTAGATAATGCAATATGATCTATTTCTACCTCAGAGTCCTTGTCAAAAATATTCTCAAAAATCTTACTTTTTGTCAGAGTAGAAACTGATAGAGGAGTGACAAATTCTTTACCACTTTTAGTAAGTATAGTTTTAACTTCATTGTCATTTTTTTTTAGCAATCTTATCAAATCTAAAGACTTATAAGCTGCAATACCTCCACCAATGATAATTAGAATTTTTTTATTTTTTACAGTCATAAGTAATTAAAATACTAATAGAAAGACAATTACAACACCAAAAAAACTAATAACTATATTATTTCTAAAGTTTTTAATCTTCATTTGTTCTAATTCTAAATTTTTATTTGTTCCAAGAGCTAAATTCAAATTTCCATCAGCCATTAACTTTAAAGCATAATCAGCTCTATCCATTAACTCTGGAAGATCTGGTATTCTTTTAAGAATTTCAGATGAAGTATTAATTGCTGTATCGAAAGTAGATTTTGGACTTTTAACATTTTTTAGCCAATCTTCTAGAACTGGTCTAGACACTTCCCAAATATTTGTTTCGGGATAAAGTCTTCTTGCAACCCCTTCAACCACTACCATTGTTTTTTGTAATAAAAGAAGCGGAGGCTGAGTAGGCATATTAAACTTCTCTGTGATCTCAAATAATTGAGCTAATAGATTTCCACCAGAAATATCTTTTATAGATTGTCCAAAAATAGGTTCTCCCACTGATCTTAAGGCTTGAGCAAATTCCTCTTTCGAGGCAGCTTTAGGAACAAGACCAGCTTGAAAATGGACTTCAGCAACCTTAACATAATCTCTTTTAATAAAACCATATAAAATCTCAGCTAAAAATTTTCTATTATTTTTATCTAAGCGTCCCATAATACCAAAATCTACTGGTATTATATTTCCTTTCGCATCTACAAATAAATTGCCTTGATGCATATCACCATGAAAAAAGCCATCTCTTACAGCCTGTGTTAAAAATAATTGTATTAAGCTTTCTGCTAGTTTCTTAAGGTCTACTCCTAAATCATTAATTTTTTGTATTTCACGTATAGAAACACCTTCGACTTTGTCTAAGGTCAATATTTTTTTTGTTGTATAATTCCAATAAATTTTTGGTACTACAAATCCTTGATCATTTTTTGTATTTTCATAAAGTTCATTAGCAGCAGCAGCCTCAAACCTTAAATCCATTTCTATATTAGTTATTTCTCTTAATAAATGAACAACTTCAACTAACTTTAATCTTTTTGCTTTTGTAAAAGTATTTTCTACTATGTAAGCAAATAACATTAAAGCATCCAATTCTTCATTGAATAATTTTTCGATATCAGGTCTTAATATTTTTATAGCAACTTGTTTTTCTTTTCCTTCATGTTTTATTTTAGCTAGATGGACCTGAGCAATAGATGCGGCAGCGATTGGCTCACTTATTTGAGTAATATCTCTATAGTAGTTTTCACCAATTTCTTTTTTTATAATTTTTTTTTGAATCATGTAGGTCAAACGCAGGTACTTTATCTTGTAATTTTTCAAGATTTTTTGCTAACTCTTCTCCGATTATATCTGGTCTAGTAGCTAAAAATTGACCTAATTTTATAAAGGTTGTTCCCATTCCTTGAAGAGCAGTGCATAACTTTTCACCTGGTTTTTTTTGGCTATATTGTTGATTTGTATTTGCTCCTAAAGAAATAAAATTAAAAAATAAATTAATTGTACTCGGCAATTGATGAATTTCATTTATCGTTCCAACTGCGCCAGAGGTAGAAAATTTTCTTGCAATTTGAAATAATTTAAAAACTCTTTTTAACATTTAAATTTTCCAACCTGAGTGAATAGCTGATATCCCATTTGAAAGATTTCTGTACTCTATTTTTGAAAAACCATTTTTGAACATTAATTCAACTAATTTTTCTTGATCGTAAAATTTTTCTATACTATTGACTAAATATTTGTACGGTTTGTCCGATCCTACAATAAGCTTTCCAATATATGGGAGTGTTTTTGAATATTGTTTATATATAGAATTAAGTATTTCATTATTTATCTTAGAAAATTCTAAACACATAAAACGACCTCCCGGTTTTAATACTCTATAGGCTTCTTTTAAAGCATCATTTATATTAGAAACATTTCTTATACCAAAACTAATTGAATAATAGTCAAAAGAGTTATCACTTAAAGGTAATTTTTCTGCTTTGCTGTTTATCCAATTAATATTGCCTATGTCCTTCAACTTAATTTTACCTTGACTAAGCATTTTTATATTAGGTTCTACACAAGTAATGAAACTAGACTTATTAGATCTTTTGAAAAAACTTTTAGCAATATCACCAGTGCCTGAAGCAACATCAATTAAATTTGTTCCAGGTAGGGGATTCATCCAATCTATAAATTTTTCTTTCCAAATCCTGTGAACACCTAAGGACATAATATCATTCATCAAATCATACTTTTGGTGAACTTCAGAAAAAACAGAATTGACTAATTTAGTTTTATCTAGAATAGTGTTTTTCATTAAATAATTATATGCCAGAATTACCAGAAGTTGAAGTTGTTAAAAGGTCCTTAAAGAGGAAAACACAAAACTTAGTAATTAAAAAAGTAAAAATAATTGATAAAAATTTAAGATACAAGGTGAACAGAGATGAAATCTCCAAATTAAGCGGATCTAAAATCAAAAATATATTGAGACGGTCAAAATTTCTTATTTTTGAATTCAATAAAGCTTTTGTTATGCTTGTTCATCTTGGTATGACAGGAAAATTTTTTTTTATAGATAAAAAAAATCGTAAGTATAAGACTAGCTTTTATTACAAACTTGACCCTCATAAAGATAGTAAGCATGACAGAGTAATTTTCCATTTACAAAATCAGCAAAAATTAATTTATAATGATGTACGCAAGTTTGGTTTTATTAAAATCATTAATAATAAACTATTAAAGAATAATGGCCATTTAAAAAATTTGGGGCCAGAACCATTAGAAAAAAACTTTAATTACTATTACTTTAAAAAATATATTAATAAACGAAAGAGGAATATAAAAGATGTTTTGATGGACCAAAAGTTTGTATCTGGCCTAGGAAATATTTACGTAAATGAAATTCTTTTTAAAAGTAATATCAAGCCACTAAGGATGACTTCTACACTTAAAAAGTTTGAAATTAAAAAAATTATTAAAAACACAAAAAAAATACTTAAAAATTCAATAAAATTAGGCGGTTCATCTATTAAAGATTTTTCTAGTGACAATGGAAAAAAAGGAAACTATCAGCAACATTTTAAAGTTTATGGTCGTCAAGGTGAAAAGTGTTCTAACATAGATTGTAGAGGCTTCATAATAAGAATTGTCCTGTCGAGTCGAGCTACTTTTTTTTGTAAAAGATGTCAAAAATAATAAAGTTGACCCTAATTATACCTCAATATATACAATCTTAAAAATGCCAAATACAAAATCAGCAATTAGAAGAGTTCGAAGAGTAAAAAAACAAACTCAGATTAACAGAATAAGAAAAAGTAAATACAAAAATGCCATTAAACAAATGGAACAATTACTAAAATCTAAAGAAAAAGATAAAGATAAAGCAAAAAAATATTTCTCAAAATTTCAATCAATTCTAATGCAGGTTGCTAAATCAGGTGTAATAAATAAAAAAACCGCCGCACGAAAAATTTCAAAAATCTCAAAAAAAATATAAATTTTAATCATCAATCTCGAGTTGATAATTTTAAATTAAAAAAACCACATTTAGTTTTAAAATATTTTTTTATCCAAATATAGTTTCTTTCTAAAGTTGTAGATTTTTCATTTCTATCTTTACGATAGTGTTACAACCTGAATCAATTTTTTTTTCATTTTAGAAAAAAATTTCTTGCAAATATTTTTAAAAGAGAGTTTAAAGGATTCTCCGAATAAATTATCTACATGGAAAAAAATAAAACAAAAGCTCACAGCGTTTATGTTTCCGAAGAAGAAAAAACGCTTAATTGGGAAGAAATACAATCATCATTTCAAAAAACTTTTGGTAGTGAAATCTACAATAGTTGGTTGCAAAAATTGACCCTTATTAAGGAGTTCAACGATTACTTAATTTTAGGTGTGCCAACAAGATTTTTTAGAGATTGGATAGTTTCAAGGTATTTAGATAAAATATTAGAACAAGTAAAATCTTTTAAACTCAGCTTAAACAGAATCGAGTTTAAAATTATTGAGGAAAATAAACAAAATCAAGAAATTATTAAATATAATGAACTCAATAAAGTAACTGAAATTAAAGACTCAATACTAAACTATAACAGATTAAATCCTAAACTGAATTTTGACAATTTTATCCAGGGAAAAAGCAATGATATTGCATTGTCGTATTCTAAAAAAGTCTGCGAAGATATTTCTAGGTACAATCCACTATATTTGTGTGGTGGTGTTGGTTTGGGAAAAACTCACTTGCTTAATGCAATCGGTTTAGAACTCCAAGACAACAATAATGTAATGTTTATATCTGCTGAAAGATTTATGTACCATTTTATAAAATCAATTAAAAAAAATGATATGGTTAATTTTAAAGATTTCTTTAGAAAATCATCGGTATTTATAATTGACGATATTCAATTTATAAGTGGCAAAGATAGCCTACAAGAGGAGTTTTTTCATACTTTTAATAGCTTAATGGATAAGGGCTCTCAGATAATTATTTCGTCAGACAGAACGCCAATGAAACTAGATAGAGTCCAAGATAGAATTAAATCAAGACTTGCTGGCGGATTAGTTGTTGACATTGAAACTCCGGATTTAGAGTTGAAGATTAAAATAATCAGAAAAAAACTTGAGGAAATCCAAAGTCAATTTAAAGAAAATATTCAACTAAGTGATGAAGTTATCAACTATGTTGCAAATGAGAGTAAAACAAACATTAGAGAATTAATTGGGATATTAAACAGAGTTGTTGCATTTAGTAGGGTTAATAATAAAGAATTAAGTATAAATGATTGTAAGAACATCCTTAAAGATGTTTTCAGTCAAATAAGAGTAATCACTGTTGATAAAATACAAAATGTAGTTTCAAATTATTTCAATATAAGTTTGTCAGAGATGCTATCTCAAAGAAGATCAAGGCCACTAGCAAGACCTCGCCAAGTTGCAATGTACTTAGCAAAAAAAATGACATCAAGATCTCTTCCAGAAATTGGCAGAAGATTTGCCAATAGAGATCATACAACTGTCATACATGCAGTCAAAACAATTACAAGGTTATCAGAGCAAGATGATGAAATGAAAAAAAACTTAAACCAAATTAAAAGTATTTTGCTTGATCAGTAATAATGCAATTTGTTGTTAAAAGAGATAATTTATTAAGATCGTTAAATTTTGTTCAAGGTGTTGTAGAGAAAAAAAATACTTTACCTATATTGTCTAACGTTCTTTTACAATTAAAAGATAAAAAACTTTTAATTGTAGCTACAGATTTAGATATTATTTTTTATGACGAGATATTAGATGTCAAGATTATTAACGAGGGTAGCACTACAACTTCAGCAGCAATTCTTTATGATATTTTAAGAAAAATATCCTCTAATTCTGAACTTAAATTTGATTTAAAATCTGAAAATAAATTAAGTTTGAAAAGTGAGAATGCAGATTTTAATTTACTGTGTTTACCCACAGATAATTTCCCGTCGTTTGCTGACAAGTTTGATAGTGATGAAATTAGTATTAATAATAGCAAATTTCTTAAATTACTTAACAAAACAAAAATATCCATTTCAAATGATGACACGCGACATTACTTAAACGGGATATTTATTCATTTGACAGAAGGAAATGGTAGAAGTTTTTTGACTGGAGTTGCAACAGACAGTCATAGATTATCTTCAAGCAGTATTGAACTTAATAATCAAGAAAATTTTACTCCATTTATCTTACCTAAAAAAACAGTTTTTCAGCTATGTTCTTTACTTATAGAGAATTCAGATCAGTTAAAAATGCAAATAAGTGAAAACAAAATTAAATTTTCTATTGGCAAAACTCAACTTATTTCAAAAGTTATAGATGGAAAATTCCCAGATTATAAAAAAGTTGTACCAACAAATAACGAAAAAATATTAATGGTTCCCTCAAAAGAATTTGTTTCCTCAATAGAACGAGTTGCAAGTGTTTCTTTAGATAGGAAAGAAGGTGTAAAACTACTTATTAACAAAGATAATGTTCAATTATCAGTTAATAGCGCAAATTCTGGTGATGGTAACGAAAAAATTAATGCAAAATTCAACTCTGAAAATCTCAATATAAGTTTTAACTCCAAATATTTAATTGACATCGCATCTGAAGTTGAAAATGACAGTTTAAAAATAAATTTAAAAGACTCCGTTTCTCCAGTTTTGATAGAAGATGGATCAGATAAAAATAGTTATTATGTTATAATGCCTATGAAAATTTGATTTTGATCAAATTATTAATTTTTTTTCTTTTTTTAGCTATAATCGTTGGTAATAGATAGTTTTGGAGCCCATAGATATCACTGAGTTTTATATTACTAAAAAAAAATGGTATAATGATTTTTCTTAAAAATAACAATGTCTAAAAATTCTGAATTAAAAGATAAAAAAATGTACGCAGCTGACTCGATTAAGGTACTTAAAGGTCTAGACGCAGTTAGAAAAAGACCGGGTATGTATATCGGAGATACAGATGATGGCTCTGGTTTACATCATATGGTTTTTGAAGTCGTAGACAACTCAATAGATGAAGCTTTAGCAGGGTATTGTAAAAATATTAGCCTCTCTATAAATCCAGACAATACTGTGACAGTAGAAGATGATGGCAGAGGTATACCTGTAGATATTCACAAAGGAGAAAAAATGTCAGCAGCAGAGGTTATAATGACCCAATTGCACGCAGGAGGTAAATTTGACCATGACTCCTATAAAGTTTCAGGAGGATTACATGGAGTTGGTATTTCAGTAGTTAACGCCTTATCTCAAGATCTTTCTCTAAATATTTTTAGAGATGGAAGCGAATACGAGATTAAATTTAAAGATGGCAATTCTGTCAAACCATTGAAAAGATTAGGAAAAACAAAGAAAACAGGTACAAAAATTACCTTTTTACCTTCCAAAGAAATTTTTTCATCAATAAAATTTAGTGCATCTATTATAGAAAAAAGAATACGTGAACTTGCATTTTTAAATAAAGGTATTTCAATTTCATTAAAAGATAACACTAACAAAAAGCAAAAAGAATACATCCATAAATATGAGGGAGGAATTACAGAATTTGTTAAATATATAAATAATAAAAAACCTATTTTAATAAATAAGAATGAAAAAGAAGTATTTAAAAAACCAATATATGTAACAGCTACAAAAAATGATGTCATTTTAGAATGCTCAATGGAATGGAATGCGGGATACTCTGAGGAAGTTCTTCCATTTACAAATAATATTCCTCAAAAAGATGGTGGAACACACCTTTTAGGTTTTAGAAGTGCATTAACTCGAGTTATTAACAAATATTCTGCAGATCGCAGTAGTAAAAAAAATAAAATTGTGCTTTCTGGTGAAGACATCAAAGAAGGTTTGACGGCAGTAATTTCGATTAAGATGCCAGATCCAAAGTTTTCTTCTCAAACTAAAGATAAGTTAGTTTCTTCAGAAATAAGAAATATTGTAGAGCATATAATTAGCGAAAAGGTTTCAACCTGGTTTGATCAAAATCCTTCAATAGCGAGAGTAATACTAGAAAAAATTACTCAAGCGGCTATGGCTAGAGATGTTGCGAGAAAAGCTAGAGACAGTGTAAGAAGAAAAGGTGCTTTTGAACTTTCAGGTCTACCAGGAAAACTTGCAGATTGCCAAATTCAAAAAAGAGAGGGGACAGAATTATTTATTGTAGAGGGAGATTCCGCTGGCGGGTCTGCTAAACAAGGAAGAGTTAGAGAGTATCAAGCAGTTTTACCCTTGAGAGGTAAAATTTTGAATACTTATGTTAATGGAAAAAAAAATGGTGAAGATCAAACTACGAAGGCTTTATCAAAGATGATGTCATCAAGTGAAATTGTAACATTAATAAATGCTTTAGGGACAGGTTCTAAAGATTTCAATATAGAAAATTTAAGATATGACAAAATTGTAATCATGACAGATGCCGACGTTGACGGCTCACATATAAGAACTTTGCTTTTAACGTTTTTTAATAATTATCCATTTAACCAATTAATAGAAAATGGACACATCTATCTTGCGCAACCTCCTTTATTTAAAGTAACAAAATCAAATAAAAGCGTTTATATAAAGGATGAAAAAGCCTTAGAAAAATATATTTTACAAAGTGCTAAAACTGACAAAAAAATAAAAAAAGGAAGCATTGAATTTAATCGATTTATCCAGGAACAAAAAGAAAAATTATCAATACAAAGATTTAAAGGGCTAGGTGAAATGAACCCCGAAGAGCTATGGGAAACAACTCTTAACCCTGATAATAGAACCATGTTAAGAGTTCAATATTCAAAAGGCACAAAAGATAAATCCAAAGACGATCAAAAAATGATAGAAGTACTAATGGGTGATGAAGTAGCGCCAAGAAAGGAATTCATAACAAATAATGCTTTGGATGTTACAAATTTAGATATTTAAAAAAATTATGAATTTTTCTACTCTTTTTCGCACAAAAGAGAACTTAAGTTTAGATAAAAATACATTAACAATTCTTAGGTACATTGCCATAATTGGCCAAATTTTGGCTATTAGTATAGTTTTTTATTACTTAAATTTACCGTTCCCAATCATAGAAAGTTACTTAATTATTTCATTTGGTTTAGCTACAAATTTATACCTTCAATTTGGAATTAAAATCAATCAACTAAAAGATTTTTATGCAGCCCCTTTTCTTTTGTGTGATCTAATACAATTGAGCGCTCTTCTTTATTTGACAGGGGGGATATTTAATCCTTTTTCTTTCTTGTTAGTTATTCCAGCTATTGTTTCTTCAACATTTTTAAGTATGGGCACAACAATTATCTTAGGTTTAATAACATCAATTCTTTTATTTACCATATCATTTTTTTACTTACCGCTACCAGGGGAAGATATGAATTTGTTACATTTTCCAAACTTTTATAAAACTGGAATTATTATTTCTGTGTTGATCGGTTTAATCTTTTTAAGTTATTTCGGCATTCGTTTCTCTGGTGAAAAAAAGAAAACCGAGGAAGCTTTTAAAAAACTACAAGAAGTCATTTATAAAGAGTATGAATTAGAGTCCTTAGGGGGGCAAGCAGCAGCTGCAGCTCATTCTCTAGGAACACCCCTAGCTACAATTAGTGTAGTAGCTAAAGAATTAAAAAAAGAAATTGGAGATAACAACGAGCTATCTAAAGATATTGACTTATTAATCAGTCAATCTAAAAGATGTAGTGAAATTCTTAAAAGAATTTCAAAAAAACAGATAGAAGAAGATAAATTTTTCAGCTCAACGAAATTAGAAAACTTACTTGAAGAAATTGTAAATTCTTTCAAAGAAACTTCTTCTAAAGAAATTGTTCTAGTTTCTAACAACGACAAAAATAAAATTGACATTCAAAGGTCCGCAGAAATGATCTATGGTTTAAGAAATTTTATTGGTAATGCGATAAAATTTTCAAAAAGTAAAGTTAATATCTTTTTGATAAGTGATGATAAAGAAATAAAAATTATAGTAAATGATGATGGGCCGGGATTTCCTAAAGATATTATTACCAAATTGGGAGAACCATATATTAAATCAAGATCTTTAGAATTAAATTCAAACTCAGGCTTAGGTCTTGGAACCTTCTTAGGCAAAACTTTATTAGAGAGACAAAATGCTAAACTTTTGTTTAAAGATGATAAAAATTTGGGTGGTGCTTCAGTAGTTATTAGTTGGTCACCTAAAAATATTTTACTATAAGAGCAAATTTATTTTGGTTCTTGTTGTGTTAAACAATGAATTGCTCCAAAACCCCAAATTAATTCGGAACAATCTATTGGAATAATTTTTCTATTATTAAATTCTTTTTTAAAAATTTTGATTACTACTTTATCTTTAGGATCTTTGAAAGTTGGCAATAAAACGAATTTATTATAGATATAAAAGTTTAGATATGATGCTGGGACTCTTACTTTATCTATATAAATTGGTCTAGGCATAGGAATCTTAATAATTTTTATTTGAGAGGAACCAATTTTAATTTTTTTTAGAATTTTATAGTTTTCGTTGAGATTTTTGAAATTTTTATCCTTTTTATTATTTTCGTAAGCGAGAAAAACTTTATTAGTTTTTACAAATCTAGCAATATCATCAACGTGACCATGAGTATCGTCTCCCGCAATTCCTTTATTTAGCCAAATAACCTTTTTTGCTCCAAAAAATTTTTTGAAAATAAGATTATAATCTTTTCTTTTTAAGAAAAAATTTCTTTGTTGAATTTTACTTAGCAAACATTCTTTTGTTGTGAGCAGTAAACCTTTTCCATTAACATCGATTGCTCCACCCTCAAGAACTATCGATTTTTTATTAAATTCAGGATTGATGACATACCCTTTGCAATGATCTTTTATTCCCATGTTGACTCTATTATCTGCTCTATAATTTTTATATTTAGCCCAGCCATTAAATTTCCAATTTAATAAAATATTTTGATTTTTTTGATCTTTAATAAATATTGGTCCTATATCTCGCATCCATACCCTGTCTGTTTTACAAATTATAAATTTTATATTTCGTATTCTTGCATTATTTTTCCTAAGCAATTTTTTAATTAAATTCTTAGATTTGTGATTATTAATTAGAAGATTTACTTTTTGAGATTTTGTGATTTTTGAAATTATTTTAGCAAATATGCTTGGAATATTATTAAACTTGCCTGGCCAATCATTTTTATTATAAGGCCATCCCATCAATGTAGATTGTTGTCTTTCCCATTCAGCTGGCATCCTGAAAAGAGATTTTGTTATTTTAGGCATCTCTTGGATTTTTAAGTAGTCCTTTATAATAGTCTATTCTTCTATCTCTAAAAAAAGGCCAATGTTGTCTAGAGGTTTCTACTTTTTTGAAATCAATTTCACAAATTAAAATGTTTTCTTTTAAACTGGCCTTTTTAACAACGTTACCACTTGGATCAAATATTACACTATTCCCCCAGAATTCTATCTTTTTATTACCTTGTTTTTCAATTCCAACTCTATTTACTGCAGCAACATATATACCATTAGCTATTGCGTGTGACCTTTGAATTGAAAGCCAGGACTCGAGTTGCGATTTACCAAATTTCCTTTTTTCTTTTGGATGCCATCCAATAGCGGTTGGATAAAAAATAATTTCTGCTCCTTTGAGAGCTGTTAGTCTTGCTGCTTCAGGAAACCACTGATCCCAACAAATTAAAGTTCCTAAATTGCCTTTTGAAGTTTTAAAAGATTTAAAACCTAAATCTCCAGGAGCAAAATAAAATTTCTCATAAAATTGTGGATCATCAGGGATATGCATTTTTCTGTATTTTCCTAAAAGTTTACCCTTTTCATTAATTATAATACTACTATTGTGATAAAGCCCAGAGGTCTTCTTCTCAAATAATGAAATTATTAAAATTATTTTCAGTTCTCTAGCAAGTGCAGAAAATAAGTTACTGCTAGGCCCTGGTATTTTCTCAGCGAAGTTAAAGTTTTTATGACTTTCAACCTGACAGAAATATTTTGTCATGAATAACTCTGGTAAGCAAATTACTTTTGCACCTTTTTTTGCTGCAGAATTAATTTTGTCGACAGCATTTTGAATATTTTTTTTCGGATCAGATGACATTTTCATCTGCACTAATGCTATTTTCGTTTTACTCATTATTTTCAATTGAATAGATTTTGAAAATTTCTTTTTTGTCTTGATTGCCAATGTCTACGATGAAATGCATCGCTTGCTATTAGGGGTAATACACTTGTAGCTTCAGCAAACACCATTTGTTCCTTCGTCACATCCACTTTGCCCCACGAACTTGCTTCTTTTAAGGTAGAACTACTACAAGCACCATCTCTCGTATCTGCCACAGTTATTTGAATAGCGTATTTATGCATATCTACTTTTTTACCTAATAACTCTGCACAAACCACTGTATCCTGAATAAAATTTTTGGGTACCCCGCCGCCAACCATTAATAATCCCGATTGTTTTGATTTGAGTTTAATTTCTGTTATTTCTCTGAACTCTCTTATTGAGTCTATAGTGATGTGATTTTCTGGATTTTGTTCCTGATGCATTACAAGCCCAAATCCTGCTGAACTATCTGTGAAAGCGGGACAAAATATAGGAACATTAGCATCATAAGCAGTTTCTATTAATGAGTTTTTTTTCTTAGAATTTGTTTTTAAATATTTTCCAAGTTCTTTAATAAATTCTCTTGAGGTATATGTTTTAGGTTTAAGAGAATTAGCAATATCACATATAGTTTTGTCACATGCTTGAAGCTCCTCTTCATCAATATAAGTGTCATATATCCTATCAATATAGTTGTTTCTTAGTTCAGTATCATCTTGAAACTGGGATCCCTGATAATGCTTGAAACCTAGAGCTTCAAAAAAATCCATATCAATAATCGAGGCCCCTGTAGCCACAATAGCATCAACCATGTTATGTTTTACTAAATCAGTATATAAATCCATGCATCCACCTGCTGAAGTTGATCCTGCTAAAGTTAAAAAAATCGAACAATCTTTATCTGCAAGCATTTCATTATAAATAGCTGCCGCTCTGGCTGTATCTCTAGAAGTGAAAGACATCTTACTCATACCATCAATAATCTTACGAGCATCGAAAGACTTGATATCGATGTGTTCAACTGGGGAATTTAGTAAAGATTTTTTATTGTGTCCGATATTCGGACTATTTTTTTTATTCATTAAGCTACTAAAGAACCAACTTTATCATTAGCATTATCGTACATAGATATAATTGGTTTGTCACTTAATTCGTGAATATCATTTGAATAAAAACCGTTGAAGTTTGTTCTGAAAGTAAGACTATAAGCCCCTAACTGACCTAACTCTATATAATCACCTTCTTTAATATTATTTGGTAACAAAAAAGGTCCTTTCATATAATCTAATCCATCACAAGTTGGTCCAAAAAAATTAAAAGCAGTTAGTTTTTTAGACTGAACTCTTCCACTTGTAATCATCTTTGATGGTAAAACAAAGTTTGGTGCCCCAGCGTCAAATAAAGATCCATATGTTCCGTCATTAATGTACAAGCTATTTTTTTTTCTTAAAATAACTTTAACAATTGTAGATCCACTTTCTGCTACAAGAGCTCTTCCTGGTTCACATATAATTTCTGGCAATTTATTTAACTTCAGGTTATTTAGCTCTTTTTTAATTTCTTCCATATAATTAATTAATGGCTCAGGATTAAGATCTGGATATATAGAAGGAAATCCTCCACCAACATTAATTGTATTCGGAACTATTTTTGTTTTTTTAATTATATTTCCAATTTCACGAATTCCTTTTGAGTAAGAAATTTTATGCATACATTGAGAGCCAACGTGGAAACTCATTCCAAGTTTTTTTGAATGTTCCTTACATAATCTTACTAATCCTAAAGCTTCAGAGGGAAGTGCTCCAAATTTTCTTGAAAGATCTATTTCTGCATGCTCATTTGAAATTGCAATTCTTACAAACAACTCTAAATCTTTTGCTTGATTAGTAGCCTCTAGAATTTTCTTTAACTCGTCTTTACTGTCTAGAGAGAAACTTCTAACTCCGTAATTAAAATATGCTGACGATATACTCTCTTTACTTTTGATAGTATGCATAAAATGTAACTTGACATCTGACTTAATTTTATTAAGAAGTTTTATTTCATTTAGTGAGGCAACATCAAATTCATTTATACCATTAGCAATAATCTGTTTAATAATTTTTTCGTTTGGATTTGTTTTCACGGCGTAGAGTATCTTTCCTGGAAAATTTTCTTTAAAAAATTTTACGGATTTTTTAATCTCGTTAAGCCGTATACAATATACGGGGTAATCTGGTTGTAGTGAGTTAACTAGTTCGTTAACTGTTTTAAATTTTCCCATTTCATGTGTCCCTCGCTTTAAATTACACAAAGATTTTTTAAAAAATTTAATAAAAAAAACCTTATTTATTTCGCATTTAAGGTTTTTTTGACTCTATGTAAAGAAAAAAAGAACATTTTTGTCGTGTTGAAATTTTGTCAACAATACCTATATGATCTCTCATGAGGTCACATAAAAACGTTCCAGAGCAGCTAAAATTAGCAGACTTTGCTGATAAATCGCTATTAATCCTTGATGATGACGATCCCTTAAGGGGTAGGCTTGCAAGAGCCATGGAGAAGAAAGGATTTCAAGTTAAAGAGGCTAAATCAGTAGCCGAAGGTCTTGATATTGCTAAAACAGCTCCTACAGCCTTTGCTGTGGTTGACCTGAGGCTTGAAGATGGAAATGGATTGGATGTTGTTAAAGAACTCTCAAAAAATAAAAAAGATAGCAGAATTGTAATGTTAACGGGATACGGGAATCTACCTACGGCTGTAGAGGCTGTTAAAGTAGGAGCAATCGATTACATTTCTAAACCAGTTGATGCGGACGACGTAGAGTCTGCTTTATTAGCATCGCCAGAATCAAAGGCAAAGCCTCCTGAAAATCCAATGTCGGCAGATAGAGTAAAATGGGAACATATCCACCGAGTTTTTGAATTATGTAATAGAAATGTTTCCGAAACAGCTCGAAGACTTAAAATGCATAGAAGAACACTGCAAAGAATTCTCTCTAAAAGATCTCCAAGATAACTTAAAGAAATTTTCTGAATTTTCTAATTTGATTTATTGCTAATGTTGCAATTAGAACTTTAAATAACTCTGCTAACAAGAAAGGTTGTGCTCCCAACTTGAATATTGGTTTATCCCATCCTATTAAAGTACCTAGCCATAAAATCCCTAATACATAAATAAAGCTAGTAGCAAAAACTAATTTAAAAAAATTCTTTAAATAATTATTATCGTAATTAAATTTTCCTGCTAAAAATCCAGCTACCACAAAACCTATCAAATAACCCATTGTTGGTCCTGTGAAGTATACTATTCCAATACCTTTTTCTGGAGTTCCTGAAAACACTGGCAAACCAATTATACCTTCGAATAAATATAAAGAAATAGTTGCCACACCAAGTTTCCATCCAAAACATATTCCTATTAACAAGACCACTAAAGTTTGCATTGTCATAGGGACAGGGTAAAATGGTATTTTAACTTTTGACGATATTGCTAAAAGAATGGAGCCCAATAAGGCGATAAATATATATTTAATTATTTTTGTTTGTTTTAAACTTTTTACAAATTCCATTTAATTAATTTAACTTTTTTTTTATTAAAATCTAGTGTTTTGTTAATTGAACAAAAACATCTTCTAAATCACCATCTTCTGTTGAAATATCCTCAATTTTTATATTATTTTCATTTAAATAATTGATTATTTCCCCAAAATCTAGTGAGTTTTTTTCATAAGTAACTAATATTGAATTTTTAGAGTTTATTTTAAAATTTATATCTTTCATCATTAAATTCTTATTTAATTCAATATTTTTAACTTTAAAATTTATTTTTTTAGTTTTAATTCTCTCAAGTAATTTTTCAGTGGTATCTAACGCAACTAAATTTCCTTTATTGATTATAGCTATTCGATCGCACATTTCCTGTGCTTCAATCAGATAGTGTGTGGTTAATATTATTGTTACACCTTCTTTGTTTAGAGCTTTTACATTTTCCCACAGATTATTTCTAAGTTCTACATCAACACCTGCTGTAGGCTCATCTAAAATTAAAATTGGAGGCTGATGAACCATAGCCTTTGCTATAAGCAATCTTCTCTTCATGCCGCCTGATAAGCTTCTGGAGTATGCATTAGCTTTATCTTGAAGAGAAACCATCTTTAATATTAAATCTGTTATACGGTTCTCTTTAGAAATACCGTATAGTCCGGCCTGAAGTTCAAGAAGTTTTTTGGGACTAAAAAAAGCATCTAAGTTTACTTCCTGGGGGACTATTCCTACAGACGCTCTAACTTGACGAGGATTTTGATCTAAATCAAAACCCCATACATTTACTTTTCCACTAGTTTTAATAACTGTGCCTCCTAGAATACTCAAAAAAGTTGTCTTGCCCGCTCCATTCGGTCCTAATAATCCAAATACCTCACCTTGTCTGACTTCAAAACTTAATTCATTTAAAGCTTTATTATGTTTTTTGGTTTTAGGACTAGAATAAATCTTTGTTAGATTTTCAACAGCTAGGGCAAATTTATTCATACTTTTTTATAATTCATCCAAATTTCAATGTAATATGTATATATGAGTTCAATAAAAAAAACAGATCATTTTTATTTAGTAGATGGATCTGGATATATTTTTCGGGCTTATTATGCTCTTCCCCCTCTTTCAAGAAAAAGTGATGGTCTTCCAACTGGAGCGGTTAGTGGTTTCTGTTCTATGCTTTTTAAATTGTTAGAGGATGCTAGATCAGACGACTCTAAAAATAAACCAACACATTTTGCAGTAATATTCGACTCGGCAAGAAAAAATTTTAGAAATGAAATTTATAGTGAATATAAAGCTAATCGTGCTGAAGCACCAGAAGACTTAGTTCCTCAATTTGAATATATAAGAAAATCAGTTGAAGCTTTTAATCTACCATCTATAGAACTTCTTAATTACGAGGCTGACGATTTAATAGCCACCTACGCAAAAAAAATTATTGATTCTGGAGCAAAAGTTACAGTAATTTCTTCTGATAAAGACCTAATGCAACTAGTCTCCACTAAGATAAGATTATTCGATCCAATGAAAAGTAAAGTTATTGGAGAAAAAGAAGTTTTTGAAAAATTTGGAGTTAAACCTAATCAAGTGATAGATGTTCAATCTTTGGCCGGAGACTCTTCTGACAATATTCCAGGTGTGCCTGGAATAGGAGTCAAAACTGCTGCAGAGCTAATTAATAAATACAAAAACTTAGATATTCTTCTTAAAAAAGCTTCTGAAATTAAACAAAACAAAAGAAGAGAAACACTTATTGCTAATAAAGACAAAGCATTATTGAGTAAACAACTAGTAACTCTAAAAGATGATGTCCCAATCAAAAATGAACCAAATGAGTTTTTAATTAAAAAAATCAATAAGGATAAACTTTACAACTTTTTAAGAGAGATGGAATTTAATAGATTATTAAGTCAAGCTATTAGTTTTTATGGTGAACCTGGAGAAAAAAATTTTAGTCAGGACAAAAAATCAAAACCATCAAAAATAAATACAAAACAATATCAAAAAATTACAAAAGAAAATGATTTAAATAAATTAATAATCGATTTAAATAAAAAAAGTATTATTTCAGTTGATACTGAAACTTCTTCTCTAGATCCCCAGGTGGCAGAGTTAATTGGTATTTCTTTAAGTTATGCCGAAAATATTTCTTTTTATATTCCGGTTGGCCATAAAAATATTAAAGGTTTAAATAAAGATTTTGTTGTAAAAAAACTTAAGCCAATTTTGGAAGATCCAAGTATAAAAAAAGTTGGTCAAAATATTAAATATGATTTCATTATATTAAAAAAATATGGAGTAGAATTAAACTCTGTCGAAGATACAATGTTACTCTCTTACACTTTGGATGCAGGAAATAATCGTCATAATATGGATACTTTGTCGGAATTACATCTAAACCATAAAACAATTTCTTACAAAGATTTGGTTGGCTCTGGAAAAAAACAATTAAAATTTTCAGAAGTAGATATAGATAAAGCAACAGAGTATGCAGCAGAGGATGCTGATGTGACTTTAAGATTATATGAAATTTTGTCAGAAAGAGTTTCAGACGAAAAGCTTAGTCAAATTTATGAAGCTTTTGAAAAACCAATGATTAAGATATTATCTAAACTAGAGACTTATGGGATAAAAGTAGATGATAACTACCTAAAAGAACTATCAAAAAAATTTGAAAAAAGACTAGAAAAAATAGAAAAAGAAATTTTTAAAATTTCAGGAAAAGAATTTAATATTGGCTCGCCCAAACAACTTGGTGAAATAATTTACAACGAATTAAAAATAGCAAAATTAAAAAAAACTAAAAAAGGTAGTTTGGCCACTAGTGCTAAAATATTAGAGGATCTTGCTTTAACCGGTCAAAAATTTCCTAATTTAATATTAGAGTGGAGACAAGTATCTAAACTTAAAAGTACCTATACTGATGCACTTCAAGACCATATTAATAAAGACACCAAAAGAGTTCATACATCATTTCTTTTAGCAGCGACTAACACTGGTAGATTAGCCTCAAGCGATCCAAACTTACAAAATATACCAATTAAAACTTTAGACGGAAAAGAAATTAGAAAAGCTTTTATAGCTGAAAAAAATAATGTTCTTATTTCTGCTGATTACAATCAAATAGAGATGAGAATCCTTGCTGATATGGCTGATGTTAAAGAGCTTAAAAAAGCATTTAAACAAAATCAGGACATTCACAAACTTACTGCTAGCCAGGTTTTTGGTGTGCCGATTAATAAAATTTCTGAGGATCAAAGAAGGAAAGCGAAAGCAATAAATTTTGGTATCATATACGGTATAACCCAATATGGTTTAGCAAAACAAATATCAGTTTCAAATGAAGAGGCTCAAGAATTTATAAATTCTTATTTTAAAAAATTTCCTGAGATAAAAGATTATATGCAATCTACAATTAAAAGCTGCAGAAAATTCGGATATGTATCAAATATTTTCGGAAGAAGAATTCATTTAAGAGGTATTAATGATAAAAACTTTAGTGTGCGAAGTTTTCAAGAAAGAGCAGCAATTAATGCTCCTATCCAAGGATCTGCTGCTGATATAATTAGATTAGCAATGATTAAAATTGATAATATTTTAGAAGAAAAAAAGTTAGCAAAAATGTTACTTCAAATTCATGATGAATTAATATTTGAATGTTCAAAGAAAGATGAAAATAATGTAAAGAAATTAATTAAAAATGCTATGGTGTCAGTTTCAAGTTCTGAATACCATAAGTTCTCAATTCCTCTAGAGGTAGGAGTAAACTCGGGAAATAATTGGGGAGAGGCTCATTAACGCCTAAATTTTGACATTAAGATTATGAAAATAAAATTATGGCACATACAATTGCATTAGTAGACGACGATAGAAATATTCTGACTGGAATAAGTATGGCACTTGAGCGAGAAGGCTTTAAAGTACAAACTTATATAGATGGAGAATCTGCTTTAATTGGCCTGACAAGAAATCCTCCAGACTTAGCTGTTTTAGATATAAAAATGCCAAGAATGGACGGAGAAGAACTTTTAAAAAAATTAAAAAAGAAAATGTCTATTCCAATAATATTTTTAACATCGAAAGATGAAGAGGTAGACGAATTACTCGGATTAAAACTTGGAGCAGATGATTTTGTGAAAAAGTCAGGTGGATTTTCGACTAAAGTACTTATTGAGAGAATCAGAGTGCAACTTAGAAAAAAATCTAATGTTATTGATGATACAAAAAATATTATTAGCCACGGAAAGCTCAAGCTAGATCCAGCTCAATTAGAATGTGAGTGGAATGGAAAGCCCTTACCAGATAAGTTAACAACAACAGAATTTTTAATTGTTAAGGAACTTGCAAAAAGACCAGGTGTTATTAAAGAAAGAGCTCATCTAATGGATATCGCGTATAAAGAAAATACTGAAATTGAGGATAGAACTATAGACAGTCATGTAAAAAGAATAAGAAAAAAGTTCAAAAAAGTTGACGAAAAATTTTCAGCAATTGAAACTAGATATGGAAGCGGATATAGATGGAATGTTAGTTAATGAAATCAAAAAAAACAGCTTCTATTCTAAAAAAATTTTTATTATTTAACTTAACCACATTTTCTATACTAGGTTTATTTACGATATTTTATCTAAAAGCAATTCAACCAAATCTTGTTAAAAAAAGAGCGATAAACCACAAAATTATTATAAGTAATACAGTTGATCACCTCGAAAGGTTAAACGTAGATTACAGCTCAAATGGTATAAGAACTTTTTTACTTTCCACAAGATTTTTATTCCAGAGCTTGGATCGTGTTCAGTTTTATGACTCCGATGGAAAATTAATTGGTGATACTAATATTTTAGATTTAGATCAAAATGTTTTTTCTAGATCAGATGTGATAATAGAAGAGGCTATTGATGAAAAAAATTCAGCAAATAAATATTCTTCTGCCCCTTTAAATAAAAAAAATGAAAATAGTTTAAACACAATATTAGAAAAATATGATGGTAATCCTCTAACAATATCTGAAATTAATAAAAATGATTTTTTTGTTAAAACATTGAGTGAAGTAAAACTTCAAGAAGAGGGCATCGGATATATTTTAGTTTCCGAGCAAGCTAATGATATTATTAATGCAGTTAAAGAGAGAAAAGATTTTATTATTAGAACTGTTTTTGCTGTAGCTCTTGTAATTTTAATTTTTTCAATGTTTCTTAACAAATATGTTTTAAAACCAATTGGTTTATTAGTAAGATATAGTGACTCGATAAAGAAGAAATCTTCAGAAAGCATTAATATAAAAAAAGTTTTCGCAAGAGATGATGAAATTGGAAAACTTACTATATCAATTGACGAAATGACAAAAGAACTTCAATATAGAACTAAAAGGGCAGAAACATTTTCTAATGATTTAGCTCACGAAATTAGAAACCCACTAGCATCTTTAAAGAGCGCATCAGAATTGCTAGATAAAACAACTGGTAAAGATGAAAGTGAAAAACTTTTAAAAATAATTAATCACGATGTTGAAAGAATAGAAAGATTAATAACGGATTATTCACAAATGCTCAAAGATGAGGCTTCTTTATCTAGGGAGAAAATGAGTAAAATAAATTTAATTGAAATAATCAATAATGTAGTAGAAGATTTTAAACAAGATCTGAGTAATCAAAATAAAAATATTCAAATAAAAATAAAAGAAAAAATAAGCTCAAAAAACGGGAAATTTATATTAGGAATTGAAAATAGATTAGAGCAGGTGATAGCAAACTTGTTAGACAATTCTATTTCATTTAGTCAGGATAATCAAAAAATTGAAATAAGCGTAGAGGAAACAACAAAAAACCTAGTAATGAAAATTAAAGATGAAGGCCCAGGTTTTTCTGAGACCTCTCCTCAAAAAATCTTCAAACGTTTCTATAGTAATAGGCCTAAAAGCTTTGGAAAGCATTCTGGTTTAGGTCTCAATATTGTTAAAAATATTGTTGAGCTACATAAAGGCACTGTAGCAGCGTCAAATAGACTGAATACTAAAGGTGCGCAAGTAGAAGTATTATTACCTAAATTTTCCTAGTGTTCTTTCTTGATTAGATATGCTTATGTTGATATTAACAAATTCAAAATGGGACAAGATTACAAAGTAAAAGATATAAGTCTAGCTGATTATGGAAGGAAAGAAATTTCCATAGCCGAGTCAGAAATGCCAGGTTTGATGGCGCTTAGAAAAGAGTATAAAGGGAAAAAACCTCTAAATGGTGCAAAAATTTTAGGCTGTCTGCATATGACAATTCAAACTGCAGTTCTTATTGAGACCCTGGTTGATCTAGGTGCAGAAGTGAGATGGTCTTCTTGTAACATTTTTTCCACTCAAGATCATGCAGCAGCAGCAATAGCTAAAGCAGGTATACCAGTTTTTGCTTGGAAAGGTGAAACCGAGGAGGAATATTGGTGGTGTGTAAAACAGACGATAGATGGAAAAAAAGATTGGAAACCCAATATGATTTTGGATGATGGAGGAGATTTAACAGGTTTAATGCATAAAGATTATAAAAATATTTTAAAGGGTGTAAAAGGAATTTCAGAAGAAACAACTACTGGAGTGTTAGCTTTAAAAAAAATGGAAACGAATAAACAATTAATGGTTCCTGCATTCAATGTTAACGACTCAGTGACAAAATCAAAATTTGATAACTTATATGGATGTAGAGAAAGTTTAGTTGATGGTATCAAAAGAGCTACAGACGTAATGATGTCTGGTAAAGTAGCAGTTGTTGCAGGTTTCGGAGATGTTGGAAAAGGCAGTGCAGCCTCTTTGCGTCAAGCAGGTGCAAGAGTAATGGTAACAGAAACAGATCCAATTTGTGCTTTACAAGCAGCGATGGAAGGCTACGAAGTAGTTTTAATGGATGATGCAATTAAAGACGCTGATATTGTTGTAACTGCTACCGGAAACAAAGATATAGTAACTGCAGATCATATGAGAAACATGAAAGATAGAGCTATCTTATGTAACATTGGACATTTTGATAACGAAATTCAGGTTGAAGCTTTGAAAAACTATAAATGGGATGAAATAAAACCTCAGGTCCATGAAATAGAGTTACCAAGTAAAAAAAGAATTATTTTATTAGCGGAGGGAAGACTCGTAAATCTTGGATGCGCAACAGGTCACCCAAGTTTTGTTATGAGCGCATCATTTACAAATCAAGTCATAGCACAAATAGAACTCTGGAATAATTCAGATAAATATGAAAATAAAGTTTATGTATTACCAAAACACTTAGATGAAAAAGTTGCAATGTTGCATTTAGAAAAAGTTGGTGCAAAATTAACTAAAATGTCTAAAGATCAAGCAGATTATATTAGCGTTAAACCATCAGGACCATTTAAACCAGATACTTACCGCTACTAAACAGTAGCAGATGATTGTTAAATCCTTAGAACATTTAAATTCTTTATCAAAAAAAGTTGCAGACCAACTAACTAAAAATGATTGTATATTTTTAATCGGTGATATTGGTGTAGGAAAAACTACTTTTTCAAGATATTTGATAAATTACTTACAAGAAAAAAATGGAGAAAAGATTACAGAAGTACTAAGTCCTACTTTTAATCTACTTTATGAGTATGATTTAAAAAATATTAAAATTATGCATTATGATCTTTATAGAATAAAAGATGAAAGCGAATTAAAACATTTAGGTATTTTTACAGATCAACAAGAGACAGTTAAAATTGTAGAGTGGCCACAACTTATTAATATTCCGTTATCTAATAAGTTAGAAATACATCTAGATTACGTTCACAATGAAAATCAGAGAAAGATAAAATTTATAGGTTCAGGTAAGTGGGAAATTTTAAATGAATTATAAACTAAAAAAAATTTCAGGCGATGCATCATTCAGGGAATTTTATAGATTACAAAAAGGACGGCATACATCAATTATAGTTCAAGCAAAAAAAGAAAAATTCAAAAATTTAATCACTTACATC
>CACLUK010000002.1 GCA_902610115.1 uncultured Pelagibacteraceae bacterium
AAATCTTTTAACTTTTCACAAACTTGTCTTCCTGTTTTTTGAGCAAAATCTTTATGAATAATCATTGCCAAAGCATCAACTGGTTCTGAATTTACTAAAATTCCTAATTTAACTAAGTTACCTTCTCGATAATCTGAAATTTCATAATCGAAACTAGCATAGCCACTAGATACTGATTTTAGTCTGTCGTTAAAATCAAAAACGACTTCATTTAGTGGTAAATCATACGAAAGAACTGCTCTATTGCCTGAATATGAAAGATTAGTTTGAATTCCTCTTTTATCTTGGCAAATCTTAATTATAGAACCTAAGTATTCATCAGGAGTGATAATAGTAGATTTTATCCATGGTTCTTCAATTTTAGTAATTTGTGACGGGTCAGGCATGTTAGATGGATTCTGTAAATCAAGAGTTTCTCCTCTAATTTTATGGACCTTATAAATTACTCCAGGAGTTGTAGTAATCAAGTTTACGTCAAACTCTCTTTCCAGTCTTTCAGTTATGATTTCAAGGTGCAGCAAACCTAAAAAACCACAACGAAATCCAAGTCCTAAAGCACTAGAGGACTCGGGTTCGTATGAAAAACTTGCATCATTTAATTTTAATTTTGCTAATCCATCTTTTAATTTTTGATACTCAGAACTATCAACAGGAAATAAACCACAAAATACCACAGGTTTACTAGGCTTAAAGCCCGGCAATGGATTAACAATTGGGTTTGCTGCATCACAAATAGTGTCTCCAACCTTTGTTTCTGATAATGATTTGATCCCAGTTATAATAAAACCAATTTCTCCAGAACTTAGTTCCTCTATATCGTTAGGCTTAGGTGTAAAAACTCCTACCTTTTCAATAATATGTTCTTGGTCATTGGACATTAATTTTATCTTCATGTTTTTTTTTAACTTTCCATTAATAACCCTAACCAGAATTACTACTCCAAGATAACTATCATACCAGCTGTCGACTAATAAACATTTTAACTTTTCATTCAATTCTCCTATTGGAGCAGGTAATTTACTAATTATAGCTTCTAAAATTTCGTCTATACCCTCTCCAGTTTTACCTGAACAAGGAATTGCATTTGTTGTCTCAATGCCTACAACTTCTTCAATTTCTTTTTTTGTTTTCTCTAAATCTGATGCGGGTAAGTCTATTTTATTTAATACAGGTACAACTTCATGGTTTATTTCCAGTGCCTGATAAACATTTGCTAATGTTTGGGCCTCTACACCTTGTGTGCTATCAACAATAAGAAGAGATCCTTCGCACGCAGATAGTGATCTGCTAACTTCGTATCCAAAATCAACATGACCTGGTGTGTCAATAATATTTAAGATATATTTTTGCCCATCTTTAGCTTTGTAGTTTAATTTAACTGTTTGAGCTTTAATTGTTATACCTCTTTCCCTTTCGATATCCATTGAGTCGAGAACTTGTTGTTTCATCTCTCGGTCGGTCAACCCACCACACTTGTGGATTATTCGGTCTGCGATTGTTGATTTGCCATGATCAATGTGCGCAATTATAGAAAAATTACGTATTCTTTTTATATCTGACATTTATGACCTAATAGTAGCGCCGGTTTTGTCTTTGACTACTTTAATGATTTTATTACTTATTTCCTCTAAATCTTTTTCACCTAAAGTTTTATCTTCAGCTTGTAGGGTTACATTGATTGCAACTGATTTTTTATCCTTTGGTATATTCTCTCCTTCATAAACATCAAAAGTTCTTACATCCTGTATCAAAGAGTTATCAATTTCTCTAATAATCTTTTCTAGTAAGCCAATTTTAAAAATTTTATCAATTACAAAGGCAAAATCCCTTTCTGATTTCTGATAATCTGAAGGGTGAAAGCTTGTCTTACTTTGTCTTAATTTTTTGTTTGGTTCAGGAAAATTTTTCAAAAAAATTTCAAATCCAAAAATATTTCTGTCTTTACAATCCATTTTTTTTATAATGGCTGGATGTATTTCACCAAAATAAGCTAAATTGGGTCCTTTTTCTGATTTTAGTGTAATAGATCCTGATCTTCCAGGATGATAACTATATTTAGTGTTATCGCTAACAAAAAGATTTTTTTCCTCAATACCAAGTTCAACTAAAGTTCTTATAACATCACTTTTAATATCAAAAATATCTACTTCTCTCTCTTTATCTAGCCAACTTTTTCTATTTATCTTTCCAGATTTTAAACCTCCTACTACAATTTGTTGTTCTCCTGGATTTTTTCCAAAAAATGTAGGCCCAATTTCAAATAAAGATAAGTCTTCGTATCCTCTATCTTGATTTTTTTTAAGGTAAATTGCTAAATTAGAAAAAATTGAACGTCTCAAAACATCAAGATCAGAAGAAATTGGATTAAGTATTGAAATTTCTTTTTCACCTTTGGAAAACTGTTTGTCAATTTTAGAATCTGTAAATGACCAAGTTACTATTTCCATGTAGCCTTTTGATGCTAAAGATCTCTGTGATAAGTGAAAAAGTTTTTGTTTATAATTTAAAGTATCTTGAGTTCTATTTTTGATAGGTGTAATTAATTTTATTTTATTAAATCCTTTGATCCGAATTAGTTCCTCAATTAAATCTTCATCCAAACTTATATCTGGCCTCCAGCTTGGTACTTCAACTTTTATGGCTTTTTTATTTTTTTTACATTTAAAACCAAGCGATGATAAAATTTTGTCAATTTCATTTGCAGTGATTGAAATACCAATTAATTTCTCAAATTTTTCTATTTGAAAGTTAATTACCTTATTTTTTTGGTAAGTCTTCCCAGTAATCAGGAATTTGCTAGCTTCCCCTCCACAAATTTTTAAAATTAGTTCAGTCGCAAGTTCTAACCCCTCTTTGATGGAAACAGGATCAATTCCTCGTTCAAATCTGTATTTTGCATCAGTGTTTATATTTAGTGCTCTAGCTGTTTTTCTTATTGAAGCTGGCCTGAAATAAGCAGCCTCTAAAAGCACATTTTTTGTGTCTAATTCGGTAGAAGTCGTAATTCCTCCGATAATTCCGCCCAAACCAAGAATGCCGGATTTATCAGAAATCACACACATGTCTTTTTTTAATTTATATTCTTTATTATCTAATGCCTCAAACGTCTCACCCTCTCTGGCATTTCTAACTATAATTTCTTTGTTAATTTTATCTGCATCATAGGCATGCAATGGTCTATTTAGGTCATACATTACATAATTTGTAATATCTACTACAGCAGAGATAGGTTTTAAACCCAGTGTGATTAGCTTATTTTTTAACCATTCAGGACTTTCTTTGTTAGTGATATTTTTAATATAACAACTTCCAAAGATATCACATCCTTGGTTCTTTTCTTTTGAGATAGAGGTTTTTATTTGGTGTTTAATATTTTGTTTAATTTTTTTTCTTTTTATTTGTATTAATTTTCCAACTCCTGTTGATGAGAGATCTCTTGCAATACCTCTAACGCCTAAACAATCAGCACGGTTAGGGGTTATGGAAATATCAATGGCTTTTTGTGAACTGCTTTTAAAATAACTTTTTCCTATCTCTTTCTCTTTATTTTTAAGTTCGATAATCCCTTCACTTTCATTAGATAAATTTAGTTCACTTTCGGAGCAAAGCATGCCTCTCGACTCAACACCTCTTATTTTGACCACTTTTAATTCAAGATTAGTTTTTGGAATTACTGCTCCAGGAGGTGCATAGATTGTGATTAGACCTTCTCTAGCATTTTGAGCTCCACATACAACTTTTAAAATTTCTTTACCACCAATGGTAACATCGCATACTTTTAACTTATCAGCATTTGGATGTTTTTCAGCTTTTAAAACTTTTGCAATTTTAAACTTACTAAACTGGTCAGTATTTTCATTTACACCTTCGACCTCGAGTCCGATATTTGTAAGCCGATCAATAATCTCATTTTCTTTAGCTGATGTTTTAAGATGTTCTTTGAGCCATGGTATTGTTATGATCATTTACTCAGCCCTCTATAGTTTGTTGGAACATCTAACGGATCAAAGCCAAAATGACTTAGCCACCTGTAATCTGCCTCAAAGAAAGCTCTTAAATCATTTATTCCATATTTTAACATTGCTAAACGATCGATGCCTATTCCGAATGCAAATCCTTGATACTTTTTTGTATTGATTTTTACATTTTTTAATACATTAGGATGAACCATTCCGCATCCTAAAACTTCTAACCATTTATTCCCTTCTCCAATAATTATTTTTCCTTTTTCAATTTTATAACCAATATCAACTTCTGCCGAAGGCTCTGTAAAAGGAAAATGACTTGGTCTAAATCTCATTTTTACATTTTTGACTTCAAAAAATTCCTTTATAAAATAATCAAGGCAGCCTTTGAGGTGTCCCATTGTAATACCTTTATCTATATGAAGCCCTTCAAGTTGATGAAACATTGGAGCGTGAGTCTGGTCACTGTCACACCTGTAAGTTCTCCCAGGAACTATTATTTTAAAAGGGGGTTTGCCCGACATCATTGTTCTAATCTGAACTGGAGATGTATGTGTTCTTAACAGTAATTTTTTATTTTCCTCTATATAAAAAGTATCATGCATGTCTCTTGCAGGATGTTCTTCAGGCGTATTTAAAGCTGTGAAATTATTATATTCTGACTCAACATCAGGCCCTTCAGCAACTGAAAATCCTATTTCTGAAAAAATAGAAGATATTTCGTCTATAACTTGTGACACTGGATGAATTTTACCTTGCCGACTAGGCCTTATTGGAAGAGTAACATCAACCTTTTCATTTTTAAGTTTTTCATTAATTTCACTAGTTTCAATTTCAATATTTTTTTGTTCTAACTGATTTGTAAGATCATCTTTAATTTTATTTAAATTTGAGGCAAAGTCTTTTCTTTTTTCAGGATCAAGGGAGCCTAGGTTTTTAAATTGTTTTGTAATTTCACCATTTTTACCAAAAAATTCTGATTTTAAATTTTGTAAATCTTCCTTATTTTTAACAGAATCAATTTTTGCATTGAAAATAGAATTTATTTTATCTAAATCACTCATCAGATAATTGATTTTTTATATTAAGTTGATGTTAAATCAAAGACTCTTTTAATTAAGGGAAGATTGAACCTTTTTTACCACTGATTTAAAGACTTCTGGGTTATTGTAAGCTAGTTCAGCCAAAACTTTTCTATCTAATTTTATTTTGGATTTAGCTAATCCGTTAATAAATTTTGCATATGTTAGACCTTCCGCTCTTACTCCTGCATTAATTCTCTGAATCCAAAGCGATCTGAAATCTCTTTTTTTTGCTTTTCTGTCTCGGTAAGCATATTGCATTGCTTTCTCCATAGCTTGACGAGCAATTCTAATTGTGTTTTTTCTTCTACCGTATTGACCTTTTACAGATTTTAGAACTTTTTTATGTTTTGCTCTACTAACTACCCCTCTTTTCGTTCTAGCCATATTATCCTCTCAAGTTATATGGCATATACGATTTAACAATTTTAGAGTCTTGTTTAGTCATAATTGTTGTGCCTCTTTGTTTTCTTATTTGTGAGTTGGTTCTTTTAATCATTCCATGTCTTTTTCCAGCTTGTGGCATTTTAATTTTTCCAGAAGCCGTAAATCTAAATCTTTTTTTTGCAGAGCTTTTTGTTTTCAATTTAGGCATAAATATCTCGGTCTTATATAGGCATTAGCTTTTCTTAGCAAGTCGCTAATATTATTGATTTAGATAGGTTGAATGATCATTACCATCTGTTTGCCTTCAAATTTGGGCTGGCTTTCAACTTTTGCTATATCTTTAGTTTCCTCAATAATTTTATTCATTAATTCTTTTCCAAGTTCAGTGTGTTGCATTTCTCGGCCTTTGAATTTTACGGTAAATTTCACTTTATCTCCTTTAGTTATAAATTTTTTGGCATTCTTAATTTTGAAGTTATAATCATGTGTTTCAGTGCCTGGTCTTAACTTTATTTCTTTAAGTGAAACAATTTTTTGTTTTTTCTTTGCCTGATTAGCTTTTTTTTGTAAATCATATTTATATTTTCCCATATCCATTATCTTACATACTGGTGGGTTAGCATTGGGAGATATTTCTATTAAATCTAATTCCTCTTGTTTAGCTAGCTCAATTGCTTTTTTAAGCGGCACAACTCCTAAATTTGCTCCATCACTTCCAATCACTTGAACATCTAATGCTCTTATACGTTCGTTGGCTCTTGGACCTTGAGGTTTTGTTCTTCTTTGAAAGTAATTTGGTTTGGAGTTTGACACTTAATTTAAAGGCAGCTTATTTAAATCAATCATATTTTTAATCAATTCTTCTCTTTTCATAATTTCTTGTTTGTCTGAACCCAATCTTCGCACAGTAACTGTATTGTCTGCAACTTCTTTTTTTCCACATACAATTATGAAAGGGACTTTTGCAAGAGAATACTCTCTTACTTTATAGTTTATTTTCTCATTTCTTAAATCCATTTCACATTTTATACCCTCTTTAAATAAATCTTCAAATAATTTTTTAACATAGTTATTGCTATCTTCCGCTATAGGACAAACTACTGCTTGTGCTGGAGATAACCAGAAAGGTAATTTACCTGCGTAATTTTCAATTAAAATTCCTATAAATCTCTCTAGTGAGCCAAATAAAGCCCTATGTAACATTACTGGAATTTTTTTATTTCCATCTTTTGCAACATAGGATGCGCCAAGTCTACTTGGTAAATTTAGATCTACTTGCAGTGTTCCACATTGCCAGTCTCTACCAATTGCATCTCTTAAAACAAATTCAATTTTAGGACCGTAAAATGCACCCTCTCCTTTATTAATAGTATATTCAAGATTTGATTTTTTTATTGCGGTTAAGAGTGCAGCTTCTGACTTGTCCCAAATAATATCGTCTCCTACTCTTTGCTTTGGTCTATCTGAATACTTTAATATTACATCTTTAAATCCAAGGTCTTTGTAAATTTCCAAAATTAGTTTTGTTACTGCTAAAGACTCCTCTGTGATTTGATCTTCAGTACAAAAAATATGCGCGTCATCCTGAGTAAATGCCCTAACTCTCAATAATCCATGCAATGCTCCTGAAGGTTCATATCTATGAACTTTTCCAAACTCAGAAAGTTTTAAAGGAAGGTCTCTATAACTTTTTAGACCTTGATTAAAAATTTGAACACAACCTGGGCAGTTCATTGGTTTTACCGCAAACGTTTTTTCATCTGGGGTTTCTGAAGTGAACATATGCTGACCGAATTTCTCCCAATGTCCAGATTTTTCCCACAAAGATTTATCAAGAAGTTCTGGAGTGTTAATTTCCTTGTATCCTGCAAGCCTTTGTTTCATTCTCATATATTCAATTAGTCTTTGAAATAACAACCAACCCTTTTCGTGCCAAAAAACAGATCCCGGGCTCTCTTCTCGAAAATGGAACAAATCCATTTCCTTTCCTAATTTTCTATGATCTCTTTTTTCAGCTTCTTCTAAACGATGAAGATATTCGTCCAGATCTTTCTTTGTACTCCAGCAAGTCCCGTAAATTCTTTGTAACATTTCATTGTTTGAGTCACCTCTCCAGTAAGCTCCTGATACTTTTGTAAGTTTAAATGCTTTTCCGATTTTGCCAGAAGATACTAAATGAGGCCCTCTACACAAATCATGCCAGTTATCTCCGTGATGATAGATAGAGAGCTCCTCGCTTGTTGGAATGCTTTCAATAATTTCGGCTTTGTACTTTTCGCCTATCTTTTTAAAATGTTTTATTGCCTTGTCCCTCTCCCAAACTTCTCTTTTTGTTTTGACATCTCTATCGATTATTTCTGACATTTTTTTTTCAATTTTTATTAAGTCATCGCTTGTAAAAGGTTCACTTCTTGCAAAGTCATAATAAAAACCATTTTCTATAACTGGGCCAATGGTAACCTGCGTTCCCGGAAATAATTCTTGAACTGCCATTGCCATTATGTGAGCTGCGTCATGTCTTATAACTTCAAGACCCTCTTTATCTTTGGATGTAATAATTCTTACTTTTGAGTCTTTTATTATCTCATGACTTAAATCTTTTAAGGCTCCATTTACTTCCATAATTAAAGCTGATTTTTCAAGCGATTTACTAATTTGTTTTATAAGTTCGATTCCATTAATGGATTTCTTAAAAGGAATTTTTTTTCCATCTAGTAATTGAATTTCGGGCATTAATTTTTCAATAATTTCTTATATTCTTTTAAATTTGATTCACACATTATCTCAACGTCAAATTTTTTTGTTACGTTTTTTCTACCTTCGTTTCCCATTAATTTCAACTCTTCTTGATTTAATTGATTAACAGTATTTAAATTTTTCGCAAGTTCTCTTGGATCGTCATGTTTATACAAAAATCCAGATTTTCTATTTAAAACTGTTTCTTTTGATCCCCCAATATTACTTGCAATAATTGGTTTGCCCATTGATTGAGATTCTACAGCGACTCGTCCGAAAGCCTCAGGTTCAATTGAGGCTGAAACTACTACATCTGCTAAGGAATAAGCTAAAGGCATTTCTCCACAATGACTAATAAATTTTACTTTTTTAGTTAAACTATATCTCTCAACTAGACTGATAAGTTTTTTTGAATAAACCTTTCTACCTTGATCAGAACCAAGCAAAATAGCTTGAAAATTTGAAATATTATAGTCCTCAATTAAAATATTTAATGACTCAATGAATTTTTCTTGTCCTTTCCATGATGTTAATCTACCTGGCATTAGGATTGTAAATTTATTAGGCTCTAAATCCCATTCTCTTTTTAATTTTTCTTGTTTTAGAATAGAGATATTTTTTTGATTAAAGTAATCTATATTTATTCCTCTAAAAATAACTCTTAATTTTTTTTTCTTATTTAAATACTCATTATAATGTTCATTTATATGACTGAAAATGAAATTTGATCCAGCAATAGTGAGTTTTGACCTTAACATTATACTATTATAAAATTTTTTAAATTTATTTTTAAAATTATAAGTTCCATGAAATGTTGTTACAAAAATTGTATTTGTAATAATACATGCAAAATAACACGACCAGGCTGGAGCTCTACTTCTTGCATGTACAATATTTATTTTTTTGAAAATGATTAAAATTGATAAAAATAAAGCATTTAGAATAATCAATATTGGATTTTTTGAGTGGACTGGAAGTTTAAAAATCTTTACTTTATTTTTTTTTACAAATTTAATTAATTCTCCACCTGAAGTAGCAATAAATGAGCCACAATCCTGCTCTGCAAGATAATGAGCAATATCATAACAGCCTGTTTCAGCACCTCCATACCCGAGTTTTGGGATTACTTGTAAAACATTTATTTTAGCATTCATCTTCTTTATATATAATAACAATTATTTAATCGTTATATGAAAAAATTTAATTATCTAAAAATTTCGAATACCAAAAAGCTAAGATATATAGACAATTATTTTAGAAAGAAGCTATATATAATTTTTCTTCCAGGTTTTATGTCTGATATAGAAGGTGAAAAACCTCAAACTCTTTTAAAATTCACAAAAATGAACAAATTGGGTTTTTTAAGTTTAGAATACTCTGGTCATGGAAAATCTTCAGGTATTTTTACTAAAGGGAACATAAGTGTTTGGTCAAAGGATGCTAAGACCGTAATAAAAAAGCTTGTTAAAAAAAATAATTTTATCTTAATTGGCTCAAGTATGGGAGCATGGATAGCATTAAATCAATTTAATTATTTTAAGTCACAAATTAAAGGATTTATTGGAATAGGTCCAGCTCCAGAGTTTTTGAAAAGATTAATGTGGGATAAATTTCCTAAGAAAACAAAAAGAGAATTACTTAAAACAGGAAAAATTTTGATCAAGAATGGGGGTTATGAATATCCAATAACTTTACAATTAATAAAAGATGGAAAAAAAAATAAGGTTTTAAATAAAAAAATTAATACAAATATTAAAGTAACAATGATACATGGTCAAAAAGATGAAGTTGTCCCAACTATATACTCAAAGTATGTTTTGAAAATATTTAAAAAAGCCAAAAAGAAAAAAGTAATTATTAAAAACGGTGATCATAGCTTATCTAATAAAAGGTCCTTAAAAAGAATTGTTAAAGAATTAGAGATTATTATTAAAGATATAATCTAACCCTTCAACATATGTTGGAAATTTTAAATTATATTTAAAAAAGGCTTTCATCTTTCTGTTATCTACTTTTTTAGAATCTTTATAAAAGTTTTGCAACATTTCACTTTCGACTTCTTCGATTTTCACTGTATTCGGATTTTCCAGATTAAGTAGTTTTGCACCATAAGCTGCTACCTCTCTCTGCGAAGCAGGTTTATCGTCAGAAATATTATAAATTTCATTATTCTTAAAATTGTTAAGAGATTTGAATAAAATATTAGCTATATCCTCAACATGAATTCTTGAAAAAAAATGATTTTTTTTATCTACGATTTGTAATTTACCTTTTTGTAATCTTTTTAAAACGTTAAACTCATTAGAGTATATCCCAGCTAATCTAAAAATTTGTAAAGGGTATTTATTTTTGTTTGATAATTTTTTCCACGTATTTTCTGCTGCTAATCTACTTGACCCATTAGAAGACGTTGGTTTCGTTGTGCTATTTTCATTTACCCATTCACCTTTGTGATCACCATAAACACTAGTCGCTGATAAATAAGTTATCCATTTGCAATTAGGTATATTTTTAAGTCTCCTTTCAAAGTAATTAGCGACTATATCTTTGCCTTCAATTGGTGGAATGGAAATCAGAATATAATTTGCTTCCTCTATTTTTTTAATAATAGAGTTATCAAAATTTTCATTGGTAAAGTGATATGATGTTATTTTAAAATTATTAAACTCTATTTTGTGGGTTTCTTGTCTAGAAGTAATACTTAAGTCAAAATCTTTTTTTTCTTGAATTAATTTGTTAATAAAACATTCTGCTACTTGGCCAAAACCAAAGCAAAAGATATTTATTTTACTCATTAACCTGCCTTCTTAACATGAGGTCTTAGACTAATTGGATTGTCCAGTTTATCAAGCATTTCTATTGGGCACACTTGCTTGAAATTTTTAAGCTCCGCCTCAAAATTTTCAAGTATTCTTTTTGCTTTTTTAGAGGAGGTTTTAGTCTCGAAATCTTTAATATTCTCTTTTAAGAAGTTTTTCCAATAATCTGTTTCAACTGACTGCCATATAATCGATGCTGGATTTGCATAATTTTCGAATTCATTTTTTACGTCGTAAATAAAGGCCATACCGCCTGTCATGCCTGCCCCAAAATTATCTCCAACTGTTCCCAATATAATTGCGTTTCCTCCTGTCATATATTCACATCCATGAGCACCGCAGCCTTCGACAATGGCAGAGCTACCTGAGTTTCTAACCGCGAACCTCTCTCCGGCTTGACCAGACGCGTATAATTTTCCTGAAGTTGCACCGTATAAAACTGTATTACCGATAATTGTATTTTGATCTGCAATTAATCTACTCTTACTTGATGTTTTGACAATTATTTTTCCTCCAGATAAACCTTTTCCTACATAATCATTACAATCACCTTCAACTGTAATGGATATTCCTTTAGTCAAAAATGCTCCTAAAGATTGACCGGCTGATCCAGTTAATTTAATATTAATTGTCTCATCATTAAGTTTCTCGTTACCAAATTTTTTATAAACATGATGAGAAAGTCTAGTACCAACAGACCTTGAAGTATTCTCGATTTCGTATTCAAAATTATTTTTATTTGACGTATTTATCTTATCTTTAATATCTGACCATATTTTTTCATCTAATGTTTCAGGAACTTTATTTATGTGATTATCCTTGCAATATCTCAAATTTTCACCTGGATCTGCTTGAACTAAAAGAGGATTTAAATCTAGATCATCTAAATTTGAAGCACCTTTGTTTACTTGAGATAATAAATCAGTGCGACCAATAATTTCATTTATAGACTTAAATCCTAATGTAGATAAAATCTCTCTAACCTCAGTTGCAACAAACTTGAATAAATTTTCAACTTTTTCGGGTGTACCAGTAAATCTTTCTCTCAACGATGGATCTTGGCTACATACACCTACTGGACATGTGTTGGAGTGACATTGCCTAACCATTATGCATCCCATTGCAACTAAAGAAGATGTTCCCATACCATATTCTTCTGCTCCCATCATTGCCGCGATTACTACATCTCTACCTGTTTTTAATCCTCCGTCTGTTCTAAGAGTAACATTATGTCTTAAATTATTTAAAGTAAGGATTTGATTAGCTTCGGTTAAACCCATTTCCCAAGGTATACCAGCATACTTTATACTTGTTTGAGGACTGGCCCCAGTTCCCCCAGAATGTCCAGATATCAAAATAATATCTGCTTTCGCTTTTGCTACTCCTGCTGCGATCGTACCTATTCCAGTTGAGGCAACAAGTTTTACTCCCACTCTTGCTTTAGGATTAATTTGTTTTAAATCATAAATTAGTTGGGCTAAGTCTTCGATTGAATAAATATCGTGGTGAGGTGGAGGAGAAATTAAAGTTACTCCAGGAGTCGAATGTCTTAATCTAGCAATTTCTTCGGTCACCTTGAATCCCGGAAGTTGTCCACCTTCACCTGGCTTTGCGCCTTGAGCAATTTTGATCTCTATTTCATTCGCGTTATTAAGATAGTCCACTGTAACGCCAAACCTTGCAGAAGCTATCTGCTTCACTCTTGAATTTGCGCTGTCACCGTTTGGTAGAACTTTAAATCGTTTTGAATCTTCTCCTCCCTCGCCACTGCAAGAAGCTCCCTTAATTCTGTTCATGCCCATTGCCAATGTTTCATGAGCTTCGGCTGATAATGCTCCATGTGACATGCTTCCACTACCAAATCTCTTTAAAATTTCCTCTAACGGTTCTACTTCGTCAATATTTATAGATTTTTTGGATTTTTTAAATTCTAGTAAATCTCTTATGTTTATGGGCGGGAGATTATGTATACCTAAAGAATACTTTTTATATTGTTCATAAGAACCACTTCCTACTGCACTTTGAAGCAAGTGTATTAGCTTACCTTGGTATTGATGATCTTCACCACTTTTTCTGTACCTGTAGAGGCCTCCTATTGGTAAAGTAAAAACATTTTTTGAATTAAATTTTACATGAAGTTCTTTTATTTTTTTTTCGATACCTATTACACCTATGCCAGATATTCTCGATGACATTCCTGGAAAGTAGTCTGAGACTATTGCTCTGCTTAACCCTACGGCTTCAAAATTACATCCACCTCTGTATGAGCTTATCACAGAAATTCCCATCTTTGACATAATCTTTAATAAGCCTGCGTCTATAGATTTTTTAAATTTGATCACACAACTTTCAAAATCAGATTTACCAAACAATTTTTTTTCAAATCTTTGGTAAATGCTGTCTATAGCTAGATAAGGATTTACAGTTGTTGCACCGACACCAATTAATACAGCAAAAGAATGTGTATCCAAAGAGTCTGAGCATTCTACGTTTAATGAACAATATCCTCTTAAACCATGCTTGACTAAATGAGAGTGCACTGCCCCAACTACTAAAATACTTGGAATAGAAGCTTTTTGATTACTGATATTTTTATCAGATAAAATTAGACATGTGCTTCCCTCTCTTACTGATGTTTCTGCCTCTTCTCTAATTGCCTCTATTCTTTCTTTCAAAGATGAAGATATATCAAATGTACAATCAATTACTTTAGTTTTTTTTGAAAAGAATTTTTTAAATTTTTTAAATTGTGAGTTTGTTAAAATAGGGCTATCTAAAACATAAATATTTTCCTCTGTTAAATTATCAAAATCTAAAATATTCCCGAGGTTTCCAAATCTTGTTTTCAAACTCATCACTTTATTTTCTCTTAAAGAGTCAATTGGAGGATTCGTTACTTGGCTAAAATTTTGTCTAAAATAATGTGAAACTGGCCTATAATGACTAGACAAGACAGCAACGGGTGTGTCGTCTCCCATTGAGCCGGAGGCTTCTTTGCCTTCCTCGGCCATAGGATGAAGAATTAACTCCAAATCTTCTATACTTAGTCCTGATAAATACTGTCTCTTTCTTAAATCCTCGCCTGTGAAATTAGGTTTCTGGATTTCATTAGAAATTTTTTTTTCTAAGTCAATTATTTGTTTATTATATTTTTTATAGTCTTTAGCCAATAAATCTTTTATTGCTTTGTCTTTAAATAGTTTTCCTTTTTTTAAATCAATAGCAATAATTTGACCTGGACCTAACTTTCCTTTTTCTATAATTTTTTCTTCAGGAATTTTTATCATTCCGGTTTCAGAACCCGCAAAAAATAAATCCTCCGAGGTTATTGTATATCTTAAAGGTCTAAGTCCATTTCTATCTGACGATGCCAAAACCCACTTTGCGTCAGTAGCACATATTGCTGCTGGTCCATCCCATGGCTCAATAGTGCTATTCAAAAAATTAAATAAGTCTTGATGGTTTTTTGGGACAGTTTTGCTTCTTTTTGACCAAGCATCTGGTATCATCATTAGTTTTATCAGTGGAGCGAGCTTGCCAGAATGAACTAGTAACTCAAATACATTATCAAGTGCTCCTGAGTCTGATGAACTTCTGATAACAGGCTTTAAATCTTTTACATTTTTAAATAATGAGCTAGACATATCTTGCTCATGAATTTTCATCCAATTTATGTTTCCTTTCAAAGTATTAATCTCTCCGTTATGTGCAAGAGTTCTAAAAGGCTGCGCAAGGTCCCAACTCGGAAAAGTATTTGTTGAATATCTTTGATGGAAAACAGCGAATCTTGATGTTAACTTTTCATCATTAAGATCTGGATAAAACTCTGATAGCATTTCTGCTAAAAACATCCCTTTATAGACAATTGATCGGGAACTAAATGAGCAGATATAAAAGTCTTTTAATTGACATTCTCTCGCTATTTTTTCTATTTTTTTTCGAGTTTCAAATAGGTCTCTCTCAAGATCATTGGTTTTTAAATTTTCATTCTTTTTAAACATTACCTGAGCAATTTCTGGACGGCTTTGATCGGCAGTTTTTCCAAGAACACTAGGGTTAATTGGGACTTGCCTCCATCCATAGATATAATAATCGCCTGCTAGTAAAGCTGACTCTATAATTTCTCTACATTTTTCTTGTTCAGAATAATCAGTTCTTGGAAGAAAAACCATACCAACACAGATTCTTTTTTCTTCGTCTAATGTGTGACCTGTATTTAAAATTTTTTCCTTAAAGAAATCTGGAGCTATCTCAATTTGTATACCCGCTCCATCTCCTGATTTTCCATCTGCATCAACAGCACCTCTGTGCCAAATTGCTTTTAAGGCTTCAATTCCATATTCAACAACTTTTCTAGACTTTTTTCCATTTGTTGAAGCAATTAAACCTACTCCACATGCATCGTGCTCCATCTCTGGACAATAATTATGAGTTTTTTCTAAAAGTGCTTTATTTTTTTTGTAATTACTCATTTAAGCTGCCTCTGAAGATTTGCTTTTGTTAATTTTTGTTTTTAAATACTTTTCGATTTCAATTGCTGCATCCCTACCATCTCTAATAGCCCAAACAACCAATGAAGCTCCTCTAACAATATCACCAGCAGCAAATACTCCGTCTAAATTTGTTTGCATTGTTTTAAGATCAATTTTTATTGTCCCCCATTGAGAAATTACTAGTTCTTTTGCATTAAACAATTTTGGTAAATCTTCAGGGTCAAATCCTAAAGATTTTATCACAAGATCTGCTTTCACTTTATATTCAGATCCGACCTGTATCTCAGGTCTTCTTCTGCCAGTTGAGTCTGGTTCACCAAGTTTCATTTTATTTACTTCAACAGCCTCAACTTTTGTATTTCCGATAAACTTTTTAGGGCTGGTCAACCAAACAAAATCAACTCCTTCCTCTATTGCATTACCAACTTCTCGGGCGGATCCTGGCATATTTTGTCTATCTCTCCGATATAAACATTTTACTGACTTAGCTTTTTGTCTTACTGATGTCCTCACGCAGTCCATCGCAGTATCACCTCCGCCAATTACAACAACATCTTTTCCTTCAGCATTAAGGGTTCCGTTATCAAATAATTCTACTTTGTCACCTAGCCCTTTTCTATTTGATGCAGTTAGAAAATCCATCGCTGGAAAAATATTTTTAAGATTGTGACCTGGTATATCAATTTCCCTAGCTTTATAAACACCTGTAGCAATTAAAATTGCATCATGATTCTTTTTTAACTCATATAGAGTTTTATCTTTTCCTACTTCAAAATTTTGAACAAATTTTATGCCACCATCTTTTAAAAGTTTAGTTCTCCTTTCAACAACAAATTTTTCAAGTTTAAAGTTAGGTATACCATAAATTAAAAGCCCGCCTGGTCTATCGTATCTATCATAAATTGTAACTTGATAACCAGATTTCCTTAATTCTTCCGCGCAAGCCATGCCAGCTGGGCCAGCTCCGATTATTCCGATAGATTGCTTTTGTTCTTTTTTTACTTTAATTGGTTTTACCCAACCCTGTTCCCAAGCAGTGTCGTTAATATATTTTTCAACAGATCCAATAGTTACAGTTCCGTGACCTGATTGTTCAATAACACAATTACCTTCACATAATCTATCTTGAGGGCAAATTCTCCCGCAAACTTCAGGCATATTATTTGTACTTTGAGAAATCTCGTAAGCTTCTTTAAGTCTACCTTCTGCAGTTAGCTTTAACCAATCAGGAATATTGTTACTTAAAGGACAATGTATTTGACAAAATGGTACCCCGCACTGAGAACATCTGCTTGACTGCTCGGAAGCTTTATCAGTAATAAATTCTTTATAAATCTCGTTAAAATCACCCTTTCTTTTTTCTGTACCCCTTTTCTCAGGTGTCTCTTGTTTTAAGTCTACAAATTTGAGCATTTTTTTTGTCATGACGTAGTTAAATAGGACAATAACTAGAAAAATGGTAGTATATAAAGGTCAATAATAGTTACCTAAATTATAAAAACCCTTAATTATTCATGTCTTTTATTGCATACCTGATATGCGTTTGATATTGCCAATAAAATAACAACCTTTAATTTTAATTTTCTGGAATGATCGAAGTTTTAGTCTTATCAGCTGTTCAAGGAATAACAGAGTTCCTGCCAATAAGTTCTTCCTCACATCTAATATTGGTATCTAAGAACTTACAATTTGAGAGTCAGAGTCTTTCAATCGATGTAAGTTTGCACATAGGATCATTTTTTGCAGTTTTAGTTTATTTTAAAAAAGATATAATTAATTTTTATAAAAATAGAATCCTTTTCTTTAAAATTTTATTAACATCACTTCCAGTAATGATTATTGGGTATGTTTTGGCAACGACAGGTTATATTGATAAACTCAGAAACATTGAGATTATAGCTTGGACAACAATAATTTTTGGTTTGTTACTTTACTTAAGCGATAGATTTAAATTGGAAAAAAATATCAGTAATGACTTTAATTTAAAATCAGTATTTTTTATAAGTATATTACAAATTTTTTCATTAATACCTGGAGTTAGTAGATCTGGAATAGCTATCACAGCAGCAAGATTATTAAAATTCAAGAGGGTTGACGCTGCAAAAATTACATTTTTACTTTCAATACCTATTTTAGGAGCTGTCTCCTTTTTTGGTATTAAAAATATCATTTCTTCAGGAAGTTTAAATTTTGCTATAATAAACATATCATCGATTTTATTATCTTTCTTTTTTTCATTTATAACTATTAAGTACTTTTTAAGATATATAAAAGAATTTAATTTAAATATTTTTGTTTTTTACAGAATTTTATTAGGAATTGTTCTTCTTTATTTTTCCTATTTATAAGATATAGCTAAGTCCTATTAGAATAACAATAACTATTATAAAGAAAATTATTACAGATTTTTGAAGTGATAGTTTCAAGAGATTTTTCATTTTTTTAAGTTTAATAGATTTTTTTCGATAAAACAATAAATTAGGGTAAATAAATATTTTGATCTTAATTCTTTAATCTTAAATTTAGACTCTCCCTTTTTTCTACCCATCCAATTTATACTGATTATTTTATATTTATAATTTCTAGAAATTATTTTTAAAGGAATTTCTAAAAATATGTTAAAACTTTCAGAGATAAGTGGCATAATCTCTAACAGAGCCGACTTTTTATAAATCTTAAATGCATTAGTATAATCATTATATTTATTAAGAAATATGATGCTCACAAAAAAATTAAAAATTCTATTTAAAATTAGTTTTTGAAAAGGATAATCATTTACCTTAGAATTTTTTGTAAATCTAGATCCTAATATCGCATCGTAATTTCCTGATCTCATAAGATTATCATATTCTATTAAATCATTGATATCATCTGATTGATCAGCCATCATTATTGCAATATTTTCTCCCGTAGCTTTTTTAATTCCAAGATTAATTGCACCGCCCAAACCTTTTTTATTATTATCTAAAACTTTAAAATTTTTATATTCATTAATTAAACTTTTAGTTATATTAAGGGTATCATCATTACTAAAATCATTAATTATAAGAACCTCGTAGTTAATATTTTTAAGATTATTATTAAAGTAGTCAAAAACCTCTTTAATAGTCTTTGATTCGTCTCTTACTGGTACTATTATCGAAAGCATAAGTTAGTTTATTTTTTATTATTAGTAAGATATTTAATTTAGAATGAAAATACTTATTACAGGGGGCTGCGGATTTGTAGGTTCAAATATCGCTATTTTTTTAAAAAAAAAATTAAAAAAAGTAAATATTTGCAGCCTTGATAACCTTATGCGTAAAGGATCTTCACAAAATCGTAATAGATTACTAAAGTATAATATTAAAAATTACAAAGTTAACATTGAGAAATATGAAAAAATAAAGTCACTTAAAAAATTTGATTTGATTATTGACTGTTGTGCAGAACCAGCAATAGAAGTTTCAAAAAAAGAACCAGACAGAGTTTTCAATACTAACTTAATGGGTACATTTAACATTCTTAAAAAGTGCATAAATGACAAAGCTAATATAATATTTTTGTCTTCAAGCAGAGTTTATTCTATTAAAAAATTACGTGCCTTGGTCAAAGACCTAAATATAAAATCTCCTCTTAAAATCAAAAAAAAAATTAAAGAAAATTTTGAAACTGAGTCAGCTAGTTCATTATATGGATTTACAAAAATAGCCTCTGAAAAATTAATTAAAGAATTTTTTTTTAATACTAATCTTAAGTACCTAATTAATAGATTTGGAGTAATTTCTGGACCTTGGCAATTTGGAAAACAAGATCAAGGTTTTGCATCTTTATGGGTGGCAAAACATTTTTTTAAAAAAAGATTATCTTATATAGGATTTGGAGGTAAAGGACACCAAGTAAGAGATATAATTCACATTAATGATGTCTGCAGTATTATTCTTTTGCAAATACAAAATTTGAAAAAGATTAATAATCAAACATTTAATATTGGCGGTGGAGATAAAAATAAAATTTCTCTTCAAGATTTGACAATAAAATGTGAAAAGATAACAAAAAATAAACTTAGAATATCTGAAAATAAAAGAACATCTTTATTCGATATTCCTTATTTTGTTACAGATAACTCAAAGATTTACAAATTTTATAAATGGAGACCATTGCAAAGTATAGACACACTTCTTTATGATATCTATATATGGCTAAAGGAAAATAAAAATTTTAAAAAGTATTTTTAGATGAATTTTGCATTAATTACAGGATCATGTGGATTGGTAGGGTCTGAGTCTTCTTTATTTTTTGCAAAAAAAAAATTTAAAATTTTAGGTATTGATAATAATTCAAGAAAGTTTTTTTTTGGAAAAGACGGTGATGTTACATGGGTAAAAAATTACATTAAAAAGAATATCAAAAATTATAATCATTTTAATATAGACATAAGAAATTATTCAGCATTAAAAAAAGTTTTTTCAAGATATAAAAAAAATATAAAGGTAATAATACATGCTGCTGCTCAGCCCTCACATGATTGGGCAAGAAATAACGCATTTGTTGACTTTGATATCAACGCCAAAGGTACACTAAATTTATTAGAATTAACTAAAAAGTTCTGTCCTAATGCACCTTTTATTTATATGTCTACGAATAAAGTTTATGGTGACAATCCAAACTTCCTTCCTTTAATAGAAAAAAAGACAAGATGGGAAATAAAAAATAATCACCGATTTAAAAAGGGAATAGACGAAACAATGTCTATAGATGGTTGCACTCATAGTTTTTTTGGAACTTCTAAATCTTACGCAGATCTGATTGTCCAAGAGTATGGAAAAAATATTGGTTTAAGAACTGCTTGTTTCAGAGCTGGGTGTATAACTGGGCCTAACCATTCAGGAGCAAAACTTCACGGTTTCTTATCTTATTTAGTTAAGATCTCACTAAAAAAACGGAAGTACACACTAATTGGTTATAAAGGTAAACAAGTAAGAGACAATATTCATAGCCATGATTTAGTATCCTGCTTTTGGGAATTTTATAAAAAACCAAGATATGGAGAAGTTTATAATATTGGGGGGGGACGATATTCTAATTGCTCGATTTTAGAGGCATTGAATATGATTGAAGAATTATCGAATATCAAAATTAAAAGAAAATTTTTGAAAAATAACAGAGTAGGTGATCATATATGGTATATTTCGAACTTAAAAAAATTTAAAAAACACTACCCAAAATGGCGTCAAATTTATTCAACAAAAAAAATTATTAATGAACTTATTCATAAATATAAATGAGGATTTTTTAAAAAATAAAAAAAAATTATATATATTTTTATTTTGTATAAGCTTTATTTCACGCGCCTTAGTCTCTTTTTATTTTGGTGACAGAAATTTAGAAAATGAATGGGCAATATTAGTAAGCAACCTTTATAATAACAACGTTTTATCTATGCTTAAATTTGGAGATTTGATTGTTCCTAATTTATGGATGCCACCTGTTTATGCATATTTTATTTATTTGCATGCACTTATATTTGGAATGGGCGAAAATTTAGCTGACTACATTATTGCCAGTCAAATTTTAGTTTCCTCATTAACAACAATCATTTTTTTTAAAATTATATCCCAATTTTGTTCTAACAAAATATCGTTAGGTGGAGCAATAATATTTTCTATTTTTCCTTTAATAGTTTATTCAGCAAGTCAAATTTCATCAGTTACAATATATCTTTTTTTATTATTACTTTTCATCCTACTGATATTAAATTTAATTAATCAGAGCTTCAAAACCTACTGGCACTATTTAATTATTGGTTTTTTGGCTGGAATTTTAATACTTACAAGGAGAGACTTTATATTAATTTATTTTTTTTCAATTTTTTATTCCTTCATATTTTTCAAAGTTCAACTCAAAAAAATTTTTCTAATTTTAATAGTAACTTCCATAACAATTTCGCCTTATCTTGTACGAAATTATGTTTCGTTCAATAAGTTTATAATTCATTCGGGGTTTGGCTATAATTTATGGAAAGCGTACAATGTAAACGCAAAAGTTGAGGGATATTATGAAGAATCAGACGAATTAAAATATAAGATAAGTCTAGTTAAAAAAGATATCAATTATAGAATAAATGAGGACAAAATTTATCTAGATGAAGCAAAAAAATTTATTATACAAAATCCAAGAGAAACTATCACTCTTTTTTTTAAAAGGCTTTTTTCAATTTTTTTTATTGATCTAGAGTCTACTCAAAAAAATTATTATAACGTTTTACACATTGCTCCGAACATATTAATTGCAATTTTTTCTTTAGTAGGGTTTATAATTTGCAACAAAAAAGACTCTAAACTTAATTATTTAATTTTGTTGATGCTAGTTTTATTGATGGTTTATTCTTTATTTGCTCTTCTGCCAAGGTATAAGATTTATATCATACCATTTCAGATATTGTTAACCTTAAAATTCTTTGAGTATTTTTTAAAAAAATTAAGTAAAAATTATTAGTTGCCCACTTTGAGTTTGGATGCCTTTGTCTAAATCTATTTTTAGATCTCTGACTGCTTTTTTCACACCGTCCTGATTAATTAGATTATAATCATCAAATAGAATTATAGCATTATTTTCGAGTCTATCTTTTATAAAGTTAAATGTATCAATAGTTGATTGATAAAGATCAAAGTCTAAATGGACAAAGCTAAACTTTAAATTTTTAATTTTATTCATATCATTGTCTTTAAGTTCTGGAAAATACCCAACCAAAGTCATTAATTTTGAATTTTTTTCAGATAAAATTTTATTCAAGTTTTCAGTCATTTGTTCATGATTAAAATCTCTAAATCTAGTTTTTTTGGTAAAAGGCTTATATTTTCCATGATAATGTTCATCATATTTTGTAATGTTTTTTTTAATTTCTTCTGCATATAAGCCAAAACTGTCAACTGAAAAAACATGAGTATCTTTTTTTATAAATTTAGAAATAGTTGTTAAACCTGCCCCTCTATCTGTACCAAACTCTATTACATTTGTTTGCTTGCCTTCAAAAATTTTATTATGTAGTTTAATAAGTTGATAAACGGTAAAATTTCTCTCTTTGTCTTGTGAAGACTTTTTTTTTATTTCATTCCAATTTTTAAGAAATTCATCTGGATAATCAATTTGAACACCTAAAAAATATTTTCTTAAATTCCAGAAGAATTGTGATAACCATAAAATGATTATCATTTGCTGCTTTTCACTAAATAGTCTTCCGACTAAAGATCTAATTTTTTTAAAACTCATAAAGTATTCATTTGCATACAAGTTTTCTTAATTTAATTCAATTAACGAAAAAATAATAAACTAAAAATGATATTATTGATAAGTGGTGCGCCTGCTAGGATTTGAACCCAGAACCTCCTGGTCCGTAGCCAAGCGCTCTATCCAGTTGAGCTACAGGCGCTTTAACTAATTATCTTTTTTTATTTTAAATTAAATTTCATGATATAAGTATCATAATTTCACGTAAAAAATGAATTTATTTTCTAAAGCTAATATATCAAAAGAAAACTTTTTAAGTATTTTAGTGGCTCTCCTGCCATTAAGTTTTATTGCGGGTAACTTAATTATTAATTTTAATTTAATATTATTGATTTTATTTTCCTTAATACTTTTTAATAAAGACGTGTTTACAATTAAATTTTATATTTTAGACAAACTTTTATTTTTTTATTTTTTTCTAGTAATTTTTACTGCCTTTATAAATGATTTTGAATTTTACAAAAACGATATTCTTTGGAGAGGTTATTTCCCAACGACTATAAAATCATTTTTTTTCTTAAAGTATCTTTTACTTTATCTTGTACTAAGATTTTTAGTAGAAAAAAATTTTCTAAATCTAAAATATTTTTTCATTTCATGTTTGTTTGCATCATTATTTGTGTGTTTCGATATTTTTTATCAATTTTTTAATGGTAAAGATATTTTTGGTTTTTCGTCAGAAACTTCTGGAAGAAAGTTAGGAGGTCCTTTTGGTGACGAATTGATAGCAGGAGGCTACATACAAAGATTCTCTATCTTTGCATTTTTCACACTACCATTATTTTATTCTAAAAATTTCAAAAAAATAGCTAAATATTTAATACCAGTTTTTTTTATCATATTTTTTGTAGGTATAATTATGTCAGGTAATAGAATGCCTTTATTACTTTTTTTATTAGCAGTTAGTTTAATAATAATTTTCCAGAAACAAACAAGAAAATTTTTAGTTCCCTTTGTCGTAATTTTTTCACTAATATTTTTTTTAATTATAAGCGTTAATACAAAGATTAAAAATAATTTTTTAAATTTTTATGTTCAGATTTCAAATATGAAAACGATTATAGTTGGTGATGAATCTAATTATCAAAATATCCCCCAGTACTTTAAAGAGTTCAGTACTTTTTATGAAACTTGGTTGTTAAATAAATATATTGGAGGTGGTATTAAAAATTTTAGATACTACTGTCATGAACGTCCTAATATAGATAAAAATTCAAATTTTATTTGTAATATGCATCCACATAATTATTATCTTGAAATTTTGACAGAGACCGGTTTTTTTGGGTTTGTTGTTTTAATCAGCATTTTATTATCAATTCTATATCTGTCCTTTTATAATAAATATTTTTCAAAATCTTCTTTAACGGATAATAACTTAATAATTCCATTTATTTTTCTATTTATTGTAGAAATTTTCCCATTAAAAAGTACAGGAAGTTTTTTTTACCACAGGAAATACTACCTATTTATTCTTAATAATTGGAATACTTGTGGGTATTATAAGAAGTGAAAATAGATTTGAAAAACACACTTAATTTTACTAATTTGTTTTATGAAAGAAATATTAATCACATCAGCGCTTAGAACGCCTGTGGGCTCAATAAATAAATCTCTTAAGAATATACCAGCAGACGAATTAGGGGCTGCAGTTATAACTGCATCCACAGAAAAATTAAAAATTCAAAAAGATCAGATTGATGAGGTTATAATGGGGCAAGTTTTAACTGGGGGCACTGGTCAGAACCCTGCTAGACAAGCTGCTTTTAGAGCGGGGATACCAAAAGAAAAACCTTCATATATTGTTAATCAAGTTTGTGGGTCTGGAATTAGATCTGTGGCTTCAGCATTTCAAAGCATAAAATCTGGGGACAATCATATTGTAATTGCTGGAGGGCAAGAAAGTATGTCTTTGGCGCCACATACTATTCATCTAAGAGACGGAAAAAAACTAGGTGATACTGAACTTATAGACTCAATGATAAAGGATGGACTATGGGATGCTTTTCATGGATATCATATGGGTATCACAGCAGAAAATGTTGCAGAAAAATTTCAAGTTACAAGGGATGAACAAGATAAATTTGCTTTGAAATCTCAGGAAAAGGCAATTAAGGCTCAAAAAGCCGATAAATTTAAAGACGAGATAATAAAATTTAAAATAAAAACTAAAAATACTGAAGTGGATTTTTTAAAGGATGAGCATCCAAGAGAAGGTATAAATCTAGAAGCTTTATCAAGATTAAAACCAGTCTTTAAAAAAGACGGAACTGTGACTGCAGGCAACGCCTCTGGAATAAATGATGGGGCTGCCGCTGTAACTTTGATGTCAGACACTGAAGCAAAAAAAAGAGATTTAAAAAAATTGGTATCAATTAAATCATGGGCAAGTTGTGGTGTTGATCCAGCATTGATGGGGACTGGTCCAATACCCTCCACGAAAAAAGCTTTAGATATAGCTGGTTGGTCAGTAAAAGACGTCGATCTATTTGAAATTAATGAAGCGTTTGCGGCTCAAAGTTTAGCAGTGGTGAAAACTCTTTCTATTCCTGAAGAAAAAGTAAATGTTAATGGCGGTGCGATTGCAATAGGTCATCCTATCGGAGCATCTGGAACAAGGATACTTGTTACACTTATTCATGAAATGATAAAAAGGGATGTAAAAAAAGGTTTAGCAACTCTTTGTATCGGTGGAGGAATGGGTATTGCAATGTGTATTGAAAGATAAAATATTATCTTTTAATGGAACTGCCAATTATAAATCATCCTGACTATGTTGCAAAAATAAATGATGATAATAAGTTTCCTATAAAAAAATTTGGTGCTTTAGCAAACCATCTACTTGAGAAAAAAGTTGTAAAAAAATTTTATACACCGAAAGAATGCTCGATTGAAACAATGAAAACTTCTCATTCTTTAAAGTATATAAATGATATCAAAAATAAAACGCTAAATATCCAAGCACAAAAAAAGATTGGTTTTCCCATAAATGATAGTGTCGTAAGAAGATCTTTTGTTGCTACTGGTGGAACAGTTCTTGCAAGCAAACTTGCATTAGAATCAAAACTTGCCTGCAATACTGCAGGCGGTAGTCATCATGCTACTTTTGATTTCGGAGCAGGGTATTGTGTTTTTAATGATACTGCTGTTGCTGCTAATTACTTAAAAAATAAAAAGTATGTAAAAAAAATCCTGATATTAGACTTAGATGTACATCAAGGTAATGGTAATTCAGAAATATTTCAAAAAGATAAAGATGTTTTAACTTTTAGTATGCATTGTGCTTCAAATTATCCTGCCAAAAAATCTAAAAGTGATATAGATGTCGAACTTCAAGACAATATGGAAGATAAAGAATACCTTAATATTTTAAACAAAAATTTAAAAAAGTTGGATAGTAATACTTTTGACTTTGTTTTCTATATTGCAGGGGTTGATATTCATCATGAAGATAGACTGGGTAAACTTAAAATAACAGACGAGGGTGTTAATAAAAGAGATCAAATAGTAATTGAAAATTTTTATTCGAAAAATATTCCTTTATGTGGTGTTCTTGGCGGCGGATATAATAAAAGTTTTGAAAAACTTATTGCGCTTCATTCAATGTTACACAAAAACTGCGCTGAATATTTTTGATTGGTCCTGGCTCTAGATGACTTAAATTTAGGGACTAGAGCCAAGATTAAGATAAGTTTAGTAAATTTTAGAAACTAGTTTAATTAATATTTCTGACGCACTATAATTTTAGTTGCGGCAGATTTGCATAAAACTCGAGGGACTCAGGATTGGCTATAGCTTCTTTATTGTTTATTTTTTCACCGTTAATCACTTGTCGCACAGCTAACTCTACAATTTTTCCACTTTTAGTTCTTGGAATCTCTGGAGCTTCAATTATCATCGCAGGAACATGTTTAGGAGAACAATTTTTTCTTATTTTAGATTTTATTAGCTTAATTTTTTCTTCGTCTAATTTCTGATTATCTTTAGTTGTAACAAACAAGATAATTCTTACATCATCATTAAATTCTTGGCCCACAACCAGACCTTCAGTGATAAAGTCAATATCTTCTACTTGCTGGTAAATTTCAGAGGTTCCAATTCTTACTCCTCCTGGATTTAAAGTAGCATCAGATCTACCACGCATAATAAATCCATTGTTTTCAGTTCTCTCAATAAAATCTCCATGATGCCAAATATTTTTGTATCTAGCGAAGTATGCTTTATGATATTTATTACCATCATCATCTCCCCAAAACTTTACTGGCATAGATGGAAAAGGTTGTTTAACAACTAGTTCTCCTTTTTCTCCATCTTTTGTACTTCTCCCATTATCTGTAAAAACATCAACATCGATCCCTAAACTTTGTCCTTGAATTTCTCCTTTATGGACATTTGAAAAAAGATTTCCAAGTACTAAACATCCAACTAAATCTGTCCCACCGGCGATCGAAGCTAGGTGAACATCTTTCTTAATATTGTCATATACATATTTAAAACTTTCCTCTGCTAACGGTGATCCAGTTGAAGTAATAATTTTTACAGATTTTAGGTCTAAATTTTTACTTTCGTACTTTTCGTTTTTTAAATGGTCTATATATTTCGCGCTGACACCTAAGAGATTGATTTTTTTATTTTGGCAATATTCAAGAAGAACATCTATCTTAGGATAAACCGGGGCTCCATCATAAAGAAAAATTGATGATCCAGTCGCTAGTCCACCTACCAACCAATTCCACATCATCCAGCCTGTTGTAGTATAATAAAATAGTTTTTCGTTTTCTCTAATATCACAATGAAGCATAAACTCTTTATTATGCTCAATTAAAACATTTCCTGATCCGTGTGTAATACATTTTGGTTTTCCTGTAGTACCGCTAGAGAAAAGAATATAAATAGGATGATTAAATTCAAATCTTTCAAAAATCTCGTCTAAGTTACTTTTTAAAGTCTCCTCAAAATCAACGAAATCTTTTAAGTTTTCTTTTTCTTTATTATTATAGTTGTATGCGACCACTTTCTTAATTGATGGTATATGCTTAAGAATTTCATCAATTTTATCTAAAATATTTATTTTTTTTCCATTGTAATAATAGTAATCGCAAGTAATAAGAACTTTTGGTTCAGTCTGTTTAAATCTATCTACAACACCTTGAATTCCAAAATCTGGTGAACAAGAAGACCATATAATTCCATTTTTAGCACAAGCTAAAAAACAAATAATAGTTTCTATTTTATTTGGCACATAAGCTGCAACCCTATCTCCTTTTTGAAGATTAATTTTTTTGAGATATGATGAAAATCTACAAACCTTTTCATATAAATTATTCCAAGTTATATTTTCTTCAAAACCTTTTTCAGATAGAAAATTTATTGCTAATTCATCAGATTTTTTTTTTAAGATATTTTCTGTGTAGTTTAATTTTGAGTCTGAAAAAAATTTTGTTTTATTAAAGGCCTTATTTTTTTGAATTACTTTGGATCCTTTATTTCCAATTATTTTTGAGTAATCCCAGAACTTTGACCAAAACTCTTCTGGATTATCAATAGACCATTTCCAAATTTTTTTAAAATCATTTGATGATTTAAAATTTATAAATCTACAAAAATCGTTTAATAAAGAGTTGTCTTTTAGTTTTTCAGACGGTTGCCATAGTAGTTTATCCATAAAGGCTAATTTAGCCTTTATGAAATTATCTTAATAGATATTTTTTTAGTAGAAATTTCTGAACAATCTGCCCTTGATTGGTTCTGATTTCTCTTTTTTTGAACAATAAATTAAATAGCCATTTCATAGCTAATAGAACCAGCTAGAGGTGACAAAAAATGGTAAAAAATGTGTCAAAAGTTCAACTATTCAACTTATAAGCGCTATTCTTTCTAGTTTATTATTCAACAACTTTTTTATATGTTCCTTCCAGTTTATAATAGAGTTATGGCTCAAAATATTTCAGTTCCAGATATAGGTGATTTCAAAGACGTAGAAGTAATAGAAATTTTAGTCAAACCTGGTGATCAGATAAATAAAAACGATCCTATAGTAACAATCGAAAGTGATAAATCCAGTGTAGAAATTCCATCACCTTCTGCTGGTCAAATTAAAGATTTAAAAGTAAAAATAGGAGATAAAGTATCTGAGGGAAGTTTATTAGCTACTATTGAAAATGGTCAAACAGCTTCTTCTCCAAAACAAGAAATAAAAAAAGAAGCCGTGAAAGAGGAGGTGGTTAAGGAACAACCAAAATCTAATGGTAACTTAAATCCTGTAAAACAAGTTAAAAAAGTTTTTGCAGAACCGGCTTCAAAGGATGACATTGATCCAGTTGAAACTAATGAATGGATAGAGTCATTAAACTCTGTAATTGAGTCTGATGGTGCACCAAGAGCAAGCTATCTATTAAATAAAGTTATTGATCAAGCTTATAAATCTGGTTTGGTTTTACCTGATACTAGAACAACGCCATATATAAATACTATTCCACCCGAGGCAGAAGCTAAATCACCGGGTGATCAAAATATTGAAAAGAAATTAAGAGCAATTATTAGATGGAATGCCGCTGCAATGGTTGTAAAAGCTAATAAAAAAAGTTCTGAACTAGGCGGGCACATAGGAACTTTTGCGTCAGCAGCAACATTGTATGACGTTGGTATGAATCATTTTTGGAGAGCAAAAAATAATAAATTTGGTGGAGACTTAGTATATTTTCAAGGCCACTCAGCTCCAGGTATGTACGCAAGAGCATTCTTAGAAGGAAGGCTCTCAGCTAAACAATTAGATGGATTTAGACAAGAGGTTGGTAAAGATGGTCTATCATCTTATCCTCACCCTTGGTTAATGCCTGACTTTTGGCAGTTTCCGACAGTGTCAATGGGTCTTGGTCCCATCATGGCAATTTATCAAGCAAGATTCCTAAAATATTTAATAAATAGAGGTTTAGTCAAAGATGAGGGTAGAAAAATTTGGGTATTCTTAGGAGACGGAGAAATGGATGAACCAGAGTCTATGGGAGCAATCGGCCTAGCTGCAAGAGAAAAATTAGATAATTTAATCTTTGTAATTAATTGTAATCTTCAAAGACTTGATGGCCCTGTTAGAGGCAATGGAAAAATTATTCAAGAGCTCGAGGGAAGTTTTAGAGGAACCGGTTGGAATGTTATCAAAGTTATTTGGGGATCTTATTGGGATAAGCTTCTTATGAAAGATAAGTCTGGTCTACTGGTAAAAAGAATGAACGAATGTGTTGATGGAGAGTATCAAGCTTTTAAGGCAAAAGATGGTTTATATGTTAGAGAAAAATTTTTTGGTAAGTATCCTGAGTTAAAAGAAATGGTGTCTACAATGACAGACAAAGATATTTGGAGATTAAATAGAGGGGGTCACGATCCACATAAAGTTTACGCTGCCTATCACTCAGCAATGCAGCATACCGGTTCTCCAACTGTTATTCTCGCAAAAACAATTAAAGGGTACGGTATGGGAAAATCTGGTGAAAGTATAAATACAACCCATCAACAAAAGAAATTAGATGAGGAGGATTTGCTTTATTATAGAGATAGATTTGGTGTGCCTCTTACTGATAAACAGGTAAAAAATATTGAGTATTACAAACCAGATGAAAACTCTGAAGAAATTAAGTATCTAAAAGCTCAAAGAGTAAAGCTTGGTGGTTTTATTCCAGAAAGATCTTCTTTTGCAAAACAAATAAAAGCTCCGCCTAAAGAAATTTTCGATAATTTTATGAAATCTACAGGAGATAAAGAAATGTCGACTACGATGGCATTAGTTAGAATGCTAACTGCATTACTGAGAGATAAAAATATATCACCAAGATTAGTTCCTATCATCCCAGATGAGGCAAGAACTTTTGGGATGGAAGGTTTTTTCCAAAAAATAGGAATATATGCTCACGAAGGTCAAAAATATGAGCCTGTAGACTCAGAACAGTTAAGCTCGTACAGGGAAGATAAAAGTGGCCAAGTATTAGAAGAAGGAATAAACGAGTCAGGAGCAATGTCATCTTGGATTGCAGCTGGTACAGCTTACACAAATCACGATTTAGAAATGATACCTATTTATATCTTTTACTCCATGTTTGGTTTTCAAAGGGTTGGAGATTTAGCGTGGGCCGCTGGAGACTCTCAAGCAAGAGGTTTTTTAATCGGAGCTACTGCTGGCAGAACAACTTTAGCTGGAGAAGGACTTCAGCACCAAGATGGTCATAGTCATTTACTAGCATCAAATATTCCTAACTGTATTAGTTATGATCCAACGTTTGCCTATGAAATGGCTGTAATATTACGAGATGGACTAAAAAGAATGCATGAGAAAAAAGAAAATATTTTCTACTACATCACTGCAATGAATGAAAATTATTCTCACCCAGAAAAGCCAAAGGGTTCCGATGAAGGAATTTTAAAGGGAATGTATTTATTTAAAGAAAATAATAACAAGAATAAGACTAAAGTTCAGCTTTTAGGTTCAGGAACAATTTTAAGAGAAATAATTGCTGCTGCAGAAATTTTGTCAAAAGATTATGGTGTAGACTCTGATGTATGGAGTGTAACTAGCTTCAATGAATTAAGAAAAGACGGAATGGAAACTGAGAGATGGAACTTATTAAATCCAAATGAAAAAAAGAAAAAATCATATGTCCAAAAGTGTTTAGAGAAAACAGATGGACCAGTTATTGCCGCATCAGATTACACTAGATCATTTTCTGATCAAATAAGACCTTACACCGAAAAACCTTTTTACTCTTTAGGGACAGATGGTTATGGGAGAAGTGATACCAGAAAAAAATTAAGAAAATTTTTCGAGGTCGATAAAGAGCATATAGTTGCCTATACATTGAGCGCTTTAGCAAAAGAGCAGTTAGTTGAAACAAAGAAAGCTGAAAACGCAATTAAAAAGTTTAAGATTGATAAAGATAGAGATTTTCCATCTAATTTATAAATATGGCTAGTACAAAAATTTTAGTTCCAGACATGGGTGACTTCAAGGACGTAGAGATTATTGAAGTTCTGGTTAAAGCGGGACAGCAAATAAAAAAAAATGACTCTCTTATTACATTGGAAAGTGACAAATCAAGTGTTGAAGTGCCATCTACTCATGAGGGAGTTATTGAAAAAATAAATGTTAAAGTAGGTGATAAAGTCAACAAAGGAGACTTAATTCTTAGTCTGAATGCAGAGAGTGCAACTGAACAAAAAAAAGAAGTAGTTAGTGAGCAAAAAAAAGTTGAGAATAAAGAGGTAAAAAAAATCAAACCTCAAATACCTAAAGAGATTATTCCTGTAGTACCCACATCACAAACAGATATTAAATCAGCTAGTCCAAAGGTTAGAAAGTTTGCAAGAGAGTTAGGTGCCAATGTAGCTGAAATACCTGGTTCTCAAAGAGGTGGTAGAGTTTCTGAGGAAGATGTTAAAAATTTTGTAAGATCTCAAGTTACAGTCAGCGGTGGAAAAGTAGAAAAGAAAGTTCATAAAGAAGAGTATCCGCATGAAGAGTTTGGTGAAATCGAACTAAAAGATATACCAAGAGTTAAAAGATTATCTGGTCCTCACTTAGTAAGATCTTGGACCGAAATTCCCCATGTCACACAGCATGATGAAGTTGATATTACAGAAATGGAACAATTCAGATCATCATTATATGATTACTATACTGGTGAGAAAATAAAAGTAACACCTCTCGCTTTTATAGCAAAAGCACTTGTAAGTGCTTTGAAGAAATTTCCCAATTTTAATGCTTCAATTGACAGTGCTAACGACAAAATTATTTATAAAAAATATTTTCATGTTGGTTTTGCAGTAGATACTCCTCACGGTCTAATGGTGCCTAAAATACGAGATGTTGATCAAATGAGTATAAAAGAAATTGGAAGCGCTTTAAGAAAAACAAGTAGACTTTGCAGAGATTTGAAAATTGATAAGAAGGAATTTTTTGGCGGTTCAATGACCATATCAAGCTTGGGTGGCATTGGAGGAACTTTCTTTACCCCAATTATAAATCCTCCTGAAGTCGCAATACTTGGAGTCGGAAAAAGTTTCGACAGGTTGGTAAAAGTTAATGACAAGTTTGTTTCAAGAAAAATTTTACCTATTTCACTCTCATACGATCATAGAATAATTGACGGCGCGGAAGGTGCTAGGTTCTGCGTCTATCTAGGGAAATGTCTTGGCAAGGACTTCGCTTTTAAACTTGCCGTTTAATCAATTATAAAATAGTACAAGGCATGAATAAAAAAGTTTTCTCTCTTATTTGTGCTATCAGCTGTTCTTTAATTTGGGGCTCAGCTTTCGTCGCTCAAGATATGGGAATGGATTATAACGGACCATTTACTTTTACTTTCGGCAGACTCTTTCTTGGATTTCTTACACTAATCCCATTTTTGTTTATTTTCGAATATAAAAAGGTTAATTCAATAATTTTTAAAAAAGTTAACATTTTAAATCTATTGCTTATTGGATTTCTTCTTTCAATGGGTAATGTTTTACAGCAGTATGCCCTTCTTTATACTGATGTAGCTAATACAGCAGTATTTACAATTTTTTATGTAATTTTAGTTCCATTTGTTGCTTACTACTTTTTTTCAAAAAATATTCATAAATCTGTTTGGCTATCTATTATTATTTGTTTATTTGGAGGTATCCTTTTAACTGAGTTCGATAATATTCAAGTTAGAATAGGAGATAGTATTGCAGTTTTTAATGCATTATTTTGGGCGTTCCATATTGTTTTTATTTCAAGATTTTTGAGAATATTTAATTATCCAATTACTATTGCATGCCTTCAATGCTTAATTGCATCTATATTTGCATTGATGCCAGCTTTTGTTTTTGAAAGTGTTAAATTTTCAAATATGGTTTTAGATGGAAAAGAGATGTTATACGCTGGAATTCTATCAAGTGGAGTGGCGTTTCTTCTTCAAATTTACGGACAACAAAACCTTTCTCCAGCGCCTGTAGCTATTATATTTTCACTAGAAGGTGTATTCGCTTCTATTTTCGGATGGATAATTTTAAGTCAGTTTTTAAATGAAATTAAAATTATAGGAATAATTCTTATTTTATTTGCAGTTATTTTTTCACAATTAGCTCCGTTATATGATAAAAAAAAGTATGGACGAGTCTAATCAAGGGTTTATGAAACATCTTGGCGGGTTAGAGCTAAAAAAAATTAGCGATACTCAATATGAGTTTACAGTAGAAGTTAAAGAAATACATTTAAACACTGGAAAAATTGCACATGGTGGTTTTCTCTCCACTATAGCAGATACTGGTATGGGAACGGCTGCTCACAGAGTTGCTGGGGACAAGCGATGTGTAACAATAAATTTGGATATAAAATTTATCTCAGTAGGCCAACTTGGTGATAAACTTATTGGGAAAGTGAAAATATTAAAAAAAACTAAAACACTGGTTTTTATTTCTTGTGAAATTTTTAATTCAAGCGACATAGTTGCCTCTGCAAGTGGTACTTGGAAAATACTACAATAGTATTTGATGAAATCAAAAACTGTCCTCGTTTCAATTTTATTTATTTTTATTTCAATTAAAAGTGCATCCGCAAATTTTTTTAAAAATATTACAGATTTAATAGATAACAACTACGAAAGTCTTAGATATGGTATTTCTGTGGCTGATGTTGATAACAACGGCACTTATGAATTTATAGTAGCTGGCTTTGGAAGTGAAAATTTAGCATTGTCATACAAAAATAATAAACTAATTAATATTGTAAATGATACTAAATTTGCAGATAAAAGAAGTTTTACTATTGGTGTAGCTGCTTGCGATATTGATTCTGATGGGTACGAAGAGATTTATTTTTTAAATACTGATACTTATAGTGGTGAAAAAAAATATTCCGACCGATTAATAGATCTAAAAAATACAAAATTTTTTGATATTTTTGAACAAAAGAAGAATCAAATAGATTTAAACTTTACAGCTGGTCGTTCCGTTGTTTGTGTTGATAGAAACGGAAATGGAAAATATGGTATTTATGTTGCTAATTATGGTGGTCCAACAAGATTTTATGAAAAGTTTAAGGGAAGAATAAAGGATAGGGCAGCAGAGTTCGGCTTGGATAAAATTACTGGGGGAAGAGCAGTTGTTGCTGGACATATATTATCAAACAATATTGATATTTTCGCAGCTAATGAAAGAGGTGTTAACTTTTTGTACAAAAACGTTGATGGTACTTTTTATGATGTGGCATCAGGGTACAATGTTTTAGATCCTTATGAAAATGGAAGAGGAACTGCGTTAAGTGATATTTTGTACAGAGGTCAATTAGATATTGTTAGTGGAAATTGGGATGGAGAACACCGTATTTTTATAAAGAAAGAAAGCTCTTTTAAAGACATTGCCGATAGCAATTTTAAAAGGCCATCTAAAATTCGAACGGTTATCTCAGCTGATTTTGATAATGATGGATATGATGAAATATTTCTTAATAATATAGGCGAAGCAAATAAATTATTTAAAATTAAGGAAAATGGGAAATTTGAGGAAATAGACATCACTTCTAACTCTGAAGCAAATGGTCTTGGAACTGGTGCTGCTGTAGCGGACATTGATAAAGACGGAATTTTAGAATTATTGATCGCCCACGGAGAAACAGGAAATCAAATACTTACACTTTACAAAGCAAACGTAAAAAAAGATAAGAATTATTTAAGAATAAAAGCTTTGAATAAAAATGGGGCTCCAGCTAGAGGAGCAACAGTGACGCTAACATCTAATTTAAGAAAACATTCTAAAACAATAGACTCTGGTTCAGGATATCTATGCCAAATGGAACCTGTTGCCCATTATGGAATTAGAAATGGTGAAAAAGACTTTGAAGTACAAATTAAATGGACAAACGGAAAAACAAATAATTATAAAATAAAAGAAACAGGGAAGACTTATATTTTCAAACAAAGCAATATGACTATCTCGCCATCTTAATAAAAATATCACCCATACCAATATTCATTTCTTCTAACGGAATATCGTTTTTAAAAGCACAAAATCTGCCTGTAATTTCATTAGCTTCTATCTTTTTAATATCAGCTTTTTGGCATTTTTTGGCTCCATAGAAAAGACCTATTGCAAGTTTACCGTCGACTATAAATACTTCATCATCATTTAGTCTTTGATTTTTACAAAAATAGTTTCTATTTACTTCCTTAGGAAAATCTTTTTTTGAACAAGGATTGTTAATTAGTAAAACATCAATTTTTTTAGGACCATCTTTAAACTTGTGTTTAATTTTTTTAACTTTTGTATAATTCATTAGATCACAAGAACATGGCCAACAACATCTATAAAGCTCTCCACAAATATTTTTTCGCGTTCTTAACTCCTTAACATAAATATAGTCAGGTTTTTCTCCAGGATTGATTAAAGAACCTGAAACAGGACAATAAAATTTATTATATTCTTTAAACTCTTCATAAGTTAAGTCTTGATCTATTAAATATTTGAAAAACCTTGGACCTGCAGCATTCCTGTTGCTGTCTGGAAATATTTTAGACCAGTTTTTAACAAGGTTTTCATAATAAAATTTTTTTTGTTGAAAATTTACTTCTGCTGTTAATGATGAGAAGTTAATTAATATTAAAAATAATACTTTTAGAAAAAATTTCATGGATTAAATTAAATTATTTTCAAGTAAGTTTCACTGCGGTTTTCTTACTTAGCTGATTTCAATTTTTTCGTCTAATTTTTTTAATTCCGCAATCCTTACATTTTATCGTCTCAGTTGAGCCTCCTGGCCCAAAACTATAATTAATATCGATTTTTTCATATCTGTGGATACCAGCTTTACAAAACAACAAATACAACCACTTAATCATAATTCTAACAAAAAAAATTATTAATTATTATAACAGGGGGTAATTAAATGTCAGGTTGAGAAATTTTAATAGTTGTAGCTGTTCTTTACGCAATAGTTAATTAAGCTTATTTTAAAGGTAAGAAAATTAGTAAATTTTAATTTGGAGATAGTTTTCCAGATCTAAAATTTATATATCCAAAAAATAATAAAAACAGTAATGCAAAAGGATAAATTATTGCTTTGTTTGGCCTGTCTGGGTTTTCAATTTTAAAATTACTTATAATATCGCCCATTTGAATACCAGATTTTTTTGCTTCCCCTTTCCAGTTTAATTTATCTACAGTTAATTGATCATTCAGGTCTGTTAAAGTCACACCATATTCTTCTAAGTTATAATTGTTTTCAAATTTACCTTTATCGATAACAAATAATTTATACCTTTCTCCATATTCAGTAACTCGAGTTACTTTAATATGAACCTCTTTTGAAGGGTCAAAAGATAAATTTTGAATACTTTCCGCCGAAAGTTTTTGCTCATTAAATTTAGGATAGAATTTACCTAAAACATAATCTGGAGCTAGAAAAGATAAAGATATTATTAAAAAAGCTATGATCTCATACCATCTTAACCTATTTATAAACCATTGTTGAGTAGCAGCAGTAAACACTAAAATTCCAATTAATGAAGTAGCTATTACTAATAAAGCTTGCCAGATACTATCTACTCCAATTAATAACAGCTCGTGATTAAACAAAAAGACAATCGGTAAAATTCCAGTTCTCAAACTGTACCAAATAGCTTGAAGTCCTGTTCTTAAAGGGTCACCGCCAGAAATTGCGGCTGCTGCATAAGAGGCCAAACCGACTGGAGGTGTTACATCTGCCATTAAACCAAAATAAAATACAAACAAATGAACTGCGATTAGTGGAAAAATAAATCCTGAAGCATTGCCAACATCAACCAAAACTGTAGCCATTAAAGATGCTACAACTACATAGTTTGCAGTAGTTGGAAGACCCATTCCAAGTAGCAAACAAAGAATAATTGTTAATAATATTAAAATTATTACATTGTCTCTTGCTATCGTTTCAATGACTATAATTAAATTAGTACTCAACCCTGTTGACCCTACTGCCCCTACGATTATTCCTGCTGTAGCAATTGCAATCCCTACTCCCACCATATTAATAGCACCTTTTTGAAGACCAACTATTGTTTGATTATACCAATCAATTAAACCAGTTTTTAAATCTGGATTTTTTATTATACGACTTACTAAGTTTACTAATATTAAAGATAACGTTGCGTAAAAGATTGAAAAACCTGCTGTATATCTCATGTAAACAAGTAAAAAAATCAAAACAAAAATGGGTATTAAAAAATGTAAACCAGATAAAAAAGTTTTCTTTAAATGAGGAACATCAGCATCATCCATTCCTTTTAATCCTAATTTAAGGGCCTCTAAATGAGAGATGTAAAATAAAGCGATATAGGAAATTATTGCTGGTAAAAAAGCATGTTTTACAACTTCAAAATAAGTAACACCTATAAAACTTGCCATTACAAAAGCTGCGGCTCCCATAACTGGAGGCATTATTTGTCCATTAACAGAAGAAGAAACTTCAATTGCTCCTGCTTTCTCTTGAGAGAAACCTGTTTTTTTCATTATGGGAATAGTAAATGTTCCAGTTGTTACAGTGTTTGCAATCGAAGAACCTGAAATCATACCAGTCATTCCAGATCCCAGAATTGCAGCTTTAGCTGGACCTCCTCGCATTTTCCCAACCATTGCAAAAGCTAAATCTAAAAAATACTTTCCTCCACCAGCAGTTTCTAACAAAGCTCCAAAGAGCACGAATAAAAATATAAAATCAACTGAAACTCCTATTGGAATTCCAAATATTGCTTCTTGATCAAACCATTGAAATCCTACTAGTCTTTTTACAGAAAGTCCGCCGTGAGAAATAATATCAGGAGCATATTTTCCAAAATAAGAAAACAAAAGGAAACAGACTGCAATTATAACTAAAGGCAAGCCTATAGCTCGTCTAGTTGCCTCTAATAAAATTAATATACCTATGGCCCCAATTATAAGTTCAATTGGAACTTTAAAACCAAATATTTCTTTTACTAAAAGGATGCCGCCTCTATTTACTAAATCATCATAAAAAAAATAGATATATAAGCAACTTAATGCCCCTGTAATACTAATGATAATATCAATAACTGAAATCTTTTTTCCTCTAACTGCCGGAAAAATTAAAAAAGCTAAAGTTAAAGCAAAACCAAGATGAATAGCTCTTGCGGGTAAACCTTTGAACATTCCAAAGTTAAACCAAAAAGGAAAAGGAGAGGCATACCAAAGTTGAAAAAATGTCCAAAGAATAGCAATTCCAAAAACTATTTTTAAATGAATACCAGATAAATTTCGAGTTGGAGAAATATCTTCTTGTATTTTATCTTTTATCTTACTTTGAATGTTTTGATTCATTTTAGCTAAGATACCTTATTCTAAAAAAAAAGGCCCAAAAAATATTGGGCCTTTTTTAATTTAACTATAAAGTTGAATTACATTAATCCAGCTTCTTTGTAGTACTTAATTGCACCTGGATGTAACGGAGCTGATAAACCATCAGCTATCATGTTTTTCTTTTCCAATGGTCCAAAAGCAGGATGTTGAGCTCTGAAATCATCAAAGTTTTCCATTACCGCTTTTGTTACTAAGTATACAAGCTCTTCAGAAACATTAGCACTTGTTACAACAGTAGCTTTTACACCAAATGTTGTAGCGTCTTTTTTCTGATTTGAGTAAGTTCCTTTTGGAATAACTGCTTTAGCATAATAGTCTGCTCCATCAATTAAACCTTGAACTGGTGCACCTGTTAAATTAATTGGGCTAGCTTTTGCTTTACAAGTAGCTGCTTGCTCCATAGCTCCATTTGGAAATCCTACAGAATAACCAAACGCATCTATTTTACCGTCACAAAGAGCTTTTACTTGCTCAGAAGAAGTAAGTTCAGTAGTTGCTTTGAACATACTCATATCTGCACCCATAGCCTTCATTAATTCTTCCATTGTTCCTCTTTGACCAGAACCTGGGTTACCAATGTTTACTGTTTTTCCTTTTAGGCCTTTGAAATTTTTAATTCCAGATTTTTTACTTGCCCATATTTGGAAAGGTTCGTTGTGAACAGAAAATACAGCTCTCAAGTCGCTGAACTGTTTTCCTTCCCATTTGCTTGAACCGTTGTAAGCATGATACTGCCAGTCTGACTGAGCAACACCAAATTGAAACTCACCATCTTTGATTTGTCCAATATTGTAGTTTGATCCACCTGTTGAAGGTGCAGTACATCTGTAAGCTTTAGCTGTACCTTTTTTTCTACCATGGTCAGCACTTATTGCTGATTTATGTAACATTTTACAAATAGCGTTACCTGTTTGGAAATAAACTCCAGTAGGTCCGCCTGTTCCTATTGTAAAGAACTCTGCTGATTTAGCGATTGATGTAATGGGGCTTGAAAAAGCAAACATTACTAGTACCGCTGAAATCAATGACATCATTTTTTTCATGTGTACTCCTCTTTTATTTATAATTAATTTAACTACGATATTTAATTGAGGTCAAAGAGATTCTTATAAATTTTTGGCCCAATTTGAGAGCTTAGTGGTGCCTTCAACTACATTTGGGGCATAGGTCTTGACCATTTCTTCACTAATAGAATTATAGTCTTTTACATTTTTAAAAAAGTTCACACCGTCAAAGTCTGTATAGCTTAATCTAGTAAGCATTTTTTTTGGTTTAAATCCAAAATCTGATCCGGGAAGCATTGCAACACCAGTCTCTTTTAATATTACATCACATAATTGAGCTGAAGTTTTAAATTTATTATTTTTAAATTCAGGCATTAAATAAAAAGCTCCTTGAGGTGGATTTATTATAACTTTATTTGATTTAAGATTATTATAAACATAGTTTCCAACTGAATTAAGTATAGATCTTACTTTTAGTTTGTACTGCTCATAGTCACCTTCATAAGCTTCGACCGCAGCAAACTGAGTTGGTGTATTTACAGTTGAATATGATTCACTTGCTAATGATTTTAAACTATTCATTAATTGTTTTGAACCATTAGGGACTGCTAGAAACCCAAGTCTCCAACCCCCTGCTCCACACCATTTGCTTAATCCACCAGTTATGAATGTAGCCTCTGGGTAAAATTTAGAAATAGAGTTGTAACTATTGTCAAATGATAGATCTGTATATATTTCATCTGATAAAATTATCAGTTTATATTTTTTAGCTACTTGAGCTAATTCTTTTAAATTTTTACAGATTGCACCAGATGGATTATTCGGTGAGTTTAAAATAAAAATAATATTTTTATTTTTTCCTATTCTCTTTAATTTTTTGTCAAGTTCATTTGCTGTTGGAAACCAGTTGTTCGCTTTAGAAGTTTCTAGCCAATGAACTTTATTAGAACCAATTTGTGCCTGAGGTTCATAAGATACCCAGCTTGGGGCAGGAGTTAATATTTCTCCATTAAATGTAACGTGCATTAACAACATAGCTTCTTTAGATCCAGGTGTAATCAAAATATTTTCTTTAGAATATCTGACACCTGTATTTTTAAATAAATGATTGGAAATTTTCTCTCTTAGTTCAGGTAAACCTTGTATAGGTAAGTACTCTTTTTTATGAGCATTAAGTTTTAGCGTATCAACAACTCTTTCTGGAATTTGAAAAGGTGATTGGCCAAAACCAAATCTGTAAATTTTTTTACCGGACTTAATCAATTCTTTTGATTTTTCGTTTATGGCTAAAGTTGATGACTCTTTTAATTTTAAGATTTTTTTTTTTACTTTAAATGACATTTTAACTTTAAATTACTTATACGGGGACTACCTATTAGAAGTCAAATCAATTGTTAAAAAATAGGAACATTTGACAAATTGATTCGGTCATGTTTTAATCCTACTTTGTTCTCAACTGTGATCTACATATAGCATAAATTAAATTAGGTAGCACAAAAAAATGAAAAACCATTCTGAAAAAATAATTGCGTTACTTGGGCCGACTAATACAGGCAAAACTCATGTTGCCATAGAAAAGATGCTTGAGTTTAAAACTGGTATATTTGGATTACCTCTAAGACTACTTGCTAGAGAAGTATATGACAAATGTGTTGATAAAGTGGGAGTTGAAAAATTAGCATTAATTACCGGTGAAGAAAAAATTATTCCAAGCACTGCTAATTATTTTATCTGTACCGTGGAGTCTATGCCAAAGAATAAAGAAGTTGATTTTGTAGCCATTGATGAAATTCAAATGTGTGCAGATAGAGAAAGAGGTCACATTTTTACTGAAAGGCTTTTAGAGTCACGCGGTAAAAAACTTACGATGTTTCTAGGTTCCCAAGTTATGGAAAGTATTATTTCAGAATTAGTTGGTAATGTAGAATTTGAAAAAAAAGAGAGATTTTCAAAACTAAGTTACTCGGGTATTAAAAAAATTTCAAGATTAGAGAGAAAAGTTGCAATTATAGCTTTTTCAATTGAAGAAGTTTATGCAATTGCAGAGCTAGTACGAAGGCAAAAAGGTGGTGCTGCAGTTATTATGGGATCTTTGAGTCCCAAAACAAGAAATTCACAAGTAGGTCTATATCAATCAGGAGATGTTGATTACCTAATTGCTACTGATGCTATAGGCATGGGACTTAATATGGATATAAATGAAATTTATTTTTCAAATTTAAAAAAATTTGATGGAAAAAAAACAAGAAGATTAAACCTTATTGAAATGTCTCAAATTGCAGGTAGAGCAGGTAGATATAAAAATGATGGGGGTTTTGGAACAACTGGTGATTGTGAGACTCTTAATTCAGACGAGATAGAAAAAATTGAAAAACATCAATTGCCTACTACAAAAACGATCTTCTGGAGAAATTCACACTTAAACTTTACAAGTCCAGAAAAATTAATTTCTTCTCTCGAGCTCAAACCAAATCAAAAAAATCTTTTAAGAACGAATGACTCACTAGATGAAAGTGTGCTGAGATTTTTTCTAAAAAAAGGTGCAAATAATATAATTTACCATAAAAATTTAGAGTTGCTTTGGGAATGCTGTCAAATACCAGATTTTGAAAAAAAAGCTTATGGGCAACATATAAATGTTATCGATAAGGTTTTTCAATTTTTAACTACTAGGAAAAATAAAATACCAAGCTCTTTTATGAAAGAACAACTAAAGGGGCTTGAGAAAGATCATGGAAATGTAGATTTGCTCTCTCATAGACTATCTAATGTTAGAACTTGGTCATATGTTGCCAACAAAAAAAATTGGGTAGAAAACTCAGATTATTGGGTGCAACTTACAAAAAATATAGAGGACAAATTATCTGATAAGTTACACGATGAATTAACTAAAAGCTTTATTGATAAAAAAATAAGTATTCTTTCAAGAAGTTTAAAACAAGACCTCGTCCTAAATACGGAAATTAATGATGATAATAAAATTTATATTGATGGACAGTTAATCGGAGAATTAAAAGGATTAAAGTTTTTAATAGAAGTAACTTCTAAAACATTAGATACTGACATTAAATCAATAAAAAAGGCTGCTCGGAAAGGCATTGAAAAAGAGCTAGTGCAAAGAGTTGATAAAATACTTGAGGATAAAACTCTCAAAGTCGGTAATGGAAACAAAATAATCTGGAAAAATAATCCAATAGCGAGATTAAAAAAAGGTAACGATTATTTAAGTCCTGAAATAGAAATAATTGCGGATGACTCTCTTAATGAAGAATCAAAAATGAAATTAATAAATTTTTTAAAAAAATGGCTTGATGAGTATATTAGTGAATTATTAGGTGACCTTATTAAGCTAACTAAACATAAAATAAACAATCAATATCTTAGAGGTTTAGTATTTCAGCTTTATGAGAATAATGGCGTAATTAAAAGAAACATTGTTGATAAAATAGTTAAATTAATTCCAGCTGAAGAAAGGAAAAAACTTTGGGGAATGGGAATAAAAATAGGACGATATCATATTTATCTGCCAAAAATGTTAAAACCTAAAGCTGTTGAGTTTAGGATTAATTTGTGGAAATTATTTAATAACCTCTCTAATGAAAATGAAATTCCTAAATCGGGTTTAAATTTTTTAACTAATGTAAAATTTGATAAAAATTTTCTATTATTATGTGGTTTCGAAAAATTCCAAAATTTTTTTATAAGAATTGATATTTTAGAGAAATTATTTCTCAAAATTATCGAAAACACTAAAGATAGAAAATTTACAGTAAATGCAGAAATGATGAATTTATTGGGTTGTTCAAAAGAAAATTTTTATAAATTAATGAATTACATGGACTACAAAAAAGATAAAGTTCCAGATACTTACGTTTTTAAAGGGGAAAAAAAGCAAAAGAAGAAAATAATACGATTTGACAAAAAAGAAAATCCATTTAATAAGCTTCTTTCTTTAAATATAAAATGAATAATTTAGATAAAGAAAGCGTGATTGGAGTATCTGCACTATTAGTACACGCGGCGCATATAGATGAAATTTATACTAAGCACGAAAAAGATTTGATTTTACAATTTATAAAATCTTACTTATCAGATGCTAATGCTGATGAAATATTAAAAAAAGCTGAGGATGTCGAAAAAAGTTCTAATCAGTTATTAAATTATACAAACATTATAAAAAAAAACTCAATGGATGTAAAAAAGGACATAGTCGAACATCTTTGGAAAGTAATCATTTCAGATAATTCAGTAGATCAATATGAGTCTAATCTTATGCGGAGAATTTGTGGACTAATTTATTTTCCAGATAAAGAATGTGCAGAAATAAAGTTAAAAATACTTCAATCAAAATGACTTATATTGTTAAAGATGAATGTATAAAATGTAAACTCACTGATTGTGTAGAAGTTTGCCCAGTTGATTGTTTTTATGAAGGTGAAAATATGCTTGTAATAAATCCCGATGAGTGTATTGACTGTGGAGTGTGTGAACCAGAATGTCCTATCGATGCGATAAAAGCTGATACTGATGAAAGCGTGCATGACAAGGAAAAATGGTTGTTGCTTAATAAAAAGTTTTCTGCAATATGGCCTAATATTTCTAAAAAAAAAGAGCCTATGAAAGAACATGAAAAATTTAGAGAAATTAAAAATAAATTTAAAAGTCATTTTAGTGAAAAACCTGGAAAATAAATAATTATGCCTCAAAAGAAGAAAAAAACAAAAAAAGCAAAGAAAATTAAAAAAACTAAAAATGCAAAATTAAAGCCTGCGATTAAGGCTAAGACTCTTGAAAAAAGATCATCAGTTCCAGGTCAAGATGAAAAACCAGAAATTAAAAAAGTAAAAAAACAACCAACTGAAAAACGAGTATACAATTTAAAAGACTTTGTAGTTTATCCTAAACACGGGGTAGGAAAAATAACTTCAATCGAAAAAGCAACCATTGGTGAAATAGATATTCAATTTTATAAAATTCACGTGGAAAAAGAAAAATTGATTTTAACAGTTCCTATCAATCAGCAATCTAAATTAAGACCTATATCATCTATCAATCAAATTAATAAATGTATTTCAATTCTAAAAACTAAGCCAAAAATCAAAAGAACAATGTGGAGTAGACGTGCTCAAGAATATGATCAAAAAATAAATTCAGGTAAAATTTATGAATTAGCTGAAGTAGTGAAGGATCTTAATAAAAATACTGATATTATTGCTGATCAATCTTATTCTGAAAGACAACTGTTTGAAAAAGCATACGAAAGACTTAAATCAGAATTTGAAGCTGTTTTAAAAGTTAGCACTGAAGAAGTTCAAAAAAAAATGGATAAAGCTTTAGGTAGAGCAAAAATATCAGAGGACGCATAAAAAAACGCCCTCTTTAAAATTATAATAATTATAAAAAGGGCGCTTAGTTAAAGAGAAAACTATCTTCTTCTTCTTCTCTTTTTTGCTTTCTTTTTAGTTTTCTTTTTAGCTTTTTTTCTTCTTTTAGCCATCTTTTCTCCCTTGTTTAAAACAAATCTTAATGATTCGTTTCTTAATTATTACATTAATTAATTAAGGATTCATGTCAAACATAAATTAATTTACAAAATTGATTCAAAATTTTAATTTTTTAATTAATTTTTAATTTTTTAAAAAAATTAAAAAAAGTTAGTAATATCAATGTTTTTTTAAGCAAATTAAATAAGTTTAAATTTAATTTTTAATAAAGATTTTCTAGTTGTTGTTTATAATTTTTAATTATTTCTTTTCTTTTTAACTTTAAAGTAGGTGTAAGCATTCCGTTATCAATTGTAAATTCTTCATGAATTAATACAAATTTTTTAATTTTTTCTATTAAAGTTAAACTTTTATTTATATTTTCAATTATAAGTTTAATTTTTTCGTTATTAATTTCTTTTTCAGTTACAATTAATGCAACTAAGTAATTTTTTTTATCTCCATAAACAAAAGACTGTTTAATATTTTCATTTAAACATAAAATATTTTCAACTTTACTAGGAGAAATATTATCTCCACCAAGATTTACAATGATATCTTTTTTTCTATCAGTAATTTTCAAATAATTATTATTATCTAGCTCTCCAATGTCACCTGTATGAAGCCATCCATCTTTTATTACTTTTTCTGTCTCCTCTTTCAAATTCCAGTATCCCAGCATAACATTTTCACCTTTAATAAGAATTTCTCCATCTTCTGCTATTTTGACTTTATTAGTCTTAAACGGAGGTCCTACTGATTCGACCTTAACTAAATCTGGTAAATTACAGCTAACGACCGGAGAGGCTTCGGTTAGCCCATATCCTTGTAGTGTGGGTAAACCAACAGCATTTAAAAATTCTCCAATATTTCGATCTAAGGCCCCTCCACCAGATACGAAGGCTTGGAGATTACCGCCGAACTGATTTCTGATTTTTTTTCTTACTAATTTTTCGCATAAAAAATTTGTGATTTTTTCACTAAATCTTAATTCTTCTTTTTTGAGTATTTTTTTACCCAAATATAAAGTCTGCATTATTAATTTTCTTTTTAACCCAGATTGTTTCTCAAAATTCATATGTATTTTTGTAAAAAGGTTTTGATAAAATCTAGGAACAGCAGTCATGATTGTGGGTTTAGCAACTCCCATATTAGAAATCAGTTTTTCTAAACTTTCGGTGTAAAAAACTTTTGCTCCAACTATAATTTGTATAAATTGAACTGTGTGTTCATAAGAATGCGATAAAGGTAACCAAGTCAAAAATACTGGATCTTTTTTTTTAGTTAACACTTCTAATAATTCTACTGCACCTTCGCAATTAGATAAAATACCGCCATGACTTAAAACTACACCCTTAGGATTTCCCGATGTACCTGAAGTATAAATAATACAAGCAGGCATATTCCTTTTTAAATCTTTGTTTAATATTTTTTCATTTATTTCCTCATTTAGTATTTCTTGAATTAACAAACTATCAGTATCTATTTTTTCAAAAGATATTATTTTCTTAACATCATTATTTACGAATTTTTTAATTTTATTATATTGGTCTTGATTTGAAACAAATATCAATGAAGGCTTACAATCATTTAAAATATATTCATAATCGTTTGCAGAATAAGTTGTAAAAATAGGAACTGAAATACCGCCTGCATTCATAATAGCAATATCGGTCATTAACCAATATGGTCTATTCTCAGAAAGTATTAAACATCTATCACCTTGTTTTATTAATGATTTAATTTTTGAGGTAAGTTTATAAATTCTTTCAGTAACATCTTCCCAATTATAAGTTCGTTTGTCAGGTTTAAGCCATTTTAAAAATGGTCTTTTACCCTCAACTTCTTCTGTCTTTTTAAAGTAAAGTTCAACTAAGCTATTTAATTTACTTATATCCATAACTTGGTGGGCGAAGAGAGACTCGAACTCTCAAGGTATTGCTACCACCGGATTTTGAGTCCGGCGCGTCTACCAGTTCCACCATTCGCCCTTTTTTAAGATAATCTAATTGATTTTTCTTACTATGAGAACAAAAATAATTGAGGTACAAAACATTATTAAAGCGTAAGCTGCTGTTGGTACCATAAACACAATATCATCAAATAATTGTGTTGTTACAAACACGGCTAAAGTTCCATTTTGTAAGCCACATTCTAATGAAATACATTTTCTTTGTGCAATTCCTGATGTCCAAAATTTTGCAACATAATATCCTACGAAAATCATAGTCATATTTAAAATGAAAGCTATTAGACCTGCTCTAGTTATATAAGAAACAATTCTATCCCATTCCTCTACCCAAATTGCAATAAATACGACTAAAAATAAAATTACTGACAATCTTTGAATAATAAGAGTTTTGGAAATAATAAAATTAGTCATTAAACTTCTAACAATCATTCCAAAAACAACAGGAACAGTTACTACAAGGAACATTTTCATTGCGATATTGAGCATTGATATATCTTTTGCTGTTTCAATCCCTAAAAAATCGGCAGAATTAAAAACTATCAAAGGAACGATGAAAATACTTAATAAACTGACGATTGCTGTCAAACTGACTGATAGAGCAACATCTCCATCGGCAAACTTAGTAAGAATATTTGAGGTTACTCCTCCTGGTGCTGCAGCTATTACCATAACTCCTAAAGCTATTTCTGGTGGTAGTGAAATAATACTAATTAAAATAAAAGCAATTATCGGAAGCAAAATAACCTGACATAAAAAACCTACTAGGAAGTCTCTTGGATTTTTTAAGACCCTTGTAAAATCCCCTATCGTTAAGCCGAGACCTAAACCGAACATTATTATGGCAAGACATAAGGGTGCAATTGTAGTTACGATTTCCATAATTTTATAAGTTCCTATTCTACTTTAAAGGGAGAGTTTTTCATGAGGTCGAAAATTGTAGTTACGAAACCAGCTTTATGCTTTTGATTATGCATGTAGTTTTCTTCAAAAGATTTGATATTTTTGGGAGATGGTAAAAGTATATATTCTAGCTTTTTATTTTTCGTTATTAACTTTTCTTTTGTAAGATACTTTAATTTTCTAATGACTGTGGCTCTTGGTATTGTTGAAATTTCTGAAATAGAAGAGGCGTTTATTCCATTTTTGGGAGTATGCCTTAAAAGATGCAAATATAAGTCAGCGTAAGTTCTCGGATCTTCAACAACTCTGCCTTTTACTTGTTTTGAATAATCGGTAAATTGTGAGATACCAATAGCACCCCAAACATTCCACGTTTCTAAATCACCAAAAAAAGTTCTGTGTCTTACTAAAAAGGGAATCTGAAGCCTTAGCCAATGTTGCCAACATATAGTAAAGTAAGTGTCTATAAATTTCTCAATTTCTTCTTTTTTGAATGATCTTCCAAACCAGTCTTCTTTCCCAAGGATGGTGCTGGTTTTTTCTAGGAAATTTGCCATCATTATTTTTGAATTAGATGGTTTTTGCACTCGATTTATTGCGTTATTAAAAATAATAGTTTTCCCTTTTCTAAAAATTATATTTTGACTTTGCAAAAAATTAACTTTTCTTCTTATTGTTTCTTTAGGAATATTAAGCTCTTTTGAAATCTCAATTAGGTTAATCTTATCAATATTTAATTCGTTTTTTTCATAAAATTCCTGAAATGAAAGATATTGAAAACGATCTGAATATTTTTGAAATACTTGATTTACTAAATAAACTAAAATTAAATAACTATCGTAATCTTTAAAGGTACTATAAGCATTATTGCACCATGATTGCTGTAACTTGAACCACAAAGATACTGTTTCATTAGAATTTTTAGATAAGACGTCGTAAACTTGGTCAGAATTTAATGTGTTAAAAAATTTGTTTTCAAAAGACGGTTTTTTTTTTAAAGGCTCGAAAATTTTTACAGTTTTTAGATCTACTGGTTTAGACATTTATTTTTTCCACGTTACGCTTTGATTAATTAAAATAGCCATCAAAATCCAAATAATAAACGTCCCTTCCGGCGAGAAACCGTAATCAGCACCAAACATTCCTGCAACTATAACGATTGAATAAATAGCGACTGTAGATAATATTAGACTTGCCAGATACCTGAGGATTGTGCATTTTAAATTCATGATCTTAAAAAAATTATACGATAGATGTGTTGAGCTTGCTAGACATAAATTTTCAAAGACTTTATTAGGTTTTGTAGCATTTATCGAAAGTTTCTTTTTCCCAGTTCCGCCTGATTTAATGATTGTTCCAATGGTAGTGGCAAAGAGAGAGGATTATCTTAAGATATTTTTTATAGCTACAACGGGCTCTGTTTTAGGAGGGTTGTTTGGATACATGCTAGGAGTTTTCTTTTTAGATGCATCGATGGTCATTATTGAATTTTATGGTTACGAGGAAAAAGTTTTTGAGATGCAAGATAAGATGTCTACAAAAGGTGGTTTTTTAGCTTGGCTTGGAATTATGTTTTTAGCTGGCTTTACCCCACTTCCTTTTAAAGTTTTTACTATTACCAGTGGGGTGATCGCCTATAATCTTCCAGTATTTTTCTTTATATGTTTATTTACTAGAGGGCTAAGATTTTTCTTAGTTTCTTATTTAACATTTCTTTTTGGTAAAAAATTTGGTGATTTCATCGAGAAAAGAGGTGCGCTATGGTTTACATTAACTGGAATTTTTATTGTGGTTTTAGCCGCCGTCCTTTATATAATTTTCACCTAATGTTGAGTAACAATAAGTTAGTTTTAAACAGTATATTAGCCTTTAGTTTTTTATCTTTGGCTATAGCTTATTTTATTCAATACGTATTAGGACATGAGCCTTGTAATTTATGTTTAATTGAGAGAATTCCTTATTTAGCGTCTTTAATACTTATTTCATTAATATTTATAATCAATAAATTTGAAAAAGTAATTAGTGCTATTGTGCTATTATTTTTTATTTTTGGTTCAGTAGTTTCTTTTTATCATGTTGGGATTGAGCAAGGATTTTTTAGTGAGTCTCTGGTGTGCGATTTAGGTTCTTCTAGTATGGATATGTCAAAAGAAGATTTGCTAAAACAATTTCAAAATAAGACTCCAATAAGCTGTAAAGACGTTACTTTTACGTTTTTTGGACTTTCTCTTGCTACAATAAATACAATTATATCAATTCTATTAAGTGGTATTATGGTCAAAGTAATTAAAAATTATGGAAAAAACTAATAAAAAAACTTTAGAAGAAATTATAAGAGTTGATCACGCTGGAGAGCGTGGGGCTATTAAAATCTACGAAGGTCAGTTACTTGCTCTTAAGACTTTCAAACAAAATGCTTCCTTAAAAAGAAAAATTGAGGAAATGAAAGAGCACGAAAGAGAGCATTACGAATACTTTGATAAAGAAATTAAAAAAAGAAATATTCAGCCAACTAAACTTTTACCTCTCTGGGATTTAATGGGAGTTACTTTGGGTTTTGGAACTGCGATGCTCGGTGAAAGAGCAGCTATGTTATGTACTGCCTCTGTTGAAGAAGTAATCGACGGGCATTACAAAGACCAAACATATAAACTTGGAAAAGATGAAGAGGAATTGAAAAAGAAAATTATTAAGTTTAGACAAGATGAACTTGATCATAAAGATATAGCTTATGACAATGGTGCAACAAAAAAAGGTTTATTTGGGGTGTTAGATAAAGTTATCAAAACTTCATCAAGAATAGCTATCACAATTTCTGAAAAAATTTAATTACGGTTCTAATTCGATATCCCAATAAAGATAGTCCATCCAACTTTCGTGAAGAAAATTAGGCGGAAAATTTCTACCATTTCTGTGAAGGTCTTCTACAGTAGGAGCGTAAGGTTTGTTAGCTAATTTCAAATCACAGTCTTTATAGAGTTTACCTCCTTTTTTAACGTTGCAACTGGAACAAGCTGTAACTACGTTGTTCCAATCTGTAAGACCGCCTTTGGACTTTGGGAGAAGGTGATCAAATGTTAAATCTTTTTTGTCTCCACAATATTGGCAAGCAAACTTATCTCTCAAAAAAACGTTAAATCTTGTAAAGTTTGGATTTTTTGATGGTTGTATAAAATTTTTTAAAGCTATAACACTTGGTAAATTCATTTCAAAAGATGGACTTCTAATTTTTCTTTTGTAATTTGAAACAATACTTACTCTATCTAAAAAAACTGATTTAACTGCATCTTGCCAGCACCATATTGAAAGGGGATAATAACTCAAAGGTCTAAAATCAGCATTAAGAACCAATGCTGGGCATTTTTCTAACGGAACTTTTTCTGCAGAAGAAATAATCATAACTAAAGCTAACTGATAAGAAAAATTTTATCAAGTTATAATTATGTACCAGGTAAAATACTTATTAATTAAAATGTTTTTTAATGAATTGAAGACCCAAACTTGACCCCTCAGTTGGTATACGATGTTCACAGTGTTTAAATATTTTTGTTTCAATTTCGTAATTATTTTTTCCAAAAAATTCTTTTGCTTCAAGAAGTGATTCTATTGGAACAACTTGGTCAAGATCTCCATGCATTAAGATAATATTCGGTCTGGAAATTATATTTTTAGAGAGATGTTCTGTGCTTATAATTCTACCAGAATATCCAACAACTGAGTTTATAGTATCTTTTCGCTTTATTCCTGTTTGCAAGGTTATCATACAACCTTGGCTAAAACCGCCAATGATAATTTCATTAGCTTTTAAATTATATTTTTCCTTAACTTCATCTATTAATTTATTAAGTTTATTCTCAGCTACTAAAGATTTCGATAAAATTTGTTCAGGGGTTTGATCCATTAAGTCGAACCATTGAAAACCTGTTGGACTTGCTGCACATTTTTCAGGAGCGTCTGGACAGATTATAATCGTATCAGGTAAATGTGCTCTCCAATAATTTGCTAAAATTGAAATATCTTTACCGTCTCCACCATAACCGTGGCAAAGAATTACTGCATTCTTCGGTTTTTCTTTAGAAAGTGGCTCTAAAATAATTGTATTTAATGAAAAGGTCATATAGATAAAATATTAATGTCAGAATTTTTATTTAACTTTATTGGTTTCACTTTATTAGGTGCAGTTGCCATAGTTTTAATAATGGGTATTTATACTTTATTTAAAGGTGGAAGTACTAGTAAAAAATATTCTAATAAACTTATGCAGTTAAGGGTATTGTTGCAATTTATTGCAATAATAGTTTTAGTTTTGCTTGCTTATTTTTTTAAAGACTAAATATATTTTCTTAAAAAGTTAATAAATTCATCACTGGCAAAATCAATTTCTCCAATCACTTTACCGAATTCTTTGCCTTCTTTATTAATTAATATGCTTGTAGGTAAGCCTCTTAATTTGAACCCTTTGACTAATCTCAATTCAGGGTCATAATAAGTTTTTAGATCTTTTACTCCTATATCTTTAAAAAATTTATCTACTTTTATATTATTTGGTTTTTCCATATTCACCGCAAAAATATCAATTTCTGGTAACTTATTGCCTAGTTTTTCTAAAGAGGGCATTTCTTTTCGACACGGTGCACACCACGTAGCCCAAAAATTTATTATCATGATCTTGCCTCTTTTGTTGACTAAATCAACGTCTTGAAGATTTGAGTCTTTAAATTTGAGTTCGCTGATAATTTGAGGTTTTTCATGAATAATAACATTTTTTGAAAAATCTTCTGCTCCGTTAAGATTTTGGCTAAGAAGAGATAAAACTATTATGTGAATATAGATTTTAAAAGATTTACTAATTTTCATATTAATTTAAATTGTAGATAACATAGTAAAATGAAAAATAAAACTGTTTGGGCGAATAGACTAAAAGGAAAGACATCGCTTTCTTTTCAAAAAATAGGCTCATCTATAAGTGTAGATAAAAGACTTTATGAGCAAGATATAGCTGCGTCCATTGTTCATACCAAAATGCTCGTTAAACAAAAGATTATTGGCAAAAAAGAAGGATCTAAAATTATCAATGGTCTTAAAAAAATTAAATCGCAGATTGATAAGGGAAAGTTTAAATTTCAAGAAAAATTTGAGGATATTCATTTAAATATAGAAAAAAAATTATTTGAATTGATTGGTCCTTCAGCAGGTTTTTTGCACACAGCGAGATCAAGAAATGATCAAGTTGTTACAGATTTCAAATTATGGATTAAAAAATCATCAAAAGAAACTATAGCTAACATTAACTCTTTAATGAAAATTTTAATCAAAAAAGCAGAGAAAAATGTTGATATTGTTATGCCTGGCTTAACACATCTTAAGAATGCTCAACCTATTTCATTTGCACATTATCTTCTGTCTTACTTTGAAATGCTTAAAAGAGATAAAAAAAGATTCGAAAATAATATTAAACTTTTAGATGAGTGCCCATTAGGTTCAGCCGCACTAGCGGGTACTTCTTATAAAATAGATAGAAATTATACTTCAAGACAACTTGGTTTTAAGAAACCAACTGATAATTCAATAGACTCTGTTGCAGACAGAGACTTTGCAGTAGATTTTTTATATGCATCTGCTTTATGTGCAATGCATTTATCTAGATTGGCTGAAGATTTTATAATTTTTAATTCAAATGCATTTAATTTAATTTCATTTGATGACAGCATGTTAACTGGTTCATCGATAATGCCACAAAAGAAAAATCCTGACCCTGCTGAATTAATCAGAGGTAAAGTTGGCTTGAACTATGGCAATTTAAATTCGATGCTTACTATAATGAAGGGACTTCCAATGTCTTATTTTAAAGATCTTCAGGATGATAAAAAACTTGTCTTTGATGGATTTGATACTTTAAACGACTCATTAGTTTTAAGTCTTGAGTTAGTGAATTCAATAAAGCCAAATAAAAAAAATATGCTAAAAATGGCTAATGCAGGTTTTACCACGGCTACTGATTTTGCTGATTATTTGGTAAAGGAAAAGAAACTCACTTTTAGAGAATCTTATGCGGTTACAGCAAAATTAGTGAATTACGCCGAAAAGAAAAATAAATTGTTATCTGAATTATCTTTACAAGAAATAATGAAAATTTACAAAAATTTGGATAAAAATGTACTAAAAATATTTGATGTAAATAATTCTATGAACTCAAAAAAATCCTATGGAGGGACTTCTACTGCTAATGTTAAAGCAATGATTAAAAAATATAAAAAGGAGGTAAAATGAAAATATTGGTATTAATTTGTATAATAATTTTAACTCTATCTGGATGCGGAAAGAAATCAGAGCCAAAGTATCAAGGAAAATTTAATCATATACAAATAATTTTATAATTTTATGCAAAATTTAAGATATGTAGGTAAAAATTTATTTCTTGAGCGAGTATCTATCCAGAATTTTTTAAAGAAAAATAAAACTCCTTTCTATATTTATTCTGAAAATCAAATAGTTTCTAATTATTTAAATTTTGTAAAAACATTCAAAAAAACTAATCCTTTAATATGTTTTGCTGCAAAATCTAATAGCAATACAAATATTTTAAGAATTTTAGGTAAACTTGGTGCTGGAGCTGATGTTGTATCTGTTGGAGAACTATTAAAGGCCCTTAAAGCAGGCATTAAACCAAAAAAAATTGTTTTTTCGGGAGTTGGTAAGTCTGAGGATGAGTTGAAAATAGCAATTAATAAAAAAATTTTATTGATCAACTGTGAGTCTGAGAGTGAAGCAAAATTAGTTAACAAACTAGCAAAAAATTTAAGAAAAAAAGTTTCAATTGGCTTTAGGTTAAATCCTAATGTCGATGCAAAAACACATAAAAATATATCTACTGGTAAAGCAGATAATAAATTTGGTTTATCAATAAAAAATTTTAAGTTTTTTCTAAGAGAGATAAATAAATTTAAAAATATAAAACTTGAGGCATTAAGTGTTCATATAGGGAGCCAAATTTTAAATGATGGGCCCTTTAAAAAGACACTTAATGTAATGAATAAATTAATTAAGGAATTAAAATTAAATTTAAAGTATGTCGATTTAGGTGGAGGTTTTGGAATTAATTACAGTGATAATGAAAAACCAATAAATTTAAATAATTACGCAAAATTAGTAAATAATTTTGCAACAAAGCTTAACTGTAAAATTATTTTTGAACCTGGTAGATCTATTATTGGAAATACCGGCTTACTTATCAGTAAAGTTCAATTTATTAAGAAAGGGGTAAATAAAAACTTTATAATTTTAGACGCTGGAATGAATGATTTTATGCGTCCAGCTTTATACGATGCGTTCCATAAAATTATTCCTATAACTAAAAATTCATCCAAAATGAAAAGTGTAATTGAATTTGTAGGGCCAATATGTGAAAGTACTTGTAAATTTGGAGTTTATAGAAAATATCAAAAATTAGTTGAGAATGACTTTGTGGCAATTACAAATGTTGGTGCGTATGGCTCTTCATTATCATCAAATTATAATACAAGACCTTTAATCGCTGAAATTTTAATCAATAAAAATAAATTTAAATACATTAGAAAAAAACAAAATTTACAAAAATTGATTAATTCTTAATGCAGTTTATTAAATCCTTAATTTTTAATATCTTCTTATATTTGGGACTTATTCTAATTTTCATATTAGCAATACCAACATTAGTTCTCCCAAAAAAATTTACCATTTTTTTTGGAAGGTTATCAGCAAAATATATTGTTTTAATTTTAAAACTTGTAATGAATACTAAAGTAATTTTTCATGGTGAAGAAAATTTAAAAAAAGTTGATCAATTTTTTGTTGCCTCTGCCCATCAATCAATGTTTGAAACTTTTGCATTACAAATTCCGCTGAATGGTCCAATTTTTATTTTAAAAAAAGAACTTTTAAATATACCTTTGTTTGGTTGGTATTTAAGAAAAATTGGTTCTATAGCAATCATTAGAGAGACTACCACTAAAGAAAATTTAAATTTTTTTGATAAAATAAAAGAAAGATTAGAGAAAAATAAAAGACCACTTTTAATATTTCCTCAAGGAACAAGAGTAAAATTAGACGAACAGCCTCCCTTTAAAAAAGGAGTTGGTCGGATATATAAAGCATTAAATTTACCTTGTATTCCAGTTGCATTAAATACTGGAAAAGTCTGGCCGAAAAATAGTTTTATGAAATTCTCAGGAGATATTCATATTTCATTTCTAGATCCTATTATGCCTGGTAAAGAAAATGATGAATTTACTAAAGAACTTGAAAATAAGATTTACACTGAAATAAAAAAATATTATTAATTATTTTCTTCCAAAGTCTGGTTTTTCAGTATCCTGTCCAGCTTCAATAATTTCTTTTCTTACTTTTTTAGTTGATGAAAATATTTCTAAAAGCTTTTCGCTGTCTTTAGTTTTTATAGCATTTTTAATTTCATCAAGATTTTTTGAATAGTTATCTAAAACTTTCAATATATTTTCACTGTTATCAATAAAAATATCTTTCCACATCAAAGGATCTGAAGCTGCAATTCTAGTAAAATCTCTTAATCCTCCAGCGCTATATTGGATAACATCATTTTTAAATTTGTCCTCATTATTTATTGCAGTTCTAACAATGCTGTATGCAACTGCATGTGGAAGATGACTTGTTAAAGACAAAACATAATCATGGTCCTCAAATGACATTACTTTAACTTTACTTCCTAATTTGGACCAAAATTTTTCTAGGTTTTCTATTTTATCTTTAGCAACATGATTGTCAGCTGAAAGAATGCACCATCTATTTTTAAATAAACTTGAAAATCCTGCAGTTGGTCCGCTATGCTCTGTTCCAGCTATTGGGTGTGATGCTATCCAGCTAATATTTTTAAGACCTAAATTGTTTACAATTTTGTTAACTTCTTTTTTAGTGGAACCAGTATCGGTAAGAATAGATCCTTCCTTTAAGTTTGATTTTATAGAAAGCAAAATTTCTTTGTAACTGCTTAATGGTGCAGAAATTATTATCAGATCTGCATCTTTTACTGACTCTGTCATATTAGAACAAATCTCAGCTGTAAAATTTTTTTTTAAATATTCTATGACTTTATTTGACTTATCGTAAACACTTATTTTTTTAGCTAATTTTTTTTCCTGCGTTGCTCTCAGAATTGAGGAGCCAATCAATCCACAACCTATTATGCTTATTTTACCGAACATTCAAAATTTTTCTCATTTTTTTTATTAATGCAATATTCTCTGATGTTGTCCCTATAGTTATTCGTAAAGAATTTCTTATTCCATAAACATCCATTTTACGTACGAGTATTCCTGATTTTGCAAGTAATCTAAAAACTTTTGCGGAGTTTATTTTGACTTTATCAAATTTTACCAATAAGAAGTTAGTAAAACTTTTATTTGTCTCTATTTTCATTTTTTTGAACACAAAAAACATTTTTTTACTCCATTTATTTACGTGTTTAATTTCTTTATTTAACCATGTACTGTCTTTTACTGCAGCAGAAGCTGCGAATAAGGCTGGTCTGCTTACATTGAAAGGTGGTTTTACCTTATTTAATGCAGAAATAATTTCTTTTGACCCATATCCCCAACCTACTCTTAGCCCTGCTAAACCATATATTTTTGAAAAAGTTCTTGTCATAACTACATTTTTAAAATTTGTAAAAGTTTTTAAACCAGATAAATAATCTTTATTTTTTACATACTCAAAATAGGCATCATCTACTACTAATAAAATATTACTTCTAAGTTTTTTCCTTAAAAACAATAATTCTTTCTTAGGAATATATGTTCCAGTTGGATTATTTGGGTTAGCTAGGAAAACTATTTTAGTTTTCCTTGTAACTTTTTTAAGTATATCTTTAGTTGAAACAGTAAAGTTATTCTCTTTCGAATAAACAACTTTTGCTCCGTTCATTCTGCTGTAAATTCGGTAAATTATAAAACTAAACTTAGGAACTATAACTTCATCTCCTTTTTTTAAGAACGATTTACATATTAATTCAAAAATTTGGTCAGAACCCGATCCTAAGATTATTCTATTTTTATCAATCTTAAATTTATTAGCTAGAGTCTTTCTTAAAAAAGTTCCATCGGAGTCAGGGTATCTTGCAAAGTTTTTTGAAACTTCTAAGTATTGTTTTCTTGCTTTAGGGCTGGGACCAAGAGCAGACTCATTAGCAGATAATTTAATCTTTGCTAATTTACTCTTGAACAAGCTCATTCCAGCAACATATTTCTCTGCAACAATGTTATTTGGTTTTGGAAATCTCATTTAATTAATGTATTATCTAAATTGTGTAAGTTTTTCTATAGCTCTTTATCATATATAAAATTGACAAGTTTGTGATGATTTAGTAAACATTACTCGCGCTGATTTAACCATATTGCAAGCGCATAATAAATGTAGCTAAAAAGGGGATGCCCAGTTTAGCTGGGCTTTTTTTTTGGATGAATAAAAAACTTGAGAATATAAAGAAATTAGACGTCACTAAACCGCTTAAACTAGACTGCGGAAAAACAATAAAAGATTTTCCTCTCGCTTACGAGACTTATGGAAAATTGAACAATAACAAAGACAACGCAATACTTGTGTTTCATGCATTGACTGGAGATCAGTTTGTGACCGGAACTAATCCTATTACTAATAAAGAAGGTTGGTGGGTTACTGCAGTAGGGCCTGGGAAAGCAATAGATACAAATAAATATTTTGTTATTTGTGCAAATGTGATCGGAGGATGTATGGGTTCTTTAGGTCCTAAAGATACTAATCCAGAAACAAAAAAACCTTACGGATTGGATTTTCCAGTTATAACGATTAAAGATATGGTAAAAGCTCAGGAGTCCTTACTTGAACATCTGGGAATTAAAAAACTTTTATGTGCGACTGGGGGTTCAATGGGTGGAATGCAACTTTTACAATTTTGTGCAACATTTCCGGATAAAGCTTTTTCAGCGGTGCCGATAGCCTGTAGCTCGAGTCATAGCGCTCAAAATATTGCTCTTAACGAATTAGCTCGTCAAGCAATTATGGCAGATCCTGTATGGGATAATGGAAAGTATGTTTTAAAAAATGTTCAACCAAAAAATGGCTTAGCAGTTGCAAGAATGGTTGGGCATATAAGTTATTTATCTGAAAAAGGTATGCAGGAAAAATTTGGTAGAAAATTACAAGAGAAGGCAGATTATGAATTTAGTTTTAATGCTGACTTCCAGGTTGAAAGTTATTTAAGACATCAAGGCTATGCATTTGTTGAAAGATTTGATGCTAATTCAGTACTATATATAACAAGAGCGATGGATTATTTTGATCTTTCAAAACAATTTAAAGGAGGTTTGGTAGAAGCATTTAAAAATCAAAAAACAAAATTCTTAATCATTTCATTTTCCTCTGATTGGCTTTACACAACAAAAGATAACAAAGATATAGTAATAGCATTAAATGCGTCAGGTGCAGATGTCTCTTACTCTGAGATAATTACAGAGAAAGGGCATGATTCTTTTTTACTTGAAGAGCCTGAATTTTTAAAAACACTTAAAGGTTTTATAGACTCTATGTATGAAAAATTTAAAAATGAAAAAAGAATTTAAAGTAATTGCAGATTTATTACCTAATAATACAAGGGTTCTTGATATAGGATGTGGAGACGGATCTTTAATGCATCTTCTTAGATTAGAAAAAAATATAGAGGTACGTGGACTAGAGCTTAATCAAGATAATGTTAAAGAATGTATTTATAAAGGTTTGCCAGTTATTCAGGGAAATGCAGAAACTGAATTACATCAATTTCCTGATAAATCATTTGATTATGTTGTGCTGAGTCAAACTCTACAAGCATTTTATGAGCCAGAGAAAGTTTTAAAAAATCTTTTAAGAATCGGAAAATCAGTTATTATTTCGATTCCTAATTTTGGCTATTGGAAGGTAAGAACAAAACTTTTATTTTTTGGTGAGATGCCAGTTACAAAGACACTGCCAAATACCTGGTATAATACTCCTAATTTACACATGTGCACAATAAAGGATTTATTTAATTTTTGTGATGCAAAAAATATTATTATTAAAAAAGTTGTTGGAGTTAACGAAAATAAAACATCATTAATAAAAAAATGTAATTTAGAAATTAAAAATCTTTTTTCGAAAGTTGGTATTTTTTTAATCAGTTAATATGAAAGTAGAAATTATTCCTTGTTTAAGTGATAACTTTAGTTACTTAATTCACGATAAAGAGTCTGACAAGGTTTCAATAGTTGATCCTGCAGAATATAAGGCATGTGATAATGTAATTAAAAAGTTTAAAAAATTAGATTTTATTCTGAATACTCATCATCATGCCGATCATGTTGATGGTAATTTAGCGTTAAAAAAAAAATATAACTCTAAAATTTTAGGTTTTGAATTAGATAAAGATCGAATTCCTGGTATAGACATACTGCTTAAAGAAAACCAAAAGCATAAAATTGGAAAATTAGAATTTGAAGTAATTTTTGTTCCTGGCCATACTAAGGGCCACATCGCATTTTTCTTTTTTAAAGAAAAAGTAGTTTTTACAGGTGATACTTTATTTTCATTAGGATGTGGTAGAATTTTTGAGGGTACACATGAGGAAATGTTTAATTCTTTAAATAAAATTAAAAAACTTCCACCAGATACAAAAATTTATTGTGGACATGAATATACTAAATCAAATTTAAATTTTTGTTTAAAATATGACTCCAAAAATACTTTTTTAAAAGAGAGACAAATTGAAATTCAAAAAAAAATAAGTGCTAATCAGCCAACTATCCCAACTACTTTAGGTCAGGAAATTAAAACAAATATTTTTTTTAGGTGTAATGATCCTGAGATTAGGCATGCTTTAGGACTAAAAGATTCATCAGAAGCTAAAGTTTTTTCAAAATTAAGAGATTTAAAGGACTCTTTTTAACTTCAATAATCTTGACTTGCTAGCAGTGAAGGCTATATTGCGTGGAAATTAAAAAAAAGAGAATTTATGTCATTTGCTATAATTGAAACAGGTGGAAAGCAGTACAAAGTATCTGCAAGTAAAATTTTAGAAATTGAAAAACTTAATGCTAAAGTTGGAGAAACAATTAAATTTAATAATGTTTTACTTTTGAATGATGATAAAAATACCGAAATTGGAAGTCCTAAAATTAACGGGGCAACAGTTGAAGCTAAACTTTTAGATAACGTCAAAGATAGAACTGTATTAATTTTTCATAAGAGAAGACGAAAGCACTCAAGAAAGAAAAACGGGCATAGACAACGTCATTCTAAAATACAAATTACGAAAATTTTAGCTAAAGATGGGAAAGTTATAGATGAGGCTAAAATTGTCGAAAAAAAGAAGTCTATCAAAGAAGAGAAAAAAGTTATAAAAAAGATATCAAAAAAATAGGAAATTAAATGGCAACTAAAAAAGCAGGTGGATCATCGAAGAACGGCCGAGATAGTAAAGGTAGACGTCTTGGAGTTAAAAAATATGGTGACCAAGCTGTCATACCTGGCAACATTATAGTTAGACAAAGAGGGACGAAAATTCATCCTGGTGACAACGTTGGTATGGGTAAAGACCACTCAATCTTTTCTTTAATTAAAGGAAAAGTAAAATTCAAAAAATCTAAATTAAACAGAACTTTTGTTTCTGTGATCCCCAATTAAATATATATAAATAACCAAAGTTATTTATATTAAAATAAAAATGAAATTTTTAGATCAAGCAAAGATTTATATTAAAGCTGGAAATGGTGGATCAGGATCTGCGAGCTTCAGAAGAGAAAAGTTTGTGGAGTACGGCGGACCAGATGGAGGTGACGGCGGTGACGGAGGATCTATAATTGTCGAATCAGATAGAAACCTCAATACGTTAATTGATTTCAGGTATGCTCAACATTTTAAAGCACAACATGGAAAACCTGGGAGTAAAAGAAATAAAACTGGAGCTAATGGGGAAGATTTGATTTTAAAAGTTCCATTAGGGACTCAATTATATGAAGAGGATAATAATACCTTAATTTATGATTTTACAAAAAATAAAGAAAAATATCTTGTGGCAGCGGGAGGCAGAGGTGGGCTTGGCAACGTAAGATTTAAAAGTTCGATAAATAGAGTGCCAAGAAAAAAAACTAATGGAAAATCAGGTGAAGAATTTTGGATATGGCTTCAATTAAAAGTAATCGCTGATATTGGAATTATTGGTAAGCCAAATGCTGGTAAATCCAGTTTGCTTGCAGCGTTAACAAGAGCAAAACCAAAAATAGCAAATTATCCCTTTACAACAATTAATCCAAATTTAGGAGTGTCTTACTACGGAGGGAAAGAAATTACTTTGGCTGATATTCCTGGTTTAGTAGAAGGTGCACATAAGGGTGTTGGTCTTGGTGATAAATTCTTAAGACATATAGAAAGATGTAAAATTTTACTTCACTTGATAGACATATCAGACAGCAATTTGTTAAATTCTTATAAAAAAATCAAATTAGAGCTATCTAATTATGATAAAGATTTAATTAAAAAAAAAGAAATTATTTTTTTCAATAAATCAGATTTGTTGGAAAACAATGAGATAAATGAAAAATTAAAGGAATTTAAAAAAAAAATTAAAACTAAATATGAAATTATTTCTGTTTATTCTAATAAAGATATTCAGAGAATAAAAAAATTGTTGGTAAAGTATGCTAATTAAAAATGCTAATAAAATAGTTTTAAAACTTGGCTCTACAACTGTGGTGGACAGTAACGGTATTTTTAAAAAAAAGTGGGTAACTTCCTTAATTAAAGATATAAAAAAATACGGAAAGGGGAAAAACTTCGTTATTGTCTCTTCAGGAGCGATTGCCCTTGGCCAAAAATATCTTAAAATTAAAAAAGGTAAAATTAAATTAGAAATGAGTCAAGCTATTGCAGCAGTTGGTCAAATCCATTTAGCAGGAGAATTTCAGAAATTATTTGATAAGTATAAGATTAAAACTGGTCAAATTTTAATTAGTCCAGATGATACAGAACAAAGAAGGAGAGCTATTAATGTAAGAAGAACTTTTGACAATTTATTCAAACTCAAAGCAATCCCTGTGGTTAATGAGAATGATTCAACTGCTACAAGTGAAATAAAATATGGAGACAACGATAGATTAGCTGCAAGGGTAGCTCAAATTATTGGGGCTGACATTCTAATATTGTTTTCTGATGTTGACGGACTTTATAATAAGTCAAAAGGTAAAAAAATTATAAGAGAAGTAACTTCAATTAGTGAGAAAATTACATCACTCATAGACAATAAGAAAAATAAATTCGGATCAGGCGGTATAGCTACGAAGTTAGACGCTGCCAAAATTTGTATGAATTCAGGCAGTCATATGTTTATTGCAAATGGTAAAGTAATTAACCCGATTTTAAATATGATCAAAAATAAAAAATATACTCATTTCTTACCAAAAATTTCCACTTTGGCTGCTAGAAAAAAATGGATCATCGGTTCCCTTAATCATAATGGGACTATTTATATTGATAGTGGAGCCGCTAAAGCTTTATCAAATGGTAAAAGCTTACTTGCTGCTGGCATAACCAAAATTAATGGGAATTTCAAAAAAGGAGAAAATGTAATAATTTTAGATCAAAACAATATTCAACTAGCTAGGGGATTATCGTCTTTTAGCTCTAATGAAATTGAAAAAATTAAAGGCAAACAAAGTAAAGAAATTGAAGCGATCCTTGGTTATCTAAGTAAAACTGAAGTAATTCATAAAGATGATATGGTATTATTATAAATGAACTATTTAAAATCAATAGGAATAAATGCAAAAAAAGCCTTTGAAGATTTAAAGGGTGTAAAACACAAAAAAATAAAAAAAGTTTTAGAAGGTTACAATCAATCACTTTTAAAAAATACTAACAAAATAATCAGGGAAAATATGAAAGATGTTAAAAATGTTAAAAGAAAACATTTAGTTGACAGACTTATTTTAAATAAAAAAAGAATTGACGGTATAAGACATTCGATAAATGAAATAGCTAAATTTAAAGATCCAGTTGGAAGAGTTTTAGAAACATGGCAAAGACCAAACAATTTATCAATAAAAAAAGTGTCAACTCCTATTGGCGTTATAGGTGTGATATATGAAAGTAGGCCTAATGTTACAGCTGATGTTGCTGCATTATGTTTAAAATCAGGAAATTGCTCTATATTAAGAGGTGGGTCAGAAGCTTTTCACTCAAATAGATTACTCGCAAATTTATTTAGAGATAATTTAAGAAAAAATAATATCAATCAAAACTGTGTTCAGTTTATTGAAAATAAAAATAGAAAAATAGTAGATTATCTATTATCAAAAATGAGTTCTTACATTGATGTAATTGTACCAAGAGGGGGGAAAGGACTTGTAGCGAAAGTACAAAAATTTTCTAATGTTCACGTTATCGGCCATCTTGAAGGATTATGCCACATTTATGTAGATAGAACTGCGAACATAAAGATGGCTAAAGATTTAATTATTAATGCAAAAATGAGAAGAACAAGTATTTGTGGAGCAGTTGAGACTCTTCTGATTGAAGAGAAAGCTTTAAACTCACATGCTAAAGAAATAATAAACGCTCTTTTAAATGCAGGCTGCGAAGTTAGAGCTGACAAAAAAAGTAAATAAGCTTTTTAGAGGAAAATTAAAAAAAACTGTAGAAAAAGATTGGAAGACAGAATATCTGGATAAAATTATTTCAATTAGAGCTGTTAAAAATGTAAGTAGTGCGGTCAACCATATTTTGAAATATGGCACAATGCATACCGACAGCATTATTACCAGTAGCAAAAAAAATGCTGAGATTTTTTTAAATGGTGTTAATAGTTCAATAGCAATGCATAACGTTTCAACTCAATTTGCTGATGGTGGAGAATTCGGTTTTGGTGGTGAGATTGGCATCTCTACTAACAAACTTCCGCCAAGAGGTCCTGTAGGAATAGATCAATTAACATCTTATAAATACCTTGTTTCTGGAAAAGGAATTATAAGACCATAATTGATGGCAAGTACTCAGACAAAATATATTGGTTTATTAGGCGGTAGTTTTGATCCAGCGCATAAAGGACACTTAAGTATATCAAAAATTGCTATAAAAAAATTGAAAATAAAAAAGATTTATTGGGTTGTAACAAAAAAAAATCCATTCAAAGATACAACTTTCTATTCTTTAGATGAAAGAATTAAATATGCAAAAAAAATTACTAAATCCCAAAAGAAAATTAAAATTATTTATCTAGATAATATTCTCAAATCTTCAAGAACTATAGATGTAATAAACTACTTTGTAAAAAGAAAGAAAATTTATAATATCTTCTTTATAGTTGGTTCTGATAATTTAATAAGGTTTCATAGGTGGAAAAGTTGGAAAAAAATAGTAAAATTAGTAAAATTATTAGTTTTTTCTAGAAGAGGATATGATACAAAGGGAATGAAATCAACTGTGGCTAAAAATTTTAAAAATAGAATTATCTTTATTAAAAATAAACCAATATCTATATCATCAACGCAATTAAAAAAGCGGACAAAATTGAATATTTAATGGGAATCATTAATATTAAAAATAATATTGAAAAAATATTAGATGACAATAAAGCTAAAAATATAACATCTATTAATTTAAAAAATAAGTCATACATAGCAGATTATATGATTATAGCTTCAGGGACATCATCAAGACATCTGCAGGCATTATCTGAAATTCTTGTAACTCAATTAAAAAGATTAGGAATAGACAATTGTCGTATTGAGGGAAAAGATAGTAACGATTGGAAATTAGTTGATGCTCAAGATATAATTGTACACATATTTCATCCAGAAAAAAGAGAGTTCTATGATTTAGAGAAAATGTGGTCGGAAGAGACTCCTCACGAAAAAGCAATGATATGAAAAAAATTTTAGTTTTAATATTATTTTTTTTATTTTCCTCATCAGTTTATTCGAAAAATGACATTTACGAAAAAATTGATCTTTTTAGTGAGGTGTTAGAAAATGTTAAAAAAGATTACGTAGATGATGTCGATCAAGCAGAAATGATGGACTCAGCGATTAATGGCGTGCTTCAATCTCTTGATCCCTACTCGGCCTATATGAGCCCAGAATTATTTAAAGAAATGCAAACTGATACAAGAGGTGAATTTGGAGGACTTGGAATTGAAATAGGTATGGAAGCAGGAGTGGTCAAAGTGATCTCACCAATAGATGATACACCGGCCGCAAAAGCTGGCATTAAAGCGGGAGATTATATTGTCAAAATAGGAAAAGATCAGGTTCAAGGAAAATCATTGTTAGAAGCTGTTAAATTGATGAGAGGTCCTGTAGGTACATCTATAAAACTTACTGTAAGAAGAAAAAATGTTAAAAAACCATTAGAATTTAATATCGTAAGAAAAATTATAGAGGTCAAATCAGTAAGCTCGAAAATTTTAGGTAAAGAGAAAAATTTAGGTTACATCAGATTAAAATCATTTAACGAAAACAGTGATAAACAATTTTTAAAATCTGTGAAAGAATTTGAAAAAAAATCTAAAATTACAGGATATGTTCTTGATCTTAGAAATAATCCAGGAGGTTTGTTAACACAAGCCATTAATATTACTGACTTTTTTTTGGAAGATGGAGAAATAGTTTCAACTAAAGGCAGAAAAGTTTCAGAAACAAGAAAATTTTTTGCACGAAAGGGTGATGAAATAAAAGGAAAACCAATAGTGGTTTTAATAAATAATGGCTCCGCTTCTGCATCAGAAATATTTGCTGGCGCTTTAAAAGATCACAAAAGGGCAATTATTTTAGGAGAAAATTCTTACGGTAAGGGTTCAGTTCAATCTATCATACCTCTTAGAAATGGTGGTGGAATGAGATTGACGATTTCGAAATATTATTTGCCTTCGGGTAAATCAATTTCAGAGGTGGGCGTGACTCCAGATATTTTTATCGAAGCACAGGGTGATGATTTTCTAATTAATTCTGAAAAAGATAATCAGTTAAATTACGCTATAAAACTTTTTAATTCATAAAATATGAGCAAAAATAATCTTCCAATGCGCCAGGGAGTAGGCGTTATAATTTTAAATAATCAAAATAAAATTTTTGTAGGTAAAAGAAAAGATAATCCAGTAGATAAATGGCAAATGCCTCAAGGTGGAATTGATCAAGGTGAAGATCATCTCACAGCTATGAAGAGAGAACTTTATGAAGAGACAAGTATTAAAAGTATTGAGGTAATAAAAGAATTAGAAGGTTATTACGAGTATATGCTTCCTAAAAATTTAGTAGGAGTCATTTGGAAAGGAAAATTTAAAGGTCAAAGACAAAAATGGTTTGTTACAAAGTTTATAGGCAACGAAAAAGAGATAAATTTAAACACTAAAAATCCAGAATTTATCGAATGGAAGTGGATTATTGCTGATGAACTTCCTAATGTTATAGTAAACTTTAAAAAAGAAATGTATCAAAAGATTTTATTTAATATCAGAAAAATTATTTATTAATATTTTTTAATGTTTCTATTTTGTACGAAAGTAGATATTTTTCTTTGTCTGTAATTTTATCATTGCTTATTTTTTTCTCAGCTTCATTAAGAAGTTGATTTATTGAAGCTTTATCAAAATTTGATATTTCTTGAGCTGTAGACGTTAATATTAATAAATTATTATTTATAAATTCAACAGTACCATCTTCAACAAAAAGTATTTTGTTAGTTTCATCAATTATTTTAATTAAGCCTGGTCTTAGAAAAGTTATTAATGGAATATGATCTTTTAATATTCCTATTTCACCTTCATATGAAGGTATAACTACTTCTATTGCATTAACTTTAAGAATAGTTCTGTCAGGAGATATAACTTCAACTGTGAATTGTTCAGACATTATTATTTGCTTTCACCAGCTAATTTTTCCGCTTTATCGATCACTTCTTCGATTCCACCAACCATGTAGAAAGCAGCCTCAGGTAAATGATCATATTCACCTTTACAAATTGCATCAAATCCTTTTATCGTTGATTCTAGCTTTACTAGTTTTCCAGGTGAACCTGTGAATACCTCAGCAACAAAAAAGGGTTGAGATAAAAACCTTTGAATTTTCCGAGCTCTTGCAACTGTTAACTTGTCTTCCTCTGAAAGTTCATCCATTCCAAGAATTGCAATTATATCTTGAAGAGATTTGTAAGCTTGTAAAATTCTTTGTACATCTCTAGCTACCCTGTAATGTTCATCTCCAACAATTCTAGGATCAAGTATTCTAGATGTAGAATCTAAGGGATCTACAGCTGGATAAATACCAATTTCTGCAATTTGTCTGGATAAAACTGTTGTGGCATCTAAATGTGAAAAAGAAGTTGCAGGAGCAGGGTCTGTGAGATCATCTGCAGGAACGTAAATCGCTTGAACCGATGTAATGGATCCTTTGTCGGTAGAAGTAATTCTTTCTTGTAAATTACCCATGTCTGTAGCTAGTGTTGGCTGATAACCTACTGCTGATGGAATTCTGCCTAATAATGCTGATACTTCTGAACCTGCCTGAGTAAATCTAAAAATGTTATCGACGAAGAACAAAACGTCCTGACCCTCTTTATCTCTAAAATATTCGGCTACAGTAAGTCCGGTTAAAGCAACTCTAGCTCTTGCACCGGGTGGTTCGTTCATTTGTCCGTAAACTAAAGCAGCTTTTGACCCTTTGCCATCAGTTTTAATAACCCCGGACTCAATCATTTCGTGATAAAGATCATTTCCTTCCCTTGTTCTTTCACCTACTCCAGCAAAAACAGAGAAGCCCCCGTGTGCTTTTGCTATATTATTTATCAATTCCATAATAGTAACTGTTTTTCCAACTCCAGCTCCTCCGAATAATCCAATTTTTCCTCCTTTTGCGTATGGAGCCAGTAAATCAATAACTTTGATTCCGGTTACCAACTGTTCAGTTTCTGTTGCCTGATCGGTGAATTTAGGTGCAGGTCTATGAATAGGCCATTTTTCTTTTGTATTGACCGAACCTTTTTCATCAATCGAATCACCAACTACATTTATAATTCTACCTAATGTTTCTGGTCCGACTGGTACGCTTATAGGAGATCCAGTATTAATAACTTCATCCCCTCTTTTTAAACCTTCTGTAGCATCCATTGCTATTGTTCGCACATCATTTTCACCTAAATGTTGAGCTACCTCTAGTATTAATTTATTTCCTGAATTTTGAGCTTCTAATGCAGTAAAAATTTCAGGTAAATCACTCTCAAAATTTACATCAACCACTGCACCAATAATTTGTGTTATCTTTCCTTTTTTACTCATTTTTATAAACTTTCAGCTCCTGATATAATCTCTATAAGTTCTTTAGTAATAGAAGCTTGTCGGCTTCTATTGTAATTAATAGTTAATTTATCTACTAAATCTCCTGCGTTTCTTGTTGCGTTATCCATTGCGGTCATTCTAGACCCCTGCTCACTGGCAGCATTTTCTAGAAAAGCCTTAAATACTTGAGTTGATATATTTCTAGGAAGTAGATCCTCCAAGATCTCATCCTCATCTGGTTCAAATTCAAATGAATAAGATCTCTCCTCTTTTGATTTAATAGATTTAGAATTTGCAGGTATGATTTGCTCAGCTTGAGGTATTTGAGTTATAACATTTTTGAAATTGTTATAAAATATTATACACTTATCAAATTGATTTTGATTAAATAAATTTATAATTTCTTTACCAACCATTTCTGCCTCTGAATATGAAATCTGTTTTTTGTCCTTAAAACTAAACTTTTTAACAACATATTTTCCGTATCCTCGCTTGATTTGATCTAGTCCTTTTGAACCAACTGTGATTATTTTTAAATCTTTACCTTCTTCAAGAATTTTTTTAAAATTTACTTTTGCCAATTTACAAATGTTTGAATTAAAGCCCCCACATAATCCTCTATCTGCAGTTATAACAACGCAAAGATAAGTTTTATCATTTCCTGTGCCAACAAGAAGTTTAGGAGCGTTTAATGGATCGCTGATAGACTTTGTGAGATTTAAAATAATACTTTCCATTTTTTTACTATATGGTCGCCCTTTTTCAGCATTTTCTTGTGCTTTTCTAAGTTTAGCAGCAGCAACCATTTTCATAGCTTTTGTAATCTTTTGAGTAGATTTAACACTCTTAATTCTTTTTTTTAAATCATCTAAACTCGGCATTAATTTTTACCTTTTTTGTAATCTTCAATTACTTGTTTAATAGCTGTTTCTGAAGTTTCATCAAGTTTTCCTGACGATTGAACAGTTTCTAAAACATCAGGTTTTTCAGATTTTATTTTTTCAATAATATCTTTTTCAAATGCTTTGATTTTAGGCAATTCCACGTCATCTAGATATCCTTTCACTCCAGTAAATACTGAAATTACTTGCTCCGCTACAGTCATTGGAGAGTATTGATCTTGTTTAAGAAGTTCTGTTAATTTTGAACCGCGATTAAGAAGTTGTTGGGTTGAAGCATCTAAATCTGAGCCGAATTGGGCAAAGGCAGCCATCTCTCTATACTGAGCTAATTCTAATTTAATCGATCCAGCTACTTTCTTCATCGCCTTTGTTTGTGCTGCTGAGCCTACTCTAGAAACTGATAAACCAACATTAACTGCTGGTCTAATTCCTTGGTTAAATAATTCAGTTTCTAAAAATATTTGTCCGTCGGTAATCGAAATAACATTAGTAGGTATATATGCGGACACATCCCCTGCTTGGGTCTCAATTATAGGTAAAGCTGTCAAGGAACCACCTCCACTTTTATCATTTAATTTAGCAGCACGCTCTAATAATCTACTGTGCAAATAGAATACGTCTCCGGGGTAAGCTTCACGACCTGGCGGTCTTCTCAATAAAAGTGACATTTGTCTGTAAGCAACTGCTTGTTTGGATAAATCATCATAAACTATTAAAGCATGCATACCATTATCTCTGAAAAACTCACCAATAGTGCAACCTGTATAGGGTGCTAAAAATTGTAACGGAGCTGAATCAGATGCCGTGGCTGCAACAATCGTAGTATATTTTAATGCACCTGCTTCTTCTAAAGTTTTAGTTATTTGTGCAACTGTTGAACGTTTTTGGCCAATGGCAACATAGACACAATATAATTTTTTCTTTTCATCAGTTGATTCGTTTATTTTTTTTTGATTTATGATAGCATCAATAGCGACTGCAGTTTTCCCGGTTTGTCTATCCCCAATAATTAATTCTCTTTGGCCTCTTCCGATTGGAATAAGAGAATCAATAGATTTTAAACCGGTTTGCATGGGCTCATTGACAGATTGTCTTGGGATAATACCTGGCGCTTTTACTTCAACTCGTTTTCTATTTTTTGCAGAAAGTGAACCTTTTCCATCAATCGGATTACCTAAGCCATCTACTACTCGACCTAAAAGTTCTTTACCTACAGGTACGTCAACAATAGCTTTAGTTCTTTTAATGGTATCACCCTCTTTTATATTTCTGTCATCGCCAAAAATAACAACACCTACGTTATCGTTTTCTAAATTCAACGCCATTCCTTTTGAGCCATCTTCAAACTCAACCATTTCACCAGCCTGAACATTATCTAGGCCATAAATTCGTGCAATACCATCACCTACTGATAAAACTTTTCCAATTTCTGAGACTTCTGCTTCTTCTCCAAAATTTTTAATTTGATCTTTTAATAGTTTTGTTACTTCTGAAGGATTTATTGCCATTTTAGTTCTCGATCAATACTTGTTTATATCTTTTTAATTTGTTTTTTATTGAGGTGTCTATCATAAAACTTCCAAGCTGAAGCTTTAAACCGCCTATTAGCTCTTTATCAACTTTATAATTAAGTTTAAGATTCGATCCTACAGATTTTGACAAATCTTTGCTTAGATCGTCAAGTTCAGATTTTGATAATTCCTTTGATGAAATTAGTGAGCCTTTTAACTCACCTCTTTTTTTTGAACAGAGTTTTATAAAACTTTCAATAATTTTTTTAGTAAAAAAAATTCTTCTTTTTTTAATTAATAGAAAGAAAAAATTTTTTAAATTTTTTGAAAAACTTAATTTATCGGATATCGTACCTATTACTTTATATTGCTGATTAAGGCTTTGTGATGGGTCTTTAATAAAATTTTGTATTTCAAAACTTGAGTTTAAAGTTATTAAAAAATTGTTAAGATCGTTTTCAACTTTATTTATTTCGTTTGACTCTTTTACAACCTCATAAAGAGCGCGCGAATATCTCTCTGCTGTTTCGGTTGAGAAAGATTTGTTTGTACTCATTTTTATTTGTTTGGATTAAAGTGAAATTAATGTGAGGTCGTACCATATGAGAATAACTTGATCAAGTTGCCAATTTTGAATTTAAGCAAAATTGATAGGATCAACATCAACTGTAAGTTTAATTTTTGATGAGATTTTAAGCCTATTTAGCACATTTGTTATTTTTTTTTGCATTAAAAAGCGGTTGGAAAATCTGACTAATAATCGTGATCTAAATTTTTTTTTAACTTTAGCTAATGGAGAGTCCACTGGGCCTAGGACATCTATATCTTTTATTTTACTTAATTTTACTTTTATTTCCCTAGCTCCTTGGAGACTTAAACTCATTGTATTTGAAGATATAATTATTGCTATCAACCTTATAAATGGAGGCAGGTTATTTTTTTTCCTCAAATTAAGTTCATTTTTAAGTAACTCTTCTGATTTATTTTTAATTAGTTCATTAAGTGTTACATCTTGTGGTGTCAATGATTGATAAATTATTAAAGATTTTGAACTAAACCTTCCAGCTCTTCCACTTAATTGATGGTATAACTGAATATTTTTCTCTGTTGTTCTCAGATCGTATCCTCGACCAGAGAAGTCTGCATCAATCACCACTATACAATTAAGTTTTGGAAAATTAAATCCTTTTGAAATCATTTGAGTTCCAATTAGAATATCAATTTTCTTTTCATTTATCTTCTGAAATAAAATTTTTTCTTTTTCTTTTGTTTTTAAATAATCACTTGAAAAAATATCGACCTTTTTTTTCGGAAATATTGTTTTTACTTCTTCATAAATTTTTTCTACTCCAGGTCCATACATTATGAAATCACAGTTTTTTTCAACTTCACATTTAATATTAATATTTTTTTCGAATGAACAATGATGACAAACTGCTTTATCTTTTAATTTGTGGAACGTTAAGTATAAAGAGCAATTATTACATACCTGTTTACTTCCACATTTTTTACAAATTAAATAGGGGGCATATCCTCTTCTATTAATAAAGAATAATACTTGGTCGCCATTGTTTAAGTAAGCTTGTACTTCTTCAATTGTTTCTTCCGAAATAAACTTATTTTTAATTCTTCCTATATTTAAATTGACTATCCTAGTTTCTGGTAGTGGAAAATTTTCAAATCTCTTTGTTATTTTAAAATGTCTATATTTTTTATTTTGAATATTGTTAAATGTCTCTATCGAGGGAATAGAAGTGATTAAATGTATTGGAATTCTTTCAAAATTTGCTCTGGATATAGCCATATCTCTCGCATTATAAATTACTCCTGAGTCCTGTTTGTAAGAAGTGTCATGCTCTTCATCCACAACAATAATTCCAAGTTTTTTAAAAGGAAGAAGTAAAGCTGATCGAGCTCCGATTACTACTTTTATTTTATTACTTATTATTCCTTTCCAAATAATTCTCTTTTTTTTTGGAGTAATCTTTGAATGCCATATAGCAGGTTCAAATCCAAAAAAATCTTCAAACCGTGATTTAAAATCATTGGTTAAAAATATTTCTGGAAGCAAAATCAAAGCTTGTTTTTTTTTTCTAATAATTTCTTTGACTCGTTCAAAATAAACTATTGTTTTACCTGAACCGGTGACGCCCTGTAAAACTGATACATCAAATTTTCTATTTTCTTTTTCGAGAAATTTTATTGCCTCTGATTGTTCCGAATTTAACTTAAACCTCTTAATTTTAGTTTTCTTCTCTACTAGAATTTCGTCTTTATCTTTAAAAAATTTATCAGAGTCCCCTATAACCATTTTTAATACAAGACCAACTGACACCATATTGTATGTTGAAAACCACTCAATAAAATTGACTAGCTTTTTATTAATAGAATATTTAACAAATCTTTTTATGTTTTTTATCTTAATATTTTTTGGCTCTAAATGATTATTTTTCCAAATAATACCTATTTCTTTTTTTGTTCCAAAAGGAACTTCTACAAAATCTCCTACATTACCCCTTTTATTAGACTCATATGTAAAAGGGTAATTAAAAATTTTTGGCAACAAAACTTGTGCTTTCATAAAATAATAGTATTAGAATTAATCTGAATTAAAAATGAATTGGTCTTTTATCAACAGCTAAAGCAGCTTCTTTTATTGCTTCAGTATGAGTAGGATGTGCATGACAAGTCCTTGCGATATCTTCTGCACTTGCTCCAAATTCCATAGCTAAGGCCATTTCTGCTATCATGTCCCCGCAGTGAGGACCTATAATATGAACACCCAACACTTTATCTGTTTTACTATCTGCTAAAATTTTTACAAATCCCTCTGTTTCATTATTAACTTTAGCTCTTGAATTGGCTAAAAAAGGAAATTTTCCGACTTTGTAAGATCTGTTTTCCCCTTTTAACTCTTCCTCTGTTTTGCCAACAGTTGCTACTTCAGGAGATGTATAAATAACGCCTGGTATGACGTCGTAATTTACATGTCCAGCTTGACCTGCTAAGATTTCAGCTACAGCTATTCCCTCTTCCTCAGCCTTATGTGCTAGCATAGGTCCTTTGATTACATCTCCAATGGCATATATATTTTTAATAGCAGTTTGTAGTTTTTCATTGACCTCAATTCTACCTTTAGAGTCTTTTTTTACACCTACCTTTGTCAAATTTAAACCTTCAGTATATGGTTTTCTACCAACGGAAACTAATACCTTATCAAATTTAAGAGTTTCCTCTTTTGAGTTTTTGATGTCAGTATAATTAATTAAAACACCTGAACCTTCATTTTGAACGAAATTGACTTTTGATCCCATTTTAAATTTTATACCTTGTTTTATTAATATTTTCTTGAATTCGATTGATATTTCTCTATCCATATTTGGAGTTATATTTTCAAGATATTCTATTACTGTTACTTCTGAACCTAATCTTGACCAGACCGATCCCATTTCAAGTCCTATATAGCCTCCCCCTATAACTGCAAGTTTTTTTGGCACTTTGGTAAGTGACAAAGCTCCAGTTGATGAAATAATGTTTTTTTCATCAATTTCAATTCCTGGCAGTGATGAAACTTCTGATCCAGTAGCTATAACAATATTTTTAGTTTTGTAGTTAGTTTTTTTATTATTATCATAAACAACTACATCGTTTTTTGAAAAAATGACTCCTTTACCTTTAATATATGTAACTTTATTCTTTTTAAACAAGAACTCAACCCCTTTAGTAAGTACTTGAATGGATTTGTTTTTGTTAGACATCATTTTTTCAATATTAAGTTTTATACCCTCTATTTCTATTCCTTGTTGATTGAAATCTTTTTTTGCTTTGTGAAAATTTTCAGATAAGTTCAACAAACTTTTTGATGGTATACAACCCACATTTAAGCAAGTTCCACCAAGAGCCCCTCTTGACTCTATACATGCAGTTTTTAATCCCAATTGAGCTGCTCTAATTGCACAAACATATCCTCCAGGTCCTCCACCTATCACTATTAAGTCAAAATTATCCATATTAAATATTTAAGAAGAGTCTCTTTGGCTGTTCAAGAGACTCTTTTACAATTTTTAAAAAAGATACAGCTTCTTTGCCATCTATAATTCTATGATCATAAGATAGAGCTAAATACATAACAGGTCTAGACTCTATGTTACCTTCTACCACCATAGGTCTTTGGACTATATTGTGCATCCCAAGAACAGCAGATTGAGGTGGATTTAAAATAGGTGTTGATAGCATAGACCCATAAATGCCTCCGTTTGTAATTGTAAATGTTCCCCCTTGTAAATCCTCTATAGTGATTTTTCCGTCTCTAGCTTTTTGACCAAGCTCTCCTATGTTCTTTTCGATGTCTGCAAAAGACATCTCGTCCGTCTCTCTTAAAACTGGAACAACTAAACCTCTATCCGTACCAACTGCTATACTTATATTATAATAATTTTTATAAACTATTTCCTCACCTTGGATTTCAGCATTTATCGCAGGATAATTTTTTAATCCAATTACGCATGCTTTTACAAAGAAAGACATAAATCCAAGTTTAACACCATAGTTAGTTTGAAATTCATCTTTATATTGACCTCTCATTGCAATTACTTCGCTCATATCAACTTCGTTGAAAGTGGTCAGCATTGCTGCATTTTCTTGAGCCTCTTTAAGTCTTTTGGCGATGGTCAGTCTTAACCTAGTCATCTTTAATCTTTCCTCGGGACCATATTTTATTTTTCTCTCAGATGGAGAAGGTTTAGATCCCATTAAGCTCATTATATCTTCTTTTAAAATTACACCATTTTTTCCAGTCCCATCAATTTTATTAATATCTACTTTTGCTTCATTTGCCATTTTACGTGCAGCTGGTGAGATTTTCTTTTCCTTTTCAAATGGATTTTCTTTTTCTGACAAGCTTTCGTCTTTATGAACCTCATCTAAAATTAAAGGTTCCTCAATTGAGTCTACACTTTCTTCCTCTAATTTAAGTACTGGCTCTTGTAAGTTGTTTTTATTATTCTTTTTAGAAGTATATTTTTTTTTATCCTCTTCAAATAACTTAAATTCTTTTTTTGGTGGATTGTATTTTTTTATTTCTTTAGTACTGCTTTTTTCTTTATCTAGTTTTTCGCTAATTATTCCAAGTAATGCACCAACATTTACTGTCTCGCCCTCTTTAACAGCAATACTTCCTAAAATGCCATTTGAAGGGGCTGGAACCTCAACGTTAACTTTGTCAGTTTCAAGCTCAACAATGGGTTCATCTGCTGTAACTTTATCTCCTTGGGATTTTAACCATTTGGAGACTGTAGCCTCTGTGACTGACTCACCCAATGTTGGTACTGTGATTTTTTCTGACATTTAACCTTTAAGTATCTTTTCTAATATTTCTTTTTGTTGTGCAAGATGTTTGTTTGCATTTCCAGTCGCAGTTGATGAAGCAGCTTTTCTACCCACATATTTGACGTTAATAACTCTTAAATTTATCATTTCGAGAGTTCTTTCTATATAATTTCTCACAGTATTCCATGCTCCCATATTTTTAGGTTCTTCTTGACACCATATAAAATTAGCCTTTTTGTATCTTTTAAGAACATTGGCAAGAGTTTTAGCAGGAAATGGATAAAGTTGTTCTAATCGAATAAAAACAACATTGTTATTTTCAAATTTTTCACGAGCTTCTATTAAATCATAATAGATTTTGCCTGAACACATCACGACTTTTTTAATTTTTTTATCACTTTTTAATCTTAATAATTTATTCTTTTTAGAATATGCATCGTCTTCTAAAACTCTGTGAAAAGTACTTTTGATAGAAAACTCAGAAATATCCGACATACATCTTTTGTGTCTCAATAATGATTTTGGTGTCATAACGACTAAAGGTTTTCTAAACTCTCTATGCATCTGTCTTCTTAAAACATGAAAGTAATTAGATGGTGTTGTACAATTAACTACTTGAATATTTTCACCTGCACAAAGTTGTAAAAATCTTTCAAGTCTTGCAGATGAATGTTCTGGTCCTTGGCCTTCATATCCGTGTGGTAATAACATAACTAATCCGCTTGCTCTTCCCCATTTAGACTCTCCAGAAGTTATAAATTGATCAATTATAATTTGCGCACCGTTTGCAAAATCACCAAATTGTGCTTCCCAAAGCACTAACGTTTCTGGTTCAGATAAAGAATATCCAAACTCAAACCCCAAAACTGCAAGTTCAGATAACAAGCTATCTATTATCTCAAAATTTTTTTGATTTTTTTGAATATTGTTTAAGGGAATGTATCTTTCATGGCTATCTTGATTTCTTAAAACTGCATGTCTTTGGCTAAAAGTTCCTCTTCCTGAGTCTTGTCCTGACAATCTTACGGAAAAACCCTCTGTTAATAAAGTTGCAAAAGCCAAACTTTCAGCCGTAGACCAGTCAACTTGATTTGTCTTGTTAAAAATTTCAAATCTTAATTGAAAAATTCTATTTAAAGTTTTATGAACGTGAAAATTGCTAGGAATCGTAGAAATTTTTTTACCAATTTTTATGAGTTGATTTTTATCAAAGCCGCTTGCACCTCTTTTATCTTTTCCTAGTCCTGGCTTAAATCTTGACCAAACACCATCAAACCATTTCAATTCAGATTTGTAATTTTTAGAAGATTCAAATTCTTTTTCTAAATAATTTTTAAAATCTAGCTTTTCTCTTTGTAATTTACTCTCAGATGAAAGACCTTGATCACTTAATTTTTTTCCATAGATTGACAGAGTAGTTGGGTGTGACTTTATTTTTCTATACATGATTGGTTGAGTAAATGACGGCTCGTCTCCCTCATTATGTCCAAACCTCCTATAACAAACCATATCAATTACAACGTCTCTATTAAATTTTTGTCTGTATTCTGTTGCAATTTTTGCACAATGAACTACTGCCTCAGGATCATCACCATTAACATGAAATATTGGAGCCTGAGCTATTTTTGCAACATCGGAAGGGTAAGGTGAAGATCTTGCAAACCTCGGAGCAGTTGTAAATCCAATTTGATTATTTACTATAATGTGAATAGTTCCTCCAATATTATGCCCGGGTAGTCCCGACATTGCAAAACACTCAGCAACTATTCCTTGTCCTGCAAACGCAGCATCACCATGCATCAAGACTGGTATAACTTTTTTTCTTTCTTTATCTTTATGAAAAAATTGTTTGGCTCTTACTTGCCCAAGCACAACAGGATTCACAGCCTCTAAATGTGAAGGATTATCTGTCAAACTAATATGAACTAAATTTCCGTCAAACTCTCTATTTGAAGATGCTCCTAAATGATATTTTACATCGCCCTCAAAATCTTTGCTTGCATGAACTGATTTGCCAAAAAATTCACTAAAAATCGCTTTGAAAGGTTTCCCCATAACGTTTGCTAATACATTTAATCTTCCTCTATGTGGCATTCCTATTTTGATTTCTTTAGCGCCAAGATTGCCACCCCTCTTAATTATTTGTTCAAGAGCGGGTATTAAAGACTCTCCTCCGTCTAAACCGAATCTTTTTGTTCCAACAAACTTTACGTGTAAATATTTTTCAAATCCTTCTGCTTGAATTATTTTTTTTAAAATTGCTTTTTTTCCATTATCAGTAAAAGAAACATTTTTTTCTGGGCCTTCAATTCTATTTCTTATCCAAGATTTTTCATCTGGATCTCCCATATGCATAAATTCATAACCTATAGTTGAACAATAAGTCTTTTTAAGTATTTCAAGAATTTGACTAAGATCACCATATTGAAGACCGAGAACTCCATCTAGAAATATTTTTCTATGATAATCATTTTTTGTAAAACCATAGGTTTCTGGTCTTAATTCTGGATGTTCCTCTTTAGATTGGAGAGATAATGGATCTAGATTAGCAATCAAGTGCCCTCTGATTCTATAGGCACGAATTAACATTATAGCCCTTACTGAGTCTTTTGATGCTTGTTTTACAGATCCTGTTTCAAAACTTTCGGGTTTTATTTTTTCTTTTATAGTTGATGAGACGTTTATTTTATTTATTTTTTTTTCACGAGACCAACTTGGACCTCTAAGATCATTTAAAACAAGCTTTTCGTCTTCACTTAATCCATCAAAAAACTTTCTCCAACTCTGCGGGAGTGATTTTGGGTCTGATAGATAATCTGAGTAAAACTGATTAATAAATTCGGAATTAATTCCTGATAAAAAGGATGTTTTTTTATAAGTTATATTGTTATCTGATGAAGACATATTTTTTATTTTAACATAAAAAAATAAAAATCAACTATTAAGTTTATTAAATAGTGTTTTACCAATATCTGCTGGAGATTTAGATATTGAAATACCTGCGGATTTCATTATTTCAATTTTATCTTCTGCTCCCCCTTTGCCTCCTGAAATAATAGCGCCTGCATGACCCATTCTTCTTCCAGCCGGAGCTGTTAATCCAGCAATAAAACCAACCATTGGTTTTTTTATCTTTTCTTTTTTAATAAAATCAGCAGCTTCTTCCTCCGCTGAACCGCCGATTTCTCCTATCATAATAATTGATTTTGTTTCTTCATCTTTTAAGAATAATTCTAGACAATCAATGAAATTAGTTCCATTGATTGGATCACCGCCTATGCCAATACAAGTTGATTGACCCATTCCATTTGATGAGGTTTGTGCCACAGCCTCATAAGTTAGTGTTCCAGATCTGGAAACTATTCCAACTGATCCTTTTTTATGAATACTTCCAGGCATGATACCTATTTTACATTCTTCTGGAGTAATTATACCTGGACAATTGGGTCCAATTAATCTTGAGGAACTATCTTTTAAAACTTTTTTTACTTTAATCATATCAATTACTGGTATCCCTTCGGTTATACATACGATCAGTTCAATATTTGCCTCAATAGCTTCAATAATTGCAGAGCCAGCAAATTGGGGAGGAACATAAATCATTGTAGCATTCGCTAAAGTTTTTTCTTTTGCCTCTTGAACTGTATTAAATACAGGAAGATTTAAATGTTTTTGCCCACCTTTTTTGGGAGTAACACCTCCTACAAGTTTTGTTCCATATTTTAAAGCTTGCTCTGAATGAAACGTTCCGTGGGTTCCAGTAAATCCTTGGCAGATAACCTTCGTATCTTTGTTAACTAAAATAGACATTTATTTGATTACCTCAACAATTTTTTTTGCAGCATCATTTAAGTCGGAAGCAGATAGAATTTTTAAATTTGATTTTTCTAATATTTCTTTTCCCTGTTTAAAATTTGTGCCAGCAAGTCTGACCACAAGTGGTACAGATAAATTTACTTGATTAGCTGCTTCAACAACCCCTTGAGCAAGCACGTCACATCGCATTATCCCACCAAATATATTTATTAAAATAGCTTTAACATTTTTATCAGCTAAAATTAACTTAAATGCTGCTGTAACTTTTTCCTTCGAAGCGCCTCCACCAACATCTAAAAAGTTAGCCGGCTCTTCACCATACAACTTTATAATATCCATAGTTGCCATAGCTAAACCTGCTCCATTAACCATACATCCGATTGACCCATTTAATTTTATATAAGCTAAATCATATTTGCTGGCTTCTATTTCAGCCGGCTCCTCCTCATTTAAATCTCTCAATTTTGAAATTTCTGGACGTCTAAAAATTGCGTTATCATCAAAGTTCATTTTTGCGTCAAGACATAGTATTTTTTTTTTGTCATTTATTATTAGAGGATTTATTTCTATTAAACTCGCATCCTTCTCCACTAAAATGTTATAAAGAGATTTAACCAATTTATTAGCTTCAATTTCTTGATCGGTGTTTAAGTTGTATATTGATATAATCTTTTTAATTTCTTCATCATTTGGTCCCTCTTTTTTAAGATCAATTTTAGTTGTGATTATTTTTTCAGGATTCTCTCTAGCCACTTTTTCTATATCCATACCTCCTTCAGTACTACTTATAAAAGCAATTTTTGAGGATTCTCGATCAACAAGACATGATAAGTAAAATTCTTTTAAAATGTTTGAAGCTTCCTCAATATAAAGCCTTTTGACCTCCTTTCCTTCAGGACCAGTTTGATGCGTGATCAAAATTTTTCCCATCATTTTTTTTGACTCTTGTAGTAATTCAGAAATACCTTTAACAAGTTTGACGCCCCCAGCTTTACCTCTCCCCCCTGCATGGATTTGAGCCTTAAGTACAAATTGTTCACTTTTTAAATTTGAAATTTTATTTTTAATTTCGCTTAGAGAGGTAATTACGACACCGTTTGAAACCGGAGCTCCAAATTCTTTCAATATCTCTTTAGCTTGATGTTCGTGTATATTCATTTCTTAATCTTTTTATTAAAATAAATTCTATCTTCCCACGTAGTAAATGGAAACTTAAATCTTTTTTTTAATATAAAACCATTTTTTTTTAAATATTTTTCTATTTCTACAGGATTGTAATTCAGGAAAATATTACTGTTATGAAATTCAATTATTAAGTACTTGATTCCTTTTTTCAAAAAATTCCCAGCACCTTGGAGTACTTGTAATTCATGACCTTCTGTATCAATTTTTACTAAATCAATCTTTTTAATTTTTTCTTTATTTATGATATTTTTTAGACTCAAAGCTTTTATTGTAATTTTTTTTTTTATCATCTCATCTAAAGATCCCCCAAATAATTTGGCTTTAAGGTTTAAATATTTATTATTCTTATCTATCTCGGTTAAAGATGATGTGAGATCATGTTTATTAATGTGTAACTTCATTTTTTTTTCTTTGTTTGAAATTGCATGATTATAGATATTTATACTTCTATCATTTTTGTATTTGTTTTGAATGAAATCAAAAATATTTTTTTGCGGTTCAATTAATATTAGTTTTTCAGTTACTAAGATATTCTTTAATATCAAATCTGTATAGGTGCCTTTGTGAGAGCCAATATCTAAAAAAATATTTATCTCTTTTAAATGGGTCTTTAAAAAGTTGATAATCCTTTTCTGATGAAAATATTTATCGATCAAGTCAAAAAATATTATTGCTAAATTTTTAAGAGCAATCATTTGAAATCTTCACAATTCTTATTTATCTTCAATCTAATTAACATATTGCTTATTCTCTCTTTTTTGCTGAAATAACATTCTGGACTTAACACGAGTTCAGTAATTGTATTATTATCTGATCTGGTTTCAAAAATAAAATTGATTTTATATTTTTTTACCTTTGAAACAAAAAAATCTTTGTAAAGTTCGAAATACTTATTTTTATTCAATGGAAAACTTACTGAGGGGTGATGCCATTGATTAGGTGAATTATCGTAAACGCCAAGTATTGGCGCAATAATTTGATACTCTGTTATTATCATTTTTGAAGAACCTTCATCTTTCAAAATTCTTAAAATTTCTCTTATATCATTTATTTCTTTATATGGATTTTCAGGATTAAGATATGTAATCCATTTAAGTCCTTTCAACTTGTTGTCTAACACTTCTGCGTCAACTGCTTTAGATATATCTACTTTCTCCAG
>CACLUK010000003.1 GCA_902610115.1 uncultured Pelagibacteraceae bacterium
AATCATTACCTTGATGTTCCGGAAATTGCTTATAATGGTCTCAAAGGTTTTTTCTTGAATTATCAAGAGATTAACATTGATTTGCCGTATGAGAATTTAATTATTATCGAAAAAAATAGAAAAGAAATTCTTGAAACTTCAGAGAATAATATGAGATCAGGCAGTCAAGTGTTTGATCAAGTTGAAGGTTTTATCAGTTATAAAGATCAATCAGCAAGAGTAAGGCTAAGGCTAAAAGGTGACAGGATTAGTCATTTCGAAGATAAAGAAAAGGCTTCATATAAACTTGAGATTATTGGGGAGAATAAAGTAAAAGGAGTCAGAAAATTTTCTTTCATCAAACCAAGAGCAAGAAATTATATTCATGAATGGCTTTTTCATGAAATGGCTGAAGATGGAAACTTGATAAAACTTAAATATGAATTTGTAAAACTTAAAATAAATGGAGAAAGCCAGGGCCTTTATGTGTTTGAAGAAGGTTTTGATAAAGATCTTATAGAAAGAAATAAAAGAAGAAATGGCCCTATATTTTCTATGTATGAGGAATTTGACAGTGATATTTTTAATTCAAAATTTGAGTTATATAATAAAAATTTTTGGAATAGAAAGGAAAATATTAATCAAGCAAGTTTTGCAAGAAATAAATTACAAGGTTTTATTAAACAAAAATTTAATTTAGAGGAAGTATTTGACCAAGAAAAATGGGCTTATTTATTTGCATTAGCAGACCTGACTCAAACGCACCATGGGTTGGCACCAAATAATGTTAAATTTTTTTATAATACAATAAGCGGTCTTTTTGAACCAATACCTTACGACGGACACAGATTTGCAAAGAATTTTCATCCTTATTTAAAAGATTATGACAATAGAAATACTTTTGAGTTTGCAGAAATTTGTAAATTTAATAATAAAGTTAGTTGTAACGAAGAGGAGAAAAAATCAAAATGGTTGTCAGCTTTCTTTTTTAACTCTGAAGGAGAGCTAAATGAGGAGTTTTATTTACATTATCTAAATGCAATAAGAAAAATAACAAGCGAAAAATATTTAGATGCTTTTTTTCAAAAAAGAAAAAAAAATATTTCAGAAATAAATTCTGCAATTTATTCTGATTATTTTTTAATAGATAATGTCACATATGGTAAGTATGGACCAGGTTTATATTATTTTTCAAAAGATGATTTATATTTCAGAGCTAAAGTTTTGAAGAGTAAAGTTAAAGTAAAACTAAATAAAATTTCAGCTATTCAAACTATTGATCAAATTGTCGTTGAAAATAATGATTTAAATAAAAATATTTCATTAAAATTAAATGGCATCATATGTGAAAAAATTGAAAATGATTGGAGAAAGAATTTTATCCATAAAATTAAGTTGGACCAAAATTTAAACAATAAAATCAAAATTTCAAGAAATCAAGGAGACCTTCAAAAAACAAACTGTACGCATATAAAACTAGAAGATAAATTAAATGGACAAGTATTCATAAAAAAAATTAATTTTAATAATGAATTATTTTTTCCAGAAAAAAAAATATCAGACAGATACAAAAAATATTTTTCTCGAAGTCAAAATACTTTATATTTAAACAACTCTAAAACAATTATCTCAGAAGACATAACTATTCCTAAAGGTTTTGTAGTAAAAATAAAACCTGGAGAAGAAATAATTTTATTAAATAATTCATTTATTATATCTGACTCGCCCTGGATAGTTGGAGATACAGGTAAAAAAGTTTTTATAGGTGGCAATAAAGATAATTTTGGCGGGGGATTAGTAATAAAAAATTCTGGGAGAAACTCAAAATTCTTTAACACTAATTTTAAATATTTATCTGGCGTTGAAAATAGATATTTATCAGATACAAATAATAAGAAATCACTTATCTTAACAAAATATTCTGATACTAAGAAGAATAATTATATTTACGAAAGAAAAAATACTGATAACACTCATTATACGCTTACAGACAAATTTAGTTATACTGGAGCAATAAATTTTTACAAAACAAAAGTAGTTTTAAATGACTGTCTTTTTTCAAAAATTGACTCTGAGGATGCTATTAACTTAATTTCTTCAGAGTTTTTAATGGATAAGTTAAATTTTGATGAAAATAGCTCAGATGCCATTGATGTAGATTTTGGTAATGGGACAATAATAAACTCAAATTTTTACAATATAGGCAATGATGCAATAGATTTGTCAGGTTCAAAAGTTGGGTTAGAAAATTTATTTTTTTCAAAGGTTGGAGATAAGATTATAAGCGTAGGTGAAAATTCACAAGTTGAAATTTTTAAAGTTGTTGGTGAAGAATCCTATGTAGGAATTGCAAGTAAAGATGGATCAAAAAGTATAGTTAAAAATATTTCTTTTAACCAAGTAAAAATTCCATTCGCGTCCTACAGAAAAAAAAAATCGTATGATTATGGTACATTAAAAATTTATGATCCCATAAATTTGGTAAATTATGTTTCAAGAAATGTTAAAGATAAAAATTCATCACTATATGTGAACGATATTAAAGTGAAGGAATTTAATAAAAATGCTTTTAACACAATTTATAAAAAAAAATTAGATTTAGTATATGAGCAATAGGTTAAAAACTTCTTCTTCGATTAATAGGCTTGAAAGAAAGTGGGCACTCAATGGAAATGTGGACGTAAATGCATTCTCCATCGCAATCTCTAAGAGCAATTTTTTCTTTAGAGAAATCTACTCACCAAGAAGTATTAATACAGTTTATTTTGATGACACAAGTCTTTCCTCTATTAATGAAAATTTAGACGGAGTGACATACAAAAAAAAGTTTAGAGTTCGTTGGTACGGAGACTCTAAGGTTATCTCAAAACCACAACTTGAAATTAAATCGAAAGTCGGATTTATAACTAAGAAAAAAACTTTTTTAATTGATAATTTTGATGATACGAAATTTGATTACGAAGGTATTGTAAAAATTTCTAATATTTTTCAAGAAAAACTAAAAATTAACAAAATATTAAATCCTATTTTAAGCACACACTATCTAAGATATTATTTCTTATCACATAATAAAAATATTAGATCTACATTTGATGTAAATCTGAGAAGTCATCAGCTTTTTGGATCAAATGATTTTAGTTTTAAAAAAAATTTTAATAATCAAGTTTTTGAAATTAAGTACAATAAAATTTACGATAATTACGTAAAAAATAATCTTAAAGATATCTCATTTAGAATGTCAAAAAGCTCTAAATATATAATCAGTGCATTAAATATACCAACAAGCTTTTCCTAGATGATCAAGTTAAATTTTATACTTCAAATAATATCAATTTTACTTTTTTCTGAAATTGCTTTTTCCAATGATCAAAATCTAATTTCAGATATTAAAATTTATAACGAAGATAAAACAATTAATGCAGTAATAGAAATCCCAGCAGGGACATTGGAGAAGTGGGAAATATCTAAAGATGGAAAAAAAATAGAACAAGAAATTAACAACAGCCAAATACGAAAGATAAATTATTTGGCATATCCTTTTAATTATGGATTTGTTCCTCAAACAGTGATCCCAGTAGAAGAGGGAGGAGATGGAGATCAATTAGATATTATAATTATTGGACCTACAATAAAAAGAGGTTCAATTGTAAAAGTAAAACCTATAGGAGCATTAATCGCAATAGATAACAATGAAATCGATACAAAAATTGTAAGTGTAGTAGTTAGTGATTTAGAAATTTCACGAATAAATTCAATTAGTGATTTAAATAAAAATTATCTAGGTCTTTTTGACATAATTTTAACTTGGGTAGAAAACTATAAAGGTGAAGTTATAGAAATTAAGAATACAATTGGTAAAAAAGCAACTTTCAAATATATAAATAAGTATCACGAAAAATATTTAGCAAATAAAAAGGATAATTAGTGCTTAAAAAAAGTATAACAAATTTTGACTTATTAAGTTCAATATGATAACCGAGGCAAATTAGTTTATTAAAAAAAATTTAATATGAAAGCTAACCACCTTTACTCAACAGACGGAAAAGTAAAACATCTCTCTACTGAAGAGGATATCAATGTTAAAATTGGTAAAATAATTGGTGAAAAATTCATAAATTATAGAAAGACATGGGACGCAGCAAACAGGTTTGAAATAGTTACAGATTTCCCTCTTTTTTTACATTTGGATATGACGCAAAATTGTAACTATAAATGTCCGCATTGTATTATTGGTCATAAAGATGAAGTTGCAGGCTTTTATGAAGGAGATGCTTTAAATTTCCAAGACTATAAAAGAATTGTAGATGAGGGATCCGATTACGGCTGCCCTTCGATTTCACCTCAAGGAAATGACGAGCCATTTTTGATGAAGAATTTACATGAATATATCAAGTATGCGAGCAAAAAAGGATTTATAGATATAATGCTTAATAATAATGGTTCAGCAATCACCAAAAGAAGGGCGCAAGAAGTGCTCGACTCTGGATTGACAAGAATAAGATTTAGTCTAGATGCTTTTACCCCAGACACTTATGCAAAGGTTAGAGTTGGGAGCATTCCTTTAGATAGGGTAATAAAAAATATAGAGTTATTCTTAGAGTTGAAAGAAAAAGGAAATTATAAATTACCTGTGACTGGAGTAAGCTTCGTAAAGATGAAACAAAATGAGCATGAGATAGATAGATTTATAAATTTTTGGCAAGATAAAGTTGATATGGTTTCTATTCAAACTTTTACCCCACCTACAAAAAATTTAGAAAAATACAAAAAATTTTATTCTTCAGATCAATTGGCCGAAGGAGAGCCAATAACAGAATTTAAATGTGTACAACCTTTTCAAAGAGTAGTAATTCATAATAAAGTCATCGCTCCTTGTTGTGTAAATTTTAATCAAGAACTAAAAATCGGTCATCTCGATACAGGCACAATATATGAAGCATGGCACTCAGAAAAAATGAACAACATTAGAAATATGCATAAAAGAGGAGAGTATTATTTGAACGAAACTTGTCGAGATTGTGTAAAATTAATTTTCCCTAATAATAAGATTAAAATTCCTCAAATATAGTTAAAATTTTTAAATGTTCGACATTAACAATTATTTTACAAAAAGTTCCAAAGCGATTCTGTCTTTATCAAAATTTGAAAAAGAAATAAAAATTATTTGTGAGGAGATTTTAAAAGTTAAAAAAAATAATAATAAAATATTAATTGCAGGTAATGGAGGGTCTTGCTCTGATGCAGAACACTTTGCTGGAGAACTGCAATGTACTTATAAAAAGAAAAATAGAAAAGCTATTTCTGCTATATCATTAGGAACTATGCCAGCTGCTATGAGTGCGTGGTCAAATGATTTTGGTTATTTAACATTTTTTAAAAGACAAGTCGAAGCTCATGGAAACAAAGATGATTTACTATTTTTGATAACAACCGGCGGAGGATCAAAAGGTAATAGTACAGCAACACAATCAATGAATTTAGTAGAAGCAGCAAAAATTGCTAAAGAAAAAGGTTTAAAAGTTATAGCTTTAAATGGAAAATCGGGCGGAGAATTAAAATCACTATCGGACATAAGTATAGTCGTTGAAAGTGAAATAACATCACACATACAAGAATGTCATATAACGATTTTACACAGCATATGTGAGATTTTAGATGAAAAAGATTTTTAATGTTTTTTTTAAACTAAAATAATTATCATAATTAAATTTTCATAAAAATATTATGAATTCAAAACTTAAAAAAAACCTTGTATCTGAAATAAAAAAATTAAAAAATTTAGGTTTGTCTGGAGTGAAGCTTTCTCTTGAAGACGAAGGATCTACTTTTGAAGACTTAAGAATAATGTCAAAAATAACAAAATCTTTAAATATAAATTTAAACATAAAAATTGGAGGATGCGAAGCAAAAAACGATATCAATTTTTGTAAATCTCTCAATCCAAACAGTATTGTGGCACCTATGGTCGAAAGTGAATATGCTTTAAAAAAATTCATTCAGTCTGTTGGAAAAAAAAAAAAAATTAAGTTATTAATTAATTTAGAATCAATATCGGCAATAAAAAATATTTCAAAACTTTTAAACTCAAAATATTTCAGAAAATTAGACGGCGTGGTAATTGGCAGATCAGATTTAGCTGGTTCACTCAATTTATCAAAAAAAGACGTAAATAAGGAAGTTATCTTTAAAATTATAAAGAAAACAATCGTAAAAATAAAAAAAAGAGTAAAGTCTAATTTTCTTATTAAAATGGGAGGCTCAATAACTCCAAAGTCTAAAAATTTTATAGATAAACTTTATAAATCTAAATTAATAAATAGAATTGAGACACGAAATATTGAGCTAAAATTAAATAATAATATAATTCAAAATACTGAAAAAATAATTCCAGAGATATTTAAATTTGAACTTGAGTGGCTCAAAATTAAATTAACTTTGGTAAAAAATAAGATTTTGTCAAAAGAATATAAGATCAGAATTAGGGAATTAGAGGAAAGGTTAAGAAGATAAATTGAAAAAAAAACAAATATTTGCAGTTATACCTGTGCGAAAGGGTTCTCAAAGGGTAAAAAATAAAAGTTTAAGAAAATTTAATAAAAAAAATCTACTAATTTATAAAATTGAAAAATTAAAAAAAATCAAAGAATTGGATAAGATAATTGTCAATACAGACTCCGATGAGGCAATAGATATTGCAAAATTTTATAAAGTCGAGTTTTGGAAAAGAGAAAAATATTTTGCTTCATCTAGATGTCTTAATAGTGAATTTTGGCAGCATATAGCTTCCAATACATCGAGCCATTATATAATGTTTACTAATTGCACTTCACCACTAGTCAAAATCGAAACATATAAAAAATTTTTACGAATTTTCTTAAAAAATAAAAATTTACATGACAGTCTTAATACTGTTTGCGACGAAAAACAGTTTCTTTATATGAATAATAAAGCATTAAATTTTAATCCCAAAAAAGCGCCCAATTCTCAAGACTTACCAAACGTTGTAAAATTGAATTTTGCCATAAATCTAATTTTCAGAGAAAGAATGTTAAAAAAAAAAAGTGTGGTTGGTAATAAACCCAAGTTTTTCAAATTAGATGAAATCGAAGGTTTCGATATTGACACTCAACATGATTTTGAGTTTGCAGAACATTTACATAAAAAATTATTTTAAATGAGAAAGATATTAGTAACTGGTGGTGCTGGATTTATAGGCGCACACTTGGTCGACAAACTAATTAAAAGAAAATATAAAGTACTTGTAGTTGACTCACTTAAAACAATTGGTGGGATACCTTTCATTAATCCTAAATCAAAATTTCTAAAGGGAGATATCCTTGATACAAAAATTTTAAAAAAGATAAAAAAATGGAAACCACAGGTTATTTATCATTTAGCAGCACAATCAGGAGGAGAAAGTGCTTATGACGATCCAAAATATGATTATCTTTCTAATGGTTATGGAACCTTTCAGCTGGCTAAACTAGCAAAAGAATTAAATGTAAAACATTTCATTTATTCGAGTTCTGTTGCTGTTTACGGTTCTTCAAGAAAAAAAAAAATAACTGAGAATAGCAGTATAAACCCCGACTCAATTTACGGAATATCGAAATATGTAGGAGAAATGTTTATAAAACAAATCTTATATAAAACAAAAACTAAAACAACTATTTTTAGGGTATTTAACACTTTCGGCCCAGGTGAAAATTTAAATTTTCTTAAAAAAGGAATGGTTAGTATTTATTGTAGCTATGTTTGGCGAAATAAACCAATAATAGTAAAAGGATCTTTAAACAGAATTAGAAACTATCAATACATAGACGATGTCGTTAATATCCTATTTTTATCTCTAAAAAATAAAAAACTTAAAAAAAATGAAATTTTGAATTTAACAACTGGAAAAGCTATTAAAGTAAAAGAATTAATAAAAAAAATTTTAAGAATTGAAAAAAAAATTAGTTATAAAATAATATCTAAGGGAAATACACCTGGAGATTCCTTCGGTTTTGATGCAAGTAATAAATTATTAAAAAACAAGTTTGACAATTACAAATTTGTGACCCTTGAAGATGGTATAAAAGATTATTTTAAATGGATAAATTTAGTTCCTAAAATTAAAAATCTAAAAAACTTTCACCCATTTAACAAAAAATTTAAATAAGATTATGCAAACCCTTTTAAATCAAGCAAACTCTTTTTTAGATAAAGATCAAAGAATACAAGCTGTATTATTAATAGCTATCATGTTGGTTGCGGCTTTTACAGAGCTTTTAGGTTTAGGTTTATTTTTGTTATTACTTAATAATTTTTTAGGTATTTCCAATAAAGTAGATGGAGATTATTTAAACTCTTTTTTAACAAAATTTACTGACAAGATAAATTTAAATGAAATTTTACTGTTATTTTTTTTTATTTTCACATTTAAACTATTATTGCAATTATTTGTAACATGGAATCTTAGTTCATTTGTTGCAAAGTTGAGGGAGAGAATTTCTTTAAAGTTATACACCAATTTTCTTAAGAGAGACCCCTCTAAACTATTATCAAAAAATAGCTCTGAATATTTGAGAAACTTTACAGATGAAATTGGTCAAGCTGCTCTTTTTTATCAAAGCACAATTAGCATTCTTCTTGATTTTATAATCTTTTTGACTTTTGTTAGTTTTTTATTATTTTACAATCCTTTCTATTCATCGATAGTTATTATTTTCTTTTCAATGATTGGCCTTTGTTTTTATTTGATATTTCAAGGTAAATTAATGAAATGGGCAAAAAAAGGAATTGAGAATAGAAGAAAAAAAATTCAATTTGTTAATGAAAGCTTTTCTGCTATCAAATATATAAAAATTTTTTCGAGTGAAAATTATTTTCTTCGAAAATTCAGAATAGAAAATATTTCTATTTCGAAAATCTCTTTTAAATACCTTTTTTTATCAGGCATACCAAGACATCTTTTTGAGTACACATTATTTTTAAGCATTTTATTAGTTCTCTTATTTCTTTTAGATTTAAAAATGCCAAACGAAAGAATTTTACAAATGCTGGGAGTATATACTTTAGTTGCTTTTAGAATAATTCCGATTATTAATAAAATCTTAGTAAGTGCGCAGCATATTAGATTTACCCAACCGAGTTTTATAAAACTTTACTTAGAACATCAAAAACCTATTTTATCAAGGAGTTTAAATTTTAAAGATTTTTCTTTCAAAAAAAATATAGCAATCAAAATTAAAAAATTTAAGTACGAAAGTAAGAAAAATTTTTATTTAAAAAATATAAATTTAATTATTTCAAAAGGTTCTAAAATAGGAATTATCGGATCTAGTGGTTCGGGAAAAAGTACAATTATAGATATTATTTGCGGGTTTACTAAACTAAACGATGGTAAAATCTTAATTGACAACAAGAATATTTTTGAAAATCTTGAGGGCTGGCAAAATAAAATTGGTTATATTCCACAAAATGTTGTAATTCTTAATCAATCTTTAAGAGATAATATTTTATTTGGTTCTAGTTCAGAAAAATATACTGATACTAAAATTAAAAAAATAATTAAACAAGTTAAATTAGATAAGTTTTTACAAAAATTACCAAATAAACTATCTCAGATAATTAAACAAGATGGTAGTAATATTTCTGGTGGTGAAAAGCAAAGAATAGGAATTGCCAGAGCTTTATTACGTAATCCAGAATTAATATTGTTAGACGAAGCAACAAGTGGATTAGATAGTTTTACAGAACAAAAAGTTTTAGAAACAATTAAAGATCTTCAAAAAACTGTAATCATTGTTTCTCACAGAATAAACACTTTAAAATTTTGTGACAAAGTGTATAGGATTGATAAAAGCACTACCAAATTAACGAACATTTAATAAAGCTACTTATCGCCTAATAAAATATCTAACTAAATATAAAGTATCTAAAAATTTTTGGTTATCTAAATAAAATGAAAAAAAGAAAAACTTCTTGGGAAAAAACAAGAAATTTATATGTGAATTGGTTGTCTAAAACAAGTTTGAGAAATTTTTTTTCAAAAAATATTGTATTTGATAATTTATCCCTATGGTGGCTCACAAATTTAATAGAAAAAGACAATTTAAACGATCCATTATGGTATAATGATTTGCATAAAAAACTTAATAAAGAAAAAGTATTTCCAAAAAATTCATATTTTCTATTATTTTATAAAGTCTTAAAGAAATTTATTTTTCATATGATTAGCTATTCTTTTATTAAAATTTTTTATAGAAATAAATTTGACCCTCATTTAACAAAGGAAAATTGTATTCATGCTAGATTTCAAAATTTAAAAAATTATGAAAAGAGTTTTGTTGTAGATAGACAATATGGACTATATGGTTTAAGGGAGAAAAAAAAACAAATTTATTTAATTGAGTTTTTTGGAGATTTTAATTCTATAAAAAACTTTGGGAGTATTAAAAAAAAACTAGATAAAATACCTTTTGAACATTGTATTTTAGAAAAGTTCGTCACTTTAAAGGAAATAATTAAAATTTACTACTTTACCTTAAAACAATTGACTATTCTTATAAAAATTTTGGATAAAAAAAACTTTTTTATTATTAAAGGTAATGACTGCGAAATAATTTTAAAGAAAAAACTTTTATCATCATTTTTTGGTCCTATTCAAGATCAATTAGTAAGAGGATTGTGTTTAAAAAATTTTTTAAAAATTTCAAAAATAAAAAATTTTATTACCTATTATGATTTTCACCCAGGGGCTAGAGTTCTTTATCACTTTGCAAAAGAGTCAAAAGTTGATAATGTTATCAATATAAATCACGCAAATTATTCAGAGAATAATATTTTTTTCAACTTTAATATTTCTGATTTTTCAAATGGAGACGAACAAGGACGTTTATACTCTCCTAAACCAGATTACTATTTTTGCCAAGGTTTAAAATATCATAAAAAAATTAAGAAGATATTTAAAAACAAAGCACATATAATTGGTTCACTTAAAAGTGAATTGGAAAAACCGCTAAATTTTAAAAAAATTAAAAAAATTAATTTTAAAAATATATTTAATAACGAGAAAAAAATACTATTAATTCTTTGTTCACTTCATGATTATGGTCCATTCATTAAACTTTTAAATAAATGTGAATTAAACAATTTTAATATTTTAGTACTTCCACATCCTGTAAAAAAAAAACAAACAATCAGTGACTTTAAAAAAAAGTTTAAAAAAGATTTTATTGATGGTAGCAGATTTGATAAAGCAATGTTATTAAAAACATCTGATTATATAGTTTTCGGCGACACATCTCTAGGTTTAGAGTTATCAATTTTAAAAAAAAATATGTTTAGATTATATGACTCACAGTTTATTCCAACTTTTGATTTAGATAGTGAAATTCCAACTGCAAAAAATAAATCAAGTGTTGAATTTTTTTTAAGACAAAAAAAGATTAGACAAAAGTCAAAAATGATAGAAAAATTTTACTTTCATAAATATGATAGAAAAGGAAGTACAAGACTAAGAAAATTATTAAGTAGAATTTCATGAAGCGTGGAGAAACTTAAAAAGCATTTAATTCTTAAGAAACATTATTATATTCGTGAAAAGCAATCAAAAAATTAAAACAATTGTTATTCTAATTGAAAATATCCTCTACGGAGGGACCACAACTCATTTAATAAATTTTTTGAACAGCAACCATTTTAAAAAGAAACAATTTATAATATTAACAAATAGAAATAATCAAGCTATCCATCAGATTAAGAAAGATGTTAAAAGTAAAAACTTTAAATTTTTTTTTTATAATTCGTTTAATATTACTTTAAGTAAATTCTTATTTTTCCGAATAATATTCATTATTTTTAAACCTATATTATTTTTAATCTCGATATTTCAAATGTATTTTATTTTAAAAAAATTAAATTATGATTTATTATTTGCAATTTGCGGAGGATATGGTGATTTCAGAAGCGAAACCGCTGGTTTAATTGCAAGTAGATTATTAAAATTTAAAAATAATTTTCTATTGATACATCACAATTATTCAAAACCTATTTTATGGCGTAGTATTGTTTTACTATTTGATAAAATTGCAAGTAGAGGAGTTAAATATTTAATTTTTACTAATAATGCTACAAAAAAATCAATTATAAATCATTCAAAAATTGCAGATATAAGTAAATCTAAAATAAAAATTATTAGGAATGGTCTATCTTTAAGTAAGGTAAAATACAAAAAAATCCAAATTTTAAACTCAAATAAAAAAAAAATTAAAATTGGAATGTTGTCAAGATTAGAAAAATATAAGGGCCACGAAGATATGATCGATGGGATTTCTATATTGCCACTTAATATAAAAAAAAATTTTTTAGTTTTCTTCATCGGCAAAGGAGAAAAAAAATTTATTGATCTTTTAAAAAAAAAAATCGTCCAAAAAGGGTTAAATAAACAAGTTGTTTTTTTAGATTATATTAATGCTGATAGCAGAGAAATACTAAAAAATTTAAATTTACTAGTTTCTTTGACTAGGGATTTCGAGAGCTTTGGATATAGTTTGGCTGAGTCGATGCTTGTAGGAACTCCTGTATTGACTACAAATGTAGGAGGTATATCAGAATACTTAAATAAAAATAATTCTTACTTAATAAAGCCAAAAGATCCAAAACAATTGAGTAAATCTTTAGTAAACTTTTATTTTAACAGACATTTATGGAGAAAAAGAGCAAAAGTAGGAAAAAGTTTAATCAAAAAAAAGTTTAATTCAAATATTATGTCAAAAAATTTTTTATATCTTTTTAAAAAATAATAACTTTTTTTACATAAAAAAATCGTAATACTTAAAGTTTTTGTTCAAAAACACAAACTTATAAAATATTCTATTTTTCGTAAAATCTTATTAAAAAACTAATATACTTATTATATAAATATTATAATTTTTGATATACAATGATTGTTTATTAATTAAAAATAGCTACAAGGAAAAATTATTTTTTTAAATATAATACAAAGACTCTTCATTATTCGCAGATTTCCGATTATTAAAAAATGAAAAATTTAAAAAAACATTTTTATAAAAAAAAGGTTGTAATAACTGGACACACAGGTTTCAAAGGATCTTGGCTCACTCTGTGGCTACAATCTTATGGTGCAAACATTTATGGAATTTCTAATGGATATCCGTCTAATCCTTCAAACTTTAAGATTTTAAAGTTGGGAAATAAGATAAATCATAACATAATGGATTTAAGAAATTTGCCAAAATTAAAAAAAATGATAAATAAAATAAAACCTGACTATATTTTCCATCTTGCAGCACAGTCCTTAGTAAAGGAGTCTTTTGAAAATCCTATCACCACTTTTACATCTAATTCTATTGGGACATGTAATGTGCTAGAGTCGATAAGACATTTAAAAAACAAATGTGTCGTTGTAATAATTACAAGCGATAAAAGTTATAAAAATCTTGAAATTAAAAGAGGATATAATGAAGAAGATTTAATCGGAGGAGTTGATCCATATAGTGCTTCTAAAGGTTGTGCTGAACTTATTATTAAGTCGTATTATGAGAGTTTTTTAAAAAAAAAAACAAATATTAAAATTGGTATTTCAAGAGCAGGAAATGTGATAGGTGGGGGAGATTGGTCAAAAAATAGAATTATACCTGATTGTATTAAAGCTTGGTCAAAAGAAAACTTTTTAAAGGTTAGAAACCCTAAGTCTACTAGACCTTGGCAACACGTTCTCGAAGTTTTATATGGATATTTAAAGTTAGCAACTCGACTGAAAAAAGACAAAACTATTAATGGCCATGCTTTTAATTTTGGTCCCAATAAAACTCAAGATAAAACAGTCAACTCTCTGTTAATAGAAAGCAAAAAATATTGGATAAATGCTCGGTGGTTGCCAAAAAAAGATAAAAGTTTTAAGGAATCTTCCCTATTAAAATTAGACTCCTCAAAAGCAAATAAAAAATTACAATGGTTTAATAGTCTATCCTTTTTTGAAACAGTCAAAATGACAATGCAATGGTATCTAAGATATTTAGGTAGTGAAAATATGTATGAATTTTCAATAAATCAAATAAAAAGATACGAAACAAAAATTAAAAATTAACATAAAAATTTAATTATATTGAAAAAAAAAATTTTGATATTTGGAGGAAGTGGATTTTTAGGAAAAAATCTCTCAGTTTACCTAGCAAAGTTAAGAAGATTTAAAATTACAACTATAAGCAAGAAAACTCTTAAAAACTCAAAAAAAATAAAAAAGATAAACTACATTTCGTGTAATATTAATAATTATCAAAAATTTAAAAAAAAATTAAAAAATGAAAAATTTGATTTTGTTATAAATTTTTCTGGAAATATAAACCACAGTGATAAAAAAGAAACATTTAAAGCTCATTTTTATGATGTAAAAAATATCGTTAAGTACATTAAATTAACAAAGTCAGGATTATTAATTCAAGCTGGGAGCAGTTTGGAGTATGGCGGAAGTAGAAGTCCTCAAAATGAAAAACAAGTTTGTAAACCATCGTCTGTTTATGGCAAAGCAAAACTTTTATCTTCAACATTTATTATGAAAAATTTAAATAATTATATTATTTTAAGACCCTACCAAATATATGGACCCCACCAAAAAAAAAATCGACTGATCCCGATTACAATTAATTCTTGCATAAAAAATCTTAAATTTCCTTGCACGCTAGGTAACCAAGAAAGGGATTTTCTATACGTTGACGATTTTATAGATTTAATAATTAAAATAATTAGATCGAAAAATATTAAGTCTGGTATTTTTAATGTTGGATCGGGCAAACCAATTCAAGTAAAGAAAGCGATCTTAACAATTGTAAAGAAGATTAAAAAAGGTACACCACTATTTGGAAAACTAAAGATGAGAAAAGATGAAAAAAAATCACTTTATCCAAATTTAAACAAAACAAAAAAAACCTTTAAATGGAGACCTAAAATAAATTTTGATATAGGGATAAGCAAAACAATCAATTTTTATAAAGAAAAATGAAACTTCAAAAAACATTTTTACCAAAATTTAAGACATCTCTAATACGCGTTGGTAAAGAGAATGACGGAGGCTATTGTGTTCCAAAAAAGTCAGTTATGAATAGCGATCTTTTGATTAGTTTTGGGCTTAATGATGACTGGTCTTTTGAAAAAGATTTTATAAGTATAAATTCCAAAACAAAAGTTTTTGTATTTGACAAAAACGTTTCAATTACTTTTTGGATTAAAAATTTTCTTAAAACTATAATAGAAATAATTTCTTTCAAAAAATCTCCAATTTCAATATTCAAATTTGTACATCTTTTTTTTGATTATTTAATTTTTTTTAGAAATTCCAATTCAAAACATTTTAAAAAAAATGTTATTCAAAAAAATCATATTATAAAAAATCAAATTAAAAGTTCTTATATAAATCTAAAAGAAATTTTATCAAAAGATAATGGAAAAAATTTTTTTCTTAAAATTGATATAGAAGGTAATGAGTACAGAATACTACAAGATATCATCGAGAATCAGAACTATCTTGAAGGTTTAGTAATTGAATTTCATAATTCGGATTTAATGGAGGACAAAATCATAGATTTTTCAGAGCAACTAAGTCTTGATCTAGTACATGTGCATGTCAATAATTTTGGGGATACAAATAATAAAGGTTATGCTACAACTTTTGAGGCTACATATTCACCAAGAAAATATAATAATCTAAGAGAAAAAGATGAATTTATCTTTCCAGTAAAAGGATTAGATCAACCTAATAATGAAAAAGATGCAGATGAAAAAGTCTTTTTTGAGTAAAAATTTAAATAGATGAAAGTAATAATTTTAGCTGGTGGCTTCGGATCTAGATTATCTGAATACACTAAATTGATACCTAAGCCTATGGTTAAGGTAAATAATTGTCCTTTATTAATTCATATTATGAAGATTTATATAAAATATAATATCAAAGATTTTATAATAGCTGCTGGATACAAAAGCTACGTGATTAAAAAATATTTTAAAAATTTTGCATGTACAATAGGCGGAAAAAAATGCAATGTTGTAATCGCAGATACTGGATTAAGAAGTTTAACAGGCGGAAGAATAAAAAGAGCATCTAAATACTTAAATAAATATGATGAGGATTTTATGTTCACATATGGAGATGGTGTTTCTGACATCAATATTTCAAAATTACGAAGATTTCATAAAAAAACAAAAAAAATTATTACTGTAACTGCTGTGAGGCCGCCAGCTAGATTTGGTGAAATTAAATTAAAAAAAAATCTAGTTTATTCATTTAAAGAGAAACCGCAGGTTACAGATGGATGGATTAATGGTGGTTTTTTTGTAGCTAAAAAAAGTTTTTTAAAATTAATACGTAGTGATAAAGAAATTCTCGAAAAATATCCTTTAGAGAAGTCGGCACGAAACAAACAATTATCAGCTTATAAACACAAAGGATTTTGGAAGTGTGTTGATACAAAGAGAGATAAAGATGAGCTTAACAAAATTTTTAGAAAAAAATTAATAAAAAATATTAGTTATTAAAATTAAAATGTCCAATAGACCAGTTGTAAGTATAATTATGAATTGTCATAATGGACAAAAATTTTTAAGTGACGCAATTCAGAGTGTAATAAATCAATCATTTAAAAATTGGGAACTAGTTTTCTATGATAATTTTTCCAAAGATAAGAGTTATAATATTTTAAAAAAATTTAAGGATAAAAGAATTAAATACTACAAATCAAAAAAATTTTTAAATCTTTATGCTGCTAGAAATCAAGCTGTAATAAAAGCAAGAGGTAAATATATTGCATTTTTAGATACTGATGATCTTTGGGAGAAAAATAAACTTAAAATTCAACTAAACTTAATAGAAAACAGTCAATTTAGCATGATATATTGTAATTACTATACCTTAAGGAATAATATAAAATTAAAAAGATATAAATTTTATTTACCTTCAGGACAAATAACAGAAAAACTATTAAAAAAATATTTTATTGGTATTGGAACAGTGTTAATTGACATAAAAGCTTTCAAAAATTTAAAATTTAATAATAATTACAATATAATTGGCGATTTTGATTTTTTCATAAAAATTAGTACAAAATATCATATAGGCGCGATACAAAAACCATTGGCCTTTTATAGAGATCATAGTTCAAATCTTTCAAAAAAAAAAATGAAAGACCATATTTTAGAATTAGAAAATTGGATTAAATCTAATAAAAAAAACTTTAAAAAATATAAAGATAGCCTAAAATTCATTCAAATATTTATTTTTAAACTCAAAATAAAACATTTTTTGCAAAAATTAGGGCATGTAGTTCAGTGGTAGAACGCTACGTTGACATCGTAGAGGTCATAAGTTCAATTCTTATCATGCCCACCACATTTTGCTAATATAAGCTGTTTTTAAGCTATTTACATAATATTAGAAAAATAATATAAAACCTTGCCTGGTGATTATTGCGAAGGGGCCACACCCGATCCCATTCCGAACTCGGAAGTTAAGTCCTTCAGCGCCGATGGTACTTTGTCTTAAGATACGGGAGAGTAGGACGTTGCCAGGCTAAAACAATATACAATTATGAAAGTAGCTAGCTCATTAAAATCGTTGAAAAAAAGAGATCTAAACTCCAAGCTAGTAAAGCGTAGAGGAAAACTTTACGTTATTAATAAGAAAAACCCAAGGTTTAAAGCTCGTCAAGGTTAGTCATATTATGAGCGAAAACGATTTTAAAAAAACATATGGTGGTTTCACTAAGTTTGTTTTGTGGAGCACTCTTGCAGTTGTAGCTTTATTAGTAATTTTAGCATTTACGTTACTGTAAAATAAATTATTATGATAGTTGGATCAACTAAAGAAAATACAACACTAGAAAAAAGAATTTCAATTACACCTGACTCAGCAAAAAATATTATTTCACTAGGATTGAAAGTATGTATCGAAAAAAATTATGCATCGCATCTTGGAATTCAAGATGATGAATTTAAAAACATTGGAGTTGAAATCAAAAATTCATCAACTGAGGTCTTTACTTCAAGTAATCTGATTACAAAGGTTAATTGTCCCTCTGAGGAAGAAATTACAATTTTAAAAGAGAACACAATTTTAGTTGGTATGCTTAACCCTTCAAAAAATAAAAATCAAATTCATAAAATTATTCATAAAAAAATAAAGCCTTTTTCTCTAGAATTATTACCAAGGATCACTAGGGCTCAGTCAATGGACGTTTTATCTTCTCAATCAAATTTAGCAGGATACAGAGCAGTAGTTGATTGTGTTGCTGAGTTTGAAAAAGCTGTACCTATGATGATGACAGCCGCCGGCACTGTCCCTGCTGCAAAAGTTTTAGTTATTGGCGCAGGAGTAGCGGGTTTGCAAGCCATCGCTACAGCAAAGAGATTAGGCGCAATTGTTTCAGCTACAGATGTTAGATCAGCATCCAAGGAGCAAGTAGAAAGTTTGGGAGGTAAGTTTTTAACTGTGGAGCAATCTGAAGATATGGAAACGGCAGGCGGATATGCAAAAGAGGCATCTGATGATTACAAACAAAAACAAGCTGATATGATGAAAGAGGCATTGAAAAAAAATGATATAATAATTTGTACAGCATTGATTCCTGGAAAACCTGCTCCAAGAATTCTAACAGAAGATTTAGTTAAACTTTTAAAGCCCGGATCTTTAATTTACGATTTGGCATCAGAGCAGGGAGGGAATTCTGCTTTTTCAGAGCCAGGAAAAATTAATACAATAAATGGAATAAAGGTAATAGGAGTAAAAAGTTTAATGAATAGTTTACCGCTTACAGCTTCAAGTTTGTACGCTAAAAACTTATTTAGTTTCATAAGAAACTTGTATAGTAAAGAAAAGAAAGATTTTAATATTAATTTAGAAGACGAGATAATTGAAAAATCTTTAATTAAAAAGGTTTAATTATGGAGATAGATCCGTTTATATTTAGATTAAGTATTTTTATTTTATCAATTTTTATTGGTTACTACGTAGTATGGAGTGTGACACCATCTCTTCATACACCTCTAATGTCCGTTACAAATGCTATCTCATCAGTGATTATAGTTGGAGCAATTATTGCAGCACTTGCTGGTGTTTCTGAAAGTGTTTTTACAATTTCAAGTATATTTGGTTTTATCGCAATCGTTTTAGCCGCGATAAACATTTTTGGCGGTTTTTTAGTTACTCAAAGAATGCTCCAAATGTATAAAAAAAAGAAAGATAAAAAGAAATGATATCTTCAAACCTTTCAGCAATTTTTTATTTAGTATCGGGAATTCTATTCATTCTTGCGTTAAGGGGATTGTCATCTCCAGATACATCTAGACAAGGAAACTATTTTGGAATTGCGGGAATGATAATTGCTATCGTTGTAACATTTTTATCTATTGGTAATTTTTCAATATCATTAACCTATGTAATTATTTTTCTAGTTATTGGTGGAGCAATTGGTGCTTTTATTGCTTTTAGAATTCCAATGACCGCAATGCCAGAACTAGTAGCGGGTTTCCATAGTTTAGTTGGTTTAGCAGCTGTTTTTGTAGCTATAGCCGCTTTTTTAAATCCCGAGTCTTTTAACTTAGGAAATATAGGTGATATTAAACTGGCTAGTCTAATAGAAATGTCAATCGGTGCTGCTGTAGGAGCAATAACTTTTTCAGGATCTATAATAGCATTTTTGAAATTGAGAGGCATCATGTCTGGTGCACCAATCACATTTAGTGGCCAACATATTTTAAATTTACTTCTTGGAATAAGTATTTTTGTTTTAATTTTTTATTTGTGTAAGACCCAGTCATCAAATATTTTTTGGACTGTTATTTCAATTTCTTTTTTAGTAGGTGTTTTATTAATTATACCTATCGGTGGAGCAGATATGCCAGTAGTAATTTCAATGCTTAATTCTTACTCTGGCTGGGCAGCAGCTGGTATAGGTTTTACATTAGAAAATACAGCATTAATTATTACCGGCGCCCTTGTTGGATCTTCGGGAGCAATACTTTCTTACATTATGTGTAATGCGATGAATAGGTCATTCATAAGTGTGATACTTGGAGGTTTTGGTGCAGAAGGTTCTGTTGATGATACAAAACAAAAGAAAGATCAGAAACCAGTTAAAAGTGGTAACGCAGAGGATGCAGCTTTTTTAATGAAAAACGCTTCATCTGTTATAATTGTTCCAGGATACGGTATGGCTGTTGCTCAGGCTCAACATGCTCTTAGAGAGATGGTAGATAAATTAAAGAAAAATGATATCAAAGTTACTTACGCAATTCATCCAGTTGCTGGAAGAATGCCTGGTCACATGAATGTTTTATTAGCAGAGGCAAATGTACCCTACGATGAAGTTTTTGAACTTGAGGACATAAATAATGATTTTGCTAATTCAGATGTTGCATTTGTAATCGGAGCTAATGATGTCACTAACCCTGTAGCAAAAACAGATCCTAAAAGCCCAATATTTGGGATGCCAGTGCTTGATGTTGAAAAATGTAAATCTGTTTTGTTTGTCAAAAGAAGTTTATCACCCGGATATGCTGGAATAGATAATGAACTTTTTTATAAAGATAATACTTTAATGTTATTTGCTGATGCAAAAAAAATGACAGAAGATATTGTTAAAAATTTAGATTAATGAAAACAAAAATATTCTGTGACATAGCTGATTATAAAACAATTAAATTTTTTAATAGTAAATCTTTTGTAGATGGCTTTACTACAAATCCAAGCTTAATGAGATTGGCAGGAGCTAAGAATTATAAATTATATTCACTTAGAATATTAAAAATTTGTAAAAAAAAACCAATCTCCTTTGAAGTATTTGCTGACAATGCAAAAGATATGCTCAAGCAAGCCTACGAAATAAATTCTTGGGGGAAAAATGTCTATGTTAAAATTCCAGTTGTTAATTCAAAGGGAACATTCATGGGGGCTGTTATTAAAGAATTAAGTGATAAAGGTATTAAACTTAATATTACTGCAGTATATACGTTTGAGCAAACTCAAAAAATTTATAAAAAACTGAACAAAAAAACTAAATCCATAATCTCAATATTTGCAGGAAGAATGGCAGACAAAGGAAAAGACCCTCTACCTATATTCAAAAAAAGTATTTCATTAACTAAAAAGAGTAAAAACGTTGATATCCTTTGGGCCAGTACGCGTGAAGCTTATAATTATTTACAAGCTAAACAATTAAAATGTAATATTATTACTATGCCACCAAAAATTATTAATCAAATTAATTCATTTGGTAAAAGTTTTAAAGAAATGACTTTAAATACCGTAGTGGGGTTCATGAAGGATAGTAAAAAGTCAAGGTTCCGTCTTTAATTTGAAAAATTAAAATTTTTGGTTGCGGGGGTAGGATTTGAACCTACGACCTTCAGGTTATGAGCCTGACGAGCTACCAGACTGCTCCACCCCGCGTTAAGTTATTTTTTTTTAATGTTTATTGCTTGAAGCTTATCTTTTTCCTCTTTTATATCATATATAATTGTTTGCTCCTCTTTTAAAACTCTTAATTTTGAGTTTTCAAGTGCTGATACATGAAGAAAAATATCCTTTTTTGTCTTATCGTCTGTAATAAATCCATAACCTTTTTTAGCGTTGAACCATTTTACTTTACCTGATGGCATTTTTAATCCTCTCATTTAATTATTAAATATTATTTTTAGTATCTATTTTTTAGTTTTTGGAGTTTTTTAATTCTCTTAAGATTTTCAGTTTGAACTCTTTTTTTCTTTTCAGAAGGTTTTTCATAAGTACTTTTCATTTTCATTACTTTGAAAAAACCTTCTTTTTGAAGCTTTCTTTTTAAAACTCTTATAGCTTGTTCTACATTATTATCTTTAACGTCTATTTTAATAAAAACCTCCAGTTAATTTTGTGGTTGGTAGCATCTTCAACTTTATTTGTCTATAGAGAAGCAGCTTGTGCCTTTTTTTCAGCCCTAATTTTAGCTTTTTTCTCTCTTTCAACCCTTCTTTTGGCTTTATCTAAACTTTTCTGAAAAGCCTCTTGAGTGCACAAAGCTAAAATTACCGGGTCTCTTGGTTTGAGACTTGAAAAATTCCAATAACTTCTTTTTCTTATGAGTGAAACTGTACCTTTGGTGCTTCCAACTAGCTTTGAAATTTGGCCATCAGTTAACTCAGAAGCATTTTTACATAACCATAAAATCGCATCAGGCCGATCTTGCCTTTTTGAAAGAGGTGTATATTTGGGTTTTTTTCTCTCTTTTACATCAACTTTATCAATTTTTTTTAGCAGGCTGAGTTTTTTACTAGGATCTTTAGAACAATTTTCAATTTCCTCCCTAGAAAGCTGACCAGCTAAAATTGGATTATATGCTTTAATACCTTTTGCGACATCACCGTCTGCTATACCTTTTACTTCTAATTCATGAAGATCACAAAATTCTGCAATTTGTTTAAATGTAAGCGTAGTATTTTCAACAAGCCAAACAGCTGTCGCTTTTGGCATAAATGGAGTTTCTGTCATATGCTATTTTTTTGTTCTTAGATTACTAAATTTTTTATTATATTTACTTACTCGACCTTTATCTAAAACTTTTTGTGTACCACCAGTCCATGCGTAGTGTGATTTAGGATCTATATCAAGTTTTAAAACATCATTTTCTTTACCCCAAGTGGACTTTGTTTCAAATTCAGATCCATCTGTCATAACGACTTTTATTTTATGATAATTGGGGTGAATGTTTTTTTTCATGAGCGGAGTTTTATAATATTAATTGTTTTTACTCAATATCTTTTTTAATTATTAAATCTTGTAAATTATCAAGTATATTTGAATTTGATGCAATAATGTTCCTTTTTAGAGGTGATTTTACATCCTCTTCAAAGAAATTTACAAATCCACCAGCCTCTTTAATAATAACTATACCTGCAGCGATATCCCAGTAATTCAATTCTCTTTGCCAATATCCATCAAATCTACCACAAGCAACAAAAGCCATATCTAAAGCGGCGCTACCGAATTTTCTTACATTAGAAACATTTGTCGAAACTTTTTCATACTCGGAAAAAATTTTATTTTTTATTTTACTGGACTGTTTTGGGCCACCAGTGACTATTAGTGCATCGGAAATTTTATTTGTTCTCGAGACTCTTATTCTTGAATTATTTAAATATGCGCCGTTACCCTTTTCTGCGCAAAACATTTCATTTGTAACTGGATTGAAGATTACTCCACATCTTATTTCATTTTTTTCTTCATAAGCTACAGAAATAGCAAATTGCGGAATTCCATTTAGAAAGTTAATTGTTCCATCGATAGGATCAATTATCCATCTATTAGTAGTATTAGATTTATTTATTATTCCAGACTCTTCAGTGATAATACCATATTCAGGATGGGCTTTTTGTAATTCCTGAATAAGTATTTTTTCGGTTCTTTTATCTGCCGAAGAAACAAAGTCCCCTGGAGCTTTAGTTGACACTTGAAGGTTTTCAAGTTCTCCAAAATCTCTTATCAAAGATCTCGAAGCTTTCATACATGCTCTTACAATTAAGTTAATTTGTGGTGAGTCGAGCCTCATTAATTTACTCTTTTAATATATTCAAGCGTTCTTGTGTCTAAAACAATCTTTTCACCACTTTCAACAAAAGGTGGGACATTTATTTTTACTCCACAATCTAAAATAGCAGGTTTATATGAAGAAGAGGCAGTTTGATTTTTAATAGCAACATCTGTAGACTTAATTGTACATTCAATGTTAATAGGTAACTCAATAGATATTGGCTTTCCTTCCATAAATGAGATAGAAACTGATAAATTTTCTTTTAAAAGCTTATGTTGTTCTCCGGCAATACTTTTAGGAATTTCAACTTGCTCGAAATTTTTATTATCCATAAAGTGACAGTTTTCACCATCTATATATAAAAAATTATATTTTTTTTCCTCTATTTCTGGCTTTTCTAAATTTTCATTTGATCTAAATCTCTCATTTAATTTCGTACCTTTAGTTACACTTTTTAATTCTACTTGGTTAAAAGCACCACCCTTTCCAGGTTTTACATGTTGAGTTTTTAAAACTGTCCAATAATCATTTTTATGTTCAATTATCATCCCAGGTTTTATTTCGTTAGCAGTAATTTTCATTTAAACTTTCTAATAGCAATTTCAGGTTTTAATTTTGGGTTATCCCAAATAAAACTTGATATTGCAATATAATTGGCACCGGAATTAATTAATTTTTTATAATTTAAATTATTTATTCCTCCAATAACAACAATTGGCTTATTTATCTCTTTTTTTGCCCATCTTAAAATACCTAAATTTGCTTTTTTAGCTTTTGGTTTTAGCCTAGATTTAAAAAAAGATCCAAAAGCAACATAATCAGCTTTATTATTTATAGCTTTCTTCGCAAGAGTTTTAGAATTATGACATGTAACTCCTAAAATTTTTTTTTTAAGTTTTTTTCTAGCAAATTTAAAAGATCCATCAAGCTGTCCCATGTGACACCCATCAGCCCTTATTTTAGAGGCTAGAATAAAATGATCATTCAAGATAAATTTTACTTTGTGCTTAGATGTAATTTTTTTTATCTTTTTACAGATATTTAGAATTCTGTCTTCACTTACATCTTTTAATCTTAATTGAAAAAACTTTACGTTTTTAAATGATAATACTTTATTTAAATTTACATAGAAACTTTGATTAATTTTATTGGGTGAAATTAAGTATACTAATCTCTTCAAAGGGGTTATGCTGCAAATTCTTTTTCTAAATTTTCCGACCATTCTCCTTTAGAGGACAGACCATTCATTTTTGCTCTATGGTTAAAAGCTTTTTGAATATTTTCTATATTATCTTGATTTTTTCCAAACTCTTTAAGTGCTGACGCTTGTAAGCCTCTTCCGTATGAGAAAGTTATTAAAAAATTACTATCATTGATTTTATTTATTTCGTTTAAATTTTTGCTAGACTCAATTTCAGACTGACCACCTGATAAGAATGCAATTCCGGGCACATCCACCGGCACATTTTTTTTTAAACATTCTAAAGTTTTTTTTGCTATTTCTTCTGTGCTAGATTTTTCTTTACAATCTGAGCCAGGTATTATCATATTGGGTTTAAGTACTGTACCTTCTAAATCAATTTTATGAATTTCAAGCTCATTATAACATTCATTTAGTACATCGGTAGTTACTTGATAACATTTATCTATATTGTGTGAACCATCCATTAAAACTTCTGGTTCAACTATTGGTACCATTTTGGCCTCTTGTACTAAAGCGGCATATCTTGCTAAGGCGTGGGCATTAGACTTAACAGATTGGGCAGATGGAAACTTATCTGAAATTTTATAAACCGCTCTCCATTTTGTAAATCTTGCACCTAAATCATAATATTCTTTTAATCTTTCTCTTAAACCATCTAAGCCCTCTGTAACAGTTTCATCATTAGATCCTGCTAGAGGTTTTGCTCCTTTATCAACTTTTATTCCAGGTACAGCCCCATGTTTAGCAATTAACTCTGGAATTGATGGACCCAAGGTAGTCTTTTGTCTAATAGTTTCATCAAATAAAATTACTCCCCCAATATAATCTTTCATTGCACTTGAATTAAAAAGAGTCTGTCTAAAGTTCAGCCTATTTTTTTCAACGTTCTCTACATTTATACTTTTAAATCTTTTAGCTATTGTTCCTGTACTTTCATCTGCTGCAAGAATACCTTTTCCTTTAGCACACATTTTTTTAGCAATTTCATTTAATTTCATAGCAATTATTTATTTTAAAACACTTATACCAGGCAAGTCTTTTCCTTCTAAGTACTCTAAAAATGCTCCTCCTGCTGTTGATAAGTGAGAGAAAGTAAGTTTGTCATTACTTTTATTTATTGCCGCGAGAGTGTCTCCACCTCCAAGCACAGATATTAAAGATTTTTCTAAAGTATTTTTAGAAATATTTGCAGCAATCGACATAGTTCCTGCTGAAAAGTGGTCATTTTCGAAATACCCTGCGGGTCCGTTCCACAGAACAGTATTAGAATCATTTATTTTTTTTTGAATATTTTTGATTGTATTAAAGCCAATATCTAAAATCATTTCATTTTCTTTTACTTCATCGAGATTTTTATTTTTACCAGCTCCTTCAAAGTCTGTTCCTACCATGCAGTCTTCAGGTATTAATATTTTACAATTATTTTCCTCTGCTTTTTTATAAATATTTTCTATAATCTTTTTTGTATTTTTTTCAATTAAAGATTTACCAACTTTTAAATTTTTATAAACGAAGAAGTTATTAGCCATTGCCCCAACAATTACTAAATTATTTACTTTGTTTAAAAGATTAGTAATAACATTAATCTTTGTAGAAATTTTTGATCCGCCGATAATACAAGTAACTGGTTCCTTTTTATTTTTTATAACAAGATCTATTGCTGCTATTTCTTTTTTTAATAATGGTCCAGCATAACATTTTTTCACAAATCTAGTTATATTATGTACTGAGGCTTGTTTTCTATGAGAACACGAAAATGCATCATTTATAAATATATCTCCAAGTTCACCTAACTTTTTAGAAAAATCTTGGTCATCTTCGTTTTCTTCTTTAAAAAATCTTATGTTCTCAATTAATATTACCTCACCCCCCTTTAGGTGAGAAAACTTTTCTTTAGTTTTACCATCAAAGTTTCCTCTAAAAAAATAGACGTTAGTTTTAAGCGCTTCCTTGAGATATTTATAGATTGGTATTAAAGAAAGTTCAGGAACATTAATTCCTTTTGGTCGACCTAAATGGCTAATAATTATAATTTTTGCTTTTTTCTCAATTAATTTATTTATAAAAGGTAAGCATAAAGTTATTCTAGTATCATCTTTTATAACCTTATCTTTTATAGGAACATTTAAATCTAATCTGAGAATTATCTTTTGATCTTTAATTTCTAAATCATCAGGAAAGTAATTTATTTCACCCATTAACTACTGTTAATCCCTCAATTTTTTTTGAATAAAGTTTGTTATATCTTCCTCTGATAATTTGAAATGTTTGTAAACTTCTTTATAAGGAGCGCTTTCACCAAATTTATCTATGCCTAAATTAGCACCTTTATTTTTAATATATTTTTGCCAAGACATTATGCTTCCAGCTTCTAACGTAATAATCAAAGAATTTTCTTCTAAAATTTCTTTTTGGTAATCCTCAGGTTGTTTATCAAAAAGTTTCATACATGGCATAGAAACAACTTTTGAGTGGATATTATTTTCTTTAAGCTTCTCTTGGACTTTTAAAGCAAGTTCTACCTCTGTACCAGATGCAACTAGTGTTACGTTGCTTTCATGAGAAGTTAAATTAACTGTGTAAGCTCCTTTTTCACATTTATTCTCTTTTGAATTTTTAGGATTTATGTATGGAACTTTTTGTCTAGATAACGCAATTGCACTTGGAGTGTTCTCACTTTTTAAAGCTAATTCCCAACATTCAAAAGTTTCATTTATATCCGCAGGTCTAAATAGGTTTAAATTTGGTATAGCTCTTAATCCAGCTAGTTGTTCAATTGGTTGGTGAGTGGGACCGTCTTCACCAAGACCAATCGAGTCATGAGAAAAGACATAAATAACTTTTAGACCCATCAAAGCAGAAAGTCTAATGGAAGGTTTACAATAATCAGAAAAAATTAAAAAAGTCCCCCCATAAGGAATTATTCCTCCATAAAGTGCTAAACCATTCATAACTGCAGCCATACCGTGTTCTCTAACTCCATAATGAATGTAATTTCCATTAAAGTTTTTAGAGTTGATAATTTTAGAATTGTTAGTTTTTGTATTATTTGAACCACTTAAATCTGCTGACCCACCAATTAATTGTGGAAGAAAAGCAGAAATTTTTTCAATCGCTGCCATTGAGCACTGTCTTGTTGCTAAACTTGGTTTATCTTCAAAATATTTTTCCTTCTCTTTTTGGATTAAACTTTCTAAACCTGTGAGTTTTGATTTTTCTTTAAATTTATTAAGTTCATTAATAATTTTTGGATTTTTCCTATTAATTATTTGTAACCAGTTTTTCTCTAATTGCTCACCTTTATTTCCTATTTCCCTCCATTCATCTAATATTTCTTTAGGTATTTCAAACGGCGGGCTGTTCCATTTTAATTTTTTTCTTACTAATGATATTTCATCATTACCTAAAGGGGAACCATGAGAGGAAGCCTTACCAGATTTATTAGGTGATCCAAATCCTATGATAGTCTTACAAGATATAATCGTTGGTTTTTTTGATTTTGATGCTTTGGTAATTGCTTTTGATATTTGTTTCTCATTATGACCATTAACCTCTATAAAGCTCCAACCATAGGCCTCAAATCTTTTTTTATAATTATCTGAAACACTAAGAGACGTTGATCCATCGATTGAAATTTTATTGTTATCAAAAAAAACTATTAAATTCTTTAGTTTAAGATGACCCGCTAAACTCATTGCCTCATGACTAACACCTTCCATTAAGTCTCCGTCACTAGCAATAACATAAGTTTTGTTATTAATTATATTTGATCCAAATTTCTTTCTATATATCTCTTCGGCGATTGCCATACCGACTGCGTTTCCTAAACCTTGGCCCAAAGGTCCTGTTGTGGTTTCAATTCCTGTTCCACTTTTATATTCGGGATGACCAGCACAAACAGAATTCATTTGTCTAAATTTTTTTATGTCTTCAATTGAAATACTTTCGTAACCGGTCAGGTATAACAATGAGTAAAGCAACATGGATCCATGCCCCGCTGATAAAATAAATCTGTCTCTATTGATCCAATTAGGATTTTTTGGATTAAACCTCAGGTGGTATTTAAAAAGAACCGTCGCAACATCTGCCATGCCCATGGGCATTCCTGGATGTCCAGAGTTAGCTTTTTGGACAGCATCAATCGATAAAAATCTTATTGCATTAGATAATTGGTTAAAATTTATACTCACTTTGAATAACCTATATAGACTTAAACTAAGTATATCAATATTATGATATAATATTTTATGAGTATAATTCAAAAAAAAGAAAAAAATTTAAATCAACTAATAAACAAACTTAACTCATTAGCTTTAACTTATTCACAACCAAATTACGAAATTGAAAAAATTAAATCAGAAAAAAATGAAATATTGAGACAAAAAGTTGAAATTGAAAAAAAAAACATTGATTTAATGAGAGAACACAAATATTTGAGAGAAAAAATTAAAAATCTTCAGATAGAAGTAAAAAAAAACTCCGCTTTGGAAGACAGTTTTAACCAAGAAATAGAGGAGTTGAGCAAAGAAACTGAAAATTTAGTACACGAAATAGAGAAATGGCAAACGTAAATATTAAATTTAATAATAAGGACTATTTACTTTCTTGTGATGATGGTCAAGAAGAGTCATTAAAAAAACTAACAAAGTTTTTAGACAAAAAGTATTTAGAGTTAAAAGATAAACTTGGAAACATTGGGGAAAACAAGCTTTTATTGATAACTACAATCCAATTAATTGATGAATATTTTGATTTAAAGGAGAAAGTGACTAAACAAAAAATTAAAATAGATGAGATCTCAGATAAATTTAAAGAAATTAGATCTCTAGCAATTCACTATAAAAAAGACAAAGATGCCGAGATTAATGATCTCAATAAGGAATTAGAAAATTTTAAAAAGACTATTGAGGATAATAATAATCTTTATGAGTCAATGTTAGATAAAACCACCCAATCACTTGAAAAAATAATATCAAATACAGAATCTCTATCTAAGATACAGTAGATGGATAAAAAAGGCTCAATTAGAAAAAGATACATCTTAAAAAGAAAAAACAATTATTTTGAAATAAAAGAGAATTTTTTTTTTCCATTGATAAAACTCATCAAAAGCAAGTTCCAAAATAAAAAATTGTTAATTTCATTGTATTATCCCAACTCACATGAATTGAATATTTTAAAAATATTTAATCAAGAAAAGTTAAGAAAACACACCTTCTTGTTACCTGTGATAGAGAAAGATATTTTTATGAGTTTCCACGAATGGAAAAAACAGGATATTTTAAATTTAAATAAATATGGAATTCCAGAACCAATTAAACATAAAAAAAGGACTCCTCACGTTATTTTAGTACCATTGGTAGCCTATGATAAATTTAAAAATAGATTAGGTTATGGCAAAGGTTTTTATGATAAGTATCTTAAAAAATACCTCAATATGCCTAATAAAATTTTAAAAGTCGGTATTGCATTTTCTTTTCAAAAATATCATAACCTGCCATCTACAAGAAATGATGTAAAACTTGATTACATAATTACAGAAAAAGGAATAATTTAATGAGAATTTTAGTTTTGGGCGATGTGATGGGTTTATCAGGAAGATCGGCGCTTAAAAAAAGACTACCAAAAATATTAAATGAGAATGAAATAAATTTTTCAATTATTAATGGTGAGAATGCATCTGATGATGGTAAAGGTATAACAAAAGATATAGCAGAGGAAATTTTTTCTTTAGGTATTGATGTAATTACTTCTGGAAATCATATTTGGGACAAGGATGAAACAGCAAATTATATTGAAAAAGAAAAAAGGCTTCTTAGACCAGCAAATCTAGCACAAGGTTCTCCAGGACAAGGATTTGGAATTTATCTTACAAAAGATAAAAAATATAAAATTGGAGTAATTAATTTGATGGGCAATGTATTTATGAAAAAAACAGAGGATGTTTTTAAAGTTGCAAAAGATATTTCAAATAAGATTAAATTAAAAAAAAACGTTGATTTTTCAATAGTAGATTTTCATGGAGAGATAACAAGTGAAAAAATGGCTATGGGATATTTTTTTGATGGCTCATCAACCTGTGTAGTTGGAACCCACACTCACATTCCTACAGCTGACACAAGAATACTAGAAAAAGGGACAGGATATCAAACCGACATAGGTATGTGTGGTGATTATAATTCAGTTATAGGAATGAACAAAGAAAATTCATTAAAAAGATTTTTCAAAGATAAAGATGCCATTAAACATTTTCCATCTGAAGGAGAAGGAACACTATCAGGTATAATTGTGGATGCAGATGAAAAAACAGGCTTAACAAAAAAAATCTCAAGAATAATCGTAGGTGGAACATTGGATAAATAAATATGGCAGGACACTCACATTGGGCTGGTATCAAACACAAGAAAGGAAGAGCGGACAAAGAAAGATCAAAAATATTTTCTAAACTTTCAAGAGAAATTACAGTTGCTGCTAAATTAGGAGATAAAGATCCTGATATTAACCCTAGATTAAGAACAGCTATCCAAGCAGCAAAGCAAGCTAACATGCCAAAAGAAAATATATTTAGAGCAATTAGTAAGTCAGAAACTAGTGATAACAAAAATTATGAAAATTTAAGGTATGAAGGATTTGGGCCTTTCAGTTCTGCATTAATAATTGAAACTTTAACTGATAATAAAAACAGATCAGCTTCGAGTATACGAACTGTATTACAAAAAAATGGAGGTCGACTAGGGGAAACCGGTTCAACATCACATATGTTTAAAAATTATGGAATAATTCACATTGAGCGATCCAAAATAACTGAAGAAGAGGCTTTTGATGTAGCCATAAACTCTGGAGCAAAAGACTGCAGTTTAAATGACGATTTTTATGAAATAATTACTGTGAAAGAGGATTTCTATAAAGTAAAGACTGAATTAGAGAAAAAAATCGATAGTTTCTCTTACTCAGCTATAGAGTGGCGAGCTTTAAATAACTTAAGTCTAGATAAAGAAAAAACAAAAAAAATTCTTGAAATTGTTAATACTTTGGAGGATTTAGATGATGTTCAAAAAATATTCACAAACGTTAATTTATAAAATTAAAATATGAAAATTATTGGTATAGATCCTGGTTTGAGTGGAGCCATAGCAATTTTAGAGGATAAAAAAGTATTCAGTGTTTCCGATATGCCTGTAATGGCTGAAGGAAAAAAAAATAAAAGACAATTAAATAGCGCTCAATTAGTTAATATAATTAGAGAAAATACTAATCCCAAAGAAGACATTGCAGTTGTTGTTGAACAAGTAAATGCAATGCCTGGTCAAGGAGTAACTAGCATGTTTAATTTTGGCCAAACATTTGGAGCAATAAAGGGTATCTGCGCAGCACTAGGATTACCAATTTTTTTTGTTAGACCATCTAAATGGAAAAAACATTTTAATTTAATCAATTCCTCTAAAGATTCTAGTAGGACTAAAGTAATAGAAATGTATCCATCATTATCTAGTCAGCTAGCAAAAAAAAAAGACGTCAATAAATCAGACGCCATTTTAATAGCTAGATATTATTGTGATACAAGATTTCAAGATCAATAAATTATAATTTGATAAAAATCGCCAAATTCATGACACATTCTAAAAGTAATCAATCTTAATGGAACAAGACATTGCTACTCAAATAGTTGGTTTAGGCGGCGCCTCTGATTTCTCATTATGGAGCCTTTTTATGAGAGCAGACTTTGTAGTAAAATTTGTAATCATACTTCTAATTGCAAGCTCAATTTTTTCGTGGGCTTTAATTTTTGACAAATTAAAATTATTTAAATCAATAAATAAATCAACGGAGGATTTCGAAAAAAAATTCTGGAAAGCAAAATCAGCTGAAAATTTTAATAATAGTTTACCAGTAAATTCCAATGATCCAGCAACATTAATTTTTAAAGCAGCAATGGCAGAACTTATCAAAACAAAAAGACAATCATCTGCAATCCAATCGGCAAGAGTTGAAAGAATTTTAGAAATCGCAACGGATGATGAAATGAAAAAAGTTGAAAAAAATTTCACTTATTTAGCTACAATAGGGTCTACTGCTCCTTTTATAGGATTATTTGGAACTGTTTGGGGCATCATGAATTCTTTTCAATCTATAGCTATTTCAAGAAATACAAGTTTAGCAATAGTAGCTCCGGGAATAGCCGAGGCTTTGTTTGCTACTGCTTTAGGCTTACTTGCAGCCATCCCAGCAGTTGTAGCTTACAATAAATTTAACAGTGATTCTAGACGGTACTTTTCAAAAATAGATAACTTTTCAAAAAGATTTTTATCAATAATTTAAAGATGGCTTTTAAAACAAATCACTCTAAAAATGAACCAATGAGTGAAATAAATGTTACTCCATTTGTAGATGTAATGCTTGTTCTTTTAATTATCTTTATGGTTACGGCTCCTTTGCTAACAGTTGGTGTTCAAGTAGATTTGCCAGAATCAGCAGCAGACTCTTTACCTGATGATCAGGAGCCACTCACAATAAGTATCAATTCTAAAGGAGAAATTTATATACAGGAACACCAAGTAACTTATCAAAAAATGGTCCCTAAGTTATTAGCAATCGCAAAAAACAGAACTGATACTAGGATTTATGTAAGAGGAGATAAAAATATCAATTACGGAAGAGTTTTAGAAGTAATGGGAACACTCTCAGGCGCTGGTTTTTCAAAAGTGGCATTAATTTCTGAGCCCTATAAAAATTAGGATGAAAGATGATCAAGAGTTTATTTTATTCCATAACCTTTCATTCAGTAATGATATTATTAACTGTTTTGAGTTTACCGTTTATGCTTAGAGAGCCAATTGAATTACCCCCTATAGTTTCTGTTGAATTAATACAGATATCAGATAAAACTAATATTCCTTATGCACCTAAAGCAAGAAAAATTATAGAGGAGACAAAAAAAAAGGAGGAAAGAGTTGTTTCAGAACAAGCACCCCCAGCTGCAAAAGCTAAGGAAAAACCAGACAGAATACCTTTACCTAATGAGAAAAAAGAGGAAAAAAAAATTGAAAAAAAGAAACAGAATCCTGAAGAGGTTAAACCTGAAATTAGGCAATCCTCAGAGTTTGAAAAAAAAGAAATAATTGATACTAACCAAATAGCAGCCCTGATAGATAAAGCTAAAGAAATTGAAGCAGTTGAGGAAAAAGAAAAAAATAAAATTACCCAAAGTAATAAAAAAAATTCTTTTGCTTCTGGACTTACATTATCAGAGGAAGATGCACTTAGAGCGCAAATTTTTGGATGTTGGAGTGTTCCTTTAGGCTTACCTTACGATGAGGATTTGCTTGTTAGGATTAAGTTACAACTTAAAAAAGATGGTACAATAATGAAATCTGAAATTTTGGATCATGAAAGAATGAATAGGCCTGGTCAAAAGTTTTACAAAGTTTTAGCTGAAAGTGCTCTAAGGGCTGTCAGACTATGTCAACCGCTCAAAGTTCCGCCTACTGGATATGAAAAATGGAAAGATCTTCAATTAAATTTTAACCCTGTTGAAATGTTAAAAGGATGATAAAAAATTTATTTTATTTAATTATATTTAACCTTTTTCTTAATAGCTTTTCCTACGCATTAATAGAGGTAGATATTACAAGAGGAAATTTAGACCCACTTCCAATCGCTGTCTCCCCTTTACATGTAGATATAAAATCGCAGGAGATTAAAGATATTAAAGTAAAACAATTAGGCGAAAATATTTCAAAAATAATAGAAAAAAATTTTAAAAGTACAGGATTATTTAATCCACTAAAAAAAGAGGCATTTGTTCAAAAACCTGATATAGCTCATCTAAAACCAAGGTTTGAAGATTGGCGACTGATAAAAGCTCAAGCTTTGGTAACCGGTAAATTATTAATTAAAGATGAAAAATTAAAAGTTGAATTTAGACTTTGGGATTTGACTGCAGCTAAAGAAATGACAGCTTTAGCGTTTACTACAACCCCTTCAAATTGGCGAAGGGTTGCTCATATAATTTCTGACAAAATCTATGAAAGACTTACAGGGGAAGAAGGATACTTTGATACAAGAATAATTTATGTTGCTGAAAGCGGACCTAAAAATCAAAGAATTAAGAAATTAGCAATAATGGATCAAGATGGAGCTAATACAAAATATTTAACTTTAGGAAATGAATTGGTTTTGACACCAAGATTTAATCCTACAAACCAAATGGTTACCTACATGTCCTATTTTAGAAATATGCCAAGAGTATATTTACTTGATATAGAGACAGGTACTCAAGAGGTAGTTGGAAATTTTCCTGGTATGACATTTGCTCCAAGGTTTTCTCCAGATGGGAAAAAAATAATTATGAGTTTTGCTAAAGAGGGAAACTCAGATATTTACACTATGGATCTTGAATCAAGGTTAGTTGAGAGAATAACTGATCATTCTTCTATTGATACCTCTCCCTCATTTTCACCTGACGGGAAGTTTATTGCATTTAATTCAGATAGAAGTGGTCTACAACAACTTTACGTTATGAGAAGTGATGGGAGTAATGTTAAAAGGATTACTTTTGGAAAAGGTATATATGGTACACCTGTATGGTCTCCAAGAGGTGATCTAATAGCTTTTACTAAAATGCATAAAGGAAGATTTTTCATAGGAGTTATGAGAACCGATGGATCAGGAGAAAGACTGTTAACCGAAAACTACTACCAAGAAGCTCCTTCATGGTCACCTAATGGAAGGGTGTTAGTTTTTTATAGAGAAACTAAAGCGGGTGAAAAAGGAGAGGGTTTTAGTGCAAAATTATGGTCTATAGATATAACTGGTTATAATGAGAGAAAACTTACCACTAAAACTGATGCTTCAGACCCATCTTGGTCTTCATTATTATCTAAGTGAGGTTGAATCTTATGTAAAATATACTTGAATAACTGTAAATAATTTGAAATAAACACATTAAACCTAGGGGAAAAAATGACACTAAAAACGAATTTAAAGAACACATTATTAGTAATCTTTGCAACTTTAATACTTAGCGCTTGTTCAACTGCTAAAAAATCTGGTGATATAGAAGGTGATGTTTATACAGGTAAAGAAACAGTTGAGTTTTTAGCTGCTGGTGTTCCAGACAGAGTATTTTTTGCAACAAATAAATCTTCTTTAACAACTGCTTCAAGAGCTACTTTAAGAAAACAAGCTACATATCTTAGAAAAAATAAAAATCTTACTGTAACTATTGAGGGACACGCTGATGAAAGAGGAACTCGTGAATATAACTTAGCTTTAGGAGAAAGAAGAGCTAATGCTGCGCGAGATTATTTAATGACTTATGGAATATCTGGTAAAAGAATTTCTGTTATAAGCTACGGAAAAGAAAAGCCGGTTAATCCAAAATCCTCACCTTTAGCTTGGTCTCAGAACAGAAGATCAGTCACAGTTAAAGTAAATTAATATTTTATTTATTATAAAGACCCTTTGATTTATTCCATCAAGGGGTCTTTTTTTTGCCATTTTATCAAATTAAAAATGAATCATGTTGATTATCAGAAAGACTTTTTTAAGTTTAACGCTTTTGTTAACTCCATTTATTGTTTTTAGCTCTATAATTGCTGAGGAAGAGGAAATTTATTTAAAATCGATTTCTGATCAAATTCAAGTTATTACAAAGGATCTTAAAACTTTAGAAAAAGCTGTATATCAAAAATCAGATGCATCTTCACAAAACCTTATTTTAAAAAAAACTGATGGACTTAACGAAGATATTTTAACTAAACATCTTTTAAAGTTAAACGAAATTGAAGATCAATTCAGAGAATTAACTAATAAATTTGAAGAAGTAAATTTTAAATTAGATAAATTATCGACCAGAGTGACAAAAATTCAATCTGATACCCAACTTCGTTTTTCTGATCTTGAAAATAATGAAACTGAGGTTATGCAAACCAAAAAAAATTTACCTGGTACAAGTAAGCCGCAGGATTTCGGAGCAAACCCAGGATATCAAACTACAAATCTTCCATCTCAACAATCAATAAACTCAGTAGAAAGCGCTCAAACTGTAATAACGGAAGAACCTGAAAAGAAAGAGTCATTGCTACCAGATAAACCGCCAGCCGAACAATATGAATTTGCAGTAAGTTTCATGAAAATAGGAGATTATGAAACTGCTGAATTTGCATTAAAAGAATTTATAGAAAAAAATAAAGATCATGATCTAGCAGGTAGCGCTCAATACTGGTACGGAGAAACATTTAGAATAAGACAATTATATTCAGACGCTGCTACAGCGTATTTAGACGGTTATCAAAATTATCCAAAAAGTAAAAAAGCCCCAGATAATCTTTTAAAACTTGGAATTACTATGGTTCAATTAGGTGAAAAAGACCAAGGTTGTAAAATGATTTCAGGATTAAAAAAAGAATATCCAAAAGCGAGTAAGTCTGTGTTACAAAAAGCGCAGTATGAGCAAAAAAAATTCAAATGTAAATCTTAAGATTTACTTAAGAAATTCAAAAGACTTTTCTAATATTTACTCAAATTTTAAAAATAAATTTAAAAGCTACAAAAAAAAGTCTTTTGTAATCGCTGTTTCAGGTGGACCAGACAGTTTAGGATTAGTAGCTTTATCTAAAATGTATAATTTTGAAAATAAGATTAGTTTTAAATATGTTTTGGTTAATCATAATATTAGAAAAAATTCATCTAGTGAGGCAAAAAAAGTTGAAAAATTACTTAGAAGACAAAACATTAAATTAGATATTATTAATAATTACAAACTAATAAGTAAAAATATACAAGGCGAAGCGAGAAATGCAAGGTACAAGCTTCTTACAGAATATTGTAGAAAAAAAAATATTAAAAATTTAGTAACGGCGCATAATCTTGAAGATCAAGTTGAAACTTTTTTCATAAGATTATCCAGAGGTAGTGGATTAACTGGACTATCATCTATGAACGAGGTAACAAAAATTGAAAAAAGTATAAATCTTTATAGACCTTTGCTTGATGTAAAAAAAATTTCTCTTAAAAAAATCTCTGCAAACGTGTTTGGTAACTATATAAATGACCCTTCTAATAAAAATACAAAATATCTTAGAACAAGAGTAAGACATTTACAGAAATACCTTAATAAAAGTGGAATTAGTTATGATCAAATTTTAAAATCAATTAATAATTTAGCTTCTAGTAAAAAGGTCCTAGATGAACATTTTAAAAAGATCTATTTAAATACAACTAAAAAATTTAAAAATGAGATTAAAATTGATTTAATTAGATTTAATGATTTAAACAATGAATTGAAAATAAGATTAATTAATAATTCTATAAAAGACTTAAAAAGAAATTATTACAACCCTAGGTCAAATAAAGTTATAAATTTAATAAATAAAATCACTAAGAGGGATTTTAAAAGCTCTACTTTAGGCGGTTGTATTTTTTCAAAAAAAACTGATCATATTTCCTTGAAAAAAGAGAAAATATGATACTAATCGTCAAAATAATGCAATATTTTGTCTTATTTACAACTAATTTAATTTTTAAGTATACTTGAGATTTAATAAATAATAATTATTTAAGAATTATGAATGTCAAAAATTTAATAATGTGGGTCATTATAGTCTTACTTTCAGTAGGGCTATTCAACATGTTTCAAGACCCAAATAAAATTAAATCGGGAAGTAACTCTTTACCTTTTTCAAACTTTTTAAATGAAGTTGATGCCGGGCGGGTTGTTGAGGTCAAAATTCAAGGAAATAATATCTCAGGAGTTTTAGCTGACGGAAGTACTTTTTCCACGTATTCTCCAAATTACCCAGAACTCGTAGAAAAGCTCTCATCTAATGGCGTAAGTATAAATGCATCACCGCAAGAGGATAAAATGCCATCTCTGTTAGGAATATTACTATCATGGTTTCCAATGTTATTACTTATTGGAGTGTGGATATTTTTTATGCGTCAAATGCAAGGCGGTAAAGGTGGAGCAATGGGATTTGGAAGATCGAAAGCAAAATTATTAAATGAAGCCCAAGGGAAAGTTACATTTAACGATGTAGCTGGTGTAGAAGAAGCTAAAGAAGAAGTAGAAGAAATAGTTGAATTTTTAAAAGATCCTAAAAAATTTAGTAGACTAGGAGGAAAAATTCCTAAAGGCGCTTTGTTAATTGGACCGCCAGGTACAGGAAAAACTTTACTTGCAAAAGCAATAGCTGGTGAGGCTAACGTTCCATTTTTCTCAATATCAGGTTCTGATTTTGTTGAAATGTTTGTTGGAGTTGGTGCTTCAAGAGTTAGAGACATGTTTGAACAAGGCAAAAAACATTCTCCTTGCATTATATTTATCGATGAGATTGATGCTGTTGGAAGAAGTAGAGGAGCAGGTTTAGGAGGGGGTAATGATGAGCGTGAGCAAACATTAAACCAACTTCTAGTAGAAATGGATGGATTTGATACAAACGAAGGTATAATACTTATAGCAGCAACTAACAGACCTGATGTTTTGGATCCAGCACTTTTAAGACCAGGTAGATTTGATAGACAAGTAGTTGTAGGTAATCCAGATATAATTGGAAGAGAGCAAATTCTTAAAGTTCATGTAAAAAAAATAAATACAGGTCCAGATGTTAAATTAAGAACAATAGCTAGAGGAACACCAGGTTTTTCTGGCGCTGACCTTGCAAATTTAATTAATGAGTCAGCATTGCTTGCAGCTAGAAAAAATAAAAGAGTTGTTACAATGTCAGATATTGAAGAGGCTAAAGACAAGGTAATGATGGGAGCTGAAAGAAGATCGATGGTTATGTCAGAAGACGAGAAAAAGTTAACTGCTTACCATGAAGGAGGCCATGCAATTGTTGCGCTTAATGAAAAAGCATCAGACCCAATTCATAAAGCTACAATTATTCCAAGAGGTAGAGCATTAGGTATGGTGATGAGACTTCCTGAGAGAGATCAATTATCTGTTACAAGGGAAAAAATGCACGCAGATATAGCTGTTGCTATGGGAGGAAGAATAGCTGAAGAAATAATTTTTGGTCATGATAAAGTTACATCAGGCGCATCATCAGATATTGAAATGGTCACTAAGATGGCGAAAAATATGGTGACAAAATATGGTATGACAACAGAACTAGGTACTATAGCATACGGGGAAAACGAGGAAGAAGTATTTTTAGGTAGATCCGTTACAAAACAACAAAATATGTCAGAAGAGACTGCAAAAAAAATCGATGCAGAAGTAAAGAAAATTGTAGATAAAGGTTATGAAAGAGCAAGAAAAGTACTTACGGAAAAAATTGATGATCTTCACAAAATAGCAAAAGCTTTATTAATTTACGAAACTTTATCAGGAGATGAAATCAGGGATTTAATTCTAAAAGATATCAAGCCAACTAGGTCATTTAGAGAAGAGGAAAGTGATGATGGAAAATCATCTTCTGCCCTAGGTTCAATAGGATTAAAACCAAAACCTGCTATCTAAAGACATGATTAAATATTACACAAGGGCGTGTAATTTTTATTATGGTGCACAAGCTAAATTTCTAATAAAAAAAAAGAAAGCTTTACCTTTGTGCGGAAAAAAAAATATAGCCTTTGACACACTTGAGATTTTTTCTAAAAAACAAAAAAAAATAAAAAGTAAATTTGTAAATATAAAAGAAATTAAATATTTAAACAAATTAGAATTAAGCAAAATACAAAAAGATCTAAAGAAAATCACTTCAAAAAGAAAAAATTTTTTGAAGAATATAAGTTTTGCTAATCCGATTATAATGGGAATTCTAAATTTGACCCCAGATAGTTTTTCAGATGGAGGTAAATTTAATAATGATAATAAATCTTTTAAGCATATCTCAAAAATGATTAAATCAGGCGCTGAGATAATTGATATTGGCGGTGAGTCTACGCGTCCAGGATCTAAAGATATAAATTCAAAAGTAGAGTTTAAAAGAATAAAAAACGTTTTAAAAAGATTTAAGAAAAAATATAAAAAAACATGTTTATCTTTAGACACAAGAAAACCTGAAATAATGGATCAAGGGTTGAAATATGGAGTTAACTTAATAAATGATGTTTCAGGTTTTAGTTATGGAAAAGTTTCTCCTTTAATACTTAAAAAAAATAAGATCTCTAAAGTTTTGCACCATATGAAAGGAACTCCTAATACTATGCAATTAAAACCGAGTTATAACAACGTCCTATTAGATATTTACGATTATTTTGAGAAAAATATTAATAATAAATTTTTAGATAAAAAGATTATTTTAGATCCAGGTATTGGATTTGGTAAAACCTTGAAACATAATTTGATTTTAATTTCTAAAATATCACTATTTCATAGCTTGGGATTGCCAATTTTAGTTGGTACTTCTAGAAAAAGATTTATAAATCAAATTAGTGGTGAGTTTGATAGCAAAGAGAGATTAGGAGGGACATTAGCATCTGTACTTTTTCTACTTTTACAAGGAGTACAAATGTTTAGAGTTCACAATGTTAACGAAATAAAACAAGGAATTTTAATTTTCAATAAAATTATATCAAAATAATGAAAAATAAATATTTTGGAACTGACGGAATAAGAGGAAAAGTTAATCAAGGTAATATTACTGGAGAAAAATTTTTTAAATTTGGTCTTGCTTCTGGAACATATTTTAAAAATCAAAAAAAAACTAAACAAATTGCTGTAATAGCTAAGGACACAAGACTTTCAGGTTACACACTAGAGCCAGCATTAGTGTCTGGATTAGTTTCCGGCGGAATGCATGTTTTTACTTTAGGGCCATTACCAACAAATGGATTAGCAATGCTTACAAAATATATGAAAGCAAATATGGGAATTATGATTACTGCATCGCATAACCCTTACTATGATAACGGTTTAAAATTATTTGGTCCTGATGGAATGAAATTATCAGATAAAATTGAAAAAAAAATTGAAAAACTTATAGACGCAAAAAACACAAAACAATTAACAGACCCAAAATTACTTGGAAGAGTGAAAAGGTTAGAAAATGGTAATGAAAAATATATAAAAATATTAAAGAGCAATTTCCCTAAAAATTTTCATCTTAAAGGTATGAAAATTGTTCTAGATTGTGCAAATGGAGCCTCTTATAAAGCTGCACCAAAATTACTTAGAGATTTAGGAGCTAAAATAATATCGATTGGTATTAAACCCAATGGATTAAATATTAATAAAAAATGTGGATCGACTTACCCTTCAAAACTTAAATTTGCAGTAAAAAAATATAAAGCCAATGTGGGAATTTCATTTGATGGAGACGCAGACAGAATTATAATGTGTGATGAAAATGGTAAAATTATAGACGGTGATCAAATAATAGCGATGTTAGCTAGAAGATGGAAATCCAAAAAAATTTTAAAGGGTGGTGTAATTGGAACTTTAATGTCTAACTTTGGTTTGGAAAAATTTTTAAAAAATGAAAAAATTAGATTTTATAGATCAAAAGTTGGAGACAGATATGTAAAAGAGAAAATGAAAAAATGTAATTTTAATTTAGGTGGGGAACAGTCTGGTCACATTATTTTAGGTAAATTTGCTACAACAGGTGATGGGCTGTTAGTGGCTTTAGAGGTCCTTTTTTCTCTAAGAAAAGGAATAAAAGCTAGCAAATTGTTAAGTGTATTTACGCCTGTTCCGCAAGTTTTAGAAAATGTTACTGTTAAAGATAAGAATGTAATAAATCTTTCTAAAACTAAGAACTCAATAAAAGTTGCAACTAAACTATTAGGATCCAAAGGTAGAATATTGGTAAGAAAGTCAGGCACTGAGCCAAAAATTAGGATAATGGTAGAGTCATATGATAAACACTTGATTGTAAAATGTATAAATATAATTAAAAGATCAATTAATTAATTTGAAACCTAGATCTAAAATTTTAATAATTGCCGGCTCAGACTCATCTGGAGGAGCCGGTGTGCAGGCTGATATAAAAACTGTTACTTCTTTAGGCGGATACGCAATGACCGCAATAACAGCCGTGACTGCTCAAAATACAAACGGTGTGCATTCTGTATTTCCAATAAAACCTAAGGAAATCGAAAAACAAATTTTATTTACTTGTTCGGATATTAAACCAGATGCCGTCAAAATTGGAATGCTTCATTCTTCAAAAGTAATTACCGCAGTAATAAGATCATTAAAAAAAATTAGGATAAGACAAATCATTTTAGATCCAGTGATGGTTGCAAAAGGCGGAACAAGGCTGATAAATGACTCTGCGATTAAAATACTTATAGATAGTTTAATTAAAAAATCTCTTATAATAACACCCAATATTCCAGAAGCTGAAGTAATTACAAAAAGCAAAATTAGAAATTTAGACGATATGATAAAAGCTTCAAAAACTATTCTAAAACTTGGAGCTAAAAATGTTTTACTAAAAGGAGGACACAGAAAATCTAAAAAAGTAGAGGATGTTTATTTGGGAGAATATGGTTTCAAAGTATTTAAAAATAAAAAATTTAAAACAAAAAATACCCATGGAACTGGCTGTAGTTTATCAAGTGCAATTGCATTGTTTTTATCATGTGGAAAACCTCTAAAGACATCTTGTGAGTTAGGAATTAAATATGTTAACCAATCAATTAAATCTAATCTAAATTATGGAAAAGGCAATGGTCCGGTTAATCATTTAAATTCAATAGAGGTAAATAAAGATTTCTTATAATGAAAAATGTTGTTGTTGTAGGTTCACAATGGGGAGACGAAGGCAAAGGAAAGATCGTAGACTGGTTGTCAAGTGAGGCTGATGTAGTTGTACGTTTTCAAGGCGGACACAACGCTGGACATACTTTAGTTATCGATAAAAAAGTATTCAAATTAAGACTTCTCCCGTCAGGAATAGTTAGAAAAGGAAAAATTTCTATATTAGGAAATGGAGTAGTTATAGATCCTTGGGCTTTACTAGATGAAATAAAAGAAATAAAAAAACAAGGAGTCGATGTTACACCTGATAATTTTATGATTTCAGAAACAGCCTCTTTAATATTACCATTTCATCAAGAGATGGATGAAATCAGAGAAGATGCAGCGGGAAATGAAAAAATTGGAACGACCAGAAGAGGAATCGGGCCATGTTATGAGGATAAAGTAGGAAGAAGATCAATAAGAGTTATGGACTTAAGATCAAAGAGTAATTTGGATAACAGATTAGAAAATGTTTTATTACATCATAACGCTATTAGAAAAGGATTAAAAAAGAAAATTTTTAAAAAAGAAGATCTTAAAAAAAAACTTTTAAAAATAGCTCCTGAAATTTTAAAATTTGCAAAACCAGTTTGGCTTAAACTGGATGAATTTAAAAACGAAAGAAAAAAAATATTATTCGAGGGTGCCCAAGGAATACTTTTAGATGTGGATCACGGGACCTATCCATATGTGACATCATCAAATACAGTTCCAGCAACTGCAGCAACTGGATCGGGGTCAGGTCCAGATAAAATCGGTTATATTTTAGGTATAACAAAAGCTTACACAACAAGAGTTGGGAGCGGACCTTTTCCTACAGAATTAAAAGATAAAATTGGTGAAAGTTTAGGTAAAAGAGGAAATGAATTTGGAACTGTTACTGCTAGAAAAAGAAGATGTGGGTGGTTCGACGGAGTATTAGTTCGCCAAACAATTAAAATTTCAGGAATAAATGGAATTGCTCTTACAAAACTTGATGTGCTAGATGATCTTAATGAAATTAAAATTTGTATTGGATATGAATTAAATGGAAAAAAAATAGATTATTTGCCCGCAGCTACTGAAGATCAATTCAATATAAAACCTATTTACCGAGTTTACAAAGGTTGGAAGACTAATACCCAAGGTATTAGAAATATGAGGGACTTGCCTGAAAATGCAAAAAAATATATTTATGGATTAGAAGATTTTATTGGAGCTAAAATATCTAGCATTTCTACAAGTCCAGAAAGAGACGACACTATTTTAGTAGAGGATCCTTTTAAAACCTAATTTAAAGGCAGCAAGTTTTTTGATTTGCTAGAATTAATCATTGATTTTTGCAGTTTTTCAAAAGCTTTAGTTTCAATTTGTCTAATTCTTTCTCTACTTATTTTATATTTTTTACTAAGTTCCTCCAATGTGTCCGGCTCATCTTTTAATCTTCTTGATATTATAATTTCTTTCTCTCTCTCATTCAGAATGTTCATCGCTTCTTTTAATAATTTTTTTTTATCTTCATACTCCTGTTTTTGTGAAATCAAAAGCTCTTGGTCAAGACTATCATCAGGTAACCAATCTTGCCATTCTTCAGCTTCTCCAGACTTAATAGGATCATTTAATGATTTTTCTTGGCCCATCATCCTTCTATTCATATTCACAACTTCATTTGAGTCTACGTCTAATCTTTTTGAGATCTCCTTTACATGCTCATCTCTTAAATCTCCATCTTGACCTGGAGCAATTTGATTTTTAATTTTTTTAAGATTAAAAAAAAGTTTTTTTTGAGCTGTAGTTGTTCCCATTTTAACTAAACTCCATGATCTTAATACATATTCTTGAATTGCAGCCTTAATCCACCACATTGCGTATGTGGCTAATCTAAATCCTTTATCAGGATCAAATTTTTTGACAGCTTGCATAAGGCCAATGTTTCCCTCTGAAATTAGTTCATTTACCGGTAAACCGTAACCTCTATACCCCATTGCAATCTTTGCAACTAACCTCAAATGGCTTGTTACTAATTTATGAGCAGATTGTAAATTACCATTCTCTCTCCAATTTTTTGCTAACATGTACTCTTCTTCTGCATCTAACATTGGGAATTTTTTTATTTGAGAAAGATATATTGAAAGGCTTCCAGCTGATGGAGTTGGTAAATTACTTATCTTATTATTTTCACTCATATCTTAAGATTTATATAATAAAAAAATTTTTTCAACCACTTAGATTTGTAAGCAAATTTAACATTTTTTTGAAATCTTGAGGAGGAGATGTCTTAAAATCTATCCATTTATTTTTTGTAGGGTGAATAAACTCTAACGTTTGTGCGTGCAATGCTTGACCTGTGATATCATTTAAACTTTCCAAAAAATTTTGATTTATTTTTTTAAAATTGGGATTTTTTTTACCGTACTGTTTATCACCAATTATTGATGTACCCTTATACTTCATGTGGACTCTAATTTGGTGTGTTCTACCTGTTTTTAATTCACACTCTATCAAACTAATTTTAGGTATTTCATTAATATCAAATATTTTAACTGTTTTGTAATTTGTTATGGCTTTTTTTCCTTTAAAATCACTTACTGTCATTAGTTGCCTATTTTTTTTATTTCTAGAAATTAAAGTTTCAATTTTACCTTTTAATGGTCTAACAACTCCCCATATTAAACAAATATATTTTCTTTTAATTGTATGTTCACTAAATTGTTTACCAAGCTTTGAGTGAGCTAAATTGTTTTTCGCTACTACTAATAAACCGCTAGTTTCTTTATCAATTCTATGAACTATTCCGGGGCGCATATCACCATTAATATTAGATAAGTTATTCTTATATTTATACGCTAAAGCATTAGCTAGCGTATTTTCAGGATTGCCAGCACCTGGATGAACCACCATTCCTTTAGGTTTATTTATTACAAGTATATCTTTATCTTCATAGACAATTTCAAATTTGATTTTTTTTGGCTTTAATTTATTTTTTTCATTCAAAAAAATTCTTATAGTTATTTTATCTTTAAATTTTACTTTAGTAGAGGGAGAAAAGTTAATAATACCATTTATCTTAACTCCCTTTGTTTCAATAATTTTTTTTAAAAGAGAGCGAGAATATTTTTTCAATTTATTTTGCAAGTATAAATCTAGTCTTTTGTTGTCTTCTGCTTTGATTACTAATAATTTTATTGTTTTATCCATAAATTAATTTAAAGTACAAATATGCGCCGGTAGCTTCAACTGGATAGAGCGCCGGATTTCGGCTCCGGAGGTTATGGGTTCGACTCCTATCCGGCGCACCAAGAATTATATAATCCATTTTGAATATTTCGATTTATTTTGAATAATATAATTTGGATAGCTCTCATCTATTTCAGTTTTTTTTAATGTAAAACCCCTATTAAAAATATCCTCATTTTTTAATATCTTTTCCTCAATTTCTTTTTCACTGATTGAGCCATCATTAAATTCACCATGTGAAAATGATTTTATCTTGTTTAAAATCTCCTCTGGAGATTGTAGATAGGAGAAATGCCATCCGCCTTCAATTATTTGTAAATCCCTTTTATCTAATCGCCAAAAAGGATAATTCTTAAATTTTAAATTTCTTAATAGTTGCATAGACTTAATATATTTTTTTTTTGTAATTTTAGATCCGATCCAGTTGCTTTCTTCAATGTTTTGAACATTGATTTTATACATATACATTTTTTGTGAAAACGCGATATATTTTTTATCTTTATTGATTTTGTGTAATTTTCTTAGATCAGGTATTTCATCAGAGTCCGACAGAATAATTAAGTCTTCGGGTGATGCATCTTTAATTCCATTAATTAAAAAATTTCTTTGATGTTGTTCTATAGGAGATTCTCCTCCAGTATGGTGATCGAAAAGAATTTTTTTATCGTATTCAGCAACAACAAATTTTATTTTGTCTTTAAACTTCCTAAATTTGTTAACATCGAAATTAATCTTTTTACTTTTACCTTGATGTGTTTTAGTTGATTCTGAAATTACAAAATAATCAACATACTCATTTAATATATTAAATCTTAAATCAAGAATATGATCTTCATTAAAATATTGAAAACAATCGTAAATAGCCATCAGTTAAAATATTTGTCCTCAAAAGGTTTTAACTTTTCATAATCAAGACCTAATCTTTGCATTATAACTTTTAATAAACTTAATTGGCCAAATATTAACATTAAACTAATAAATTTTTCCTTAGAGTTTAAAATTATTTTTTTTCCCTCATCATTATTAAAATTTTGAATGAAAATCATATCCATCTCTGCTGGGACTCTAGTTGAATGGCTTCCAATTTCCTTCCAATCTACAGTTACATAATTGTATTTGTACAAATTATTAATCAGATTGTTCCAGCTTGGAACATCTCTATACATGGAAAAAATGTGAGCTTCTACTTTAATTAGTAATGGCCTATATTTTCCAAGTCCTTGAAGTATTTCAAACTCTGCTCCTTGAGTATCAATTTTAAGATAATCAAGACTTTCAATATTAAGCTCTGTAAGTACATTTTCTAAAGTATCACATTCTACTTGAATCGTTCGAGTTATCTTAAAGTCATCATAATTTTTTTTTTTAATATTATGCAAATCAAAGTTTTTATTTTCTATTTTATACATGGAAGAACTACCTAATCTTTTGTCTAAAATATAAAGATCTTTTACCTTTTTAGAGCTCCACAAGCCTTTACATATTGAATATTTTTTTTTTGGCATCTTTTCAAATTCTGACTTTATAGGTTCCAACAAAATATCTTCAAAAAATGGCTCATATCTTTTATGAAAGAAATTATCAGAATTAAAACCTCCTTGCGCTCCTACATCAAGAGAGATAATTTTTTTATCTTTAAGAAGATCTTTTATTATCATATTAAAATTGTGAATATTATTACTGAAATAGCTTTTCTCATTTAAATAATTTATTACTCTTCGGTTTATCTTAAGTTTGATCAATATTTTGAAAAGTAAAGGTAAAATTATTTTCGCTAAGCTTCTAGTAAATTTTGAAAACAGTTTTTTAGACATATTATAGTCAAACTACTTTTTTGTAAAAGTTGTAAGACCTATTTTCTTTCCTTCAATAACTGAAGAGGAACAATGAAGGTTTGTCCTATCGAAAATTAACATTGATCCAACTTCCCACTCATAAATAAGTTCTACTTCTAAACCCACAAGATTCTCAATTTTTTCATGATTAACATATTTTTTATGAATTTCCTTATCAAATGGCTTGTTACCATATTTTCCAATATGATCAGATGATCTTATATTTTGGCCGTATTTTAAGTCTTTTTTTTCTAATTCGTTTTTATCTGTAGTAAAATTAGTTGACTGGCCATAATACCTATTTTTAAAAATTACAGTGCTTCCGACTGGCGTTAATGGAATTAAACTTTGTTTATAAATCAAATCGTTAAGATTAAAACCACCATCAATATGTAAACCAATTGGATTATAACTTTCTTGAAACAGTCCTAGTATATCTTTTCCATCTTCATCTTTTAAATTGTCGTATTTAAAATCTCCAATCTCATTTTTAAGTTTTTTATAGAATAATTCCTCTAATTCTTCACCATAATTTGCAAGCCACCTTTTTTTTATTACATTCTGTTTTTTGTTATGTACTGTGATTGGTAACTCATTATACAGTTTCATAAATTTTTCGATTTCATGACTATTTAGTACATTTTTTAATACAATTGGTTTACTTTCATTATTTTTAATCTTATCTATTTGTTTATGCATATATTTATTCACCCATATTTATTAAAGTTCCTCTTTTTCTAGCACCAAAATATGAAATATAAAAAATTATAATACCAAAAATAAAATAAATTACTGATATAGATATTGATTTTAAAATATTATAGTAATTAACGGAATTATTCATTAAAATACTTCTCATTTCTTCAAAAACATGAACCAAAGGAAGGCCTTTTGCAATGATTTGTAATATATTTGGCAATATATCTATAGGGTAATATATACAACCTAACGGAGCTAGAAAAAATAGACTTGCCCAAGCAATATTTTCAAATGATGGTCCAAATCTTAAAAGTCCAGACGTTACAAGGAGACCTAAAGTTATACCAAATAAGTAAAGAGATATTAATAAGAAAATTAATGGTATTCCAAGTTTAAGAATAGACACTCCAAACAAAGGAACGGCAATCAATACAGCTGGAACTAAACCAATTAAAGTTCTTAATATTGCTGTAAAAGTTAAAGCAGCGATTATTTCACTAATTTTGATTGGGGCAATAAATAAGTTTGTAAAATTTCTACTCCAGATCTCCTCTAAAAACATCATATTAAAACTTATACTAGCTCTGAATAAAAAATCATACAAAACAGCGGCTGTTAAAATAACTCCTACTGTATTACTGTAATAATCTGAGTTTAAGGTAAAAAATTTTGATATAAATCCCCATAAAAAGATTTGGACAGTTGGCCAATAAATCAAGTCTAAAACTCTTGGAAATGAATTCATAATTAAATAAAGATGTCTTAAACCTAGTGCATATATTTTATTAAAATTCATCTTTACTCCTTGCTAATTTTAAAAAAGTTTCTTCAAGGTTATTTCTACCATGTTTTTTTATAAGGTCATTACAAGTCCCGGTATCAATAATCTTCCCCTTTTTCATCATTATTACACTATCGCATAGTTTTTCTACTTCATTCATATTATGAGAGGCTAACAATAATGTTACTTTATTTTTAGATTTATATTCCTGAATATAACTTCTTATAAAATCACCAACATCTGGATCTAAACTAGCTGTAGGTTCATCCAAAAGGAGAATTTCTGGTTTATTAATTAGAGATTTAGCTAGAGAGACTCTATTTTTTTGTCCAGAAGATAACTCGCCAGTTTTTCTGTTAAAAAAATTTTTAATATCTAAGTCTTTTGAAATTTCGTTTATTCTTGTGCTTAAATCTTCTATCCCATACAATCTACCATAAATTTCAAGGTTTTGTTTTACAGTAAGTTTTTTTGGCAACTCAACGTATGGTGATGCAAAATTAAATCTAGCTAAAACTTCATCCCTATTTAACGTATTCATATTCCTATTTTCTATTAAAATTTCTCCATTAGTGGGTGCAATAAGACCAAGTATCATTCCAATAGTTGTAGTTTTTCCACATCCATTCGGTCCAAGTAAACCTAATGTTCTATTTTTATTTAATTGAAAATTAATTTTATCTACAGCTAAGTAATCATCATAAACTTTGGTAAGATTTTTAATTTCTATAAACATTATCTTGATGCTCTTGTTAATCGATCATTAATAGCTATTCCAGCACCAATATTGGGTATTTTTGTCACAAAAATTTTTTTGAAACCCATTTTTTTTATTTTTCTCATTGTTTTATATAAATTTGCAGCTGCTTCTTTTAGATCAGCTTTTTTGCTTAAATTAAAATAATTTTTTTTATTTTTAAATTTTTTCCCATAAACTATAAAAGCATAATTATCACTTGAAGGTTTTTTTCCTAAAATAATAGGGATACCCGGAGAGTAATGTTTTTTGAGCATACCCGGTGATTTTATCTTTGATTTTCTTTTTGAAAAATTGATTTTTAAACAATTTTTAATTTGTTGTGGACTTATAATACCTGGTCTTAATATTTTTGGTTTTTCAGTAAGATCAATCACTGTTGACTCAATACCAACTTTTGACTTGCCACCATTTATAATAATTTTTACCCTATTTCTAAATTCTTCATATACATCATAAGCGGTAACAGGACTCAAACTAGAAGAGATATTAGCACTAGGCATAGCAAGTGGAAAATCTAATATTTTAAGTATAGCTCTTATTTTTCTATTATTAGGAAATCTGATTGCTATAGTTCTTAAATTCGCTGTAGCTGATGAAACTACTCTGGAATTTTTATTTTTCTTCAAAATAAATGTCAAAGGACCTGGACAAAATTTTTTATATAGCTTTAGAAAATGTTCATTTAATACTATGTCATTATATGTTTTTTTTAAATCGTGATAATGAATAATGAGAGGGTTATAAGAAGGTCTTTTTTTTAAATTAAAAATTTTGTTAATAGATTTTTGTGAATAAGCGTTTCCAGCAAGACCATACACAGTTTCTGTTGGCAAACTTACTATATTGCCTTTTTTCAAGGCTTTAATAGTTTTTTTATATGATTTCTTGTTAAAAGAATAAATATTTGAATAGATGTTTTTCATAATGTTATTATTATTTAGTTTATGAAAATCGAAAATATTCCAGCTGACATTAAAAGTAAATCATTAAAAGAGGCTAGGGATGAAATTAATGAGATACTTGCTAATTTAGAGACTAAGAATTTAGATCTAAGCAACGCAGAAAACGCTTATAAAAGATTATTAAACTTAAATAAACATGTAGAAAATCTTTTTAAGATGAAATCAAAACAGATATCTAAATCTTAGGATAAAAAAGTATGATAAATAAAAGATTAGATAAAAACGCGAGCAAAGTAGATAAATTTCTATTATACTTTTTGAAAAATCAAAAAAAATCAACATTAGTTGCTCCTATGAAATACGGAGTTATATCAGGGGGAAAAAAAATTAGGACAACAATAATTTTTGACTCTGGAAAGTTACTTAATATTAAAGAAAAAAAATTAATTGATATTTGTGCGGCAGTAGAGTGTATTCATTCTTACTCTCTCATTCATGATGATTTACCGTGTATGGACAATGATGCAATGAGAAGGGGAAAACCATCAACGCATAAAAAATTTGGAGAGGCTACAGCTGTATTAGCTGGAAATTCTCTATTAACATTAGCATTTGAAATTATCTCAAATAAAAAAAATTTATTATCTCTCAAACAAAAAAATGAAATTATTAAATTACTGTGTAATTGTGCTGGGCACACAGGGATAGCAGGAGGTCAAGATCTTGATTTAAAATATGAGAAAAAAAATAAATCTTTAAATCAAATAATTAATATGCAACGAAAAAAAACGGGTAAACTTTTTAAGTTTTGTGTTCAGTCTGCATCAATTATTGGAAATAAAAGTAAATCAGAAAATATAAGATTTGGAAAATTAGGTGAGGAGATAGGTTTATTATTTCAGTTGTCCGATGATTTTTTAGACCTAAAAGGTTCACAAAAATTAGTTGGTAAACCTATAAAAAAAGACAAAAAAAAAGGCAAATCAACTTTAATTAAATTAATGGGTTACGAAAATGCATTAAGGTATGCAGACAATTTAATGAAAAAAATATTGATAAAATTAAAAAAACATGGAAAAAATGGCAAAAACTTGATTGAAACTATAAAGTTTATAAGAGATAGAAGCTTTTAATGACGAGAATTATAAAAGAAATAAATTTTCCATCAGATTTAAGAAAATTTAAAAAGGAAAATTTAAAACAGATTTCAGAGGAGTTAAGAGACGAATTAATTGATGTAGTCTCTGAAACAGGTGGGCATCTAGGAGCAGGATTGGGTGTGGTTGAGTTAACTGTAGCTTTACATTATGTATTTGATACTCCAAAGGATAAATTAGTTTGGGATGTTAGCCACCAATGCTACCCACATAAAATTATAACAGGAAGAAGAGATCGAATAAAAACGTTAAGAAAGGGTGGTGGATTATCAGGTTTTACTAAAAGAGCGGAAAGTGAGTATGATCCATTTGGAGCAGCTCATAGCTCAACTTCAATTTCCTCAACACTAGGTATGTCGGTAGCAAAAAAATTATCGAATAATAAAAATAATGTAATAGCAGTCATAGGAGATGGAGCGATGAGTGCTGGAATGGCTTATGAAGCAATGAATAATGCAGGTGCTCTAAAATCAAATTTAATTGTTGTCCTTAATGATAATGACATGTCTATTGCAAGACCTGTTGGTGCTATGAGCAAGTATTTAGCAAATCTTTTATCCGGCAAGCTTTACTTTAGTTTTAGAGAGACAATTAAAATGATTATTTCTGCTTTTTCAAAAAGGTTTAGTCAAAAAGCAGGTAAAGCTGAAGACATGTTAAGAAATATGGTTACCGGAGGTACATTATTCAGTGAGTTAGGATTTTATTATATTGGGCCAATTGACGGACACGACGTAGAGAATTTAGTGCAAATATTTGAAAATGTTAAAAAATCTAATCATCAAGGACCAGTACTAATACATGTTAGAACTCAAAAAGGAAAAGGATACAAACCAGCAGAGGACTCGGGTGATAAGTATCATGGTGTATCAAAATTTAATATTTCGACAGGAGAACAGTCGAAATCAAAATCAAATACTCCGTCTTATACAAAAGTTTTTGCAGAAACTTTGATTAAACATGCCGAACAAGACACTAAGATAGTAGGAATAACAGGTGCAATGCCATCAGGCACTGGACTTAACTTATTTGAAAAAAAGTTTCCAGACAGAACATTTGACGTGGGAATAGCAGAGCAACATGCAGTAACTTTTGCAGCAGGATTAGCTACTGAGGGATATAAACCTTATGCAGCGATTTATTCTACATTTTTACAAAGAGCCTATGATCAAGTAGTTCATGATGTTGCTTTACAATCTTTACCTGTAAGATTTGCAATAGATAGAGCAGGACTTGTTGGCGCAGACGGACCAACACACGCAGGTTCTTTTGACATCACTTATTTATCTACTTTACCTAATTTTGTAGTAATGGCCGCAAGTGATGAGGCAGAACTTGTAAAAATGATTAATACCTCAGTTGAAATAAATGATAGACCTTCAGCTTTTAGGTATCCGAGAGGAAATGGTATAGGAGTGGAACTACCCTCTATAAAAGAAAAATTATTAATCGGAAAAGCAAGAATTATTAAAGAGGGTAAAAAAGTGGCTTTGTTAAATTTTGGCACGAGACTTGAAGAATGTAAAAAGGCATCAAAACAACTTTCTCTTAAAGGTATTGATTGCACAATAATAGATGCAAGATTTGCTAAACCTTTAGATGAAAAATTAATTATGGAAGTTGCGACTAACCATGAGGTTTTAATAACATTAGAAGAAGGCTCAGTAGGTGGCTTTGGATCACATGTAATGCAACTTTTATCTGAACGAGGCGTTTTTGATACTGGATTAAAATTTAGGTCTATGATTTTACCAGATATCTTCATTGATCAAGATACCCCTAGTAAAATGTACGAGGTAGCTGGTTTAGACAATCTTTCAATTATAAAAAAAGTGGAAGAGACTTTAAACTCTAATATAATTTTAGCTAAAAATAAAAATAAGATACCTAGTTAACCGCATTGCGCACGGTTCATTAAAAAATGATCTAATAAAACACAATTAATCATTGCTTCACCTATTGGCACAGCTCTTATACCTACACAAGGATCGTGTCTTCCTTTAACAGAAATTTTTGTGTTTTTACCTTTTTTATCTATTGTGTTTCTACTTGTTAAAATTGATGATGTGGGTTTTACAGCAAAAGATGCAACGATACTCTGCCCTGAGGAAATTCCGCCCAAAATTCCCCCAGCTTGATTAGATTTAAATTTTACTTTACCTGAGCTTTTATTCATTTCATCGGAGTTTTCCTCTCCACTTAAAAAAGCCGCGTTCATACCTGCTCCAATATTGACCCCCTTAACTGCATTGATACTCATTAAAGCTGCAGCTATATCTGTATCTAATTTTGAATAAATTGGAGCGCCTAAGCCAATTGGAACACCTGTCGCTCTTAATTCAATAATCGCACCACAAGAAGAACCAGCTTTTCTTACAGCTAAAAGATATTTTTCCCACAGTTTAACAGAATTTTTATCAGGGCAGAAAAAAGGATTTTTTCTTATCTCGCTATCTTTCCACTTTGTTTTATCGCATGACATTAACCCTAGTTGAGTAACAGCGCCAATCACATTAAATTTTTGTCCTATTATTTTTTTTAATACAACTTTTGCTACAGCACCTGCTGCAACTCTACAAGCTGTTTCTCTTGCAGATTGTCTTCCACCTCCTCTAAAATCTCTTATTCCATATTTTTTAAAATACGTATAATCAGCATGGCCAGGTCTGAATTTATTTTTTATTGTTTCATAGTCCCTAGATCTTTTATCTTCATTATGTATGATGATAGATATTGGTGTACCAGTTGTTTTTCCTTCAAAAACTCCAGATAAAATTACAGCTTTATCCGACTCTTTTCTTTGTGTTGTAAATTTTGACTGCCCGGGCCTCCTTCTATCCATATCTTTTTGAATATCTTTCTCAGATATAGGTATATTTGGAGGGCAGCCATCGATAACACAGCCAATAGCTGGCCCGTGAGACTCTCCCCATGTGGTAAACCTAAAAATTTTTCCAAAAGTATTAAAAGACATAGATATTTAATGTATAAATTATTTTAAAGAAATTATGAATCAAAAAAATGGCAAAAATTCACTGGGTTTAGATATTATCTTTGAAGATGTAGATAATCCTATAGAATTGTTCAAAAAATGGTTTTCAAAGGCAGAGGAGAGCGAAATTAATGACCCGAACGCTGTTGCTATTGCAACTTCAAATAAAAATAATCAGCCAAATGTAAGGATGGTTCTTCTTAAAGGTTTAAGCGATAAAGGATTTGTTTTTTATACGAATTTTAACAGTAAAAAAGGAAATGAACTAAAAGAAAATCAAAAAGCCTCAATGTGCTTTCATTGGAAAAGTTTAAGACGCCAAGTAAGAGCTTTAGGAAAAGTAGAGGAAGTTTCAACCAAAGAGGCAGACGATTATTTTAACTCGCGACCTTATAAAAATAGAATTGGCGCATGGGCTTCTTCACAATCAGCAATTCTAGACCAAAGAGAAACATTTACTAAAAAAATAAAAGAATTTGAAAGAAAATTTCCTGATCAAAACAATGTGCCAAGACCTCCTCACTGGTCTGGCTGGAGATTGCTACCCGAAGAAATAGAATTTTGGTTAGATGGCGAAGGTAGAATTCACGAAAGATTAAACTATAGAAAAAAAAATGGAAATTGGGAGAAAGAGCTTCTCTATCCTTAAAAAGATCTATTTAGACTAAAGCTAGTTAAATTTTGTAAGATTTTTTTATCTTCGTTATCAGGAAAAATTGCTAATGCATCATAAGAAACGTTTACAAAGTATTCTGCTTTTTTAAATGTAGCTTCTACTGCTTTATATTTGTTTATAAGAGACAATGTATTACTAAAATCCTTTTCAGTTCTTTTTTCTTTTCTCATAATTTCATTTAAAAAGTTTTTTTCTTCTTTATTTCCTTTTTGAAAAATAATAATCATAGGAAGAGTTACTTTTCCTTCAAAAAAATCCTTACCAATTTCTTTACCAAACAACTTTTCTTTTGCATAAAAGTCAAGTGCATCGTCTGCAATTTGAAAAGCCAACCCTAAGTTTCTTCCGTATGACTCTAAAGCTTTTTTTTCTTTTTCATTACTCCCTGATAAACAAGCTCCTGTTTTAGTTGCAGCAGAAAAAAGTGAAGCTGTTTTTAAATTAATTATATCTATGTATGTTTCCTCGAGCAGGTCAGCTTCTCCTTTATGTTGAAGTTGCAGTACCTCGCCTTGAGCAATTTTTGAGGATGTAGAGGACAACAATTTTAAAACTTCTAAATCACCGTCTTCAACCATCATCTCAAAACATCTACTAAGTAAATAATCACCTACCAGAATAGATGATTGATTGCCCCAAACAGAGTTTGTAGTTTTTACACCTCTTCTTAATTCACTTTCATCAATAACGTCATCGTGTAAAAGAGTTGCAGAATGTATTAATTCAACACAAGCAGCTAAATTTATATCTCTTTTATCTTCTTTATATCCAGTTAATTTTGCAGACTCTAAAGTAAGGAGTGCTCTTAATCTTTTGCCTCCTGACCTTAAATGATGATTGCTCATCTTCTGAATTAGATTTACTTCACTTCTTAATTTTTCTTGGATAAGATTTTCAACTTTTTGTAGTTTATCACCAAGAAGGTTTTTAAGTACAATGTAAGCAGAATTTGCTGATTTTTTAAGAGGTACAACTGATCCCATAAGCAATATTTATATTTGTTTTTAGGTAATAATAAATTTTTAAATGATCCCGTGGTGACGCACCCACAATTCAACTATAAGTAGCGTAATTATTAATTAAAATTTAATTTTTTACTGTTATAAGAATATAATTAATCATCAAAAATATGTTTTCAATTTTTAAGAAAAAAAAAATAGTACCACATGTCAGACTTACAGGCATCATAGGTTCAGCCGGTAAATTTAAACAAGGCATGGAATTAGCTAATCAAAGAGATATTTTAAAAAAAGCTTTTTCAGTAAAAAAAATTTCTCACGTTGCAATATCAATCAATTCCCCTGGCGGATCGCCAGTTCAGTCACATTTAATATACAGTTATATAAGGCAGCTGGCTGAAAAGCATAAAGTAAAAGTTATTATATTTGCCGAAGACGTTGCAGCATCTGGTGGATATTTTATTGCATGCGCGGGAGATGAAATTTACGCAAACTCAAGTTCAATAATTGGTTCAATAGGAGTAATTTCTGCGTCGTTTGGTTTTAAAGACCTAATTCAAAAGATTGGAGTTGAAAGAAGAGTTTATACAGCTGGAAAAAATAAAAGTACTTTAGATCCATTTAAAGAGGAAAAAGAGGAAGACATTAAAAGATTAAAAACTATACAACTTGAATTACATGAAGACTTTATAAAAGTTGTACAAAAAAGTAGAGGGTCAAAACTAAAGGATCCCGAAAAAAATAATATCTTTACTGGAGAATTTTGGACTGGCAAAACATCATTAAATCTTGGATTAATTGACGGTATTGGAAATGCCGACCAAATTTTAAAAGAAAAATTTGGAGAAAAAGTAATTATTAAAACATTTGAAAAACCTAAAGGTTTTATTGCAAGAAAACTTTCTTCATCTGTTTACGACCCAGTTGAAAAACTTGTTAATTTAATTGAAGAAAAATCGATGTGGCAAAAATTTGGTTTATAAATGCCAGCTAAAAAAAAAGATAACTCTCTTTCTTTTCAAGATATAATAATGAATCTTCAAAAATTTTGGGGAAGAAACGGCTGTGTAATTTTACAACCATATGATTTAGAGGTAGGGGCCGGAACTTTTCATCCTGCTACCACGTTAAGATCTCTAGGTCCTAAACCATGGAAAGCGGCTTATGTTCAGCCTTCAAGGCGACCAACGGATGGTAGATATGGAGAAAACCCAAATCGTTTACAACACTATTATCAATATCAAGTAATTATTAAACCATCCCCGAGTAATATTAAACAAACATATTTGAAAAGTTTAGCAGCTATCGGTATTGATGTAAAAAATCATGACATCCGTTTTGTTGAAGATGATTGGGAAAGCCCAACGTTAGGGGCAGCAGGATTAGGATGGGAAGTTTGGTGTGATGGAATGGAGATTACTCAGTTTACTTATTTTCAACAAATGACCGGTATAGAATGTAAACCTGTTCCAGTTGAAATTACTTATGGTCTTGAGAGACTATGTATGTTTGTTCAAGAAAAAAATAATGTTTTTGATCTGAATTGGAATAATAATGGTGTGAAATATAAAGAAGTTTTCTATCAAGCTGAAAAAGAATTTTCTGCTTATAACTTTGAGTTTGCAAATACTGATACTTTACTTAAAAATTTTGAGAATACTGAAAATGAATGTAAATCTTTACTTGAAAAAAAACTTTCATTACCAGCTTACGATCAATGTCTAAAAGCTAGTCATATCTTTAATTTATTAGATGCTCGCGGTGTAATTGGTGTTGCAGAAAGAACTGGTTATATTACTAGGATTAGGGAGCTCGCAAAAGGTTGCGGGGCCCTATGGCTAAGCTCACAAAGTTAGATTATGGCAGAACTTTTATTGGAATTATATAGTGAGGAAATTCCACCACAATTACAAATAGCAGCAAGGTCTCAAATAAAACAATTTATTGAAAACTCTTTCGAAGAAGACAACATAAATTATAAAGAATTATTAGTTTACTCTTCGCCTACAAGATTAATGGTATTCATAAAAAGCCTTCCCGAAAAAATCAAAATAGATGCAAAAGAAATTAAAGGACCTAAGGTAGGCTCACCTGATCAAGTGCTTCGAGGTTTTATAAAAGCTAAAAATGTCAATGAAAAAGACTTAGTTGAAAAAGATACTGATAAAGGTAAATTTTATTTTATAAAAACAAATTCTCAATCAATTTTAGTTGAAGATTTATTAATTAAAATTATTCCAAAGGCAATAGGATCAATTAACTGGAAAAAATCAATGAAATGGTCAGACCATAATTTAATGTGGGGGAGGCCATTAAGGTCGATTTTTGCAAAATTTAACAATAAAAAATTATCGTTCAAATTTGAACATCTTGATACTACTGATAATGTAATTATCGAACAAGATTTAATTACAAAAACTAAAAAAATAAAAGATTTCGAAGATTACCGAAATTTTTTAAAAAGCAGCAAAATAATCGTAGATCATCAGGAAAGAGAAGAGATTATTTTGAAAAAAATCAGTTCACTTTCTCAAACCAAACAATACAAAGAGACACTAAACCCAAAGCTTTTAGAAGAAGTCGTTAATATTGTAGAGGATCCAAATTTACTTCATGTTAGTTTCAGTAAAGATTATTTAGAAATACCCAAAGAAATTGTAATCTCTACTTTGGAAAAACATCAAAGATATTTCCCGATTTTTGATAATAGAGATCGGTTAACAAATTATTTTTTTGTTGTAGCTAATAAAAAAGACGAAAAAAAATTGATCACCCAAGGAAACAAAAGAGTTGTCGAAGCTAGACTGGCAGATGCCAAATTTTTCTGGGATAAAGATCGATCTAAAAATTTGATTAAACAAATAGCCAATCTTAAATCAGTAACTTTCTACGAAAAACTAGGAACTATTTATGATAAAACACAAAGACTTAGACAGTTGGCTGGCTTATTATCTGATGATTTAAATATCAATAAAGAAAAAGTTCAAGTTGCAGCCTCTATTTCTAAATCCGACTTATGCTCAGACTTAGTTGGAGAATATCCAGAACTTCAAGGCGTAATGGGCAAATATTTTGCATTAGCACAAGGATTTGATGAAGATGTGGCAAACTCGGTAAGCGATCATTACTTACCAACTGGTCTTACATCCGTATTACCTAAGAAGCCTTTCAGTTATTCTATTTCAATAGTAGATAAAATAGATACGTTAGTTGGTTTTTTTATAATTAATGAAAAACCAACAAGTTCAAAAGATCCTTTTGCTTTAAGACGAGCCGCTATTGGATTACTTAGAATAATTATTGAAAATAAATTATCATTGAAACTACGAGATTTAATTAGCTATGCTTTAAGACTTTATCAAGATCAAGGTGTTGAAATTAAAAATGAGAATACAGTGCAAGAAGTTCTAGAATTTATAAAAGAAAGAATGCGAAACGTTTTAAAGTTAAAAAATATTAAAACTGATATCATCGAAGCATCAATTAGTTCACATGCCGGAGATAATTTTTTAGCTCTTTATGTAAAAACAATTTTAATGAGTAAATACAAAAATAAAGGAATTGGTCTTAATGCAATCAGTTCTTATAAAAGAGCCTCAAACATTTTAGATAAAGCTGGAAAGGAAATTATTGGTAGACCCGATGCTGTATTATTTAGAAAAGATGAAGAAAAAATACTTCACGAAAAAATAAACGAGATACGAAAAGCTTTCACAGTTAAAGATGACAATAAAGATTATGAGGGCTTGTTGATAAAGCTTTCTGATACTAAAGAGTCTACAGATAATTTTTTTGACAATGTTGTTGTAAATGACGAAAATCAAGATATTAAAAATAATCGACTAGAGTTGTTAAAAATGTTCTGTAATACGTTTGACAACTTTATTGATTTTTCAAAATTAGAGGGTCAATAATGGTGAAAATTATATTTAGTTTTGATGATAAATCCGCCAGAAAATTAAAAAATAAAAGAAATGTTTTAGGCGGTAAAGGAGCAAACCTAGGAGAGATGGGTAGATTGGGCCTACCTGTTCCTCCCGGATTTACTATTACAACAAATGTTTGTGATCTTTTTTACAAAAATAAAAAAAAGTTACCCAAAAAAGTAATTAAAAATATTGAGTTAGAGCTTAAAAATATTGAAAAGAAAACTAAAAAGAAATTCGGTGATCTTAAAAATCCATTATTAGTATCAGTCAGATCTGGGGCCAGAATTTCAATGCCCGGTATGATGGATACAATTTTAAATCTTGGTCTTAACGACAAAACTGTTGAGTCATTAAAAAAGAAAACATCTAACGGAAGATTTGCTAAAGATAGCTATAGAAGATTTATACAAATGTATAGCAATGTAGTTTTGGGGGTAGAAGGACATTTGTTTGAAGAATTAATTGATAATTACAAGTTAACTAAAGGAGTTTTATTAGACACAGATTTAGATGAAAACGATTGGGATGGTTTAATTATAAATTTTAAAGAATTAGTAAAAAAAGAAAAAAAAATTAATTTTCCTCAAGATGTCAAAGAACAATTATTAGGAGCAATTAATGCTGTATTTTTATCTTGGAATAGTCAAAGAGCAAAAACTTATAGAAAATTAAATCAAATTCCAGACCATTGGGGAACAGCTGTAAACGTTCAAGCTATGGTTTTTGGAAATATGGGTGATGAGTGTTCAACAGGTGTTGCCTTTACTAGAAATCCTTCAACAGGAGAAAATTCTTTTTTTGGAGAATTTTTAATTAATGCACAAGGTGAGGATGTTGTAGCAGGTACTAGAACTCCTCAATACATAACTAAAAAAGCAAAAAAAGACTCAGGATCTAAACATCCTTCAATGGAAGAGGCTATGCCTAAAGTCTATAAAGAACTTACAAAAGTATTTCTAAAGTTAGAAAGGCATTATAAAGATATGCAGGACATCGAGTTCACAGTTGAAAATAATAAACTTTGGATGTTACAAACAAGATCTGGAAAAAGAACAGCTAAAGCTGCAATTAAAATTGCAGTTGATATGGTTAAAGAGAAATTAATTTCAAAAAAAGAAGCAATCAAAAGAATTGATCCAAATACATTAGATACTTTACTACATCCTACTTTAGACGAAAAAGTTGAGAAAGAGATAATTGCCTCGGGATTACCGGCATCACCAGGAGCTGCAAGTGGTAAAGTTGTTTTCACTGCTGATGAAGCAGAGAAATTAAACGTGATGATGCAAGATACAATATTAGTGAGGTTAGAAACTTCACCAGAAGATATACACGGAATGCATGCAGCTAAAGGAATTCTAACAGCAAGAGGAGGAATGACAAGTCATGCTGCAGTAGTAGCAAGAGGAATGGGAAGACCATGTGTTTCTGGATCAAGTGAAATATCAATCGATTATGAGTTAAAACAATTCAAAGCTGGGGACATAATTATTAAAGAGGGAGATATTATTACTATAGATGGTGGAAGTGGAAAAGTAATGAAAGGACTAGTTCCTACTGTTCAACCTGAAATTTCTGGATACTTCTCTACAATAATGAAATGGGCTGATGAATTTAGAAAATTGAAAGTAAGAACTAACGCAGAAACAGAAGCGGATAGCAAAACAGCACGAGAGTTTGGCGCTGAAGGAATAGGCTTATGCAGAACTGAGCACATGTTCTTTGATGAAGAGAGAATTCTTTCTGTCAGGCAAATGATTTTGTCTAAATCAAAAGAGGATAGAAATAGCGCGTTAGATAAGCTTCTACCTTATCAAAAAGAAGACTTTAAAAAAATATTTAAAATTATGTCAGGATTACCAGTTACAGTAAGATTATTAGATCCACCACTTCATGAGTTTTTACCAAAAGCTGAAAAAGACATACAAGAGGTAGCAAGATCTTTAAATTTATCAGCGAAAGAGGTTAAAGATAGAATAGCTGAACTGCATGAGGAAAATCCTATGCTTGGGCATAGAGGATGTAGGCTTGGTATTTCTTTCCCAGAGATTTATGAAATGCAATGTAGAGCAATATTTGAAGCTATAGTCGAGTTAAAAAAACAAAAAGTAAAAGCTGCTTTTGTAGAAATAATGATACCGTTGGTTTCAACTGAGTCTGAATTAAAAATTTTAAGAGCTTTAGTAAATAAAATAGCTAGCGAAATAGAAAAAGAAAATAAATTAAAACTTGAGTATATGGTTGGCACCATGATTGAATTGCCGCGTGCCGCTTTACAAGCTAAATCTATCTCAAAACATGCTGATTTTTTTAGCTTTGGAACGAATGATTTAACTCAAACAACATTTGGAATAAGCAGAGATGACTCAGGTAAATTCTTAAACGATTATATTGATAATAAAATTTTTGATGTAGATCCATTTGTAAGTATTGATCAAAATGGAGTAGGTGAGCTAGTGGAAATAGCTTCTTCAAGAGGAAGAAAGACAAATAAGAATATTAAGTTAGGTATTTGCGGTGAACACGGTGGCGATCCAAAGAGTATTGAGTTTTGTTCTAGAACAGGATTAAACTATGTTTCTTGCTCTCCATTCAGAGTTCCAGTGGCAAGATTAGCTGCTGCTCAAGCAGAATTATCTAAATAATAAAGTCGTATCAAATGATTTGGCGCTATGAGTAATCGCACCAACTGAAATTCTATTTACACCCGTTTTCGATATTTGTTTAATATTTTTTAAAGTAGCATTGCCTGAGTACTCTGTTTCATATTTATTTTTGCATAGTTTTAAGCAATTTTTTAATTGTGAAGAGTTCATATTATCAAAAAGTATTCTTTTAAATTTTAAGCCCAAAATTTGTTTAAGCTGATTTATATTTTCAACTTCAACTGTAACAATTTTTTTTGTTTTTATGGCTTTCTTAACTAATTCTCTAAGATTATTAGACGCACTAATATGATTATCTTTAATAAGAATTTCATCGCTTAAATTATATCTATGATTATGACCACCACCTTTTTTAACGGCATATTTTTCTAATGTTCTCAAATTAGGTGTAGTTTTTCTCGTACAACAGATCTTAGTTTTTTTACCAATTTTTTTTACGAATTGATTTGTAACTGTTGCGACACCTGAGGCATGATTTAGAAAATTTAAAGCAGTTCTTTCAGCTGTTAAGATTGTTTTTGTTTTAGCCTTTATATTTGCGATTATCTTATTTTTTCTTATTTTTTTCCCGTCAGGGACTTTCTTTGTAAAAACGCTTTCTCTTCCAATTAACTTAAAAGCTGTTTTACAAAATTCTAAACCCGCTATTACTCCATCTTGTTTAGCTATTATACTAGCTTTAATAATTTTATTTTTTGCACTAACGATGTTTGTAGTGATATCACCCCTAGGCCTGAGGTCTTCCTCTAGAGCCTTTCTTACAACTGCTTTTATATAAAATTGATTCAATAATTGCACTGATCTAACGACCGATCTCGGTCATTCTAATTACAGACTTTCTTGCAGCCTCTATAGTTTTACTATCTAAAATAATCTCATTAGTTTCATTTTCTAAACAATCTAATATTTTTTTTAAATTAATTTTTTTCATATAAGGACATAAATTACATGGTTTGATAAAAGATACTTTGGGATTATCAGCTTCTACGTTATCACTCATTGAACATTCTGTTACTAACATAACTTTTTTAGGTTGCTTATTTTTTACATAATCAATCATTCCAGACGTTGATCCCGCAAAATCAGAAGCCGCAATCACATCTGGCGGACATTCAGGGTGAGCTATTATTTTAATTCCAGGATTTTGGGATTTGATTTCTTCAATTTCTTTTCCTGTAAACTGTTCATGCACTATACAAGTTCCTTTCCAAGAAATTATTTTAACCTTAGTATTTTTTGCTACATAGTCTGCTAAATATTGGTCAGGTAGAAAAATTACTTTATCTACATTTAAAGACTCAACTACTTTTACTGCGTTAGCTGAAGTACAGCAAACATCAGTCTCTGCTTTAACGTCTGCAGAAGTATTTACATAAGAGACAACAGGAACGCCTGGAAACTTTTGTTTTAGTAATTTTACATCTTTACCTGTAATAGAATTAGATAAAGAACAACCTGCCTGCATGTCAGGAAGAAATACTTTTTTTTCTGGACACATTAATTTTGCTGTTTCTGCCATAAAGTGTACCCCACACATTATTATTTTATCAGCTTTTGTTTTAGACGCCTCTACTGCTAACGCTAAAGAGTCAGCAGATATATCTGCTACACCATGGTAAATTTCCGGAGTTTGATAGTTATGAGCAAGTATAATTGCATTTTTTTCTTTTTTAATTTTATTAATTCTCTCTATTAATGGAGCATGAATTTTCCATTCAGCTTCAGGAACGAATTTTGAGATTTTCTTATAAATCTCTTGAGTTGAGCTCAAATTTCGTTGTTGTACAGACATACTAATTCCAATTTACCAACTTGAGATTAAATTGTCATTCATTTATTGTCGCATTATTATTGCGGTCGTGCTGAAATTGGTAGACAGGCACGCTTGAGGGGCGTGTGGGTTTCCCGTGAGAGTTCGAGTCTCTCCGACCGCACCAAAAAAGAGATTTATGATTGAATATATAAGAAAGCACAAAAGAATTATATTTATAATTTTAGTTATAGCTTTTATTGAATTGAGTGGATATGGGATACTAGCTTCGTTATCAAGGTTACTTAACGTACTCTAGAATTTTACATTCTTTATTGTTTGCTAATAATACTTTATTTTTAAAATCTTCAAGATCAGGCTCAAGAACTTTGATTAATCCAAAAGGGTAAGGCTGATCAATAAGTATTTTTCCAATTTTAATATCATTAAAAGTAATTTCATCACCGATATTTAATTTTTTAGATGATGATATGGGTAACAATCTTCTTCTAAGTTTGTTTTTTAATTTCATCCTTGCGGTATTCTCTTGCCCAACAAAACACCCTTTTTTAAAATCTATTGCCTGAAACGTCTCAAAGTTTGCTTCTAAACCAAATAGTTGCTCCTTTAAATTTAATAATCCCTTTTCAGGCACTCCTAATTTATGAGCAAGAGAAAAATACTCTTTACTATCAATAATAGAAAGATTTAATTTTTTTATTGTTAAGTAAAGCTTTTCTAGATTTGAAATTATTCTCGCTCCTAATTTTTTACTTCTTGGATCTAAAAAAATGGGAGTATCTCTGTAAGTAATAGTATTCTCATTTGATTTTAATTCGTCTTGTAACTCTTTGAACTTTGAGTCATTTATTACTCCGATAACGAATTCAGAAGAAAAGTCTTCAATTTCAACTTTTGATCTTAATTTGTATTTTGATAAATCTTTTATTAGCTCTTTAGTAGAGTTCTCGCTACAGTCTAATAAATATCCTTTGTTATTCTGAATTACAAAAAATTCATTCAAATATTTACCTTGAGGAGTCAACAAAGCTGCAAAAACAGAGTTTTTATTAGAAACTTTATTTATGTCATTTGTAATTATATTTTGGAGAAATTCTTTTGCATCTTCACCACTTACTAAGATTACACCTCTTTTTTCTAAAATTACAACTTGATCTTTTTTCATAATTGTTACTTATACATTATATTATATATAAAAAACATGTCTGATAATTATAGTCTTATTATAAAAAATGGTTCCTGTTATATCGATGGGAAATTGATTAAATCTGATATTGGTTTATATGAAAATAAAATTAAGAAAATAGGTAATATAGAGGAAAATAATTCTAAAGTTTATGACGCATCTGACAAAGTAGTTTTGCCAGGGATCATTGACACCCAAGTACATTTTAGGGAACCTGGATCTACCGATGCAGAAGATTTAGAAAGTGGAAGTCGAGCTGCAGTTATTGGCGGCGTAACCTCTTTGTTTGAAATGCCTAATACTAATCCTCCAACAGCAAATTTAGTAGAGTTTGAAAAAAAATTAAAAGCTGCCAAAAATAGAATGCATAGTAATTACGCATTTTATTTTGGAGCAACTCCGCAAAATACTGAACAACTTGCACAACTTAAAAACCTTGAAGGCTGTTGTGGAGTTAAACTTTTTGCAGGATCCTCGACAGGCAACCTATTAGTGGATAAAGAGGCGGATATCGAAAAAGTGATTTCAAGTAGTGATAGGATAGTTTCAATTCACTCTGAGGATGAAGATATTATTAAACTAAGAAAAAAATTTATTAGACAAGGAGATGTTCACTCTCATCCTGAATGGAGAAACGTAGAATGCGCGATGTCCTCAACTCGTAGAGTTGTAAAAATTGCAGAAAGATATGATAAAAAAATTCATGTATTACATGTCACTACCAAAGAAGAGGTAGATTTTTTAGCTATGCATAAAAAAAATGTTACCTTCGAAACAACTCCTCAACATTTAACTTTGTATGCACCAGATTGTTACGATAAATTAGGCACTTACGCTCAAATGAACCCGCCCTTAAGGTCAAAAGATCATTACGATCGCCTTTGGGTTGCTATAAAAAACAATGTTGTAGATGTCCTTGGTTCAGATCATGCTCCACATTTAAAAATAAATAAAGATAAAGAATACCCAAATACTCCATCAGGAATGCCAGGAGTTCAAACAATTTTCCCAGTTATGATTGATCATGTTAACAAAGGAAAACTTTCATTAAATCAACTCATAAATTTAATGTGTGAAAACCCATGTAAAATTTTTGGAATTAAGAATAAAGGTTTCATAAAAGAGAGTTTTGACGCAGATTTAACAATAGTTGATATGAATAAAGAGGTTACTATTAAAAATGAAATGATCGCAAGCAAATGTGGATGGACTCCCTTTAACAATTATAAAGTAAAAGGTTTTCCTGTAGGAACAATCGTAAATGGTGTTTTAGTCATGTCCGAGGGAAAAATATTAGTCGAGTCTAAAGGGCAACCTTTAAAGTTTTAAAATATTATTTTCTTTCAAGTCTTGTTTTATTTCATCTAAAATAGCAGGGTCATCTATAGTTGCCGGCATTTTATAAGGTTCATTATCAGCAATTTTTCTAACTGTTCCTCTAAGCACTTTTCCCGATCTAGTTTTAGGCAATCTCTTTACTACTATCGCTAATTTGAATGCTGCAACAGGACCTACTTTTTCTCTTACCATTTTAACGCATTCGTTAATAATTTCTTTTTTGTCTTTGGTTACTCCTGCTTTGAGTGCAAGCAAACCAATAGGTATTTGACCTTTAAGTTTATCAGCTATCCCTATTACTGCGCACTCTGCAACATTGGGATGTTCTGCTAAAACTTCTTCAATAGCCCCGGTTGACAATCTATGGCCTGCAACATTTATAATATCGTCTGTTCTAGACATAATCCAAACATAACCATCCTCATCAATATGTCCTGCATCATAAGTTTGGTAATACCCTGGGTAAGTAGTCATGTAATTTTCTTTATATCTTTTGTCTGCTCCCCATAATGTTGGAAATGTTCCTGGAGGAAGAGGGAGCTTAACAACAATATCTCCCATTTTACCTGGGCCTACTTCTTTACCTTCAGAATTTAAAACTTTTAGATCATAACCTGGCACCGGTTTAAAAGCTGATCCGTATTTTACAGGAAAATTTTCTATACCTGTGCAACTTGATGTTATTGCCCAACTTGTTTCAGTTTGCCACCAATGATCGATCACTGGCGAGTTAGAAAGTTTTTCAAACCATTTAATTGTGTCAGGATCAGCTCTCTCTCCAGCAAGAAATAGTTTATCAAACTTACTTAAATCATACTTTTTAAAAAATTCTCCGTTAGGATCTTCTTTTTTAATTGCTCTTATTGCTGTCGGCGCAGTAAAAAGAGATTTTACTTTATGCTCTGAAATAATTCTCCAAAAAACTCCTGCATCAGGTGTTCCTACTGGTTTTCCTTCAAACAAAACTGTAGTACAACCATAAAATAATGGCCCATAAACTATATAAGAGTGTCCAACTATCCAACCAATATCGCTAGCAGACCACCATACGTCATCAGGCTTTATATTGTAAATATTTTTCATAGTCCATTTTAATGCCACTATATGCCCACCAATATCACGGACTATTCCTTTTGGCAGACCAGTGGTTCCTGAGGTATAAAGAATATAAGCATAATCATTTGCATTCATTTTTTCACATTCTGCAGGCTTTGTATCTTTAAGCGCATCATTCCAGGTAATATCAATAGCAGGATTTAACTCTGCTTTATCTTTTTCTCTTTGAAAAATAATACATTTTTTGATTTTATGACTTGCTAATTCCAATGCCTTATTAACTAAAGGTTTATAGTGTACAGTTCTTCCAGGTTCATAACCACAAGATGCCGTAACAAGTATTTTAGCTTTGGAATCATCAATTCTACTTGCTAACTCATTAGCAGCAAATCCCCCAAAGACAACAGAGTGCACTGCACCAATTCTTCCACAAGCTAACATAGCTACTACTGCCTCTGGAATCATAGGCATATAAATTATGACCCTGTCTCCTTTGTTAATGCCTTGTTTTTTTAAAGCTCCAGCAAATTTAGATACTTTTTCTTTCAACTTATTATAAGTTATAGTTTCTTTTGAACCAGTTATTGGACTATCGTAAATAATTGCAAGCTTTTCACCTTTGCCTTTATCGACATGTAGATCTAAAGCGTTGTAACATGTGTTTGTTATTCCGTCTTCGAACCATTTATAAAATGGGGGATTATCAGAATTTAAAATTTTTGATGGTTTTTTGTACCAAAATATGTCGTTCGCAATTTCTCTCCAAAAATCTTCCCTATTTTTGATAGATTTTTGATAGATCTCATTATATTTTTGAGTCAACTTTTACCCCTCAATTTTCTTTAATTTTCATGATTATTTCATAAATATCCCCAAAAAAAAATAAAAAAACCAACAAATATGCGGTTTTTTAATAAAAAAAACACTTCACTGTAACTTTTTTTTTTACTATGGTTCCCAGCATATTACTCGGTGGTGAGCTTTTTAATCACTTTAATCACTCGTCCGAGTAGTTTATATATAAACTAAACGAAAACTAAACAAACGAGGGAGGTTTTCATGAGAAAATTAGGTCTTCTTGCTTTAGCAGCCGTAGCCTTTTTAGGTATAACTAGCTCAGCTAACGCAGCGACTGCCATGTTACAAACAAATGATTTCGTAGGAATTTCATTTTGGCTTGTATCTATGGGAATGATTGCAACAACTGTATTTTTCTTTGCAGAAAGAGGAACTGTTGCGGCATCATGGAGAACATCTTTAACAGTAGCGGGACTTGTAACAGGTGTTGCATTTCTTCACTACATTTATATGAGAGAAGTTTGGGTAAGCACAGGTGATTCACCAACGGTATACAGATATATCGACTGGTTAATTACAGTGCCACTTCAAATGATCGAATTCTATCTAATCTTGGCAGCTGTAAGAAAGGTGCCAACTTCTATATTCTGGAAGCTATTAATTGGTTCATTAGTAATGTTAATCGGTGGATACTTAGGTGAAGCTGGTTACATACAACCATTTGTAGGTTTCGTAATTGGAATGGCTGGATGGATTTATATCTTGTTTGAAATATTCTCAGGTGAAGCTGGAACAATGGCAGCTAAAGCTGGTAACAAAGCTATGGCTACAGCGTTCAGCGCTATGAGAATAATCGTTACTATTGGTTGGGCGATTTATCCTTTAGGATATATTTTTGGTTACCTAACTGGTGGTGTAGATGCAAATGCTTTAAACGTAATTTATAATTTAGCTGACTTTATTAACAAGATCGCTTTCGGTCTTGTAATCTGGGCAGCAGCAATGCAAAACACAAGATTAGCATCTAGATAATAGATAAATAATTTAAAAAGGGCGGGTATGTCTCACATACTTGCCCTTTTTTTTTGATATGTAATATTTATGGAAATTTCTAAACCTTATAAAGGAAAAGGAAAACGTAAATTAAAGAAAATGCCTTTCACTGTGAAGGGATACATACTTTATTACGCATTTTTTTGGGTTGTTATCATTTCAATATATTTTGCGTATTATTAAACAATGCCTAAAATAACGTTTAAAGACCATCAAGGAAATTCAAAGACTATTGATGTTGATAATGGTTTATCAGTTATGGAAGGAGCTATACAAAAAGAAATTCCGGGCATAGATGCTGATTGCGGTGGTTCAATGGCTTGTGCCACATGTCATGTATATGTGAGTGATGAGTGGATTAATAAGATTTCAAAACCAGAAGATGCCGAGATTGATATGATAGACATGGCATATGAGCCAAAAAAAAATAGTAGACTAAGTTGTCAAATAATAGTTAGCGATGATTTAGATGGGCTAGAAGTAACAACTCCTGAAAAACAAACGTAATGAAAAACACTGATGTAATAATTATAGGAGCAGGTCCGGTAGGTCTTTTTGCAGTCCATCAACTAGGAATCAAAGGTCTTAAAGCTGTAGTGATTGACAATCTTGATAAAGCTGGAGGGCAATGTATTGAACTTTATCCAGATAAACCTATTTATGATATTCCTGCAGTTCCAGAGTGCACAGGCGAACAACTAACAACAAGACTTCTTGAACAGATTAAACCATTTAAAACCGAATTTTTTTTAAATGAGAGAGTTGATGAGGTTTATAAAGATAAAGAGAATTGGGTTGTAAAAACAAATAAAGATAAAGAATTTTTTGCTCCTAATATTATAATTGCAGGCGGAGTAGGTTCATTTGAGCCAAGAAAAATTTCACTAAAAGAAGCAGAAAAATTTGAGGGTAAATCCGTATTTTATGCTATTAAAAATAAAGAACAATTCAAAAATAAAAAAATCTCAATTTTTGGTGGAGGAGACTCAGCTTTAGACTGGGCGTTGGAGCTTTCAAAATTTTCTAAAATTACACTTATCCATAGAAGAAACGAATTTAGAGGAGGTCAACATACACTCTCAAAAATTAGGAAATTAGAAAAAGAGGGAAAAATTTTTATAAAAACTCCTTGTCAAATTGAGTCTTTAGAAAATGACAAAGAATTAAAGTCAATTACCTTAAAGTATGATGACGGAAAAACAGAAAAAATTCATACTGATGTAATACTCGGATTTTTTGGGTTAATAATGAAACTAGGTCCAATAGCAGAGTGGGGATTAAATATGGATAAAAAAACTATAGGAGTAAATCCTAAGAATTTTGAAACTAATAAAAAAGGCATATTTGCTGTTGGCGATATTTGCTCTTATCCAGGAAAATTAAAACTCATCCTTTCTGGTTTTCACGAAGTTGCTTTAGCTTCAGTAGAATGTTTTAAAAGAGCGAGGCCTAACGAAAAATATAAATTTGAATTTACTACTTCTTCAAAAACTATACAAGATAGACTGGGAAAAAAATGATTGAATTACTTACCGCAAACACACCTAACGGTAAGAAAATTTCAATCATGCTTGAAGAGATTAAACTTAATTACAAAATAACAAAAATAAATATTGATAAAGATGAACAATTTAGTTCAGAATTCAAAAAGATAAGCCCCTTTAGAAAAATTCCTGTAATAATTGACCATGATAATAATCAAACTCTTTTTGAGTCTGGAGCGATTCTAATGTATTTGGGAGAAAAAAGCGGTAAGTTTTACGAAAAAAAAAATAGGACAATTATAAATCAATGGCTAATGGGACAAATGGCTTACGTCGGACCAATGTTAGGTCAACACCATCAGTTTCATCATTATAATCCCGGAAGAAGCGAGTTTGGTGAAAAAAGATATTTTAAAATTTCAGAGAGAATTTACAAAGAATTAGACGAAAGATTATTAACTTCAAAATTTTTAGCTGGTAAAGATTACTCAATCGCTGATATTGCAACATTTCCATGGATTGCAAGACACGAATGGCATGACATCGGTCTTAAAAAATTTAAAAATTTGACCAGGTGGTATGAAGAAATATCTGAAAGAGAGGCTGTGCAAAAAGGTTATGATCTTCTTAATAGAAATGAAATAATTCCAAAGCCTTAATCATCGATAAATATTTTTTCATCTCTCTCATGCCTTTCTTGTGCTTCTATTGATAGAGTTGCTACTGGTCTTGCCATCAATCTTTTTAAACCGATTGGTTCTCCAGTTTCTTCACAAAATCCATATGTTCCATCTTTAATTCTTTGTAAAGCGGAATTGATTTTTGAAATTAATTTTCTACTTCTATTTAAAGCTTTCATTTCAACAGATTTGTCAGTATACGACGAGGCTTGATCTACAATGTCAGCAGAAGAAACGTTATCATCTGATGAATTTAGAATATTTCCGAGGTTGTTAGCTTTGATTATATCGCTTTTCCATTTTAATAACTCATCTGTAAAGAACTTTTTATGTTTTGCGCACATGTACTTTTCTTTAGAATTTGGAGTATATTTTTTTTTTAAAGTAGTTTTTTTTACCATTTTATGAATTGAGCGAGTATATGTTTGATTTTAGTCGTGTCAATAGCTTATAAATTGTAATAATTTCAGCAAATGATTGCAAAAAAAAATATATATAAAGTTTACTATTTATTTCTATTAATTCATTTATTCTTGTGGACCCTGATACCATCTTTATCAAACGTAAATCTTCCTCTTGACACAATCGAAGCCTTAGCTTGGGGAAGTAATTTAGATTGGGGTTTCAATAAGCACCCTCCATTAAGTGCTTTTTTTGTAGAAGTATTTTATCAGATATTTGGAAATCAAGATTGGGTATATTACTTTTTGAGTCAAATATTTATAATTTCTACTTTTATTGTTATTTTTAAATTTGCTTTTAAATTTTTTGATAATCTAAATTATGCATTATTTTCAGTACTGTTATTAGAGGGAATATTTTTCTACAACTTCACTACTCCTGAATTTAATGTAAATATTGCTCAACTTCCCTTTTGGGTATTAAGTATTTTTTTCACTTGGAACTGCGTAAAATATAACCGTGTATCTGATTACATTTTATTAGGATTAGTAATTGGATTAGGTATATTATCAAAATATTTATTTCTTTATTTAGTTGCTGGAATAATTTTCTTTTTTATTTACCAATTAATTCAGAAAAATAAAAATATAAAGATATATAATTTAATTATTTTAGCATTAGTTTCTTTTATAATTTTATCTCCTCACATCTATTGGCTTACAAAAAATAATTTTACAACACTAACTTATGCTTTACACAGAACTAGTGGAATTGGTAATTTTTCAGACCATATCATTTTTCCCTTCACATTTATATTAAAGCAAATTGGAATATTAATTCCTTTTTTTATACTTGCTTATTTTTTAATTAAAAAGTTTAAGATAAAAAAAATTGTAGTTGACAATAGAAAAATTTTTTTATTTTTTACGGTATTGATCCCGATAATTCTAATGATTTTTACGTCTTTAGTTATGGGAGCAAAAATAAGAACAATGTGGATGACACCTTTCTATACGTTTTTTGGCATCTTATTTCTTGAGATTTTTAAAAAAAATTTAAATTTTGATAATTTAAATAAATTTTTTTTCGCTTTTATAGTCATTTTTCTAATTTCTCCTTTTACTTATCTCGCAATTTCTGTATCAAATGATTTTAAAAGAACTGATTACCCTGGAAAAGAGATTGCTAGATTAGTTCAAAACAAATGGGATGATAATTTTAAAAATGATATCAAAATAGTAGTAGGAGATGAGTGGTTTGCAGGTAATTTATCATATCATTTAATATCAAGACCCAAATGGATAATTGATTTGAAAGGAAAAGCATCTGAATTAAATAATCTTGATGGTATTATTTACACTGGTAATCCAAAGGTATTAAAACAAATCTGTCCAGGAGTTTTTGGAACAATAAAACCAGTCGGATATTGCATGATCGGCACAAGATGAAAAAAATTATTATTTTAATTCCTGTATTCAATGATTGGGAATCACTCATAAAGCTTTTGAAAGAAATAGATGAAAATATTAAAGATATAAAAAATATTTCTTTCAAATGTTTGGTCGTTAATGATGCTTCAACAATTAAACAACCAGATTTACAAAAACCAAAAAATATTTCCTCTTTAAAAATTTTAAATATGAAAACCAATAAGGGGCATGCAAGATGTAATGCATTTGGAATAAGGTTTATTAATGATAACGAAAAATTTGATTATATAATTTTGATGGATGGAGATGGCGAAGATAGGCCCGAAGAGATTAAAAGTTTAATCGACAAAATTAAACAAGAACCTAAAAAATCTGTTGTCGCTAAAAGAATTAAAAGGTCCGAGGGTCCTTTTTTTCAAATGTTATACAAAATTCATAAGTTAGTAACACTTTTATTTACCGGAAAAAATATAAATTTTGGAAATTATAGTTGTATAACAAAAAATGATGCAAATATTTTATCAACTAAAGCAAGTTTATGGAGCAGCTATTCTGGCTCAGTAAAAAAAAATATTCTTTATTTAAATGAAGTAAATTCACAAAGAGGTATAAGATATTTTGGCCCATCTCAAATGTCATTTTTTAAACTTCTAATTCATTCTTTTTCAATAATTGCGGTTTTTAAATATTTTGTCTTTTTAAGATCAATTATATTCATATTATTATTTTTTTTATTAAAATCATATTTAGGGAAAATCTTGTTTTTATTTATTTTTTTAATTTTGTTGTTTAATTTTTTAATATTTATGACATCTTTACGAGAGAGCGAAACTGAACTTTCAAAAAGTCAATTAAATTTAAAAAATATTACAGAAATAACACACTGAAAAGTTGTAAATTGAGTCTACATTGGAGTCAAAAGTGAATCAAAACATGAACATTTCATTTACAATTTTCAACTATTGTGGATATTTAAAAACACAGGTAGTGTAACTAGTTCAGGGCAATTATGAAAAAATTAAGATGTCATTGCGGTAAAATTGAAGCGGAAATCAAGATTGATAATTTAGATAAAATTTTAAGGTGTAATTGTTCAATTTGTAAAAGAAAAGGAGCAATAATGTCCATGGTAAAAAATGAGAATTTTAAAATTATAAAAGGTGGAGAACTTCTTAAATTATATCAATTTCATACTAAGGTTGCTAAACATTACTTTTGTAAAATTTGCGGAATTTACACACATCACAATCCAAGATCTAATCCTAAAATGACTGGATTTAATGTTGGTTGTGTAGATGATATTGACTATTTTAATTTAAAAAAAGTTTCTGTAAATGATGGAATTAACCATCCATTAGATAAAGAATAAAAATGCAATTATCAGAAACGACTTTTAAAAAAATTAAAAATAAATATTTAAAATTTATCAAGTCCCAAGAAGTTCTTTCAGAGCCTTTCAGAGACAAGATGGGACAATTGAAAAATTTTTACCTACCTATTTGTGAAAATATAAATAATTCTTATCTTCAAAATAAAAATACTAGGATTTTAGGCCTTTCAGGAGGTCAAGGGTCAGGAAAATCAACTATTTCAAATATTTTAAAAATAATATTAAAAGAGGGTTTTAATTTACATACTGTAATATTTTCAATAGATGATTTTTATAAAACTTATAAGGAAAGAAAAAAAATGTCTTTAAAAATAAGCCCATTGTTTTTTACAAGGGGCGTGCCCGGAACACATGACACTGACTTACTTTTAAATTGTCTGAAAAATTTTAAAAGTAATAAATTTAGAAAAATTTCAATTCCAAAGTTTGATAAATCAATTGATGATAGATTGCCAAAAAATAAATGGCAGACTATATTAAGAAAACCAGATGTAGTAATATTTGAGGGGTGGTGCGTTGGAGCCAATCCTCAAAAAAAAAGAGATTTATTATTACCTATTAATTCTTTAGAAAAAGATAAAGATAAAAAAAAATTATGGAGAAACAAAGTTAATAAAGAACTTAAAACAACTTACAAAAATATTTTTAAATTGATCGACACTTTAATCTTTTTAAAAGTTCCAAGCTTTCACCACGTTTATAAATGGAGATTATTACAAGAAAAAAAATTGAGAATTACTTCAAAAGGAAAAAAAACTATGAGTGATAAACAAGTAAAAAATTTTATTATGTATTATGAGAGACTTACACGTCATATGTTAAAAAATTTAGCCAGAAAAGCAAAATTTGTTATTCAAATTGACAATAAACATAAACTAAAATCAATATCTAAATAAATGAAAAAATTTTTACTTATTTTAAATATTTTTATATTTTCCTCATTAAATGCAAGTGAAAATTTAAAATTCTTTGTTAAAAAATCAATCGATAATAATTTACAATTAAATGCTCAGAGAAAAAGTTTAGAGTCATCAAAGCAAGAAAAAAATATATCAAGAAGTGAATTTCTACCAAGTATAACTATTTCTGGAGATCAAACAAGTACAACATCTACTAATAGAACCAACCAAAATGGTGTAAATTTATCTGACTCAAGTTCAGACACAGAGAGTAAAACTGTATCTATAGAACAAAAAATATTTTCAGGTTTCAAAGGAGTAAATACATTTAAAAAATCAGAGTTAGAAACACAAAAAGCTTCATTTGAACTTGAACAAGCCAAGCAAAAAACAATTTTTGATACAGCATCTGCATATCTAGATTTAATTTTTAAAATAAAAAACGAGGAATTTAATTTTTCAAACGTAAATTTATTTGAAAGACAAGTAGAGTCGGATAGTGCCAGATTACAAAAAGGGGAAATTACTCTTACAGATTTAGCGCAATCGGAGTCTTCCTTAGCAGGGGCTAAAGCTAAACTTATAAAAGCTAAAACAGAATTACTTTCCTCAAAAACTAATTTTGAAAGAGTTACTAGAGAAAAGGTACCAAGGATTGAAAATCTCGATGAAGAAATTATTTTGGATTTACCAAATTCATTGAATTCCTCTCTAAAACTTTCTAATTTAAACAACCTGAGTATTTTAATCTCAAGTATAGATTTGGAAATTTCAAAAAAAGAGCTAAATATTGAAAGAGCAAGATTATCACCTTCTGCATCTATAAAAGTTTCAAAATCTGAAATAAGAGATTTCAGTTCAACAATTGATAAAAAAGACGATGAAACTGTAGAGGCCACAGTGACCTGGCCTTTAATAAAAGGTGGTGAAAATATTTCCTCTATTAAAAAGGCTACTTTCAACAAAGAGAGAGCCCAGCTTATTTTGCAAGATACTAAAAACAAGATTAACACTGAAATATCCAATTCATGGTCTAACTATCAATCTTCTAAAAGTGTTTTAGATGCCACTAAAGCTCAGTTGAAAGCTGCCGAAATCGCTAATGAGGGTATTTCACTAGAATACGACTCTGGAAACACCAGGACAACGCTTGATGTTATTCAATCAAGAAGCCTCCTATTAGAAGCTAGAATCGCTTTTGCAAGGGCCCAAAGAGATTTTATGGTATCTCAATTTGAGCTTGCAAAGCAAATAGGCACTTTAAGCTTACAATTACTTAAATAACCCCTAATTTTATTGTTTTTTTAATTTCTTGATAAAAAGAACAAAATGTGTACATTTATTATATCGATTCGTATAACAAAAAGGATAAAAAATGACAAAAAATAACTTAAAAGTCGTAAAAACAGATAATAAAAAACAACAAGAATTAAAGGAAAAAAATAAATCTTTAGAAGCAGCAATTAGCCAAATAGATCAGAATTTTGGAAAAGGTTCTGTGATGAGACTTGGACAACAACAAGCATTAGATGTTGAAGCTATTTCGACTGGTTCTTTGAGTTTAGACCTTGCTTTAGGTATAGGTGGTTTGCCCAAAGGTAGAATTATTGAAATTTACGGTCCTGAGTCTTCAGGTAAAACAACTTTAGCTTTACAAGTAGTTGCAGAGGCGCAAAAGGCAGGCGGAATATGTGCTTTTGTTGATGCAGAGCACGCAATGGACCCTGTTTACGCTAAGAAATTAGGTGTTAGGACGGAAGAATTACTGATTTCACAACCTGATACAGGTGAGCAAGCATTAGAAATAACTGATACATTAATTAAATCAGGCTCAGTTTCTGTTTTAGTTGTTGATTCAGTAGCAGCATTGACACCTAAAGCAGAACTCGAAGGAGAAATGGGAGATCATCACGTTGGATTACAATCTAGATTAATGAGCCAAGCTTTAAGAAAAATAACTGGTTCAGTTTCTAAATCAAATACGATGGTTATATTCATCAATCAAATAAGAATGAAGATTGGTGTAATGTTTGGTAATCCAGAAACTACATCTGGCGGTAATGCTCTAAAATTCTATTCATCAGTAAGAATGGATATAAGAAGAATAGGTGCAATCAAAGAAAAAGATCAAATTATTGGAAATTCTACCAGAGTGAAGGTGATAAAAAATAAAGTTGCTCCACCATTTAAAGTTGTAGAATTTGATTTAATGTACGGCAAAGGAATAAGTAAATTAGGTGAATTAATTGACCTGGGAACAAAAGCAGGGGTAGTTGAAAAATCTGGTGCTTGGTATGCTTATAAAGGAGAAAAGATAGGTCAAGGTAGAGAGAACGCTAAAATTTATCTACAAAAAAATCCAAACGTTGCCGCAGAAATAGAAAAAATTATTAGAGATGAGGCCTCAGCGATAAGTAAAGAGCTAGAGGGCAACCCATCAGCGAAAGAAAAAATTAGCGATAAAAAAGAGGAAGAATAATTTCTCTGCCATCATCATTACAA
>CACLUK010000004.1 GCA_902610115.1 uncultured Pelagibacteraceae bacterium
ACAAAATGAAGAGGCGATTTATAACCTTGCAAAATTAAAATTAGATTCATCAGATTATGAACAAAGTAAAAAATTAAACAAAAGGCTTCTAGGTTTATGCAAAAAATTTTGCGAAAAAAGTAAAAAACTTAAAATAGAAATCGATAGTTTATCAAAAAAGTAAATGAGTTTTAGAAACAATAATGAAATGATATTAATTGTTGATTTTGGGTCGCAAGTAACAAAACTTATTGCAAGAAGAATAAGAGATTTGGGAGTTTATTCAGAGATTGTAACGCCGGAAGAATTAAAAAAAAAAAGAGATTATGACAAAATTAAAGGAATCGTATTTTCAGGTGGACCATCGACAGTAACTAAAAAAAATTTTTTAAAAATACCTGTTAAAATTTTTAACCTAAAGATCCCAATTTTAGGTATTTGTTATGGTCTTCAATTAATAGCAAAACTAAAAGGTGGAAAGATTAGATCATCAAAAAAACGAAGAGAATTTGGGCGAGCTTTTATTTTTAAGAAAAAAAACTCACTACTTACAAAAAATTTTTTTAATTCAAAGACATCTGTTTGGATGAGCCATGAAGATGCCGTAGTAAAGTTACCAAAGAATTTTAGAGCAATTGCCTCTACAAAGGACTCTAAATTAACAATCATAGAAAACAATAGAGAAAAGATTTACGGCGTTCAATTTCATCCAGAAGTCACACATACGCAAAATGGAAAACAAATTTTTAAAAATTTTTTATTTTTAATCTGTAAAGTAAAGCGGAACTGGGATGTAATTTTTCAGAAGGAAAGACTTATCCAGGAAATTAAAAAAACCGTAAAAAATGAAAAAGTAATTTGCGCTCTATCAGGAGGAGTTGATAGTAGTGTTGCGGCATTATTAATAAATAAAGCGATTAAAAAAAATTTAATCTGCATTATGGTTGATACAGGTTTGATGCGAAAAGACGAGTTTAAGTATACTTATAAGATATTTAAAAAGCGGTACAATCTTAATGTAAATTTAATCGATGCATCAACAATTTTTTTAAAAAAACTGAAAAATATTTCTAATCCAGAACGAAAAAGAAAAATTATAGGAAAACTTTTCATTAAAATATTTGAAAAAGAGTCAAAAAAATTTAAAAATGTTAAGTTTCTTGCTCAAGGAACTCTTTATCCCGATATTATTGAAAGTAGATCTTCAACAGGGAGCAAAACATCAAAGATAAAGTCTCACCATAATGTTGGTGGTTTACCAAAAAAAATGAACTTAAAATTAATTGAACCGTTAAAAGATTTTTTTAAAGATGAAGTAAGAGTATTAGGCACTAGTTTAGGCTTAACTAAGGATATCTGTTTTAGACATCCTTTTCCAGGCCCCGGGTTGGGTATAAGAATTATTGGAAGTATTACACAAGAAAAAATTAAGATACTGCAGGAGGTAGATAATATCTATATTAATGAAATTATTAAAAATAACCTTTATGAAAAAATATGGCAAGCATATGCAGCGCTTTTACCTATTAAAACTGTTGGTGTAATGGGAGATTCAAGAACTTACGAGTATATATGTTTGTTGAGAGCTGTTACCTCAGAGGATGGAATGACTGCAGATTACTTTAGTTTCCCTAAAAAATTTGTAGACAAAATTTCTAACAAAATTGTCAATAATGTTAAAGGTGTAAACAGGGTGGTTTATGATATAAGTTCAAAACCCCCAAGTACGATTGAATTAGAGTAATATCTTATATGATTAAAAAAATTCAAAATATAATTGATAAAAAAAATAAATCAAAAATTGTTTGCTTGACAGCCTACTCAAAAAATATTGCTAAAATATTAGACAAATATTGCGATATAGTTTTAGTAGGAGACTCAATGGCTAATGTCCTTTATGGCTTAAAAGATACTCATAAAATTAGTATGAAAAATATTATTCAACATTCAAAAAGTGTAAAAATGGGAATTATAAAATCTCTATTAGTTGTAGATATGCCTAAAGGCACATATCCTAACATAGAAACAGCAAAAAAAAATGCAAAACAAATTATAAAAATAACGAAATGTGACGCTGTAAAAATTGAGAGTAATAACAAAAATTTTAATATAATAACAGAGCTCGTAAAATCTAATATACCAGTTATGGGTCACATTGGTTATACACCACAATTCAAAAAAAAATTTAAAATTGAAGGAAATACAGTAAAAAAAGCAAAAAAACTTTTAAAAGAAGCCTTACAAATAGAAAAGGCTGGAGCTTTTTGCATAGTATTAGAATGCCTAGCACCTATTGCGTCGCAATTAATCTCTAAAAAATTAAAAATACCAACTATTGGAATAGGATCTTCAAATTATTGTGATGGACAAATTCTTGTTACAGATGACATGTTAGGTTTAAGTGGTTTTTATCCAAAATTTGTGAAAAAATATGCTTCTTTAAATAGAATAATTGAAAAAGCTGTAAAAAAATATACTAGTGAAGTGAAGTTAGTTAAATTTCCTACAAGAAAATATTTTTTAAATGAGTGAAAATTTAGATATTAAGAATGAGAATAAAGATAAATTTACTTTATTTTTGAAAGAAAATTTAAAAAAAATAATAATTTTAATAATTATAACGGTAATTATTTTCTCTTTTTTTATTTTTTTTAAAATATCTGATGAAAATAAAGATAAATTAATTTCAGAAAAATATATTCAAGCTGGAATATATTTATCTAAAAATAAAAAAATCGAGTCTAAAAAATTATTTGAGGAAATTATTTACGAAAAAAATAAATTTTATTCTGTCTTAGCTTTAAATACTATTTTAGAAAAAAAATTAGAGAATAATAAAAATAAAATTATGGAGTATTTCGAAATTATAGAAAAATTGAATTACTCAAGTGAAAAAAAAGATCTTATTAATTTAAAGAAAGCTTTATATTTGATAAATAATTCTGAAGAGGATGAAGGTAAAAAATTATTAAATAGGATAATTGACTCTGACTCTAAACTTAAAAATATAGCAGAAGAAATTAATAAACAGTAAGTATTAAAAGTAATATGAAGTTAGTATTTGTTATAACAATATTTATTGTATTAAAAGCTTGTTCATTTGATAACAAATCTGGAATTTGGAGAAATGATAAAGGATCTGTAGTTGAAAGAAAGATTTTTAAGGATTTTAAAAATTTATCAAGTATCAATAAAAATTTTGATCAAATAAAAAAAATTGACGAAAATTTTAAATTCCAAACATTAAAAGAAATAAAAAGTATTTCATGGAACGACATTTTTTATAATTCAAATAATAATATTAAAAACTTTGATTATACCAATTCAAATTTTTTGACTTTTAGAAGTAAAAAAATTTCTAATTCAGTTTCATCAGACTATCTATTATCAGATGGAGAAAATATCTTTTTAAGTGATGAAAAAGGAAATATAATTATCTTTTCTTTAAAAAATAATCAAATAATTAAAAAATTTAATTTTTATAAAAAAAGATTTAAAAAAATAAAAAAAAAACTCAATTTAATTCTTTATGAAAATATTTTATATATATCTGATAATATAGGTTATCTATACGCTTATGATTACAGAAGAGATAAAATTATTTGGGCTAAAAATTATAAAATTCCCTTTAGATCTAATTTGAAAATATCTAGAAATAAATTAATTGCAGCTAACCAAAATAATAATTTATTTTTTTTCAATAAAAAAAATGGAAATATTATCAAGATGATACCAACTGAAGAGTCTAAAGTTAAAAATGATTTCATAAATAATTTAGCAGTCCAGGAAAATATAACAATTTTTTTAAATACATACGGATCTCTTTATGCAATAAATAATGAAACTTTAAGAATAAATTGGTTTCTAAATCTAAATGAAAATCAAGATATAAATCCAAGTAATTTATTTTTTGGTAGTAATGTGATGATAGTAGATAAAAAAGTAATATCACCTTCAAAAAACTTTTTACATATTTTTGATATTGAGACAGGTTCTTTACTATACAAAGAAAAGTTCAGCACTGAATTGAGTCCTATTGCAACTAATGAAAATATTTTTTTAATTTTAGACAACGATTTACTAGTATGTTTAAACATTAAAAACGGGAATATAATTTACTCTTACGATTTAAATCAAAAAATTGCTGATTTCCTTAGAACAAAAAAAAAAAGAGCTACATTTAAAGATTTAAAAATATTAAATAGTAAATTATTTATATTTTTACAAAATTCTTATGTAATACAATTAGACTTAAAGGGAGAGATAGAAGAGATTAAAAAACTACCCTCAAAAATTAAGACAAAACCAATAATTCTAAATAGTTCTATTATGTATTTAGATAATAAAAATAAATTATCGATAATTAACTAGTTATTTGACTTACCACTTAACAGAGACAATTGTTGCACCTTTAGACCTTTAATATTATCTGAGGGTTTGATTGGATAGTCGCCAGTAAAATAATGATCGCTGAATTGAGGGTAATTTAAATTTCTTTTTGAATTAGTAAGAGCATAATATAGACCATCCAAGCTTAAAAATTTTAAACTTTTGGCTTTAATATAGTTACACATTTCCTGATTTGTTTTTTTATACGCCAATAATTCCTCTTTAGTTGGCATATCTACTCCATAAAAATCAGGATACTTAATTTCAGGACATGCAATCCTTACATGAACTTCTTTAGCACCTGCCTCGTAGAGCATTTTAACAATTTTGTGACATGTAGTTCCTCTAACAAGTGAATCGTCGATTAATATAATTGATTTATTATTAACTATTGATTTGGTCGAGCTAAGTTTCAACTTCACACCTAAACTTCTAATATTTTGAGTAGGCTCGATGAAAGTTCTTCCCACATAGTGATTCCTGATCAAACCTAATTCAAATTTTATTTTAGATTGCTCAGCATAGCCTAAAGCTGCGGGTACCCCTGAGTCTGGAACTGGAACTACCAAATCTGCGTTAATATTTCCCTCTTTTGCTAACTCAATACCAAGTTTTTTTCTGTATTCATAGGCACATTTTCCATCAATTAAACTATCTGGTCGAGCAAAATATATATATTCAAAAACACATGGTCGTGTTTTTTGTTTTGGAAATGGTTTTATACTCTTAATTTTTTTGTCTTCAATATAGACAATTTCACCATTTTCCACCTCTCTTATAAAGGTTGCTCCTACAATATCTAAAGCACAAGTTTCAGATGCGAAAATAAAAGAGTCTTTTAACTTTCCGATCACCAAAGGCCTTATTCCAAAAGGATCTCTTACACCCACTAGTTTTTTATTTGTCATTAATATTAAAGAATATCCACCTTGTATTTGAAACAAAGCATCAATCAATTTTTCTAAAAATTTATCTCTCTTAGATTTCGCTATCAACTGAACTATTGTTTCCGTATCACTAGTAGTTCTAAAAATCGCACCATCTTTTACTAAACTTTCTCTGAGCAATAAAGCATTCGTAAGATTTCCATTATGAGCAACACTTAGGCCTCCCATATGTAAATCTGCAAAAAACGGTTGGATATTTCTCAACGATGTTTCACCGGTTGTTGAATATCTATTGTGGCCAATCGCAAAAGAACCTGGTAGTTTTTTAATTATATCTGGATTAGTAAAATGATCTCCAACTAGACCTTGTCTTTTTTCTGAATGATAATTTTTTCCATCAAATGATACTATTCCACATCCTTCTTGACCTCTATGTTGTAATGCGTGTAAACCTAATGCAACTAAAGCAGAAGAGTCTGAGTGGTCAGAAATTCCAAAAATTCCGCACTCCTCTCTTAATTTATCAATATTAAATTTTTTCAATTTGTTCTTTCGTGTCTATAAAATCTTCACTTGAGGGAAATTCATCAATCAATATTTTACTTCCTTTGTTTATTAAGTTAAATGAAATTGCTTCTTCAGCTGATATACCCCAATTCTTATAAGGATAAAACCAATTTAATATAGAAAATATACACACTGAAACTATATAACCTTTGAAAAAACCAAATAAAAGGCCGAATGATTTATCAATTGAACCTACCCCTGTCCAAGTAACAGTTTTGCTTACAACCTTCCCTAATAAAATTATTGAGAAAAGAGTAAAGGTAAATATGGCAATTCCTAAACCAACATTATTGATAAATTCTGACTCAATATATTCACTTACAATTGGCTGAAGTTTTGGAACAAATATAATGGTTACGACTGTTGATATTACCCATTTCATAAAAGAAATCAAACTTAAGGAAAAACCTTTTAGAAAACATTGAATTATACAGTAAAAAAAAATAAATATTATTGCGACATCAAAAAAATTTATTACACTAAAAAAATCTTTAATAAAATTATCCATAATTTATAAAATTAGTTTTTACCAAAAGGTTTATAAATTAATAATAATTTTGGAAGCAAAGTGAGAACCGAAATCATAGCCAATAACATTGCTAAACCAGTAAAAATTCCAAAATATATTGTTGGAATAAAATTAGATAATATTAAGATAGAAAAACCAAATACAATTGTGATGGATGTATTTAATATAGCTATACCAACAGTGTTATGGCATCGATCTAAAGTAGTATTATAGTCTTTAATTTTTTTATACTCTTCTTTAAATCTATAAATATAATGAATACTATTATCTACTGCTATGCCAATAGTAATTGCAGCTATTGTAATTGTCATCATATCCAAAGGAATGTTCATTAAACCTATTACTCCAAGAATAAATAATGCTGCTATAAAATTTGGAACAATACCAATTAGAGATAAAGTTAAATTTCTAAACAAAACGAAGAACATCATAAATATTCCAATCATCACAATTCCTAGTGTTAAAATTTGTGATTTAAATAAACTTTGCAACAAATTATTGAATAAAATAAGAACACCAGCTAATTTGTACTCATTTTTATCAAGCCCAAGTTTTGTTTGAAGATCATTATTTATTTTTTTAATTAAATCATTTCTTTTTATATCTTTTAAAGAGTCTTTAATTCTTAAATTTATTCTTGCTTCATCTTTATCTACCGAAATATAAGGCGAGATGATTTCATTCTTAATTTCTTTTGGTATTTTACTATACAAGACTGCAATTTCTAGACTTTGCAATTCTTTATTGTTTAAGTCCTCGGCGACTCTCAATATTGATCCAAATGATAAAACTTTACCAATTTCTGGTAAATTTTCTAAATAATCGTGTACTTTTAAAATCCTGTCCATTTTATCTCTTGTAAACCAATATTTCGATTTTTCCTCATTAATGTTTTCTTCATCATCTTCCCACTCTGAAAACTCATCATCATTTTCACTTATTTTTTTTGTTGGAAATTTTAGAATTACATTTAAAGGCGTTGTTCCACCAAGTTTATCATCAATAATTTTCATACCTTTGTAAATCTCAGTTTCCTTATCAAAATAGTTTATGAAACTATTTTCAACTTCAAGTTTTGAAATTCCAAAAACACTAGCAATAATGATTGTTAAAGTTGTAAAAAATATTAATAAAGTTTTTTTCTTTGCTATTGAGCCCAGAAAAGAGGTTATCAAAGAATTCTCAGAATTTTTAATATTAATGTCATTTTCAGAAGAAAAAATATTTAGTAAAGTTGGCAATAACATAAATGTAACTATTAAAGAAACAATTAAGCCTAACGTCATCATCCAACCAAAATCAATGATAGGTTTTATTCCGCTAAAGATGAGTGAGAGAAATGCGCAAACTGTAGTAAGGACAGTATAAAGAATTGGTAAAATCATTTTTTTACTTGCCTCTATAATTGCTTCTTTTTTTGATAATTCAGGATATTCTTTTTTTAATTGTAAAAATCTGACTGTTAAGTGAATATTCATTGCCATATTTAAAATTAACATCAAGGCAATAAAATTTGACGAAATAACTGTTACTTTCCATCCGATTAATCCTAGTAAACCTATCATAATGATTACAGATGTTGCACAACCGAGTAACGGCATTATCACCCATTTTAAATTTTTAAAAATAAACCAAAGTGTGAGGATAATAAAAACGAATACACCAAAACCAAAAACAATAATATCATTTTTAATAAATGTCATCATATCATCAGCTATCATTGGGATTCCTCCTAAATGTATTTTTGCACTTTCTCCGTATTTGCTGATTACATCTCTTATCTCATTTATATTTTGATGATTTCTTTTATTATAAAGATTTTTGTATTCTTCATATTCTTTTGAAAAAACTTTGTAATTTGCTTTTTCCTCTTTGGTTAAACCTGATTCTTTTAATTGATTATAATATTTATCCTTAACTTTTATATACTCAGATAATCTCTCATCTTTCTTTAAGTAAACAACGATACCTGAGGTTTTGCCATCTTCACTAATTACATAATTTTTGTAAATTGGACTATTTAGTATTTCTTCAAATCCTCTTTTTCTATCAATTTCAGGATAAGCTAATGTTTTATAATTTTTTAATCTTTCCATCAAACCCTCATCTGTACTTTTCAGTAAAGGGACGTCTATAATAGTAACAACACTATCTACCCATGATAATCTCTCTATTTTTGATTTTAAAAGTTGTAAATTAAGTATAGTTTCTTTTTCAATAAAACTTGATACCGGGGTGTAGGTAAGCACTAAAAAATCCTTTGATCCATATCTATCATTAATTTCTCTTAAATATTTAAGATCTTTGTCACCTTCTAAAAGAAGAGCATCAGATGAAGCATCTAGATTAAAATTTTTTGCATGATAAAAAGACATTGCTGTAATCAGCATTAAAAAAAACAGAGTAAATTTTGGAAAATCAATTGTTAATTTTTTATAAATATAAGAAAACATTAGAATATTTCAGATATATCTTAATTTTCTTATAACTAAAGAGAAAATTAAGTCTAATTTTTCGTTAAATCTTTGAATTTAGTATAAATTCCCTCAAACTCAACTTTGACAGTGCCTGTAGGACCATGTCTTTGCTTTCCTAAAATTATATCTGCAAGGCCGTTTACATCATTCATTTTTGATTGCCATTCTGCGTGTTCAATTGAGCCTAATTTTGGTTGTTTCCTCTCTAAATAATAAGCTTCCCTATATACAAACATGACTACATCCGCATCTTGCTCTATTGAACCAGATTCTCTCAAATCAGATAATTGAGGTTGTTTATCATCTCTTTGCTCAACAGCCCTTGAAAGCTGTGATAATGCTAAAACTGGAACGTTTAACTCTTTAGCTAGAGCTTTTAAACCCTGTGTAATTTCAGAAATTTCCTGAACCCTACCTTCATTTTTGATTAAATTAGATCTCATCAATTGAATATAATCAACTACTATCAAACTTAAACCAAATAATCTTTTAATTCTCCTAGCTCTGTTACTCAATGTGGCTATAGAAATTGCTGGTGTTTCATCAATAAACAATGGAAGATTGTAAATATTTCTAGAGGCTTCAATATATCTATTGATTTCTTCTTCGGTAACTTTACCTTTTCTAATATCATCAGATTTAATTTTAGCTTGTTCAGATAGTATTCGAGTTGAAAGTTGCTCTGATGACATTTCAAGAGAAAAAAAGGCTACAGAGGATTTCTCTTGTTTGTTTAAAATATTTTGAGAAGCATGATACGCTATATTTGTAGCTAGCGCAGTTTTACCCATAGATGGTCTACCCGCAAGAATTATTAAATCCGATTTATGCAACCCACCAAGTTTTTGATCTAAATCTGTCAAGCCAGTCGGTACACCAACTACCCCTTGATCACTTTTCATAGCAAGAGTAGCCATTTCAATAGTTTGATCTATTGCTTTATTAAATTTTACAAACGATTGAGAAAAACTCCCCCTTTCGGCTAAATCAAATAAGGATTTTTCTGTACTTTCAATTATATTTTCTGCATTTTGTTCTTGAGAACTTGCATTGATTGTATCCGATGATAATTTATCAGAAATTAAAACAAGTTCTCGTCTTAAATACATTTCATGAATTATTTTTGCATAATCAACTGCCTGTTTTGTAGATCCAGAAAATCTAGTAAGTTTAACCAAATATTCTGTTCCACCAACTTCACCAAGCATATTATCTTTTTCGAAATAATTTTTTAAAGTAATAGGGTTTGCAATCATTCCCTTGTTATTTAAATTTTCTATTACTTCGTAAATTTTTATATGCGCTGGATCATAAAATATTGATGAATTTATAATCGACGCTATTTCATCTATGATATCATTATTAACTAGAATTGATCCTAGCAAAGCTTGTTCAGCTTCCAAGTTTGACGGTTGCTTATTTTGCAGATTATTTTTAATATTTCTGATTTCTTCCACGATTACATTCTAAAAAAAAGAGCCTATCTTGGAAGTAAAAAGTTACACACTTTTTCCAAAACTCTGTGGAAAAGTTATTTGGATTGTATTTTGTCTATTTTGATTGAAATGCTAGCTTTTACTTCAGAGTGAAAATTTATTAGTGCTTTAAATACACCAATTTTATTTAAATCCTCTTTTAAAATAATTTGTGATGGGCTTACTTCAGCATTTGCAGTACTTTTGATTAAATTTGTAATTTCTTTTGGCTTAATTGATCCGTACAACTCACCGTTTTCTTTGCTTTCTTTATTAAATTTAAATATCTTATTATTCACTAATTTTGCGATTTCTTTAAATTTATTTTTTAATTCTGTATTTTTTTTATTTAATTCATCTTTTTTTTTATTTACAAACTCAAGATTTTCTTTATTAAATCTTAAAGCCTTTCCCTCTCTAAGAAGAAAATTTCTTCCGTAACCGTCCTTAACTTTTACTTTATCTCCAATATTTCCTAAATTTGAAATATTTTCTAACAATATAATTTCCATATTAAAGTAATCCCAATATTTTAGCTCTTTTGATTTCGCGAGTAAGTTTTTTTTGTTTGTTAAATGAAACAGAAGTGATTTTTGATGAAATTATTTTACCATTATCAGACATATATTTTTTTAATAAATTTACATTTTTATAATCTATAACTGGAGCATTTTTCAAAGAAAGGGGACATTTTTTAGAGAATCTTCCGTCTGCTTTTTGGAATAAACTTAATTTATTTAATGAGTTTGAACCTCTTTTATGAAATTTACTATTTTTCCTTTTCATATTAATTATTTAGTTTTATTAAAATATTCGCTTTTAGTGTCTAATTTTTTATACTTTACAGTTAAATATCTAATTATGGAACTATCTAATCTAATTTTTTTCTCAAATTCAGCTAATGTATCTTTACCTCCCTCAAATTTATAGTGAATATAAAATCCTTTTTTATAATTTTTAATTTTGCTAGCTAAGTTTAGCAATCCCCATTCTTCGATTTTTACAACTTTTCCAGATGAATTGTTTATAAGGTTGTTATATTTTTCTTTAATCAATTTAAGATCTTTAGTAGGTAAATCTTGTTTAGCTATAATAGTGTTTTCGTAAAATGCCATTATTTAGTATTAAATTTGTTTTAATTTTATTTTAAAAAGTGGTTTATACTATAATAATAAATTATATCAATACTAATAATTTTAAATTAAACTTAATTAAATGAGCTCTTTATTATTTCCAGGACAAGGTTCTCAAATTGTAGGCATGGGAGCAGAGTTTTTTAAAAATTATAAACAAGCAAAAGAAATATTTAAAAGAGCTGATGAAAAATTAGGTTTTCATATTTCTAAAATGATCCTTGAAGGACCCATGGATGAATTACAATTAACAAAAAATACACAACCAGCAATTCTAACAGTCAGTTATTCAATTTTTAAAATTATGCAAGATGAATTTGGATTAAACTTAGATTTATTTAAATCTCTCGCAGGTCATTCATTGGGGGAATACACTGCTTTAGTTTGTAGTGAAGCTCTTAATTTCGAGGACGCATTATTTTTGTTACACGAAAGAGGAACAGCTATGCAAGAAGCTGTTCCAGTTGGAAAAGGAAGCATGTTAGCAGTTCTGGGTATTGATATTTCTAAAGTAAAAGGATTGATAATTAATTCTAACTTAAATAACGGGATTTGTGAGATTGCAAATGATAATGCTGAGGGACAAGTCATAGTAAGCGGAGACACTGAAACTATAAATTCATTTCAATCTAATTTAAAAAAAGAAAAAATTAAAACTATACCTCTTAAAGTAAGCGCTCCTTTTCACTGTTCTTTAATGAAGCCTGCCGCAGACAAAATGAGGGAAAAAATTAATCAAACTAATTTTTTAAAACCTAAAATTGATATTATAAGCAATGTTACAACCAAACCTGAAAAAGACCCTACAACAATTAAAAAGCTTTTAATTTCCCAAATTTTCTCAACTGTAAGGTGGAGAGAAAGTATAATAAATATTTCAAAGATGGGAGTAGGTAACTTTATTGAGATTGGTCCCGGTAAAGCATTAACAGGAATGGTAAAAAGAACAATTAAAAATGTAAATTGCTTTTCAATTAACTCAATTGCTGATATTAAAATTTTAAAAGATGAACTTAAAAAATAAAAAAATTTTAATTACTGGGGCTACAGGAGGAATCGGTTATTGTTTAGTTGAAAGGTTTAATGAACTAGGCTCGGTAATTTTAGCCACAGGAACTAGCAATGAAAAATTAGAAAACTTAAAAAAAAAATTTACCAAAATTCATGTAAAACAATTTAAACTTAACGAACATAGTAAAATTGAAGAGTTTATAGATGATATGGAAAAAAAATTAGATGGAATTGATATTTTAGTTAACAATGCAGGTATAACTTTAGATAATTTATCAATAAGATTATCAGAAGAAGATTGGAAAAAAGTCTTAGATATAAATTTAACCTCCACTTTTTTGATGTGCAAACATACTATTAAGAAAATGTTAAAAAGAAAAAATGGAAAGATAATAAATATTACTTCCATAGTTGGTCATACTGGAAACTTAGGTCAGGCCAACTATTCTGCATCAAAAGCGGGCATAGTTGCGTTTTCAAAAAGTTTAGCAATAGAATATGCAAGAAAAAATATTAATATAAATTGTGTGTCTCCTGGTTTTATTAAAACAGATATGACAGATAAGATTAGCGAGGAATTTAAAAAAACGCTGATTGCTAAAATTCCATCGGGAAAATTGGGGACCGGAATAGATGTTTCTAATTGTGTAGCATTTTTAGCCTCCGATATGGCCAATTATATTAATGGAGAAACAATACATGTTAATGGCGGAATGTATATGGCTTGACAATTTCTATTATTAATCTAATAAGAATTAAACCGAAAGGAATTCATGTCAGACGATATTAAAAGTAAAATTAAAAAGATAGTAGCAGATCATCTAGGTATAGAAGAGGAAAAAGTTACTGAAGAAGCAAGCTTTATTGATGATTTAGGGGCGGATAGCTTAGATACAGTTGAGTTAGTAATGGCTTTTGAGGAAGAATTTGGTTCAGAAATATCTGACTCCGAAGCTGAAAAAATTCTGACTGTTGGTGATGCGATTAAATTTATTGAAAGTAAATCAAATTAAATCTAGAATTTTTTGTTAACATGAGACGTGATGGAGAAAATATCATGGTCATTTTATCATCTCCATCAGGTGTAGGAAAAACTACTTTAACAAAAAAAATTCAACAAAAATACCAATCATTCAAAATTTCAGTCTCACATACAACGCGTCAGCCAAGATCAAATGAAGTTGATGGAGTTGATTATTTCTTTGTTTCAAAAGATGAATTTAAAGATTTAATAAAAAAAGATAAATTTTACGAATATGCTAAAATATTTGAAAATTATTATGGAACATTGAAGGAAACCGTAGACAAGGCAATAATTAAAAACGATATTTTATTTGATATTGATTGGCAAGGAACAAAACAACTTTCAAAGTTTATTAATTTAAATTTAATAAAGATTTATTTAATCACTGACAAAAAAGAATTAAAACAGAGATTAATTAAAAGAAACCAAAATAGTGAAGAGGAATTAGAAAAGAGACTCAAAGCTTATGATGAAGATATAACACACTGGAGTGATTATGATTATGTCATCATTAATAAAAACTTAGAAGTATGCTTCAAACAAATTGAACAGATAATAAATTCTTACAAAAAAAAATTTAATTTTCCTCAAAAATTTGGGTAATTTTAAAGTATATACTTGGACTTATATCAGAGGGCCTAAGATTAGTTTTCAATTCAGGGATTTGCTTAATTTCATCTTTACTTAAAATTTTTATAATGGACTTATTAATCATTTTTCTTTTTTTTGAAAACAAATAATTTGTAATTTTTTCCAAATTAGAAACATTATTGATTTTGAAAGTATTTTTTTTTGGTTTAAAATGAATTACCATTGATTTTACTTTTGGTTTTGGAAAAAAACAATTTTCTGAAACAATAAATTTTGCAATATTATCAAGCCTAAAATTTGAAATTATAGATAATCTCCCATATTTTGAAGAGGGAAATTTACTCGTTATTTTTTCACCAAGTTCCTTTTGAAACATTAAAATTAAATCTGAAAACTTTGGAGGCCAAGTTTCAAATTTTATCAATTTTACAAGTATTTGAGATGAAATATTATACGGTAAATTACCGAATATAACCGAGTTTGATTTCATCTTTTTTTCCAAATCAAATTTTAAGATATCTGCGTTTACCACTTTTACATTTTTAAATTTAGAGTATTTTTCAATGAGAGAATCAAATAATAGATTATCTTTTTCAATAATTAATAATGTTTTAGGTTTTTTTTTGATTATTTCATCTGTCAGCGCACCTTTGCCAGGGCCAATTTCAACAATATTCCTATCCTTTACTTTTGTAAAATTCATTATTTTACTTATAATGTTTTTATCTATTAAAAAATTTTGACCTAAAGATTTTTTAGGTCCTATCATTTTCCGAATTTTAGAATGAATTTTATACATCTAAAAAGGCTTAAAGGATTTGCAATTTTTTTTAAAATTAACTTTCTTGCAGTGCCATGGTCAGGAGAGACTCTTAAATATTTTAGACCTAATGTTATGTTTATAGCATCGAATTTAAATAAAGTTTTAAAAGGAGCAAGGACTTGATCATGAAACATACCAACTATAACATTATATTTTTTATATTCATTTATAAATACAGTATCTGAAATTAAAGGTCCCTTTACTTTTATTTTATTTCTTTTTAATTTTTTGATTATTGGAATTATTATTTTTACTTCCTCAGATTTTTTTCTTAGTTCTGCATTGTGAGGATTAAGTCCCATCACACCTATATTTGGTTTTATCTTAAATGATTTTTTAAAAAAATTCTCTATAGTTTTAATTTTGTTATAAATTAAATTTTTATTTAATATTTTTGAAATCTTTTTAATATCAATATGGGTTGTAACTGGAGCCACTGATAAATTTTTGTTAAAGATAAGCATCACTTCAGATTGATTTTTTACTTTACATTTCTTTGAGAGATATTCTGTAACACCGTAATTTTTATTTGATAACAGTTTTTTGTCTATTGCACAGTTAATTATTCCCATTACGTCTTTTCTTAATGCAAGTTTATGTGCTTTCTCTAAAGACTTAATTACAAATTTTGAGCTTGATTTAAAGGGCACATTAAAAGCATTATTAAAATTTAAATCAATATTAATTATTTTAAGACTATCATTTAAAACTTCTTCATCAATATCATTTACTTTAGTTAATTTTGCTGAATAACCAAGCTTAAAAAATTGTTTTCTGAGTAGATCAAAATTTGAAATTATATATATACTTCTTTTAATTTTTTTACTTAATTTTTTCCAACATTTATAAATTAATTCAGAATTAATACTGTTTGGATCACCACTTATAATGATTATTTTTTTTTTCATTTGTAATCAATAAAACTAGTATTTTTAAGTTTAGATAGATGACTTCTAGAATATAAATTAAAAAGCTCATTTTTCTTTTGATTTATTAATCTATTTTTTAGTTTTTCAATATCAACATCATTAACTTTTGAAATTCGTTTATCATTTAATTTTAAAAATAAAATACTATCTTGTCTTTTAATAGGATTTGATATGTCTCCAATATTCATTTTGTCTAAAATTTTGTAAATTTGTTCTGATAACGATTTGCCATTAATCCATCCTAAGTCTCCTTTTTTAGATGCAGTAGTCGAATTACTAATTTTTAAAGCAGTATTTTCAAATCCATTTTCTTCTATTTGCTTTTTTATATTTGCTATAATTTTTTCACTTTCAGATTTGTTATAATCAGATACTTCAATTTCTGAAATACGAAATTCTTCTAAATCTGATTTATTTTCTATTATTTTTTGGAGTTCTAGTTGAATTGAGTTTTCGTCTAATTCAATTTTATTAGAATAAAATTTATATATAAATTTTTGCCATTTAAAATTAATTTCTACCTCTTTTAAATATAGATCGAAATCGGCATCATTTTGTTTAAATTTTTCTTTTAGTAAATCAATATTATTTGAAGAAATATTTCTTAAATAATTATTAATCTGCGTCCTATCATCTTGAAAATCAAATCTTTCTAGTTCTATTTTTTTAAGTTTTTGAAAAATTAAATCATTTAACGATTGTTCTTTTAAAAAATTAATATTTTTTTGATTAATTTCCTGTCCTGACAATATTAAGGTTCTTAGAATTTTATTTTTAATATCGTAATTTGTTATTATTTCATTTTCTACCTTAAGAATTATATTATTTTCAATTTTTGCTTTAGAAGCGCTTGAAATAAAAAATAAAATAAAAATAAATAATACTTTTTTTTTTATCATTGACTAAATGATGGAGAACTTATGTTTCCAAAAGGAGTAAGAGTAACTTTAAACATCAGTGAGTTTTCTGGTTCCAATTCAGAGTCCGTATAAAATTCCCTCCTATAAACTATTCCTGCTCTCAAACAATCGTTTAAATATTCGTAACTTAAATTGTAGAACTCTGCAGAATTAGTTATAAGATTTCTTTTTGTTTCAATTGAAATTAATCCATCCTTATTATTAAAATCAACCTTAGTTTTGAAATATTCCTTGTCACCTATATGTTTGTTTTCTAAAAGGTAATTAAAGTCCAATTTAAATGGATCAAAATTCAATTTAGTACCGAATTCGTTATAATTTAACTCACTATAATTTTGATCTAAAGAAAAATTATAATTGAATGAAAAATTATCATTCAAATTGTATATTGCAGATCCAACTACATCAGAAAGTTTTTCATCTAAACTAGTTTCTGGATGCATTTTTTTATTCTCTGTGTCATTAATTATTTGTGCTACCGAAAAATCAAAATCACTGTTTTTTGATTTAATTTTATAATCGAATCCTAGAGTACTACTTAATCCATTTTCAAAATTATTTTTATCATCTGCTCTGTTAATATTAAATGCATTAATTGGATCCAATCTGTAGCCGAATTCCTCCTTTCTCATACCTCCAGGAGAATATCTTATAAGCATTTTTGGTTTTAAAAGATATTCTGATGAGCCAGCTCTTTTTAATAAATTTATTTCTGACAAATGACCTATTGCACCATACATTTCACTGGTCATATCCTTTTTGTAAGTATCTATATTTTTTGTTTCATAATTTACATTTTTTATATTTCCTAAAAGCTTAGTTTTAAAACCATTCAAGAAATTAATCTCTTTAAAATTCCAATTTAAATCATTTACCAAGAAATTTGAGAATTTGTTTGTATCATACTTTCTTACTTTATAATTTGATTGTAAATCTATATTTCCTATTTTTTGATTACTAATTAAATTTTTATCTAAAGTAACTTCTGGATATATATACTCATATTTATCATTATATCCCTCTGTTAAGGTTTCATAAATACTTGCATTAATACCTAAAAACATATCTTCGTCCTCATGATTAAATTTTATTGAATTTTCTAACGTATTTGTTTTGTCATCTACTAATCTTGATTTAACTTTATAAAGTTTTAAATATTTATCATCCGAAACATTTTGCAAATCAATTTCCAATAAATTTTCTGAGTCTTCCGTTAAACTAAAATTTTTTGAAAATTTTGCAAAAAGATGAGACCTATCTCCCTTTTTTTTCGTAGAAGTAGTTTTTTTATAACCCTCAGTAAATCCAAAATCTGTAAATAAAAATGAGTTTTTAAATGCTTGATGGTATTCACCCATTAATAGTGGATTTTCTGATACATAATATCTGCTTGTTAATGTAAAATTTTTATCATCATTTAAAGCCCAGAAGTAAGGGATTGAAATACTTGATCCTAAATTTTTTGTATTAGAAAATGATGGAGGTAAAAAACCCGATCTTCTATCTACAGTAGGATCAGGATGAGATAGTTTGGGAAAATAAAAAATAGGAATATTGTAAACTTTTACGATCGCATTATCATAATAAATTGTTTTCTTTTTACTATCGTGAAGCATTTTTTTTGATTGTATAGTCCAAGGAGGACATTTATCTTTTTCTCGATAGTCACATAAAGTGAATATACTTTTTCCAAAAGAACTTTTTTTCTCTTCTATTTTTAAAGTATTAGCAAATACCCTTGGTTTATTTTTCTCATTAATTTTAAAATTTTCTTCATTAAGATAAGCCTTAATATCAGTTCCTAGTAATTCCTTTTTATTAGTGTCAATATATATTTGAGAAAATTCATATGTATTATCTAAATTATCATTTATTTTAACGTAGCCAACTGATTTAAAAATATTACTCTCAGTATGATACTCAAATTTTTCTAAAAATATTTTATTATTATTTCGGTCAATAATAACCGTATCATTTTTCGAACTTATCATTTTTTTAGTATCATCTAAAATTATATTTTCACCCTCTAATTTATACATCTCAGAGGTAACAATTTTTGTGAGTCCTACCGTTTTTAGCACTCTTAAATTCTCGTTATACTCAGCGTATTCAGCATTAATAGTATTATTTTTATTGTCTATCGCGTTAACATTTTTTCTAAGTTTGATTATGCCTGTAGATTTGTTGTATTCAGCAAAATCACTTTTTATTGTTTTGTTATCACTGGTAATAATCAACACCTCATCTTCAAAAATAGACGTTTGGTTGTTTTTATTTATAGTAATTTTTTTTGACTCAATTTTTAAATTTTCGGCTAGCAAGTCAATTTGAAATAAAAAGCAAAAGATAAATATTATTAATATTTTATTTTTCATTGATTTGAAGAATTCCTATAAATGTGAATAAACTTAAAGCAATTACTGGAGCCCAAACAGCCAAAGTTAAAGGTATTCTGTCCGTTTGTCCCAAAGCAAGTGATAAATCTTTAAAATAAAAAGTAATTACACAAGTTATCAACCCTAAAATAATCAATCTAAAATTGTCTGATTTTTTAAGAGTATTCATTGTAAAAATGGAAGCTAAAGCAGTCATTACAAATAAAAAGAAAGGCAATGAAAGCATAGAGTGTAAGCTTTGGTTTAAAGATCTTTTATTGTAACCCTTTTCAAGTAAAGATTTATATCTTGTTGCCAAATCAATGAACGACATAGTATCGAAATTTTTGAATAAACTGTTGATTTTTTCATAATCGTAATTTGATTTAATTACATATTCATCGATTTTTTTACTTTTGATAATTCCGTCATTTGATTTAAAAATTTTGACATCTTTTAGTATCCATTCTTTACTCTCAATATTTGCTGATTTAGCTTGAATTTTTTCTAATAAACTAGATTTATCATCTAAATGAAAAATTGTAACATTTATTAAGTCAAAATTTTGAGGTTTCTCAGCTGAGATTATTCTTTGCGTTGCATCAAAATTCTCTTTAATCCAAAGACCGTTTCTATTGAATGTTACTAAATGATCTATATCTCTTGAAAAATTTGATTTGGTTTTTTCATAGTATTTGGACAATGTAGAAGTAACTGGATTAATCATAATTAAAATAAACCATCCTAAGAAGAATGATGTTGTAGCAAGTATAAAAAAAATTTTTAAATTTGAGTATCCGAATGTTTTTAAAGTTAAAAGGTCTCTATTATTTCTAATCTTCATCATAAACCACATGCTAGAAATAAATATGATAAATGGTAATATATTTATAATCATACTAGGTATAAATATACTTGTAAGAATAAGTGGTGTAATTATTCCAACTTCTAAGTTTTTAAAAAACTCTATTTCTTCAAATAAATTTAAAATCATACCAAAGCAATAGAAAACTAAAATTACTATAAAAAAAGTTTTTAAAAAATTCTTTAGAAGATAATTAAATAAAATTTTATTCATATTTTTAATTCTTTTGAAAATTTATGATTCATAAATAAATAGAGAAAAATTATTAAGATAAGAGGCAGTACCATAAAAGCTATTAAAATATAATGATTAAGACCAGTATATCTAACTGCTAACTCAGTAAATAATAAAACAATAAAACTATAGCTAAAAATACTAATCTTATTTAAATAAATCTTATTCGATTTTATTAAAAGTAAAGCACAAATTAAAGTCAAAGCAGGGATATAAAGAGGAATAATAATTCTTCTATTAAGTGTAGAAATTATCTCTCTCTTATAGTCATCTTTACAAAATTTATTTTTTAACTCTATAAAATTAAAGCATTTTAAAAGAGTAATTGTTGATGTTTCTTGAATTTTTGGTTTTTTTATTGTTGCAGTACTTAGGTCACTTAAATCAATATTTAGCTGTTCAAATTTTATAATTTCATTTTCGGAATTCTTTTTTGAAGACATTATTATGCCATTAAATAAAAACATTTTTTTACTTTCAACAACTCCATTCTCAGCCAAAACAGTAGTTTCGTAAATTTCAGAGACGTTAGAAGAAAGATTTTTTAAATTATTACCTTTATCATGTAGAAAAATTTGTTGAATTTCATTATCAACTTTTTTTTCTACAATAAAAGTGAAACCTTTAAAAGAGTCACTAAACTGTTGAGATTTAATTGTTGGTAAAAAAGTATTAAGATTATCTTCTGTTAATAATTGTCTTGATTTATTTAAAGCTAAAGGAGTAATAAACGTTGAAAGTACTAAGTAAAGAATTAAAACAATTATAGAGGCGAAAAAAAATAAATTTACTAATTGAATTTTTTTTACTCCAGATGTCCATAAAATTATAAATTCACTATCTTGGATATGTTTTATTATAAAAATTGACAAGGCCAACAGGAAAGATAATGGTACAAACTTTGGAGCTATACCAAATAAATTCAAAAATGAATATTTAAAATATATACCTATAGGATAGCCATTATCTACAATTAAATCTAGGAAACTTACCGCCCTAACTGTAAGAGCAATTAAGGACAAACCAAACAAAATGATTAAAAATGTTTTAAAAATTTCGATTAAAAAATTATGATAAATTTTGTTTTGAAGCATTGAATTATATTGTATAAATAATGCATCCATAAGTTAAATTCAACTAATGGTTTAACTATGATAAATTTTCCATTGAAAACATGAATAATTGGTCTTATATCACTGACACAAATAGGTTTTTTTAAAAATTATGTCTATAAAAATTAGCTATCAACAAAAAACGACGAATAATTTTTCGTCAAATATAGTATTGTTTTCAGATGATAAATTCAAATTAAACTCTTTAAAAAAATATTTTTCGAACACAGAATTTTCGTATATTAATGAATTATTAAAAAGTAGTGATTTAAAAAAAAATCTTTTAATTTTCGAGGTTAATTCAAAAAAAAAAATCATATTAATATCAATTAAAAAAAACTTAAAAACTGCTGATATAGAAAATTTAGGAGCGGAATTTTTTGGGCGTATTAATTATGGAAAAAATTGCACTTATTTTATTCTCTCGGATAGTATTATTAGCAATGAAAATAATTTTTTAGGACACTTTCTTCACGGATTAAAATTAAAATCGTACGAATTTAAAAAATATAAGTCAAAAAAAGATAATAGAATTTTATCCATAAATGTTTTAGGCAATAAAAATAAACCTTCATCTAAAACTCAACTAAAGTTTAAATCTTTGGAGGAAGGAACATTTTTTGCAAGAGATTTAGTGTCAGAGCCTGGCAATGTCTTACATCCAGATGAATATGCCAAAAGAATAAATTCTTTAAAAAAAGACGGTTTAAAAATAAATATTCTTGATGAAAAAAAGTTAAGCAAACTAGGTATGCATGCTTTACTTGGAGTTGGACAAGGAAGTATAAGAGGTTCTTACCTTGTGACAATGGAGTGGAACGGTGCAAATGATAATTCAAAACCTTTAGCTTTTGTTGGAAAGGGAGTTTGTTTTGATACTGGAGGATATTCTCTTAAACCCGCAAAGTTTATGGAAGACATGACATACGATATGGCAGGTTCTGCAACAGTTGTAGGTCTGATGAAAAGTCTTGCACTTAGAAAAGCAAAAATAAATGCTGTTGGGGTTGTTGGTTTAGTAGAGAACATGGTAAGTGGAAATGCTCAAAGACCTGGAGACATAGTTAAATCGTATAGTGGTAAAACGATAGAAGTATTGAATACTGATGCTGAAGGAAGATTAGTTTTGGCAGATGCACTAACTTTTACTGAAAAAAAATTTAAACCAAAATTTATAATTGATCTAGCAACATTGACGGGAGCTATTATAGTTTGTTTAGGGTCTGAATATGCAGGCTTATTTTCAAATGATGATAATTTATCTAAACGAATATTTGAAGCTGGTGAGAAAGTTGAAGAAAAAGTTTGGAGAATGCCACTTCATAAAAATTATGATAAACTAATGAATTCAAAAAATGCCGATGTGCAAAATATTAATTATGTTGGTGGAGCTGGATCAACAACTGCCGCACAATTTTTACAAAGATTTATTTTAAACAAAACACCTTGGGCTCATTTAGATATAGCTGGAATGGCTTTTTCAAAATATGGTGGAGCTTTAAACTCAGGAGGTGCTACTGGTTTCGGTGTTAGATTATTAAATCAACTTATAGAGGATAATTATGAGTAATACAGAACAAACATTATCTATTATTAAACCAGATGCTGTTGAACGTAATTTGGTAGATGAAATTAAATCAATTTTTCAAAAAAACGGGTTCAAGATAAAAGATAGCAAAAAAATTCATATCACCAAAGACGAAGCTTCAGAGTTTTATAAAGTTCACCAATCAAAACCATTTTATAACGACCTATGTTCATACCTTTCATCAGGGCCAATATTTGTTATGATTTTGGAGGGTGAAAATGCTGTCTTGAAAAATAGAGAATTAATGGGATCTACTGATCCAAAAAATGCAAGTGAAAATACCATTAGAAAACTATTTGGCATATCAATAGATAAAAACTCGGTGCATGGATCAGACTCACCAGATAATGCAAAAAAAGAAATAAACTTTTTTTTTAAATCCTAATTATATCTGTAGATTTTAAAAATAGCCTCTGGAAAAACTACCCGCTCCAACCTTTGAGTTTTTATTTTTAAAGAAAATTCATCATCGTTGGGCGCTACATAAAATGTTTTTTGGCAGATTGTGTTACCACTGTCTAACTTCTTATTGACATAGTGAACTGTACATCCTGTTTTTTTTTCTTTATTTTCAAGCACTCTTTTATAAGTATTTAGCCCCTTGAACTTAGGTAATAGAGAGGGATGAATGTTTATAATTTTCTTTCTAAATAAATCAAAAAACTTTTTTGGTAAAATTTTCATAAATCCAGCTAGGCAAATCAATTCTATTTTTTCCTTTATTAAAGTATTTGTTAATTGGTGAATGTATTTATCATTTTTAGTATTAATTAAAAAATATCGAATTGCATTTCTCTTTGCATAAATGAGACCAAATGCATTTCTATTATTTGAAATCACTATTTTTATATTTATTGGAAAGTTATAATTTCTTGATTGAAGAATTAGGTTTTTTAAATTTGAACCAGTTCCGGAAATAAAAACACATGCATTTTTTTTCACCATTGCAATGAATTTATTAATTTAAATTTTTTATTATTTTTTGAGATATAACCAATTTCATATGGCATAAAACTTTTTGTAAAATATTTTTTTATTTTTTGAACATTATACTTTGGAACGATCAAACAAAAACCAACTCCACAATTGAAAGTTTTTATCATCTCTTTTTCGGAGACATCATTTTTTTTAATCCATTTAAATATTTTTTTTATCTTAATTTTAGATAGGTCAACATTTGCACATAAATTTTTAGGTATAGATCGAATTAGATTTTCGATTAATCCTCCCCCAGTGATATGGGCAGCGGCATTAATCAATTTTTTTTCTGAAAGTTTTATAATTTCGTTTGAGTAAATTTTTGTCGGCTTTAAAAGTTCTCTTTTTAAATTTTTATCAGGTTTATTTTTTTTCAAAATAGTTCTTATCAAAGAATAACCATTTGAATGGATCCCACTTGAAGGAATTGCTAAAATTAAATTTTTATCTTTGACATTATTTTTATTCAAAATTTTTTTTTTTGAGACAATACCCACACTAAATCCAGCTAGGTCAAACTTATTTCTTGGATAAACGCCTGGCATTTCAGCAGTTTCACCTCCAATAAGTTCACAATTTGATATTTTACAACCTTTAAATATTCCTTTTAAAATATTCTTCATCTTTCTTAAATTAATTTTATCTACAGCAATGTAGTCTAAAAAAAATAAAGGTTTTGCACCTTGAACTATTAAGTCATTCACACACATTGCTACTAAATCGATACCAATTGTATCAAACCTATTTAACATATTAGCTATTTCAATTTTTGTACCGACACCATCAGTGCATGAAACAATCACTGGATCTTTTATTTTTGTTTTGCTTATATCATATAAAGATCCAAAACCACCAATTGCGTCGCCTTTAAAAGGTTTTTTCTTTTTTTTGACATTTTTCTTGGATAAACTTGAAATATGTTTAACTAATTTATTAGCTAATGAAATATTAACACCACTTTTTTTGTAACTATTTTGCATTTTTTTCATTTATAAATGGTACTTTGAGTCAATATGAAAAGTTATAAATTAATAATTATTATTTTAGTGATTTTTGCAAAAAGTGGAAACGTTTTATCAAACGAAAAAATATTTAATGTTAATAATATTGAAATTACCAAAACTCCAAAAATGTCGAATGAATTTTTAGCTAATAAAGCTTTAAAAGTTGGTTACATCCAACTTATGGAAAAGATACTGCTTTCAAAAGATATTAAAAAGGTATCAGATTTAAATTTTCAACAAATTAAAGAATTAGTTTCATATTATCAAGTAATCGAAGAGGAAAAGACTGAAAAAGAAAATACAATAAAATTTAATATTTTTTTTGATAAAGATAAATTACATAAATTATTTTTTCAAAGGGGAATTTTATATTCAGAAATTATTCAAAAAGAGTTATTTATTCTACCAATATTAAAAAAAAATGATCAGCTGTATGTGTTTAATAACAATTTTTTTTATGAAAATTGGAATAAAGTTTACTCAGCTAAATTAATAGAATTTGTGCTACTTTTAGAAAATATCGAAGTAATACAAGAAATTAATATTAATAAAAATAGTCTTTTAGATTTAAATATTAGAAATTTATTTAAAGAGTATACAAAAAAAAACTTAGCTTTAGTATTAATTGAAGAAATCCAAAAGGGTAATTATAAAGTTTATTTAAGGGCAAACATATTAGGAAAAAAAATTGATAAAAATTTAGTAATAGAAAAGTCAAATCTCGCAAAAAGAGACTATGAAAATAAGATAATAAAAGAAGTAAGTGAAGAAATTATTAATTTTGTAAAGTCGCAAAATTTAATTGATATTAGAGTTCCATCGTTTTTAAATGCAAAACTTTCTACAAGTAAAGTAAATAATTTAGTTGAGTTTAATAATAGAATTAAAAAAATAGACTCGATTGACAGCATTTATGTCCAAGAATTTAATAAAAGCAATGTTTCCTTAAAAATTAAATATTTAGGCAAACTTGATAAAATTATGAAACAGCTTGAGGAACAACGAATTATATTAAAGTTGATTGGAGATCAATGGAGCTTAAAATTAATATGAGCCAACTCGTTTTTAAATTCCCATTCAAAACAAAGTATTTCGAACAAGATTTTTATGTTTCAAGTAATAATTTTTCAGCATACAAACTTATTGAAAGTTGGCCAAATTGGCCTGGAAAATGGCTAAACATTTTTGGAGACCAAGGTTCTGGAAAAACACACTTATCAAAAATTCTCGAAAAAAAAATTAATAAAGTAAAGCTTATTGAAGCTAATAGTATTAATGATGAAATAATTAACCAATTAAATCACCTAGATTGTTTAATTATTGAAAATTTTAAAAATAATATTGAGGAAAAATTATTTTATTCAATTTTAAATCAGTCAAAACAATTAGAAAATTTTATTCTAATCAACAGTGTTACATCTTTAAAAAAAAATAATTTTGTATTAAGAGATTTAAAATCAAGGGTTAACAGTTTTCTCGATATTGGAATTGAACTTCCAACTGATGACTTACTTAAAGTTATTATTTCCAAATCTTTTTCTGATAAACAAATAGAATTAAGCCCAAAAATATCTGAATATATTATCAAAAACATAGATCGATCATATAAAAAAATCTTTGAATTTGTTAAAATTATTGATGAGACATCTTTATCTTCTGGAAAATCCATTAATATTAATTTAATAAAAAAAGTACTTAATAAATGAATAAATTTAGAACACATAATTGCTCTCAATTAAGTGAGAAAGATATTAATAAGGAAGTTACCTTATCTGGATGGCTTCATCGAAAGAGAGATCACGGTAATCTTTTATTTGTAGATCTAAGGGATCATTTTGGTATGACACAATGTGTTATAGAAAATAATAATAAATTTTTTCCTGTGTTGGAAAAAGTAAAACCAGAGTCCGTTTTACAGATTTTTGGAAAAGTTGTTAAAAGAACAAATGAAACTGAAAATTTAGAACTTAAAACTGGAAAAATAGAAATAACGATCAAATCAGTTACTGTCCTCTCAAATGCAAAGGAATTACCCATCCCAGTTTTTGGTGAACAAGATTATCCTGAAGATATTAGATTAAAATATAGATTTTTGGATTTACGTAGGGATGAAATGCATAGAAATATTATATTAAGGTCACAAGTAATTTCATTCATTAGATCAGAGATGTTAAATCTGGGATTTCTTGAGTTTCAGACTCCAATATTAACTTCTTCAAGCCCTGAGGGAGCTAGAGATTTTCTAGTTCCAAGCAGACTAAACCCGGGCAAGTTTTATGCTTTACCACAAGCACCACAACAATTTAAACAATTAATTATGGTTTCCGGTTTTGACAAATATTTCCAAATAGCACCTTGTTTTAGAGACGAAGATGCAAGAGCGGACAGAAGTCCCGGTGAATTTTATCAATTAGATTTAGAGATGTCATTTGTTGAACAAGAAGATGTTTTTGAAGTAGTTGAAACATTGATGGTTAAGCTATTTAAAAAATTTTCCTCTAAGAAAATAGTCGAAGAAAAATTTCCAAGGATTCCATATAAAGAGGCTATGCAAAAATATGCAACAGATAAACCAGATTTAAGAAATCCATTAGTAATAAATGATATTACAAATATATTTGAGACTGAAGAAGTGACTTTTGATATTTTTAAAAAATTAGTTAAATCAGGAGCTAGGGTAAAAGCAATAATTACAAAGAATACTAAAGAAAAACCTAGAAGTTTTTTTGATAATATTGATAAATGGGCTAAAGATCAGGGAGGTTCTGGATTAGCTTATTTTACAATTGAAAATGAAGGCTCAATAAAAGGAAAGGGTCCAGTTGGAAAGTTTTTTTCTGAAAAAGCAATAAATGAAATCATGAAAATTTGTGATGCTGAGGTAGGCGATAGTGTATTTTTATCATGTGGAAAAGAGAACGAAATCCAAAAAATTTTATCAATAGCTAGAAATAAAATTGGAAAAGAATTAAAATTAATTGACAACAATAAATTTGCATTTTGTTGGATTGTTGACTATCCAATGTTTGAACTTGATGAAAAAACTAAAAAAATAATTTTTAGTCATAATCCTTTTTCAATGCCACAAGGAGATTTAAACAAATTAGATTTTAATAAACCTCTTGAGATGAAAGCATTTCAATATGATATTGTTTGTAATGGTGTCGAATTATCATCTGGAGCCATAAGAAATCATAAACCCGAATTAATGTATAAATTATTTTCTATTGTTGGTTATACTGAAAACGATGTTAGAAAAAAATTTTCGGGCATGATAAATGCCCTGAGTTTTGGAGCACCACCCCATGGTGGAATAGCGCCGGGAATAGACAGAATTGTTATGCTACTAGCTGACAAACATAATATAAGAGAAGTTACTTTGTTTCCAATGAATCAAAACGCTGAGGATTTAATGATGAATGCGCCATCAGACGTTGATGAAAAACAACTTAAAGAATTAAGTATAAAAACTGTTAAAAAAGACAACTAATTTTTTGTTTTTAGATTTATCCTTACATCAGATAGATCAACAAGTTTTTCTTCAAGGTTGCTTCTCACAAAACCTTTAGATGTAATATTTTTTACAATTTTAATAAATTTTTCATCAGTATTTTCGCTTGAGATATTTTTTGAGCTAGAAATTGATGGTGTATGTGCTAATTCTTCTTTACCAAGATATGAAATAGCTAATTCTCTGAATACGTAATCCAAAATAGATGAAGCACTTAAAATTCTGTCGTTCCCAAGAACATTTCCTGAAGGTTCAAATTTTGTATCTATAAATGCATCTACATATTCCTCAAGAGGAACTCCGTATTGTAAACCAAGTGATATTGCTATAGCAAAATTATTCATCATAGCTTTAACAAGTTCTCCCTCTTTGTTAGTATCAATAAAAATTTCACCAATTTTTCCATCGTCATATTCACCGGTGTGTAAATATACTTTATGGTCACCTATTTGAGCTTTCTGAATATATCCTTTTCTTCTATCAGGCATTTTAAATCTAGATTTATTTTTTATTTTTAAATTTGGAGCATTTTCAATATTATTCTGATTTTTATTATGAATTATACTTTTGCTAATATTTTTAGATATATTGTTTTCAGTTTTTGATTTTTGCTCTATTTTATTATTTTTAATATCAGTAGTTTTTCTCGTTTTCCTATTATTTAATTTAACATCAATTACTTCTACCTCTCCATCTGTTCTATTATCAATTTTAGACAATTCATTTTCATTAAGATTTTCTAAAGAGTGAACTGTCTTAAAGGTACAAGTATAGTAAGTTTCAACTATATATTTTTTCATATTTATTTGGATTCTATTAGATAAAGATATATATTAATTATTATGTGTGTCTATAATTTTAGACACACTTTTTGATTGTGTGGATTTAAAATCTTTTATTGAAATATGAAAATTTTTTTTACTTGGTGGAACAAACAAACTTTTGGAACTTTTCTTAAAACTTTATTTACCGGAAAATATGTTGGAAAAGACAATTTTGGAAACAAATATTACAAAAATAAAAATGATCAGAGGTGGGTCATTTACGCAAATAACATCGAAGCGACTAAAATTTCTTCTGAGTGGTATCTTTGGATGCACCATACTATTGATAAATTGCCTGACACAAAGGAATTAAAAAAATATTCCTGGGAAAAAGATCATCAAGAAAATTTAACAGGAACTTCTAAAAGTTTTAAGCCTGTGAAAATAAAAAAAAATGAAAATTTAAAAAAATATGAAACTTGGAAATAATATCTGTATTATTTTATTTTTTTTTTTAATGATGCCAAATAATTTTGCAGAAGACGTAATTACAACCTCGCCATTAATAAATCTGGATGAAATTAAACCAAGTTTTGAGGATGTAGAGGAAAAAAGTGAAAAAGAAGTAAGAAAAAATCTCAAGGAAAAAAAAAAAGAAAATATAAACCTTGATGTTGCTCATGCAGTTTTAATCGGACTAGACAAAATTACTGCAAAATCATCAAAAATTATTGTGAACATTGACGAAACAAAAAAATTTGGACCACTTGAAATTAAAATTTTAAAATGTGAAAAAGCAAAAGTACATAATAAAATCACAAATGTCGCATATATGCAGGTAAAAGATTTGACTAAGAATGAAAATGAAAAAGTTTTTATATTCAATGGATGGACTTTTTCTTCAGATCCTAGTCTCACCCCGTTTGATCATGCTATCTATGATTTACAGTTGTTAAACTGTTTCAACGTTTAATAAAATTTTTCTTTTCCAAGCCAATTCGTATCAAAGTCAGAATCGATAAATTTTTTATGTCTTAAAATTTTTTTATGTAAATCTATAGTAGTTGTTATTCCTTCTAGTACAAATTCATCGAGCGATCTTAATGTCCTTTGAATAGCTTCCGTTCTATTTCTTCCTTTGCATATTACTTTAGCGATAAGACTATCGTAATAAGGTGTTACTTTACATCCTTGAAATACAGATCCATCTACTCTAGTTCTAAAACCCGAAGGTTGATGGCAAACACTAATTATACCTGGACTTGGTTGAAAATTTAATGCAGGATTTTCTGCATTTATTCTGCATTCAATCGAATGGCCACGAGGAATAATATCATTCTGACTAAGCGCTGTATCACCAGTATAAGCGATCCACAATTGCTCTTTTACAATATCAATACCAGTCTGAACTTCAGTTACCGGATGTTCCACTTGAACCCTTGTATTCATCTCAAGAAAATAAAATTTTCCATTTTCGTAAATGAATTCTACTGTGCCAGCACCTTCATAATTAATTTGTTCTACCATTTTCACAGTTTTTTCTAATAGTTCCTTTCTCTGATTATCTGTAATTACAGGACTAGGAGTTTCTTCAATTAGCTTTTGATGCCTTCTTTGAACTGTGCAGTCTCTTTCTCCTAAATGAACAGTTTTATTTTTTCCAGACATTACCTGCACTTCTATATGCCTAGGATTTTTAAAATATTTTTCTATATACAATTCATCTTTACCAAAAAATTTCTTTGCTTCAGTTTTAGCTGTTAAAAATAGTTCCTCTAATTTATTTTCTTGTTCAACTACTTTCATTCCTTTACCACCTCCACCGCCAGCAGCTTTTATAAGAACTGGGAAACCTATTTTCTTACAAATAGATTTTGCCTCATTAATTGATTTAACACTTCCCTCAGAACCCTCAATGACAGGAAGACCATATTTTTTCGCTATTCTTTTCGCTTCAATTTTATCTCCCATTTTTGAAATTATATCTGCACTAGGCCCTACAAATTTGATTCCGTGCTTGTTTACAATTTCAGAAAATTTAGCATTTTCAGATAAGAAACCATAACCTGGATGAATTGCTTCGGCACCTGTAAGATCAACAGCAGACATTATCGATGAGATATTCAAATAACTATTTTGAGGTTGATGTGACCCTATACAAACACTTTCATCTGCAAGTCTTACATGCATTGAGTCCGAGTCAACATCAGAGTGAACTGCAACGGTATTTATACCCCATTCTTTACAAGCTCTAATAATTCTAACAGCTATTTCACCTCTATTAGCAATTAATACTTTTTTGAACATTTAATTATTTAAGAAGAATAAGTGTTTGACCAAATTCAACAGGTTGCCCGTCAACAACTAATATTTCTTTTACTTCCCCATCACCTGTAGAAGGAACGTGATTCATAGTTTTCATCGCTTCAACAATCATAACAGTTTGACCTTTTTTAACTTTATCTCCTATCTCAACAAATTTTTTCGCACCTGGCTCAGGAGCTAGATAAGCAGTGCCAATAATTGGGGATTTCACTCTAATACCCTCGACATTTTCGGAATTTTTTAAAACAGTTTTATTTTGAGAAACTACCGCGCTTGTTTTTGGAGTGTCTATTGATTTTAATGATCTAGAAACTTTAATTTTGGTTGTACCATCCTGATACTCTAGCTCAGTTAAATTAAACTCTTTTAAATTTTCTACCAATTCTTTGATTAATTTTTTTTCAATTTTCATTACTTTAAAATTTTTCTCATTGCCTCTAAAGCCATCAAATATCCATCAACTCCAAATCCACAAATAACACCTTGAGCAACTTTACTAATTAAAGATTTGTGTCTGAATTCCTCTCTATTATAAATATTGCTTATGTGCAATTCAATAATTGGAATTTTAATTATTTTTAAAGCGTCATGAATAGCTACAGATGAGTGTGTATACCCACCAGCGTTTATAATTAGGCCATTTTGCTTATTTCTAGAATCTTGTATTTGATTTACTAATTCTCCCTCAATATTTGATTGAAAAAAAGATAGTTTAACATCATTCTTTTTTGCAAAATTTTCACAATTATTTTCAATATCAGCTAAAGTAGAACTTCCGTATTGACTTTTTTCTCTTTCACCTAAAAGGTTGAGATTTGGGCCATTAAGAATTATAATTTTTTTCATCAATATTTTTTATTAGCATTGATTAGCTGAATTATGGCAAAAATACAATTAAATGGTAAGAAAATTACAATCAAAACAAACATTTCAATACTTGAATTGTTGAAAAAATATAAGCTCAATAATAAAAAAATAGCGGTTGAATACAATGGTACTATAGTTCAAAAAATAAATTACAAAAAAAAGTTTTTAAAAAATAAAGATAAATTAGAGATAGTTCATTTTATAGGAGGCGGATAAATTGAAAAGAGATTATTTTAAAATTTCTAATAAAGTATTTAAATCAAGATTAATAGTTGGAACTGGAAAGTATAGAAGCTTTGTAGAAACTGCTAAAGCAGTTAAAGCGTCTGGTGCTGATATGGTTACAGTCGCAGTAAGAAGAATAAATATCTTAGATAAAAAAAAACCTATTTTAACAGATTATTTAAACCCAAAAAAAATTACTTATTTACCTAATACAGCTGGGTGTTTTAATTCTAAAGACGCGCTTAGAACTTTAAGACTTGCTAGAGAAATGGGAGGTTGGAAGCTAGTAAAATTGGAGGTTCTTGGAGATAAAAAAACCTTATACCCAAATATGATCGAAACAATTAAATCAACAAAGGTTCTTGTTAAAGAAGGATTTAAAGTTATGGTTTATTGTACTGACGATCCGATTTTAGCTAAAGAATTAGAGAACTGTGGAGCATGCGCGATTATGCCTTTAGCTTCTCCAATTGGTTCTGGTCTAGGTATACTAAATAAAACAAATATTTCGTTAATTATTAAACAATCAAAAGTTCCTGTTATAGTCGATGCGGGAATAGGAACACCATCTGATGCAACAATTGCGATGGAGTTGGGATGTGAAGGAGTTCTTATAAATAGTGCTATTGCAAATTCGAAGAAACCAATAATTATGGCTGAAGCTTTTAAAAATTCGGTAATCTCAGGTCGTCAAGCATTTTTAGCTGGTAGAATGAAAAAAAACCTTATTGCCAAAGCGAGTTCTCCTAAAAAAGGTATTATTTAGTTTTTCTTTTTCTTCTAACCCAAAGAGTTCTTAGTTGTTTTTTTGATTTGATTTTTTTTGTCTCTTTTTTATTTTTTTTGATATTTTTTTTCTCCTTTTTTTCTTCTTTGTTTCCTCTTTTTATCTCTAAAATTTTCTTAAAATTTTCAATTACATTTAAAACTTTCTTTGATTTATTTAAAAGTTCAATTTTATATTCTGGTATTAATAAATTACTATCTGAAACTAATTCAATTTTTAATGAATATTTCTTTTGAAAATATTTTAACTCTTCGAGAAAGTTTTTTTCAATATAAAATTTTACTTTTTCAGGAATATACGATTTTATAATTTTTACTTTTTCGGTAAATGCTAAATATTGTATTTTTTTTATTATTTTTTGAGAAAATGAACTCAAAGAAAGTTGTGTTTCCCACTTAATAGAACCCTCTCTTAATCTTTGCCTGGTCATCTCAAGTAAGCCAAAATTACTTATTCTACCAATCTGTATTCTAGCTCTGTCTTTTCTGATGCTATCACGCATTTTTCTTTCTACGTTACGTCTGTTGTGAAAGTTATTCATGTCAATAAAATCAATTACAATCAAACCTGAAAGATCTCTTAGTTTTATCTGACGTGCAATTTCTTCTGCTGCTTCAAGATTTGTATTTAACGCAGTTTTTTCTATATTTATTTGCTTAGTAGACTGTCCAGAATTAATATCAATTGAAACCAAAGCTTCAGTGGGATTAATAACTAAGTAGCCCCCAGATTTAAGTTTTACTGTTGGTTCAAAAATATTATTTAAGTCTCTTTCGATGTTCGCGTCATGAAAAAGTGGAATTTTTCCTCTATATTTTTTAATATTTTTCACACTTTTTGGCATAAGCTCCTTCATAAATTTTTTTGCCTTTTGATATGCATCATTTCCTTCGATGAAAACATTTTTTGTTTCGTTGTCATAAATATCTCTCAATGTTCTTTTGATTATATCTCCCTCTTCATAAACTAATGAAGGCGCATTAGACTCTAAGGCTTTATCTCTGATATCTTCCCATGTTTTTAAAGTATTTTGAAAATCTTTATCTATCTCATTTTTTGTTTTATTTGCTCCTGCAGTTCTCACAATTACTCCCATACTCTTTGGAATATTGATTTCATTTAATATCGATCTTATTTTTTGCCTATCTGTAGAATTATAAATTTTTCTAGATATTCCGCCTCCTTTTGGAGTGTTGGGCATAAGAACAATATATTTACCTGCTAAAGAAATAAAAGTTGTAAGTGCAGCTCCCTTTTGTCCTCTTTCCTCTTTAATTACTTGTATAAGAATTACTTGACCAGGTTTAATAACCTCTTGAATACGATATTTTTTAATACCATAAGATGATTTAACTTCTTCTCTTAATTCTTTTTTTTCATCATCAGTACTTTTTATTAAACCATTTTCAGTTGGCTTTATATTCAACTCATTAGAATTTTGAGTATTATCCTGTGAAATATTTTCCTGAGATAGTTCTATGTTTTGTTTTTTTAAATCTTCTCTAATTTTTTCTTCAACAACCTTTATTTTTTCTTTATCCTCATGAGGTATTTGATAGTAATCGGACTGGATATCATTAAAAGCTAAGAAACCATGCTTTTCTCTTCCGAAGTTTACAAAAGCTGCTTGAAGAGATGGCTCTACTCTACTAATTGTTCCTAAATAAATATTATTTTTAAAATTTAAATTATTTTTATCTTCAAATTCATATTCTTCAATTGAATTATCTGATTTAAGAACGATTCGAGTTTCATTTGGATGCGATGCATCAATAAATAAATTTTTTTCCATTTTATTTGAATTCCTTTGAATTTTTTGAAATCTGTGAATTTACAATTTGTCATTATTATATTTTATACGATTTTATAAATAAATACAGATATTTTAAACTTTTGATGCCCAAAGATGGTCTAATTTATCACTGATAACCAAGGATATGATTAAATTTATAAATTTTTCTTTTAAATTTATAATTGTATTTTTGGTTTCCATCTTATTTTTTGGATTTTCCACATTATGGTATTTTTCAATTGGCCTACCGGACTACAAAAAACTATCAAATTATCAACCACCTATCTCAAGCAGAGTTTACTCTGAAGATGGTAAATTAATTGCCGAATACGCTTTGCAAAAGAGATTATTTGTTCCCTACGAATCTATTCCTGAAGTTGTAATCAATTCTTTTTTGTCAGCAGAGGATAAAAATTTTTTTAGTCATCCTGGAATAGATGCTAAAGGGATTTTAAGAGCTTTATTTAAAAATATTAAAAATATAACACAAAACAAAAGATTAGAGGGTGCATCAACAATTACTCAGCAAGTTGCTAAAAACTTTCTTTTAACAAATGAAGTTTCTTTAAAAAGAAAAATTAAAGAGGCAATTTTGGCATTTAGAATCGAACGAGCATATTCTAAAGAAAGAATTTTAGAATTATATCTAAACCAAATTTATTTAGGTCAAGGGACATATGGTATAGCTGCAGCTAGTTTAGAATATTTCGATAAATCCATAAAAGAACTGAATTATCCTGACTCTGCATTACTTGCAGCTTTACCTAAAGCTCCAAGTAAATATAATCCTTATAGATATCCTGATATTAGTAAATTTAGAAGAAATTTAGTTCTTCAAAATTTAAAAGAAAATAATTTTATCACTAAAAAAGAATATAACAAATTTAAAAATTCAGAATTAAATTTAAAAAGAAGGAAGATTGAAATATTAAATGAAGCTAATTCATACACGGAGGAAGTAAGAAGATCTGTCAACGAAAATTATGGTTTTGAAAAATTATACTCTCAAGGCTTAAGCATAAGAACTCCTTTAAATATTAAATATCAAACAGAAGCCATAAATTCATTAAGAAAAGGAATTGAAGCTTATGATAAAAGACATGGATGGAGGGGACCTATAACAAATAAATTTAAACAAAAAAATTGGAAAAAAATAATTGATAACTATAAATTAGATCCAACCTTAAATTGGGAATTTGCAGAAATTACTCAAGTAAACAATTCTAATTTAGAATTTCAAACTGTTGATGAAAAAAAAATAAAAAAAAAAGGTATTATTAATTCTGTTGATCTTAAATGGACTATTCCGAAGAAAAAATTAATTTCGAATATTTATAATTTGGGAGATATAATTTTAGTTAAAAGAGAAAAAGATTCATGGAATTTAAAACAGTATCCAAAAGTAAATGGCGGGATCGTAGTTCTCGACCCTTTCTCGGGTGACATAAAAGCATTAGTTGGGGGTTTTAATTTTAAATCAAGTGAATTTAATAGAGTAACTCAAGCAAAAAGACAACCCGGTTCAGCTTTTAAACCAATTGTTTATGCAGCTGCACTTGAAAATGGTTTTTCACCAAATTCAATAATCTTAGATGCACCATTTGTTGAAAGTCAAGGTGTGGGTTTAAAAAACTGGAAGCCAGAAAACTACGGAAAAAAATTTTACGGACCTACTACATTGAGAAAAGGTATTGAGTACTCAAGAAATTTAATGACAATAAGAATAGCAAAAATATTAGGACTTGATAAAATTTTAGAATTATCAAAAAATTTAGAAATTTATAATGATATACCTGAATTATTATCTGTTTCTTTAGGAGCAGCAGAAACAACTCTTTTAAATCTTACTTCAGCATATGCATCATTTGTTAACGGAGGGAAGAAAATAAGACCAAATTTAATTTCTAGAATTCAAGACAGAAGAGGAAAGACTATTTTTCAAAGAGAAAATATTGAGTGTAGTGGCTGTGATAATTTTATAAACCAAACTTCAAAACTTCCAAAAATCGAAAATACTCATAAGAGAGTTTTTAGTGAAGAAACAGCTTTTCAAATGACAAATATATTAAGTGGTGCAGTTCAAAGAGGAACTGCAAAAAAACTTAAATCATTAAATGTTCCTCTTGCAGGAAAAACTGGAACTACGAATAATAATTTTGATGCTTGGTTTATTGGTTTTTCTTCTAATCTAGTTGTAGGAGTTTATATTGGATTTGATAATCCAAAAACTTTAGGTAAATATGAGACTGGTTCTAAGGCAGCTCTTCCAATATTTAAAAATTTTGTAGAAAATGCTTTATATAAAGAAGATTTTAAAGATTTTTACATACCTAAAAATATTTATTTGACATCAATTAATTACGACACAGGGTTAAAATCTTCACCTGGAGATAAAAAAACAATTTTGGAGGCTTTAAAGGTAAAAGATATTAACAATATAAATAATAATAATTTAATATCAATTGATGGTCATGATAGTCTTATTAAATTTAGACAATTTTACTAATGCAAAATTTCGAGAATAAATTGTTAAAAGCAAATAACTCTTTAAAAAATATTAGGGGGTATCTTTGAATCTAATAAGGTTGAATTAAGATTAAAAGAAATCGAAGAGATTCTTCAAGAAGATAATTTTTGGAAAAATAAGGAATTAGTAAAAAAAACCATAAAACAGAAGAAAATATTTGAGGACATTTTAAACTCATTTAATATATCTTCAAAAGAATTAGCAAATTTAAAAGACTTGTATTCATTAGCATCTCAAGAAAAAGATGACGAAACTATTGAGGATTGTTTTAATAAGATTGATGAAATCCAACAAAATCTAAAAAAAAATGAAATTAATTGTTTTTTATCTGGAGAAAACGATGGATTAGATATTTACCTTGAAATTCACGCAGGCGCGGGAGGAACTGAGAGTCAAGATTGGGCTGACATGTTGAGAAGAATGTACATGAAATGGTTCGATAAAAAAAACTTTAAATATCAAATTATAAGTGAACATAAAGGTGAAGAAGCGGGCATCAAGTCTTCTATCATAAAAGTCGAAGGCAATTATTTATACGGACTAATGAGATCTGAGTCAGGTGTTCATAGATTAGTAAGAATTTCTCCTTTCGATAGCGGCGCGAGAAGACACACAAGCTTTGCTAGTGTCTGGGTTTATCCAGTTGTTGAAGATGATATTAAAATTAAAATAGACGAAAAAGATCTTAGGATTGATACTTACAGATCAAGCGGTGCCGGGGGCCAACATGTTAATACTACAGATAGCGCTGTAAGAATCACTCATATTCCAACAAAAATTGTTGTTCAATGTCAAAATGAAAGGTCACAACATAAGAATAAAGAGACTTGTTTCAAAATGTTAAAAGCAAGGCTATATGAGCATGAAATTCAGAAGAGAGATCAGGAAAATCAAAAACAACTTGATACAAAAACTGAAATAGGCTGGGGACATCAAATACGTTCATATGTTTTGCAACCCTATCAACTAGTTAAAGATTTAAGAAATAAAATAGAAAACACAAATCCAATTAGTGTACTGGACGGAAATATTGATCAATTTATCGAAGAGGGAATTAAGAGTCGTAAATGAATAAATTATTTTTAAAATTAATTATTTTTTTATTATTTATTTGTATTTCAATAATAGGAATTTTATCTTCGGTTGGTATTCAAACTGATAAGTTCAACAAATTAATATCAAATAAAATAAATCAAGCTAATAAAAATACTAATCTTACTGTTGAAACAATTAAATTTAAAATAAATTTAAAAGAATTGAGTCTTTTCTTAGAAACAGACAATCCAAAAATAATTTATAGAAAAACTGAAATACCAGCAAAAAATATTAAAGTTTATATTGATTTTATATCTTTGTTAAAATCGAAACCTAAAATTAAAAAAATAAGATTGGTTTTATTTCAGGTTAACTTTGAACAATTCAAAGAAATCTCTTCAACATTCAAACCCTCAAATTTTACAAGTTTTGTTAATAACAAAATAATTTCAGGTAAAATTGACACAGAGATTGAGTTTTTCTTTAATAACGAAAATAATTTAGACGATTTTATTGCAAGAGGGAAAATTACAAATTTAAAGGCTGAAATTAAGGAAAATTTCGTTTTACAAAATACTGATTTTAATTATTTAGCAGATAAAACTGATATTCTCATCAAGAATATTTCAAGTGAAGTCTTTCCATTTAAACTTTATGAGGGCGATATTAAGATTAATTTATCAAAAGAATTAAAAGTAAAAACAAATTTTAAATCAAAATTAAATTTTAAAAGCGCAGAGTTTAAAGATAAGGATATTTTTAAAAATATTGAATATTTTAAAACCTTAAAAGATTTTAATGCCAGTTTAAATAATAATTTGAGTATTACTTTTGATAATACATACAAAGTGAAAAGATTTAATTATAAAAATTCTGGTAAAATTTCTGAGGCCTCTATTTTTATAAATAATTTATTACCTTCAGAATTTCATCATAAAAGTATTGATAAATTATTTTTAAGAAATTCAAATATTGAAACAAACATAGAAAATGGAAAAAGTGTAATTAATTTAAATGGCGATTATTCTTTCGATAATAAAAACTATTTAAAATTTGGTTTAGAAACCTCTTTAAAAGAAAAATTAATCGATTTAAAAATAAATGCAAAAAGTAACAGAGAGATAAATTTAGGAATGATTAATTACAAAACATCAATTAACAATATTTCAGATGTTTCGATAGAGTTACAAAAAAATAAAGAAAATATCAAAATACATAGGGTGAGTTTACTTGATGGAGATAATTCGATTTTAGTCAACGATCTAAGATTTAAGAAAGGTAAATTTCAGTCATTTAAAAAAATTGAGGTAAAAACATCAAAAAATGGAAAAATAAATAATAATTTCAAAGCAAACTTTGCTAAGAAAATATTTGTAAAGGGAACTAGTTTTGATGCAACTAACTTACCAAAAATTTTTAGCAAAAAAACAAATAATAAAATATTTTCAATATTAAATGCAGAAATTGATATAGATTTTAAAAATATATTAGTCCCTTTTTCTGAGCCATTAAAAAGTTTTAAACTTTTGGGAAAGATAGAAAATGGAAAATTTATTAAAGTTTCCTCAAAAGGAGATTTCGGAAATAATAAATTTTTAGACATCACAATGAAAAATGACAAAAACAATAAAAAACAATACTTGGAAGTTTACTCAGATTTACCCAAACCCCTTTTAACAGGCTTTGATTTCTTTAAAGGTCTTAATGGAGGAAAACTTTTATACTCTGTAATTATTGAGGAACAATATTCAAATTCGAAATTAACTATTGAGGATTTTAAAGTAATTAATGCTCCAGGTTTGATAAAGTTACTGTCCTTGGCAGATCTTGGAGGTTTAGCAGATTTAGCTCAAGGAGAAGGTTTAACATTTGATATTTTAGAAATTCAATTTGAAAAAAAAAATGACAACTTAAAAATTAACGAAATACTTGCCCTAGGTCCTAGTGTTTCAATTCTAATGGAAGGTTACCAAAATAAAGAAATTACAAGTTTGAGAGGTACACTGGTACCAGCCAAAACATTAAACAAATTAATTTCTAAAGTTCCATTAATTGGAGATATCATTATTCCCAAGGAAGTTGGTGAAGGATTATTCGGTATAAGTTTTAAAATGAAAGGTCCACCTGGTAAAATCAAGACTACTATTAACCCTATAAGAACTATTACTCCACGTTTTATACAAAAAATTATCGATAAAAATAAAAAAAAGTCTAAATAATTTTTACTAAATAATGCTTCTTTTTTCCAAATGAAATTTTCAGGTTTTTTTCTTTAAAATCGTCATACTGAATTAATTTTTTCTCATCAGTAACAACTAAATTATTTACTTTTAAACCGTTATTAATAATAGCTCTCTTAGCTTCACTTTTAGAAGACATAATCTTATTTCTTGATAAGAAATCTAGCAGGCTTAATCCTTTTTTTACATCAGATAGTTTAACTCTTATTGTTGGCAGGTTTTCTCCAAGTCCTTTTCCTTCAAAAGTCTCCTTAGCAGTTTTAGCTGCCTTTTTAGCACTTAAATCTCCATGTAAAATTTTTGTTGCCTCATTAGCTAAAATTATTTTTAGATTATTTATATTTTTTTCACCCTCGCAAAGCATATTGACTTCATTTGATTTTAGATCTGTGAAAAAGTTTAAAAATTTCCTTACATCTCTATCATCGGTGTTTCTCCAAAATTGCCAATAATCGTAAGGAGAATATAAATCTTTATTTAACCAAATTGCACCTTTTTCAGTTTTACCCATTTTTGCTCCTGAGGCTAAAGTTATTAAAGGAGAAGTTAAACCGAATGACTCCTTTTTAAGCATTCTACGGATCAACTCTACTCCACTAACTATATTTCCCCATTGATCAGATCCACCTATTTGTAAAATACAATTTTTTGTCTTAAAAAGCTGATAAAAATCATATGCTTGTAAAATCATATAGTTAAATTCCATGTAACTTAATGACTGCTCCCTTTCTAATCTAAGTTTGACACTATCAAAAGCAAGCATTTTATTAATAGTAAAATGGCTTCCTATGTCTCTAAGAAATTTAATGAAATTTAATTTAGTTAGCCACTTAGCGTTGTCAACAAATATTGGTTTAGTTTCTTTTTTTGAATTATCTAAAATTTTAGTAAAAACTTTTTTAATACTCTTTATATTTCTTTTTATTTCATCTTGTTTTAAAATTTTTCTTGTGGAGTCTTTACCAGAGGGATCACCGATCATTGTAGTTCCACCGCCTAATAATACAATAGGCCTATGACCGTATTTTTGCATTAATCTTAAAATCATTATTTGTAATAAACTTCCCACATGAAGACTGCGAGCAGTACAGTCAAAACCTATGTAAGCTGAAATAGGTTTTTTGTTGCAGATTTCCTTTAATTTATCGATATCTGTGCACTGATTAAGATATCCACGGTTTTCCATTTCATTTAAAAATTCATTTTTCATAGAGTAATTTTTTTTTGTATCCACTATTATACAAAAATTACTATAAATAAATAAAAATATGCATAAGAGATATATATCTTTGGGATTAATGAGTGGCACATCAGGAGATGGTGTTGATGCGTCATTAATTTATTCGGATGGAATGGAGGAGTACGAATCAATTAAAGATAAATATTATGAATATGACAATAATATTTATAAACAGTTTCATTCATTGAAGGATAAAATAAACTGTAAAAAAGATCTTACAAAATTTTCCTCAGAAATATCAGTTTTAGAGCGTGAAATTACCATTTTTCACGCTAAGATAATTAAAGATTTAAATATAAAAGAGGATTTTTTGGTAGGTTTTCATGGGCAGACTATTTACCATAACTCAGATGAAAAAATTTCAAGTCAATTAGGTGATCCAAAACTTTTATACCAACTTATTCAAAAAAAAATTGTCAGTAATTTTAGAGATAATGATTTAATGAACGGAGGCGAGGGAGCTCCTTTAGTTCCTATATTTCATCAACTCATTGCAACACAAAATAAAATTAATCTACCAATATGCATTATGAACATTGGTGGTATATCTAATATAACTATTATTAATAATCCTGTTGGATCAATTGATTTTTTTAGTAAGGATATCGGTCCTGGGAATTGTCTAATCGATAAATGGGTTAGGGCAAATTCAAAAAATAAATATGATGTTAATGGTAAATTAGCTAGCATTGGAAAAAAGAATGAAATTATATTAGAACAAGCACAAGATCTTTTTTTAAATCGTATAAACAAAAAAAAATCTTTTGATGTGAGCGATTTTGACATTTCATTTGCCCGAGGTCTTTCATTGGAAGATGGAGCTAAAACTTTAACAGACTTTACAGCAAGATTAATAGCTGATTCTTTATCAGATAATATTTCTAAATATAAATTAATAAAAGATATTATTTTATGTGGCGGAGGAAGGAAAAATAAAATTTTAATCAATCAAATTCAAAAATATTTAAGTCCTAATTTGAAGCTAAAGCTAATAGATGATTATAAAATTGATGGTGACTTTATAGAGTCCCAAGCATTTGGATTTCTTGCTATTAGAACAATTTGTAAATTACCTATTAGTTTTCCGAATACGACAGGCTGCACAAAACCAACGATTGGCGGTCAAGTAACTGAAAATTAAATGAGAGCTGTTTTATCTTTTAAATATTTTTCAATTTCAATCGATAACTCTTTTTCTTTATTTTTGAAAAAATGATTTGAACTTTTAATCTTTGAAAATAATACTTCGACACCTTTTTGATTTTTAATTCTATTATCTAGTTCCACAATACTCTCTTTTGTAACCAGTTCATCGTTTTCACTATATATAACCTGACCAGAAGTTGGGCATGGAGCCAAAAAAGAAAAATCATATACATTTGGTTGTGGTGAGACTGCTATAAAATTATTTACCTCAGGTCTTCTCATAATTAATTGCATGCAAATAAGAGAACCAAATGAGAATCCAGATACCCAACATTGACTGTAGTCTAGATTTTGTCTTTCAATCCAATCAAGAGCCGCTGCAGCATCTGATAGCTCTCCTTGACCATTGTCAAAAACTCCTTCACTTTTTCCAACTCCTCTAAAATTAACTTTTATTACAGAAAATCCATTCTCTAAAAAAATATTATACATAAGTTGTACAATCCTATTATTCATAGTTCCACCATACTGTGGATGAGGATGAAGCACGATGGCAACAGGTGACCCAAATTTTGGATTTTTATAATATTTTGCCTCAAGTCTTCCAGCAGGACCAGGGATAAAAATTTCTAAACTTTTTGGCTTCATAACTGATAATGATTATTATTAAAAAAAAAAGTACTGAGTTATAGCATGTTTTTATGCGACAAATATTTTTTTTTAATCCTGACTAAATAAGTAGGAATTCGCCAAAAATTATTATATTACAACGTTAATTTATGAAACTTACTAATAAAGGTAGATACGCAGTAATGGCTATGGCCGATTTAGCGTCTAACACAAGTAAAGGACCAATTAGTCTTTCAGAAATTTCTTTAAGACAAAATATATCTTTAGCTTATTTAGAACAAATTTTTTTACAATTAAAAAATAATAGGTTAGTCAAAAGTTCCAGAGGTGCCAACGGTGGATATGTTCTAGAAAAACCAGCATCTGAAATTAAATTATCTAATATTATTTATGCTGTTGATGAAGAAGTAAAAACTCTTAATTGTAAAAAAAATTCGAAACGAGGATGCAATCATAAATCTGTGAAATGTATAACACATAATTTATGGCATCAATTAGATCAACATATCAATGGTTTTTTTGAGAGTGTAAAATTACAAGACTTAACTAAAAATAATTAAATTTATGAAAAGTGAGGAATTAAAAAATCAAGAATATAAATACGGTTTTACTACTGAGATCGAAAATTTTAAAGCTCCAAAAGGACTTTCAGAGAAAACTATTAGGTTTATTTCTGAAGTAAAAAAAGAACCTAAATGGATGCTTGATTGGAGATTAAAGGCATTTAACAGATTAAAGGTTTTAAAAGAGCCTAACTGGCAAAAACCAAAATATCCTAAAATTAATTATCAAGATTTATATTATTATTCAGCTCCAAAAAGCATGAAAGACAAACCTAAAAGTTTAGACGATGTAGATCCAAAACTTATTGAAACATATAATAAACTTGGCATTCCTCTCAAAGAACAAAAAAGATTAAGTGGCGTAGCAGTTGATGCAGTTTTTGATTCTGTTTCTGTGGCAACCACCTTTAAAGGAGAACTGGATAAAAAGGGGATAATTTTTTGTCCTATTTCTGAAGCTATTCAAAAACATCCAGATTTAGTAAAAAAATATTTAGGGTCTGTTATTCCTTTAAGTGATCATTATTTTGCAACGCTTAACTCAGCAGTATTTACAGACGGTTCTTTTGTTTACATTCCACCTAATACAAGATGCCCAATGGAGCTTTCTACCTATTTTAGAATAAACGCATCAGAAACAGGTCAATTCGAAAGAACTTTAATTATCGCAGACAAAGGTAGTTACGTAAGTTATTTAGAGGGTTGTACAGCTCCAATGAGAGACGAAAATCAATTACACGCAGCTAATGTGGAATTAGTTGCTTTAGATGACGCAGAAATAAAATATTCAACTGTTCAAAATTGGTATCCTGGAGACAAAGACGGGGTTGGTGGAATTTATAATTTTGTAACCAAGAGAGGTGCATGCAGAGGCAGAAATTCAAAAATTTCATGGACCCAAGTAGAGACTGGCTCCGCGATAACTTGGAAATACCCAAGCTGCATTTTACAGGGAGATAATTCCGTAGGTGAATTTTACTCAATTGCTATAACTAATAATTATCAGAAAGCAGACACTGGAACCAAAATGATTCATTTAGGCAAAAATACAAAGAGTAAAATCATTTCTAAAGGAATTTCTGCTGGACAAGCTGATAATACATATAGAGGTCTTGTAGATATTGGACCAAAGGCTAAAAATTCCAGAAATTATACCCAATGTGACTCATTATTGATGGGCAATAAATGCGGGGCACATACCGTTCCATATTTAAGAAATAAAAACTCATCCTCGACAATTGAGCATGAAGCTACGACATCTAAAATAAACGAGGACCAATTATTTTATTGCAATCAAAGAGGCTTAAACCAGGAAGAAGCAGTGAGTCTTATCGTAAATGGTTTCTGTAAAGAAGTATTACAGCAACTTCCCATGGAATTTGCAGTTGAGGCACAAAAATTAGTTTCTATTAGTTTAGAAGGGAGCGTCGGATAATGTTACAATTGCAAAATCTCAAGGCTTCAGTGAATGATAAGTCAATTTTAAATGGATTAAACTTAGAAATCAAATCTGGAGAGGTCCATGCTATCATGGGGCCAAACGGATCGGGAAAAAGTACTTTAGCAAATATTTTATCTGGTAAAAGTGGATACGATGTAAGTGGAACTTTAAAATATGAGGGCAAAAACTTACAGGAAATTCCTATCGAAGAGCGCGCTCAAAAAGGAATTTTTTTAGCTTTTCAATATCCTTTAGAAATACCAGGTGTTAATACAACTAATTTTCTCAAAACTTCGTTAAATTCGATTAGAAAAGCTAAAGGTGAAAAAGAATTAGATACATTAAATCTTTTAAAATTAATTAAAAAAAAAGCCACTGAATTGAACATCGATGAAAAATTTTTATCTAGGCAATTGAATGTAGGGTTTTCAGGAGGGGAGAAAAAGAAAAATGAAATACTTCAAATGAAACTCTTGGAGCCCAAATTAGCCATCTTGGATGAAACAGACTCAGGCTTAGATATAGATGCATTAAGAATTGTCGCTGATGGGGTAAACTCTCACAAAAATAAGAACAATGCATTTCTAATTATTACACATTATCAAAGACTACTTGATTATATTAAACCAGATTTCATTCACGTGTTGTCAAAAGGTAAGATTATTAAAACAGGATGTGCCGAATTAGGTCAAGAACTAGAAAAAACAGGTTATGAAAATTTAAAATAATGGAACAATTATTCAATATAGATTTTAAAAGAATAAATTCCTCGAATGATAAAGAGTCAGAGGATAGAAAAAAAAATTTTGAACTATTTTTAAAAGAAGGTTTTCCGAATAAAAAAAATGAAAATTGGAAATTTTCTGATCTAAATTATATAATTACTAAAAATTTCAAAAATATCACAAATAACGTTGATTACAAATTTCATGAAAAAATTGAGTCAATCCATGACTTTGACCATAATAAAGTTATTCTTGTAAATGGATCGTTGAAATCTAGCGATTTAAATTTTGAGGAAAAAGGAAAAGTAAAAATTGAAACTTTAAAATCACTTGAGGGCTTTCATCATCAGTTAAATAATAATCTTGATTATCTTAATAAAGCTTTATCAATTGGCGGGTTTAACTTGGAAGTTCAACAAAACTACAAATGTAAAAAACCAATAATAATTTATAATTATTTTACTGCAAACTTAGATAACAAGATTATTAATAACACAAATAAGATAAAAGTAAGCCAAAACTCCGAACTAACTTTAATTGAGTATAATATAAGTGAAAAAAGCAAATTTATAAAAAATACCTTTGAAAAAATTAATATTGATAGAGGTGCAGTGTTAAAAAATATTGTTTTACAAAGAACAAAATGCAACGGCTATTTTTATAAGAGTATTTCTGGAATACAAGATTTTAACTCGAGTTATCAAAATTTCATATTAAGTTCAGGACTTAAATTTAATAAAATTGAGATTGATATGATCCTGAAAAAAGAGAAAAGTAGTTGTCATATTTTATCTGGATTAAATTTAAGCAAAGAGGAACATCAGGAAATTAAAACTCAAATTAATCATTTGGCACCAAATTGTAAAAGTTATCAAAAAATTAAAAACGTTTTAGAAAGTGATAGCAAGGGAGTTTATCAAGGAAAAATATTTGTTAAAGATATTGCTCAAAAAACAGATGCATATCAACTAAGCAAAGCTTTAATTTTAAATGACCAAGCTGAATTCAATGCTAAGCCAGAGTTGGAAATTTATGCTGATGATGTTAAATGTTCTCATGGGTCTTCTTCTGGCAGCTTAGATGAGGAAGCTATACATTATTTAATGACTAGAGGAATTGAATTAAAGGCAGCAAAAAAACTTTTGATTAAAGGTTTTCTTAATGAAATTTTTGAAAACATACCTGAAGAGAAAATTAGAACTTTTTTAGAAAAAAGCATAGCGGTGCAGATTGATGAAATTCAATAATATAAAATCAAAATTTCCAATTTTTAAACAAAAGATCAAAGGCAAACCATTAATTTACTTGGATAGTGCTAATTCTTCACAAAAACCAAAAGAAGTCATAGATGAGATGTCCAGGTTTTATGAAACTGAATTTTCAAATGTAGGAAGAAGCGTACATACTTTAGCAGTTAAAGCTACAAATAAATTTGAGGAAACTAGAGATATAGTAAAATCTTATGTTAACGCTCAATATAGAGAAGAAATAATTTTTACAAAAGGAGCTACAGAAGCAATTAATTTAGTTGCTAGCACTTACGGAGATAAATTTATTAAAGAAGGCGATGAAATTCTTGTGACTGAGTTAGAGCATCATTCAAATTATGTACCTTGGCATTATTTAAGAAAAAAAAAGGGAGCAGTAATAAAATTCGCTTCTGTAAATGAAAATGGAGAAATAGATATTGATGAGTTTAAAAAACAAATTACTGAAAAAACTAAGATGATTGCTTTTACTCATATTTCAAATGTAACGGGAGCTATTATGCCAATTAAAAAGGTTACAGATTTAGCAAATTCAAAAAACATTCCGGTTTTAATTGACGGGACGCAGGGTGCACCTCACTCAGTTCTAGACGTACAAGATTTAGGTTGTGATTTTTATGCTATTTCTTGTCATAAAATGTATGGCCCAAATGGATTAGGAATTCTATATGCTAAAAAAAAATGGGTAGATGAATTGCCTCCTTATCAAGGAGGTGGAGGAATGATTAATGAGGTAAAAAAGAATGAAATCACTTACGCTGACTCGCCTAATAAATTTGAAGCAGGAACAATGCAAACTGCAGAGGTAGTAGCTTTCGCAAAATCAATAAAGTTTATTCAAGATTTTGGAATAAAAAACATTGAAAAACATGAAAGTCAAATTCTTGAGTATGGTTTAGAAAAATTAAGAAAAGACAATTCTGTCAAAATTATTGGCAATCCAAAAAATAGAGCATCTATAATTTCTTTCACAATAAATGGAATTCATCCTCATGACATAGCTACAATTTTAGATAATGATGGTGTTGCAATTCGAGCTGGCCATCATTGTTGTCAAATTTTACATGATAAATTAGGCATTCCTGCTTCTGCAAGAGCTTCAATTGGAGTTTATAACAACAAAGAGGATATTGATGTTTTGAGCGAGTCAATTAAAAAATGTAAGAAAGTATTTCAGATTTAAATGGAACTAAAAGAATTATATCAAGAAATTATTTTAGATCACGCAAAGAACCCTAGAAATAAAGGCAAATGCGAAGGATATAATCATGATGCCAAAGCACACAATCCTCTTTGCGGAGATAAAGTTCATATTTATTTAAAATTAGACAAAGATAAAAGTATTTCAGGTCTAAGTTTTGAAGGCGAAGGATGTGCTATATCTTTGGCATCAGCCTCAATTCTAACAGATACTTTAAAAGGTAGAGATTTACAATTCTCAAAAAAAGTAACCGACGACTTTTTAAATATGTTAAAAAATAAATCAAAAATCACTTTAAATAGCTTATCAGAAGATCAAATAACAACCATATCCTCTCTATCAGGAGTTCAGGAATTTCCAATGAGAATAAAATGTGCTACCATGGCATGGCACACACTTCTATCGGCGCTTGAAAAAAAAGGTTCAAAATAATAATGAGTGAGTTGAAAGAAAAAATTATTACTGAAATCAAAAAAATTTATGATCCAGAAATTCCAGTTAATATTTATGAATTGGGTTTAATATATAAAATCGAAATTATTGAGGAAAATAAAGTTATTATCGAAATGACATTAACTTCACCCAATTGTCCTGTCGCTGAAAGTTTGCCAAACTCAGTTAAAGAGAATATATTAAAGATTGAGGGTATAAATAATGTTGATTTAAAATTAGTTTGGGATCCTCCATGGACAAAAGATAAAATGTCTGAAGCAGCAAAACTTGAATTAAATTTATGAGTGAGCAAGTAATTAAACTTAGTGACAACGCAGCTGAAAGAATTAAACATATTATGTCTAAAGCTGAACAATCCGCGGTAGGTGTCAGAGTTGGTGTAAAATCAGGCGGATGTGCTGGAATGTCTTATGTAATGGAGTATGCAAAAGAAATAAAGCCAAATGAAGAGATAATAGAGGAAAAGGGAGTTAAAGTTTTTATAGATCCAAAAGCTATAATTTATTTGTTAGGGACAGAGATGGATTATAAGGAGGATAAATTCTCTTCTCAATTTGTTTTTAAAAATCCAAATGAAACTGAGAGATGCGGTTGTGGAGAGTCTTTTAAAATTTAACCACTATAATACATCTCAAATTCAATTGGATGAGGTGTATGCTCAAAATTATAGATTTCCTGAAATTTTAATTCAATGTAGGCATCAATTTGATCATCTGTAAAAACACCGCCTTCAGTTAAGAATTTTCTATCCTTATCAAGGTTCTGCATAGCCTCTCTCAAAGAGCCACAAACTGTCGGAAGTTTTTTTACTTCATCTTCAGATAAAGAATATAAATCTTGATCAAATGGTTTACCAGGATCTATCTTGTTTTTTATTCCATCTATACCCGCCATCAACATAGAAGCAAAAGTTAAGTAAGGGTTTCCAGCTGCGTCTGGAAATCTTATTTCCATTCTTGCTGCTTTTGGATTCATTATAACCGGAATTCTACAAGAAGCAGATCTATTTCTAGCTGAGTAAGCTAAGATGACAGGAGCCTCAAATCCTGGAATTAATCTTTTGTAACTATTTGTTGTAGCATTAGCAAACGCGTTTATTGCTCTGGCGTGTTTTAAAATTCCTCCGATATAATAAAGTGCCTCTTTTGAAAGTCCTGCGTACTCTTTTCCCATAAATAGTGGAGTACTGCCTTTCCATATTGATTGGTGGCAATGCATACCAGATCCATTATCACCCTTAACTGGCTTAGGCATAAAAGTTGCAGTCTTCCCGAACGAATGAGTTACCATCTGGACGGCATATTTATATAACTGAACATTATCTGCTTGATTTGTTAATGTTCCAAAATACATTCCCAACTCATGCTGACTTGGAGCAACCTCGTGGTGATGCTTCTCTACTTTTACGCCCATATCTTTTAAAGCTTTTAAATATTCACCTCTCATGTCTTGAGCGCTATCTACCGGAGGAACTGGAAAATAGCCTCCTTTAATTCCAGGTCTGTGTCCCATGTTACCGTTTTCATATTTTTTGCCAGTATTGTATGGTCCTTCCGAACTGTCTATTGTAAAGCTCGTTTCGTTCATATCATTTTTAAATCTAACATCATCAAAGACAAAGAATTCTGGTTCAGGTCCAAAATAAGATTTGTCACCAATACCTGTTTTTTTTAAGTATGCTTCTGCTTTTTTTGCTGTTCCTCTTGGATCTCTTTCGTAGGGATCTTTTTTTACTGCATCCAAAATATCACAAAAAATATTAAGAGTTGTGTGAGAATTAAATGGATCAATTATTGGTTTATCCAAATCTGGTTTTAAAATCATATCTGACTCGTTTATAGCTTTCCAACCTGCAATTGAAGAACCATCAAAAAAAACTCCTTTGTCGAGCATATCCTCGTCCACAACAGTCGCGTCAATTGTTAAATGTTGCAGCTTACCTTTGGGATCTGTGAATCTTAGGTCAACAAACTCGACTTGTTTGTCTTTCATAAGTTTAAGAATGTTTTTAGAACTCATTTATTCTCCTTAAAAATTTGTTTTAATTTTGACCTGAACATATATAAGGAACTTTTTTATAGTAATATTAAAAATATATACCAGCTATGCAATTATTACATATATACAATTTAAACTTGAAATGAGAGAAGCAAATACATTTGATTTATCACTTTTAATTTTGTTAGCTATTATTTGGGGATCCTCATTTTTTAATATAAAGATAGCAACTTATTCTTACGATCCAATTACACTCGCGCTTGTAAGAGTTATTTTTGCTAGCATACCCCTTTTACTTATATGCAAATTAAGGAAAATAAAGATTGAAGCTTTTACAGAAAACTGGAAATGGTATGCATTGATTGGATTGTTTAATATCGCTATACCATTTGTATTAATAGCAATCGGAACTGCAAAAATTAATAGTTATCTTGCTGCAATTTTAATGAGCACTACCCCTCTAAGCGGATCTATTTTAGCACATTTTTTTACGAGAGATGAAAAATTGTCTTTTTACAAATCAACTGGAGTTTTAATAGGCTTTGCTGGAATTATATTATTATTTTTTGATAGGGTAATAATAAATAGTGAAAATTACATTTATGCTTTAATTACTATTTTAGGCTCCACATTCTATTGTATTGGTGGTTTACTAACTTTAAAACTCAAGAACAAAAAAAACGAGAATGTAACTACCTCTACTACCCTTTGGTCTGTTCTTTTTTTACTCCCATTTTCTTTAATTTTGGAGAGCCCATGGAACTCTGAGCCAACAATAGCCTCAACTCTGTCTTTATTGTATTTAGGAGTTGTCGCAACAGGGTTTGCATGGTTAATCAGATTTAGAATATTAACAGTAAATGGTTTGGTATTTCAAACACAAGTAGCTTATTTGATACCTATATTTGGAATAATTTTTGGATATTTTCTAATGAACGAAATAATAACATGGAGAGTCTTAGTATCATTAGTTATAATTCTAATTGGAATATATATTTTTAAAAAAAACAATAAAACAATAGAGAATTAAATGGGATCAGAATCTATAGAAGCAAGTTTTTTATCAATTTTTGCTCTAATAAGTTTTTTTATCTTCTTAATTATTAGTAAGTATTCCTTTAAAATTAACAAAGGAGCATTACTTGATAATGATTTTACTAAGCCTCAAGCATTTCACAAATATCCCGTAACTAGAAGTGGTGGCATGGGATCTATAATTTGTCTAATCATATTTTTCTATTTTTATTATTTGCTCTTTGGAAAAATTTTGTACGAATATATCTTAATAAGTTTTTCTATGTTTTTGATAGGGTTTTTAGATGATTTAAAAATAAATATAAAACCCTTTAAAAGACTTCTTGCTATGGTTTTTTTGCTATTTATATTTATATTTTTTTTACCAGTTAAAATATTAAATGTTGATATTCAGTTTTTAAAATTTTTAATGAATAGTCATTTATTTTCTTCAATTTTTGTGCTACTCTGTTTTTTATTTGTAATAAATGGTGCAAATTTAATTGATGGTTTCAATGGCCTATTATCAATTAACCTTTTGATTGTAAATGTAGTTCTAGCATACATTAATCTAAATAGCGCTAATCAAGAATTTTCTTTTTTAATAATCGGTCAAATAATTATTTTATTAATTTTTTTGTTTTTTAATTTCCCATACTCTAAAATTTTTTTAGGAGACAGTGGGGCATATCTCATGGGTTCTTTAGTAGCTTTAAATACAATAATTACTAATAATCTAAATCCAAATATTTCTTCATTTTTCTTTTGTACACTTTTATTTTACATATTTTTCGAGGTATTTTTTTCATTTTTTAGAAAGTTAACTCAAAATAAATCACCAATTTATCCTGATGAACAACATTTACATATGTTGAGTTATTACAAAATTTCATCATACTATGGTAAAGAGAAAGCCAATTTTATTAATTCAATATTTCTAAACCTTATTTATCTAATTCTTATTACTCCAGGACTGTATTTTATTGAAAGTCCAAATTTGAGCAGGTATTGGTTTTTTACACTACTGATACTTTATATGATATCTTATTCTAGACTTTATCGTTTAACAAAAAATTAAATTGTTATATAAAGCAACGGCAAAATGGGCAAGTGGCGGAATTGGTATACGCGCTGGTCTTAGAAACCAGTGCCGCAAGGCTTAAGAGTTCGAGTCTCTTCTTGCCCACCAATTTTTTTATGAAAGTAGAAGTTAAATCAAAAAAAGGACTTAAAACAATTTTATCTGTAATAGTTGATAAAAAAAACATACAGTCCAAAATGGAAGAAAGACTTAATGAGCTTCAAAAAGAGGTAGCTTTGAAAGGTTTCAGACCAGGAAAAGTTCCCCCTGCGGTTATTAAAAGTCAGTTTGGTAAATCTATTTATGGCGAAGTAGTAGATAAAATATTAAGAGAAACGTCTTCTAAAGCTATAGCCGAAAAAAAATTAAAAATTGCAGGTCAACCAAAAATTGATTTAAAACAATTTGGGGAAGGCAAAGATCTTAATTATGAACTTCAAATAGATTGTTTACCAAATGTAAATTTAAAAAGTTTTGATAAATTTAAAGCTACTAGTTTTAAAGTAAAAGTTGAAGATAAAATTATTGATGAAAAACTAAAAGAAATTGCAAATCAAAATAAACAATTTGAAGAAAAAAATGAAAAAGCAATGAATGGAGATCAAGTTACTTTTGATTATTCAGCTACAATTGATGGAAATAAATTTGATGGAAGTGAGGGAAAAGGTATTCAAATAGAGTTAGGTAAAGATCTTTTTTTAAAAGGATTTGATGAAAAATTAATGGGAGCTAAAAAAGATGAAATGAAACAAATATACGCAGTGCTTCCACCCAATCACCCAAAAAAAGAACTTGCTAACAAAAAAACAAAATTTGAATGTAAAATCTTAAATGTGAAAAAACCCAAAACTCGTAAAATTGATGACGATTTTGCTAAATTGATGGGGGCAAAAGATATTAAAGATTTAAAAACTTTAATTGAAAAACAAATTTCAAGTCAATATTCGCAAGCCTTAAACTCGATTACTAAAAAAGAAATTTTAGATCAAATAGAAAAAAATCACCAAGTAGATTTACCTCAAAATTTAATAGACCAAGAAATTTTGATCATGACCCAAAATCTTAAAACAGAGGAAAAAGAAAAATATAAATCAAAAAATGAAAAGTTGGCAAAATCAAGGATTAAACTTGGCTTATTATTAAATGAATATGGGGAAAAAAATAACCTAAAAGTATCAGACGAAGAGGTTAAAACTGAGATACAAAAACAAATAAAAGGAATGCCTGGTCAAGAAAAAATGGTTGTTGACTATTACCAAAAAAATCCAAGTGCATCTCAAAGTCTTAAAGGATCTTTATATGAAGAAAAAATTTTAAATCTTATCAAATCGAAAATTAATCTTTCATCTCAAGAGGTAAGCACAAAAGAAGCTGAAAAAATAATTGCTAATTTTAATAAACCAAATATAGACACTGAGGAATCAAAAACCACATCACCTACAAAAATTAAGCCAAAATCAAAAAAAATTAGTAAAAAGTAATCAATAGTTGTATAAACCAACCATGAGTCGCGAATTAGAAGAAAAAATGAATAGTTTGATACCAATGGTTGTTGAACAAACAAGCAAGGGAGAAAGAGCGTATGATATTTATTCAAGACTTTTGAAAGAAAGAATAGTTTTTTTAGTTGGCCCTGTAAATGATGCTGTTGCATCGCTAGTTACAGCACAACTGTTATTTTTAGAGTCAGAAAATCCTAATAAAGAAATAAACTTTTATATTAATAGCCCTGGAGGTTTAGTGACAGCAGGATTAGGTATTTATGACACAATGCAATATATAAATTCTCCTGTCTCAACTTTATGCATAGGTCAAGCATCTTCAATGGGTTCCTTTTTGTTAGCTGCAGGAGCAAAAGGTAAAAGATACTCTTTACCTAATTCAAGAATTATGGTGCATCAACCATCTGCAGGTTTTCAAGGACAAGCAACGGATATCCAAATACACGCTAAAGAAATTTTATCTCTAAAAGAGAGATTAAACAAAATTTACTCAAAACATACAGGAAAAAATATTGACGAAATCTCAGATGCTTTAGAAAGAGATAATTTTATGACCGCAGAAGAGGCAAAAAAATTTGGTTTAATAGACTCTGTTGTGGAAAAAAGAAAATAAATCACAATATATAGATTTAATTACAACTTCAACTTGATATGAATTCCTAGTGAAATTATATTAACTATATTGATTCGCTATGACTGATAAAAATAATAAAAATATACTTTATTGTTCCTTTTGCGGAAAAAGCCAACATGAAGTTAGAAAGCTTATAGCTGGACCAACTGTTTTTATATGTGATGAGTGTGTGGAATTATGCATGGACATCATTAAGGAGGAAAACAAAGGTTCATTAATAAAACATCAAGACGGGGTGCCTTCACCAAAAGAGATTTGTAAAGTTTTAGATGATTATGTTATAGGTCAAAAACTTGCTAAAGAAATATTATCTGTTGCAGTTCACAATCATTACAAAAGATTAAATCATGAGACTAAGAGCAATAAAGACATTGAACTATCTAAGTCGAATATATTATTAGTAGGGCCTACTGGATGTGGAAAAACTCTTTTAGCTCAAACTCTAGCAAGAATTTTAGATGTTCCTTTTACAATGGCTGATGCCACAACTTTGACAGAAGCAGGATATGTTGGTGAAGATGTAGAGAATATAATTTTGAAATTGTTACAGGCTGCTGATTATAACGTTGAGAAAGCACAAAGAGGCATAGTCTACATTGATGAAGTAGATAAAATAAGTAGAAAATCCGAAAATCCATCAATCACTAGAGACGTTTCTGGTGAAGGTGTGCAACAAGCATTGCTGAAAATAATGGAGGGAACTGTAGCAAGTGTTCCACCACAAGGAGGAAGAAAACATCCCCAACAAGAATTTTTACAAGTGGACACAACAAATATTTTGTTTATTTGTGGAGGTGCATTTGCTGGTTTAAACAAATTAATTGAAAGCAGAGGTAAAGGTAGTTCAATAGGATTTGGAGCAAAAGTTAAAAACTTTAAAGAACAACCTTTATCAGAAATAATGAAATTGTTAGAGCCAGAGGATTTAATTAAATATGGTTTGATACCGGAATTTATAGGAAGGATGCCGATAATAGCAACTCTTGATGACCTCGATGAGAAATCTTTAGTTAAAATACTTAAAGAGCCAAAAAATTCTCTAATAAAACAATATCAAAGACTTTTTGAATTTGAGGAAGTTGAACTTGAGTTTAAAGATGAAGCAATTTCAGAAATAGCAAAAAAAGCAATCGCCAAAAAAACTGGAGCAAGGGGTTTAAGATCAATTTTAGAAAATATTCTTCTCAAAACAATGTTTGAATTACCGGATATGGAAAATGTAATAAAAGTAACAGTTGATAAGCCAGCAGCTCAAGGCTCCTCAGAACCCATTGTCACATATGGCAATAAATCAACAACATCTGTGGCTTAAATAAATTTGTTTCTTGAAATTAGTATATTAATTGCCATATAAATTAATAATGAAAACTTCTTATGTTAAACCTCTCCTGCCTTTGAGGGATATAGTTATTTTTCCTTCTATGGTTGTTCCTCTGTTTGTAGGACGAGAAAAATCTATCAAAGCTCTTCAAGAAGTTATGAAATCAGATAAGTCAATTGTCTTAATAACTCAAAAAAATTCTGAGGTAGATGATCCAATAGGAAAAGATTTATATCAATACGGCTGCTTAAGCAAAATTTTGCAACTGTTAAAATTACCAGACGGCACAGTAAAAGTTTTAGTTGAGGGTGAAAAAAGAGTTAAAATAATAAAGCATTTTGATAAAAATGAGAATTTTTTAACCTGTGACGTTGAAATTGTTGAAGATCAAAACCATTCTAAAGATAATGATCAATTGGCTCAAGGCCTAGTTAAAAAATTTGAAAAATTACAAATACTAAATAAAAAAGATATTAATGATGGAACAAATAATTTAAGAAATTTAAAGGACCCATCTCAAATTTCGAATAACATTTCTTCAAATCTCAATATACAAATTTTTGAAAAACAAGAATTACTTGAGATTACTGATTTAAAAAAAAGATTAGAAAAAATACACTCTCTTATAGAAAAAGAAACTAGTGTTCTATCAGTTGAGAAAAAAATTCGAGGAAGGGTTAAAAACCAAATGGAAAAAACCCAAAGAGAATATTATTTAAACGAACAATTAAAAGCTATTCAAAAAGAGCTTGGCGAAATTGATGAAGGTAAAGATGAACTTACATCTCTAAACAAAGCAATAACTGAGGCTAAAATGCCAAAGCTTGCTAAAGAGAAGTGTTTGTCAGAATTAAAAAAACTCAAATCTATGAGTCCAATGTCTGCTGAGGCAACAGTTGTAAGGAATTATTTGGATTGGATGACAGAGCTACCTTGGTCAAATAAAACAAAAATCAACACAGACCTAAATAATGCGCAGAAAATTCTTGATGAAGATCACTACGGTTTAGAAAAAGTTAAAGAGAGAATTATTGAATTTTTAGCAGTACAAAAAAGAATACAAAAAATGCGTGGTCCAATTTTATGTCTTGTTGGTCCACCAGGGGTTGGCAAAACATCTTTGGGAAAATCTATAGCAAAAGCTACCAACAGGAAATTTATAAGAATTTCTTTAGGAGGAATTAGAGATGAAGCAGAAATAAGAGGTCACAGAAGAACTTATATTGGTTCGTTACCTGGAAAAATAATTCAGATGATGAAAAAAGCTGGTACAAAAAATCCTTTATTTCTTTTAGACGAGATAGATAAAGTAGGAAATGATTATAGAGGCGATCCTTCATCAGCATTATTAGAGGCCTTAGATCCTGAACAAAACAAAGAGTTTAACGATCATTACTTAGAAGTTGATTATGATTTGTCCGATGTGATGTTTGTGACAACAGCAAACACTTTAAATATTCTACCACCACTTTTAGATAGGATGGAAGTAATAAGACTATCTGGGTATACTGAAGATGAAAAAGTTAATATTTCTCAAAAGTTTTTAATACCTAATCAAAGTAAAAATAACGGATTAAAAAAAGATGAGTGGAATATAAATGAAGAAATAAATAGAAAAATTATAAGAAATTATACAAGAGAGTCAGGTGTAAGAAATCTAGAGAGAGAGATTTCTAAAATTGCAAGAAAACTAGTAAAAAAAATTGATAATAATGAGTCTATTAATAATCCTATTGATGAGAAAGATTTAAAAGAGTTACTAGGAGTTCAAAAGTTTAATTATGGGGAAATCGAGGAAGAGAATAGAGTTGGAGTAGTAACAGGTTTAGCATGGACAGAGGTTGGTGGAGAAATCTTAAAAATTGAAACGGTGATTATGCCTGGGAAAGGAAAAATGCAAATCACTGGAAAGCTAGGCGATGTGATGCAAGAGTCCGTCAAAGCTGCTAAATCATATATAAGATCAAAAAGTTTAGATTTTGGAATAATACCTCCAATATTTGATAAAAAAGATTTTCACATTCATGTTCCGGAGGGGGCTACACCTAAAGATGGTCCTTCTGCTGGAATAGGAATGGTAACTTCAATCATTTCAGCTATAACGGATATTCCAGTAAATAAAAACGTAGCTATGACAGGTGAAATTACTTTAAGAGGTTTAGTTCTTCCAATTGGAGGGCTTAAAGAAAAATTATTAGCTGCACATAGAGCCGGTATTAAAAAAGTATTAATTCCTAAAGAAAACAAAAAAGATTTGATTGAAGTTCCAAAAACTATTTTAGAGTCTATGGAAATAATACCGGTCAAGAATATTGAGGAAGTCTTAAAAGTAGCTCTAATTAAACCATTAAAAAGAGTTGAATGGGTAGAAGTTGATCAAATTTCCAAAAAACAAAAAAATAAAGAAGAACTTAGTACTCATTAAAAATTATTTCAATTAATCCAACCAAGCTTTATATTTTTCAAGATTTTCTAATACAGTAAATGGCAGCTGATCATAATTTATTTTTTTAAGAGTAGATTTACCAGACCATTTATAACCTTTTTGGTCCACATTGTGGTCATACATTACTCTTTTTTCTGAAATAAGTTTTTTTAAATCACTTATTTTTAAACCACTTTCTTCAAATTCGTAATGATGAGCAAAATTAAGAAGTTTTTTTTCTAGTTCTTCGGGTGTTCGTAAACAAGTAAAATGCCAGCCACCATTTTTTACAAAATATAAGTTTGAGTACTTTTTTTTTGAGAAGAGTACATCAATTCTCCATTTAGAATATTTTTTCCCCTTAATATTTCTCAGCCATTGTGGAGAAATAAAATTTTTATTTTTTACTGCTTTAGTTCCATGCCAAGTATAATCACTATAAAGTAAATTTAATTTGTAGTAGAACATTTTTTGCTCAAAAATTAAGATATTATTATTAATTTTTGCAAAATTTACATTAGACAAGTTTGGAATTTCATCTAAATCACTTATTAAAACTAAATCATCTTCGCTTAGATTTTCTAATCCTCTTTTTAAATTTTCCCTTTGAAAGTAGTCTCTCGCCATTCCATTAAGTATCAATTTTTCACCTCTTTTACCCTTCGTATCTGTCTCACATAATTCTAAAATGTTATCAGGTTTTTTATCAACAACTATATAAATTATTTTATCTTTAAATTTACTGAATTTTTTAATGTCAAACCTTAGGTTCTTTTTGCTACCGTTATGGGTGTATGTTGCCTCAGTTATGACAAATTTTTTTACAAACTTATTTAACGTATTTAACCTTAAATCTAAAAGTAAATCTTCGTCGAAATACATAAAGCAGTCATAAATATTCATGATATTTGAGTTATAATAAAATATAATATATGTAAATGCATATTTAAATCTTATGAAAAAGAAAATCATAATTACAGGTGGATTAGGATATATAGGTACAGAATTATGTAGATTGTATTCAGGCGTAAGTTGGCATCATAATATTTTGGTGGTTGATAATAGATTTATATCTGAAAGAGTAAATCAAATTAGAAATTGGAATATGGAATTTATTCATGGAGATATTTTGAATAAAGACTTAGTTAATAAATATTTTAAGAACGCGGATGTTGTACATCACTTGGCTGGAATAACTTCAGTACCAAGAACCAAAAGTGAGTCTTCAAAAGAAATAGATGATAAAATAAAATTAGTAGCTGTAGAGGGCACACAAAATATTTTAGATGCAATAAGCAATGAATGTAAGTTAATTTTTCCCTCTACTCATGTCGTGTACGAGGGAATATCTGAAGTCAAAAAAGACATTAAAGAGGATGAAGCTACCTTACCAGTTTTATCATACTCACTATCTAAAGCTGAAAACGAAAAACAATTGAAAGAGTCTGGTAAAAATTATGTAATCCTAAGATTAGGATCTGTATATGGATACTCAAACGATACAATGCGAATAGATATTATGCCTAATTTATTTTCTAAAATTGCATCTCAAAATGGAACAATTAAATTGTTTGCAGCTGGCAGACAAATAAAAAGTTTGGTTCCTCTGGTTGACGTCGCAAGATGTTTTAAGTTTATTGAGGAAAGTGATCAAATAAAGTCTGATTTATTCAACTTAACAAAAGATACTTTAACAGTAAAAGAGGTAGCGGAAATTTGTAAAAAACATAACCCAAAAATCCATCTAAGGGAAACCAACGATGAAATTCCAAATTTGGGTTTTTCTTTGTCAAACAAGAAGATATTAAAAACGGGATTTAAATTTCTTTATAATATTGATCAAAATATAAAAGAAATGATTGATAAGTGGTCAAAACAAAATTTAATAAAAGATCTGGAGTATATAAGAGATGGTGAGAATTTGTTTATCGATAATAGAGGTAAAATAAGTAACCATGAGCTTACAGAGCCAATCAATTTAATTGGACTAATAGATTCGAAAAAAGGAACTATCAGAGCAAACCATTATCACCCACAACAAGAACAAAAATGTTTATTCACTAAAGGGCAAATCATAGAAATTTTTCAAGATGTAATAAATCCAGACTCCCCAAAAGTAACCCAGGTAGTGAATGAAGGACAGCTTTCAATTATAAAACCTAATGTTGCTCATACAATGGTTTTTACAAAAGACACTACTTTCTTAAATTTAGTGAGAGGAGAGAGGGACCATGAAAATTATGGCATAACCCATACTGTAAAGCACGTTTTTGTAGATGAAAAAGAAAAAAATTTATTATTATCTTGTTATAAATTTAATTGCAGATCCTGTGGAAATGGAGAATTAAAAAGAGTTGTATCTTTAGGTTATCATCCATTAGCAAATAATCTTCTTAAGAAACAAAATGAAAAATGCGAATTGTATCCTCTTGAAGTAAATTATTGTAGCAAATGTCATAACTGCCAATTATCTGTCTCTGTTGATCCAAAAAAAATGTTTTCCAAATACCTTTATACTTCTTCAACTTCAAAAGTATTTAGAGAACATTTTGTCAAAGCATCAAAAAAATATATTAAGGATTTAAAATTAAATAAAAAATCTTATATTATTGATGTTGGAAGTAATGATGGTGTTGCTTTAAAACCATTTTTAGATCAAGGCTTTAAAAGACTACTTGGCGTAGAACCAGCAAAAAATTTAGCTAAATTGGCAAATAAAAATGGAGTTAAAACTTTTAATGGTTTCTTAGACAAAAAAAATATTAAAAAGATAAAAAAAGGTGCAGATTTGATTTTAGCCTCAAATGTTTTTGCACACTCTGATAAATTACATGAAATGGCGGAGTGTATGCTTAAACTTCTTAGTAAAAAAGGCACAATTATTATTGAGGTTCAATACTTAATGAATACATTGAAAGATCTTACATTTGATAATATTTACCATGAGCATTACAACTATTGGTCTCTTACTTCACTTACTAATTTTTTTGAAAAATTTGATAGTAAAATATTTAGATCAGAAAAAGTCGATACTCATGGTGGTTCAATAAGAGTTTATATTAAAAAAGGCAAAAATACTAAAATTGAAAAAAGCGTGAAGCAAATGCTCAAAGAGGAGGAAAAATTTGGAATTAAGAAATTTGAAACATACAAAAAATTTGGTGAAAAAGTTTACGAAATTAGAGAAAATGTGAGAAAAAATATAAAAAAAATTAGTAAAGAAAATAAATTAATTATAGGTTATGGTGCACCCGCAAAAGCAACTACAGCTTTAAATTTTTTTGGAATTTCAAAAGAAATAGATTTTATAGTAGAAGACAATCCATTAAAACATAATAAATTTATTCCAGGAGTAAAAATTCCTATTAAAAATAAATCTCAAATTAAAAATAGAAAAAATACATTAATTGTTTTAGCCTGGAACTTTTATGCAGATATTAAAAAAAATAATACTAAACTCTCAGAAAATTTTATTAATATAAAAGATTTAGAAATTATTAATAAGTGATTAGATTTTTCCAAATTTCAAAAATATTTCTAATACTTTCAAAAAAATAATTCAAATAGTATTCTGATGCTGGTATATTTGAGACTATAAATCCCTGGGAAAAATATAAAATTCGTGACAAAGCAATCACGAAAAAAATCAGTAAAATAAGAGAGTTATAAAATCCAAAAGAAATATCTCCTTTTTCTTTTTTAATAACCTTTTTTGTAGGTTGTGAGTCTTCAATTTTGATGCCATGCTTTTTTGCTAAATATTCGGGTGAGTACAAACTGATTTCTCTTTGTTTTTTTGGAGTAGTTTTTTTAACTTTTTTCGGTTTTTGTATTTTTTGTTGAACCGGCTGAGGTTTTGAGACTATTTTTTGTGGTTGAGAAATTGTTTGAGGATTTTTAACTTCACCTACAGGAAATTGTTTCCATTTTAATCCACAAAAACCACACTGAACCAGTCTGCCAGATAATGGAATCGAGTTATCTGGAAGTGTAAATTTTTTTTCACCACAATTACAAGTTATAATCATAATATTTCAATAATACTGCTATTTATATAAATTACACGAAAAATTAAATACTTTTTTACTTTATAAAATTTTTATTGTATACCTCGGTTTTATTTAATTTGGGCGGTTAGCTCAGTTGGTAGAGCATCTCGTTTACACCGAGAGGGTCATAGGTTCGAGTCCTTTACCGCCCACCATTAAATAATGGGGGTGTAGCTCAGTTTGGTTAGAGCGCCTGCCTGTCACGCAGGAGGTCGCGGGTTCGAGTCCCGTCACTCCCGCCACCAGTTGATAATCATTTTCATCTAAAAAGTTTAAAATCAACATTTATTCGTCAACAGAAATGCTTCCTTCTGTCCTGTACTCTTTAAAGATAAATGCTATAAATAAACATTATTAATATAAGAATCCTTAAACCACGGTATTGAGGTAGATATTAATAAAAAAACATGATTTACAATTTTTTATCAGACTATTTATCAATTATAATATTTTTATTTATAGCTTTATTCTTAAGCACAGGTTTTATTTTAGCCAATTATTTTGCTTCACCCTCAAATCCTGATCCTGAAAAATTGTCCGCATACGAATGTGGATTTGAGGCATTTGATGACTCGAGGATGGAATTTGATGTCCGATTTTATTTAGTTGCAATTTTATTCATAATTTTTGATCTTGAAATTGCATTTCTTTTTCCCTGGGCAATTTCGCTTGGAAGCTTAGGCGCACTTGGTTTTTGGTCGATGATGGTCTTTTTAGGAGTTCTTACAATTGGATTTATTTATGAGTGGAAAAAAGGAGCTTTGGAATGGGAATAAAATTTAGTTTAAATCCAGAAAAAGAAAATAAAATTCCGGAAGAGTTTAAAGATCTAGCAAAAGATTTTGCTGAAAAGGGTTTCATAACAACTTCATCTGAAAATTTAATTAATTGGGCTAGAACAGGCTCATTACACTGGATGACTTTTGGTCTTGCTTGTTGTGCTGTTGAGATGATGCAAACTTCAATGCCAAGATATGATCTTGAAAGGTTTGGTGCAGCTCCAAGAGCTTCACCAAGACAGTCGGATGTGATGATAGTAGCAGGAACATTGACCAACAAAATGGCTCCGGCTTTAAGAAAAGTTTACGATCAAATGCCAGAGCCAAGATATGTAGTCTCCATGGGTAGCTGTGCAAATGGTGGTGGTTATTACCATTACTCTTATTCAGTTGTCCGAGGTTGTGATAAAATTGTTCCAGTCGATATTTATATCCCAGGCTGTCCACCTTCAGCTGAAGCTCTTTTATATGGAATTTTACAACTTCAAAAAAAAATTAGAAGAAAAGGAACCTTACAAAGGTAATATGATTGATAATTTAAAAAAATTAGAAACTTATTTAAATTCCGAGCTTTCTATTAAAATTCAAAATTCATTAATTGAAAATAATGAGTTATTAATAGAAGTTGATCAAAAAGATTTAGTTCAAGTTATTCAATTTTTAAAATCTGATGACAAATGTAAGTTCAGACAACTAATTGATATTGCAGGTGTTGACTATCCCTCAGATGAAAACCGATTTGAACTAGTATATCTATTTCTATCTCACGAAAATAATAATCGAATTAAACTTTCAATTAAATTTAAGATAAATCAAATTATAAATTCAATAACAAAAATTTTTCCTTCAGCCAATTGGATGGAAAGAGAAGTTTTTGATATGTATGGTATTAAATTTAAAAATCATCCTGATTTAAGAAGAATATTAACTGATTATGGCTTTAAGGGACATCCTTTAAGAAAAGACTTTCCTCTGACCGGTTTTAACGAGGTTAGATATAGTGAAAAAGAAAAAAAGGTAGTTTATGAACCTGTAAAACTGGAACAGAATTACAGAAATTTTGATTTTGAAAGTCCTTGGGAGGGAACAAGTTATTTAAAGGAAATAAAAAAAAAAGAAATAGATGGTAAAAAAAACTAAATCATTAAATTTAAACTTTGGGCCTCAACATCCAGCTGCACATGGTGTTTTAAGGCTGATATTAGAATTAGACGGTGAAGTTGTAGAAAAAGCTGATCCACATATAGGATTATTACACAGGGGGACTGAAAAACTTATAGAGCAAAAAACATATACTCAAGCATTACCTTATTTTGATCGTTTAGATTATGTTGCTCCAATGAATCAGGAACATGCCTTTGCTTTAGCAGCTGAAAAATTACTTAAAATAGAAGTTCCAATCAGAGCTAAGTACATAAGAGTCATTTTTTGCGAAATTGGCAGAATTTTAAGCCATATATTGAACGTAACTACACAAGCTTTAGATGTTGGTGCATTAACACCATCTTTATGGGGTTTCGAAGAACGAGAAACCTTAATGACTTTTTATGAGCGAGCCTCAGGATCAAGATTACATGCCAATTATTTCAGAACCGGTGGAGTGCACCAAGATATTCCAATTAAATTAGTTGATGATATCGAGAAATTTTGTAAATCATTTCCAAAAATTATTGATGATCTTGAAGGTTTATTGACTGACAACCGTATTTTTAAACAACGTAATGTAGAAATTGGAGTTGTTTCTAAACAGGAAGCTTTAGATCATAGTTTTTCTGGGGTAATGCTAAGAGGATCCGGAGTGCCTTGGGATTTAAGAAGATCCCAACCTTACGAAATATATAACGAATTAGATTTTAAAATTCCAATAGGAAAAAATGGAGATTGTTACGATCGATACCTATGTAGAATAGAAGAAATGAGAGAAAGCGTGAAAATAATTTTACAATGCATTGAAAGACTGCCAAAGGGTCCAGTAAAATCTATTGATGGAAAAATATCTCCTCCAAATAGAGATGATTTGAAACAATCTATGGAAGCTTTAATTCATCATTTTAAATTATTCACCGAGGGATATAGGGTCCCAAAAGGTGACGTGTACACAGCAGTTGAGGCTCCAAAAGGCGAATTTGGAGTTTATTTGATATCAGATGGTAGTAATAAACCTTATAGATGTAAAATCAGAGCTCCAGGTTTTTCACATCTTCAAGCAATGGACTATTTAATTCGAGGTCACATGTTAGCTGATGTTCCAGCAGTATTAGGATCTCTTGATATTGTTTTCGGAGAGGTGGATAGATGAGTTTAAAAAAAGTGCATGGTGAACAACCAAAAGAATTCAAATTTTCAAGTGAAAATTTAAAAAAAGCTGAGGAGATTCTTAAAAAATATCCTGAAAAAAATAAAAAAAGTGCAGTGATGCCGTTTCTTTACTTGGCTCAAAGGCAAAACAACAATTGGATACCCTTAGCTGCTATGAAATACATAGCCAATTTTTTATCAATGCCATATATATCGGTTTATGAGGTAGCTTCTTTCTATTCAATGTATAACTTAGCACCTGTAGGGAAACATTTTATTCAAGTATGCACAACTACTCCATGTTTAATACGTGGAGCAGATAAAATAGTTAAACTATGTAAAGAAAAAATTTCTCCTAAAGAAAATGAATTGTCCAAAGCAGGAAATTGTTCTTGGATGGAGGTAGAATGTTTGGGAGCTTGTGTTAGTGCACCAATGATACAGATTAATGATGATTATTACGAAGATCTTGATGAAAAAAGCACAAAAGATATTTTGGATTCATTAATAAAAGATAAACCTTTAAAACCAGGTTCTTACAGAGGAAGAGCAAACACATCCCCTGAAAAAAAACAGACCATTAATGGAGAAAATCATGCTTAAAAAAGAGGATAAAATATTTAAAAATTTATATAATGAATTTGGCTGGGAAATTGAAAATTCTATTAAAAGAGATGATTGGAAAGATACTAAAAATATAATTTCTAAAGGAAGAGATTGGATAATTAGTGAGATTAAATTATCCGAGCTAAGAGGGAGAGGCGGAGCTGGATTTTCAACAGGTTTAAAATGGTCCTTTGCTCCTAAGGAAGTTGGCTCAAGACCACATTACTTAGTGATAAATGCTGATGAGTCTGAACCAGGCACTTGTAAAGATAGAGATATTTTAAGATTTGAACCCCAAAAATTAATTGAAGGATGTTTAATAGCTGGTTTTGCTGTAAATGCTCACGTTTGTTATATTTATATTAGAGGTGAATATTTTAATGAGGGTAAAAGATTACAAGAAGCAATTGATCAGGCCTACGAGAAAGGTTTCTTGGGAAAAAATGCATGTAGCTCTGGTTGGGATTTTGATATTCATATTCATTACGGAGCTGGGGCTTATATTTGTGGAGAAGAAACAGCGTTATTAGAAAGTATAGAAGGCAATAAAGGCCAACCAAGACTCAAACCTCCTTTCCCTGCTTTAGTAGGTTTATATGGTTGTCCTACAATAGTAAACAACGTTGAAACCATTGCTGTTGTACCAACAATTTTAAGAAGAGGGGGTAAGTGGTTTGCATCAATTGGAAAACCAAAAAATACTGGAACAAAAATATTCTGCATATCTGGAAACGTTAACTCTCCTTGCAATGTAGAAGAAGAGATGGGTATACCTCTCAAGGAGTTGATTGAAAAGCATGCTGGAGGTGTGATTGGTGGCTGGGATAATCTTCAAGCAGTAATCCCTGGAGGCTCATCAATGCCATTACTGTCAAAAAAAATCTGTGATACAATTACGATGGACTTTGATGCATTAATAGAAAATAAAAGTGGTTTAGGGACAGCCGGGGTGGTCGTAATTAATAAAAACCAAGATATTATTTCTTGCATGGCTAGGATAGCTAGATTTTATAAACATGAAAGCTGCGGTCAATGCACACCTTGTCGAGAAGGAGCAGGATGGATGTGGAGGATACTTGATAGGGTTGAAAAAAGAAAAGCAACTTTTAATGATATTGAACTGTTATCTGACGTTACAAAACAAATAGAGGGTCATACAATTTGTGCATTTGGTGAGGGTTCTGCTTGGCCAGTTCAGGGTTTATTAAGACATTTTAGAAAAGAAATTGAAAGTAGATGCAGAGAGGAACCCTTGATTAAAAAGAAAACTAACAACCCTTATTTAGTTGATCAACATCTTTTGGAGAACAAGAATGCCTAAAATTATTATCAATGGAAAAGAAATAGAATTTGAGAAGGGCATGACAGTTCTTCAAGCCTGCGAGCTTGCCGATGTAGAAATTCCAAGATTTTGCTACCATGAAAAATTATCTATAGCCGGAAATTGCAGAATGTGTTTAGTTGAAATGGAAAAATCTGCAAAACCTATAGCATCATGTGCAATGCCAGCAGCCGAAGGTATGAATATTAAAACAAACACTCCTTTTGTTGAAAAAGCTAGAAAGGGTGTGATGGAATTTTTATTAGCTAATCATCCTTTAGATTGTCCGGTTTGCGACCAAGGTGGAGAATGCGATCTTCAAGATCAATCAATGTATTATGGAGTTGATAAATCAAGATTTGTAGAAAATAAGAGACAAGTCAAAGAAAAATACATGGGCCCACTTATAAAAACGCAAATGACGAGATGTATTCATTGTACAAGGTGTGTGAGGTTTGCAACAGAAGTCGCAGGCGTTCCTGAAATAGGGGCAATAGGAAGAGGTGAGAATATGGAAATAACAACATATTTAGAAAAAGCCATGGAGTCAGAACTTTCTGCTAATGTTATAGATTTATGTCCTGTGGGAGCTCTTACTTCCAAACCGTACGCTTTTGAAGCTCGACCTTGGGAACTTAAAAAAACTGAAAGCGTTGACGTAATGGATGCAGTTGGCTCAAATATAAGAATAGATACTTATAATTGGGAAGTTAAAAGAATATTACCAAGACTTAATAATGATATTAATGAAGAATGGATTTCAGATAAAACAAGATATTCATGTGATGGCTTATTAAAACAAAGGTTAGATGTGCCATACATAAAAAAAAATAATAAACTTCAAAAATCTACTTGGGACGAAGCTATTTCATTATTAGTAGAAAAAATTAAAACATTTAATTCAGATGAAATAGGTGGCCATATCGGTGATTTGGTTAATTTAGAAAACGCCCTAAGCTTTAAAAAATTTTTCTCTGTTATAAAAAGTTATAATTTAGAATTTAGAGAAAAAAATTTTTTTATAGATCCGTCTGAAAAAAGCAACTATATATTTAATTCTTCAATAAAGGGTATAGAACAGTCTGATTTAATACTTCTAATTGGAACAAATCCCAGATATGAGGCAACAATGCTTAACGCAAGAATTCGAAAAGTTTTTGCCCAAAAAAAAATTCCGATTTACTCAATAGGAAATCCAGGTGACCTCACATACGATTATACTATTATTGGAAATAAGACAGATGATATTAAGAAAATACTGAGCAACGAGTCAAATTTTTCAAAAATATTATCTTCATCAAAAAAACCTGTGATTATAATTGGAGAGTCAGCTTTAGAGCTAAAAAGTGGAAAATATTTAATTGAAGGTTTTAAAAAATTTTTAAAAAATAATAACTTTATTAACAAAAATTGGAATGCGTTAAACTTTTTACCTCAAAACGCCTCAACAGTTGGCTTAATAGATTTAAAAATATTATCTAAAGAGGAAGATAAAAGAAATTCATTTTTTGAAAAATTAAAGAATAATCAATTTAAATTATTATACCTTTTAGGGTCCGATAATTTGGATATAAGAAAAAATAATGAATTTATTGTTTACCAAGGAAGTCACGGTGATAGAGGAGCTGAAATTGCAGATTTAATTCTCCCAAGTGCTGCTTTTACAGAACAGAACGGTCTTTATGAAAATCTTGAGGGAAGAGTGCAAGAATGCAAAAAAGCCTCTTATCCTATAGGAGAAGCTCTAGAAGATTGGAAGATATTTAATTTAATATTGAAGGCTTTAGGAAAAGATGAAAACTTATTAAATTTTGACTCTTTGAGGAAAGAAGTTTTAAAATCAATTCCAAATTTTTCAAAATTAAACGAATTGCCTAATTTTAAAGATTATGAATTAATTAATACATCCCCTTACTTTGAAAGTGAGGAAGTCAATATAAAAGAATTGGATTATTTTTTTACTAACGCAATTTCAAGAGCCTCGAAGACGATGAGTGAATGTAGACAGATCAAGCATAGTTCAAAAAAAACTGGCACAGATAATTTATGATAGGTTATTTAGAAATTTTGGGTCAAGAAGTTTATAAAATAATTTTTTTACTTGTTCCGATTCTTGTAACTGTAGCTATGATTGTTTGGTTAGATAGAAGAGTGTGGGGCTTAGTTCAAAAAAGGAAAGGACCAAATGTTGTTGGACCTTTTGGACTTTTTCAAACTTTAGCTGATGCATTAAAGTATATCTTTAAAGAAATAATTATACCTGCTAGTGCTAATAAGGTAGTTTTTATTCTTGCGCCTATCGTTACTATGACATTGGCCTTGGTCGCTTGGGCAGTTATTCCCATGAGTGAGGATTTAGTTTTAGCAAATATAAATGTGGGAATTTTGTATTTGTTTGCAATTTCTTCTCTTGGAGTTTATGGCATTATCATGGGAGGATGGGCATCTAATTCAAAATACCCTTTCCTTGGAGCTATAAGATCCGCAGCACAGATGGTTTCTTACGAGGTTTCGATAGGAATAATAATTATCAATGTTCTTTTGTGTGTCGGATCATTAAATCTCAACGATATAGTTATTGCACAAAAAGAATTATGGTATGTGATTCCACTTTTTCCTATGTTTGTAATTTTTTTTATATCATCACTTGCAGAAACAAACAGACCTCCTTTTGATTTACCAGAAGCCGAAGCCGAGTTGGTGGCAGGCTATCAAACTGAATACTCAGGTATGATGTACGCAATGTTCTGGTTAGGAGAATACGCAAATATTTTGTTAATGTGTGCGATGGGCTCTATACTTTTTCTTGGTGGTTGGTTGCCACTAATGGACATTTATCCACTTAATATAATTCCTGCTCCAATATGGATGATATTAAAAATTTTGTTTTTATTTTTATTATTTGCTCTGATCAAGGCAATTGTTCCAAGATATAGATATGATCAATTAATGAGATTGGGCTGGAAAATATTTTTACCATTTTCACTGATTTATCTTGTGCTAACTGCAAGTTTTTTATTTTATTTTGACAAATTACCAAAGGTAAACATTTAATGAATTTTAATAGGCTATTAAAAACTATATTTCTAGTTGAGTTTATATCTGGTCTTTACATGGCAGTAAAAGAGATGTTTAGAAAATCTAAAACAATTAATTACCCTTTTGAAAAAGGCCCAATCAGTCCTCGAATGAGAGGAGAACATGCTTTAAGAAGATATCCCAATGGAGAAGAGAGATGTATAGCTTGTAAATTATGTGAAGCTGTTTGCCCTGCTCAAGCTATTACTATTGAATCTTCAGAGAGATCAGATGGAAGCAGGAAAACAACACGTTACGATATTGATATGCTTAAATGTATTTATTGTGGTCTTTGTCAAGAATCTTGCCCAGTTGATGCAATAGTACAGGGACCAAACTTTGAATTTGCTACTGAAACAAGAGAAGAGCTTTATTATAACAAAGAAAAACTTTTAGAAAACGGGGATAGATGGGAGTCAGTTCTGGCAAAAAATATCAAGCTAGATAAACCTTATAGATAGATGATAGTCCACTCAATCTTTTTTTATTTCTTCTCCTTAATTGCTATTTTTTCATCTTTAATGGTAATAACTTCAAGAAGTACTATTAACTCAGTTTTCTTCTTAATTTTAGATTTTATTTCAGTTGGGTGCCTATTTATTATGGTTGGAGCTGAATTTTTGGGAATGATATTATTAATTGTTTATGTAGGTGCAGTCGCAGTATTATTCCTATTTGTAGTAATGATGTTGAACGTGGCAGAACAAAAACAATCATGGTTTATTGGTAAAAAGTCAACTCATATTCCAACAGGCTTAATTGTGAGCGTGTTAATTTTATTGGAATTGCTAGTTGTAGTAGGAGGGTGGAAGTATAAAGAGGATATAATGTCAAGTGGCACATTACTTTTATCGGAAATTTCAAACACCCATCAATTAGGTCTAGTTATGTACACAGACTATATCTTATATTTTCAGTTGGCTGGAATAGTGCTTCTATTAGCGATGATCGGTGCTATTCTTTTAACTTTTCGAGAAAGAGTGGGCGTAAAAAAACAAAGTTATCTTAATCAAATTTCAAGGAATCCATCAAATGCAGTTGCATTAATAGAGGTCAAATCTAACCAAGGAGTTAAGTTAGATGACTGAAATTGGCTTAGGACATTATTTATCTTTAGGCGCAATAATTTTTTTCTTAGGGGTAATTGGAATTTTTTTAAATAGGAAAAATATTATAGTTATTTTGATGTCTATTGAGCTAATTTTGCTTGCAGTGAATATAAATTTAATATCTTTCTCAATTTTTTCTGGTGATATTTTAGGTCAAATTTTTACTATGCTTATTCTCACAGTTGCAGCAGCAGAGGCAGCAATAGGTCTGGCTATAATTGTAGTTTATTACAGGAATAGAGGTTCTATAAGAGTTGAAGATATTCACGGAATGAAAGGCTAAATGGAATACGCGATATTGTTTTTACCGCTAATTGGTTCTCTTATAGGGTATTTGGGTAGGTCAATTACAAAATATTTTGCTGAAATCTCTACAAGTTTATTCGTCAGTGTCTCAGCAGTGCTTTCTATTCTTGTTTTTTGGAATGGAATTCAGAGCGATATCTATGGAAATTATAAAATTTTTGAATGGATAAGTTCTGGTGGGTTCACAGCAAACTGGTCAATTAAAATTGATCCACTAAGTTCAATAATGCTAGTAGTTGTTACTTTTGTATCAGCGTTAGTTCATATCTATTCTATTGGATATATGAGTCATGATCCTCACAAACCAAGATTTATGTCTTATTTATCATTATTTACTTTTTCAATGTTAGCTTTAGTTGTATCAGATAACTTCTTACAACTTTTTTTTGGATGGGAGGGTGTTGGATTATGTTCTTATCTATTAATTGGTTTTTGGTACAAAAAAGAGACTGCAAATAATGCAGCTATTAAAGCATTTATCGTTAACAGAATAGGAGATTTTGGATTAGCAATAGCAATATTTTTAATCTTTTTCTTTTTTGGCACTATTAATTTTGAAGAAACCTTTCAAGCCACAAGTCAGTTTGTTGAAAAAAAAATAATTTTTTTTGGCTTTGAGGCAAATCTGATAACATTAATATGTATTTTCCTTTTTATTGGAGCGATGGGAAAATCTGCTCAATTTTTACTTCATACCTGGCTACCAGATGCTATGGAGGGACCGACACCGGTTTCAGCCTTAATTCATGCAGCAACAATGGTAACCGCTGGTGTTTTTCTTGTAGTTAGATGTTCGCCAATATTTGAATATTCTCAATATGCTTTAAATCTGGTTACAGTTGTAGGAATGATAACTGCAATATTTGCTGCATCAGTTGCTCTTGTACAGAATGATATTAAAAAAATAGTTGCTTACTCAACCTGCAGCCAATTAGGGTACATGTTTTTTGCAGCAGGAATTGGAGCTTACCATGTTGCGATGTTCCATCTATTTACACATGCTTTTTTTAAGGCATTATTGTTTTTAGGCGCTGGTTCAGTAATACACGCATTTAAAGATGAGCAGGATATTAGAAACATGGGCGGTGTAAGAAAAAAACTTCCATACACTTACACTTTTATGTTACTAGGAACCCTGGCATTAACAGGGTTTCCTTTTTTGTCAGGATTTTACTCAAAAGATGCAATTATTGAATTTGCATATCTTAAAAATTCTTCTTTAGGAAATTACGCAGCTACAATCGGTATCTTTACAGCTTTCTTAACATCAATTTATTCATGGAGGTTATTTTTCAAAGCCTTTCATGGACCTTATAATAATAAAAAAATTCCTATAGACGAAACTCACGAGTCACCTTTAGTAATGTTGATACCTTTAGTATTTTTAGGTATCGGAGCGATATTTTCTGGCTATCTTTTTAAAACCACCTTTATCGGTCATCACAGTAATGAGTTTTGGCAAGAGTCAATATTTTTTTTAAATGAAATAAAACATGAGTCTATACCATTATGGTTTTTATTAATTACTCCGATTTTAGTTTTAATATCAATACCTATCTCTTTTTATTTATATATTTTAAAACCTAAAATTCTGGAGGATTTTAAAAACACAAACATGCCTTTATACAACTTTTTATTAAATAAGTGGTACGTAGATGAATTTTATGAAAAAGTTTTCGTAAATCCAGCAAAGAAAATAGGCTCATTTTTTTGGAAAAAAGGAGATGTGGGTATAATAGATAGATTTGGACCTGATGGTGTCTCAAAATTAGTTAAAATAATTTCTAATAAAACTGCACGTCTTCAAACAGGATTTATTTATGATTACGCCTTTGTCATGCTACTTGGTTTATCGATTTTGCTAACTTATTTAATCTTAAAATAAAATGAACTTTCCA
>CACLUK010000005.1 GCA_902610115.1 uncultured Pelagibacteraceae bacterium
TTGATTTTTCCTTTTAAAAAACATTCAATTTTATCTTTAGAATACAAACCATTTTCTAGATTTAGCTTGGCAAAAAGCTTAGATGAAGTATTTCAAAATAAACTAAGTAAATCTTTAAGTGAAATTCTTAATGATCGAAAAACTGGGACTGCCATCGTTGAGCCTGATATTAAAAATAAGAAATTTGATAAAGATTTTTTAGTCAAGCTTTCAACAGGTCTCGCTTATCTAATTGGCAATCCAAACTTTGACTCTATGACAGGAAAATACTATGCAAGATTTCATGTAAAGCATCAAGATAGTAGCGATTCTTATCTTAGAAAAGCCTATACAAATTTAGATCTTCATACTGACGGAACTTATGTAAAAGAAAAAACTGATTGGTTAATAATGACAAAAATGGAAGAACAGAACGTAAGTGGAGGTGAAAGCGTTATTTTACATTTAGATGATTGGGAACACTTGGAAGATTTAAGTAATGATCCTGTGGGTCAAGAAGATTTTGTTTGGGGATCGCCTAAAAGTAAAAATGTTGATTATAAAGTAGAGCATCCCGTATTTTCAAAAGATAAAAATGGTAAACCTACCATCTCTTACATTGATCAATTTCCTGAACCCAAAAATATGAAACAAGGCTTATTTTTACAAAAATTATCAGACGCTTTAGAACAAAGTAAAAATAAAATAAGCTTTCCACTACCTGTGGGATCGACAATTTTCTCTAATAACTATTTTTGGTTGCATGGAAGAAAAGCTTTTAAAGAGCATTCTGGGTTATCTAGAGAATTGCTTAGAATAAGAGGAACTTTTTTTCATTAATACTTAGTTGACTCTCGACAAGTTATTTATTTTAATATGAATAATTAATAAACACAGGGGGAAATAATGTTTAATAAGTTCAAAAAACTTATCAGCCTAGTTTTCGCAACTGTTCTTTTAACTTCAGTTTCAAACACATCTTTCGCTGCTGACAAATTGCACTTTGTAATTGGTGGTGGTGCCGGTGGTGGTTGGGATGGAACTGCTAGAGGAACTGGTGAAGCTTTAACTAAAGCTGGTTTTTTAAAAAGTGCATCATTTGAAAATATGTCAGGTGGTGGTGGAGGAAAAGCTTTATCATACATGATAAATACTAAACCTTCAGATACGATTTTAGTTCAATCTACTCCATTAGTTCTTAGATCAATAACTAGACACTCTGGTTATGTTGACAAGAAAAATGCAGCCAAGGTTACATCTTATAAAGATGTTGTGCCAATAGCTGGTGTTATTGGTGATTATGGTGCAATCGTTGCTGCAAAAAATTCACCTTATAACTCTTGGAAAGATGTAGTTGCTGCTTACAAAGCTAATCCTAAGTCAGTAAAAATGGCTGGTGGATCTGTTAGAGGGAGCATGGACCATCTAATTGGCGCTTTAGCATTTAAAGAAGCTGGCGCTAATCCAAATGATGTTGTTTACATTCCTTACGATGCTGGCGGTAAAGCTTTAGCAGGACTTTTATCAGGTGAAACTCAAATTCTTTCAACTGGTTTAGGAGAAGTAATGGGCGCTAGAGATCAAGTTAAAATTCTTGGTATAACAGCTCCAAAAAGAGTTGCTGATGCTCCAGATGTTCCAACTTTAAAAGAGCAAGGAACAAACGCAATTTTCGTAAATTGGAGAGGTTTCTTTGGCCCTCCAGGTATGAGTGATGGTGAGAGAAAGAAAATTGCTAAAATGTTAGGCGATGTTCAAAAAACACCTGAATGGGAAGCAGTCAGAAAAAGAAATGCTTGGGTAAATATTTACAACCCAGATAAAAAATTCGTTAAATTTTTAGAAAAACAAACGGTCGAGATGACTGGGTTGTTAAAAAATTTAGGCGTAATTAAATAAATAGTTAAGGAAAGAGCAGTGAAAATAAGTCCTTCAAAGATTATTTCACTGCTCTTTTTTATTTTTTCAGGATTTTACCTTTATACTGCCCATCAAATTCAAGTTTTTACTTTTGATGAAAATGCTGCTTTTAATGCAAAAACATTTCCAATTTATTTAGGATACGCTGGATTAGTTTTTTCAGCTTTGTACATTATTTTACCAGAAACGAAACCTTCAAATATCGACTTAAAAGTTTTAGATTATAAAAAGACAATCACTCTAGTCATTTTAATGATTTTGTATGGGCTAACAATATTAAGAGTAGGATATTTTTTATCAACCTCGATATTTTTAGTTCTATCTTATATCGTTTTAGGAGAGAGAAAATGGATCTGGATTTTCATTTTATCTTTCCCATTTGTTGCAATTTTTATGTATCTTCTTCACGGATTATTAAATATTTACCTTCGTGATCCATTTTTACAATTTATAGGAATAATGGGATGATTGAAGGTATTCTAATAGGATTAGAAACAGCTTTCTCATTAAAAAATTTAATGATGGTAATGATTGGTTGTTTTGCGGGAACTATTATTGGAATGCTTCCAGGTTTAGGACCAATGACTGCTATAGCATTAATGATACCAATTACCTATGGCTTTGAGCCATCAACAGGGCTAATTCTTATGGCTGGTGTATATTATGGGGCAGTGTTTGGAGGATCTACATCTTCAATATTAATAAATGCTCCTGGTATTCCTGGAACGGTCGCAACCTCATTCGACGGTTATCCTATGGCTCAACAAGGAAAAGCTGGTAAGGCGTTAGCAATCGCAGCCTATAGTTCTTTTGCAGGAGGAACTATTGCAGCAATATTTCTTTTGATTGCTGCACCAAGTCTATCTAAAGTAAGTTTGGCTTTTAGATCTCCAGATTATTTTGGTTTAATGATTTTAGGTTTAACTGCAGTTTCAGCATTTTCTGCAAAAGGACATTTTTTAAAAGCTATGATGATGGTAGTCCTGGGATTAATGTTAGCAAGTGTAGGTCAAGATACTCTTTCAGATATACCTAGATTTACATTTCAAAATATGAATTTATCAGATGGTATAAGTTTTGTCTTAGTAGTTATGGCTACTTTTGCAATGAGTGAAGCTTTAACAATAATTTTTAAGGCTAATGATCCAACGAGAGTTGCCAAACAAATTTCATTATCTCAATTAGGTTCAATCAAATTAGACAAAACTGAAACAAAAAAAATGGTAACTACTATTCCACGCTCTTCGGTTTTAGGATTTGTTATTGGAGTTTTGCCAGGTGCTGGATCTACAATTGCTTCTTTTTTAGCCTATGGAATGGAAAGAAATTTTGTTAATGATGAAGAAAAACAAAAATTTGGTAAAGGCAGTGTTAACGGTTTAGCAGCACCTGAAACTGCGAATAATGCTGCTTGCTCAGGTTCATTTGTACCTTTACTCACGCTTGGCATACCAGGTAGTGGAACTACGGCGGTGATGCTTGGAGCTTTATTAGGATTTGGAATACAACCAGGCCCTAGATTATATCAAACGAATCCTGAAATTTTTTGGTCTGTAATAATGTCAATGTACATTGGTATGGTTATTTTATTAATATTAAATCTTCCGTTAATTCCTTACATTGCCAGAGTTTTAGCTACACCGAGAACTTTTTTAATTCCATTGATCTTATTTTTTTCAGTCACAGGAATTTATTTAATGTCGTTTAATAATTTTGACATTTATATGATGATCGGAATCGCAGTTGTTGCGACTATTCTAAGATTATATGATTTTCCTATGCCACCATTAATACTTGCGTTTGTGTTAGGTGGCTTAATGGAGGAAAATTTGAGAAGATCTTTACTTATAAGCGATGGGTCGTGGACATTTCTTTGGGACAGGCCTTTAACACTAATAATTATGTTAATAATACTGACTATTATTGGATGGCAAATTTACGGAAGTTTCTTAAAAAAATAGGTGATTTAATTTAGGGGTGTTGAAAATTTGCAACACAAAAATCTAGAAAAATCAACGTTTTTTCAGATTCTCTAAGGTTTTATCAGTTGACCCTTTGTTGCGTAATGTGTATTTATCTTCTAACGTTAATTTATAAATTAAGGATAAGTATGAAAAAAGTAATTGCTATTTTATTTAGCGTATTATTTTTAAATGGTGTAGCCCAAGCAGGTATGGGAATATCAGTAATGGGAGGTCAGTTAAATACTTCCGGTACTGAGAAAGAGCAATCAGGAAGTAAAGGTCCTGAAAGCAACACTAAAGACATCAGCGAAATGTTCTATGGAGCTTCTGTTTATTTCGAAACAGAAACAGCTAATGGAGTTGTTTTCGGTCTTGATTATGTTCCTTTATCACTTGAGTTAGGAAGTGGAAAAAGAACAGATACAACATCTGACAGTAACGAGGATACTTCTGATAGCGGCACATATAGTGCGTCAGCAGACATAGAAGATCTAATCACTTTATATACTAACATTCCAGTAGGAGATAATTGAGCTTATGGGTTATTTGGCATACATTTTGCCGAGATAACAACATCAGAGAGCTTACCAAATTCTACTTACGGTAATGAAGATGTTTATGGTGCTCAAGTCGGTTTTGGTATTAAGAGAGATAAGCTAAAGTATGAATTTAGCTTTTCAGACTTTGAAGAAATCAAATTAAATTCTTCTTCTGGCTCTTCGAAAATCGAAGCTGATGCAGATGCACTTACATTTAAAATATCTTACGGTTTTTAAATAAATATTATTGATAAAAAACCCACTTAAGTCTGTGGGTTTTTTATAATCTTACATATTTTTTTTCTCTATCTACAGCCCAATCTTTTGTTCCGTTTGCAACAATAAACATAAATCCACCTGCTAAGCCGATATTTTTAAGAAATGAAATTAATTGTGATTGATTAGAAAAATCAAAGTGAAAAAGAAAAGCAGTCGTCAAACAAAATATTGCAAGAATACCTGCAGCAATCCTTGCTTGATATCCCACAATAATAAAAACAGGTAAAATTGTTTCAATAACTATTGCGAAAAATATAAAAAAACCAGGAACCCCAAAACTCTCCATCCAACTCATTGATCCATCCAAATTAAAAATTTTATTGTAAGCTGAAATCAAAAACAAAGCCGAAATAAGAATTCTTCCAATCAAGTCAAAAACATTTGCCATATCAAAAAATTAGATTGATTAAGGATTAAAGTCAAAAAAAAGATAGTTTAAATCAGGTTTTTTTTAAAAACCTTAATATTATAGGCACTATAAATAATATCATTAATAATCGAATGATATGATGAAAAGAGACAAACTCAGGATCTAGATCAAAGAAAATTGCTATCACTGCAACTTCATAGATTCCTCCAGGACAATATGATAACAATAAAGTAAAGAAGTTTTTATCAATTACTAGTCCTGCAACAACTGCTGCTGCGATGCCTAGCACTACTAATAAAAAAGTCGCTACAAAACTATGTAAAGCATTTTTTCCTATTTCACTGAATGTTTTGTCAGCAAATCTACATCCCACCGAAGAACCTAAAATTAATAGACAGTAATCAATAATGTCAGGAGATATTTGATAACTTGCAACTTCTGTGATTTGCAAAAAACCACTTGCTACTAAAGTTCCTGTCAATAAAGCTGCTGGAACTTTCATCTTTTCAAAAAATAAAATTAAAATTACTGACGATACAATTAAAATTATTAAGTGAGATAAATTTTGATTTATAATTACTTTTTCAGAAATATTTACGTTATCTACATCGTAAAAACTATTCACAATAAATGGAAAAACTGTAATTATAATAATTAATCTTATTAGATGAGCCGTAGCTACTTGGCTTAGATCAGTTTTTGCATCCTCAGCCAATATCATCAGTGGGCCTAATGCACCTGGTGCGGCTGAAAAAATAGAAGTTTTTTTTTCATATTTTGAAAATTTTTCTAAATATTTTGAAACGATTAGAACACTTAAAATTATGTAAATTAACATTATTAAAGAGGTCCAGATCCAATCTTGCATTTGTTTGAATAGATCTTTGTCTATGTAGTTACCAATATAAAGACCAAGAATTATTAATATCGAAGATAACACCAACTTTGGCATTTTAGTCTTAAGACCCATTAATGAAGCTAAGGAAGTTATAAGCATTGGCCCCAAAAACCAGGCTAAAGGTATATTAAAATATTCAGCTATTAAAGCACTAGGTATTGATATTATGATGACAGATATAAACGATATTGAAAATATCTGTTTAAAATTTTCTTTATTAAAAGGAATAGCTTGGTTATTCTGCATCATTCATGATTTTAGGATTTATAGGAACTGGTAAAATTTCATCGTCAATTATTTTTGGTATTTTTAAATCAAAGCTAAAAATTAAGAGAATTTATATATCTTCGAGAAATAGAAACATAGCTAAAAAACTATCTAAAAGTTATAGAAAAATAAAAGTATTGAACAACAATCAAGAAATAATAGACAAATCCTCAGTAGTATTATTGGGTGTCACACCTAATGTGGGTAATAAAATATTACCTAAATTAAAATTTTCAAAAAATAAAAAAATAATAAGTCTTATTTCTACAATTAATTTGGATAAACTTAAAAAAATTACTAAAAATAAAAATATCGCTAGAGCCACTCCCTTACCACCAATCGAAATTAAAAAAGGACCAATTATTGTTTGTCCACCAAGTAAATTTGCTAAAAATATTTTCAAACATTTAGGGCAAGTTTTAGAAGTAAGAAATGAAAAACTAAGCTATAAGTTTTGGTCGACAGCTTCTTTAATGGCAGCATACTATGAGATACTAAATACTAGTTCAAAATGGTTAATAAAAAAAGGCATTAACAAAAAGCTGGCTGAAAAGTATATAGCTGAATTATTTCTGGCGTTAAGTCAGGATGCTTTAAATAAATCATCTCAAGGATTTAAAAAACTCGTAGCAGACTCACAGACCCCAAAAGGCCTTAATATGCAGGTTCTTAATGAATTGAAAAAAGGAAAATTCTTTACTAAGTTCACCAAAGCTCTCGAAAATGTAAATAAAAGAGTAAGTAAGTAAATCATGGAATATTTTATACAACAATTGGTTAACGGGATTACTTTAGGCTCAATTTATGGACTTATCGCAATAGGTTACACCATGGTCTATGGAATAATTGGAATGATTAATTTTGCTCATGGAGATATTTTTATGATTGGAGCTTTTGTAGCTTTAATATCATTTATTATTTTTGGATTAACAGGGGTGGCATTGCCAATTATCTTACTCTTAGTTTTACTAATAGCTATGCTTTTTACTGCTTGCTATGGATGGACAGTGGAAAAACTTGCTTATAAGCCTCTGCGAGGTTCTTTCAGATTAGCTCCGCTTATTTCTGCTTTAGGTATGTCAATTGTATTGCAAAACTATGTTCAAGTTTCTCAAGGTGCAAGAGTAAAACCAATGCAGCCATTATTTTCAGGCGGATTAGAGTTTTTTAAGAATTCGGAATTTATTGTTACGGTAAGTTATCTCCAAATTTTTATTGTTGTACTAACAATTATTTTAATGGGAATATTTACATATTTAATCACAAAAACTGATTTAGGAAGGGCACAAAGAGCGTGTGAACAAGATAGAACAATGACTGCTTTACTCGGAATTAATGTTGATAGAACTATTTCAATCACTTTCATAATCGGATCTTCATTGGCATCAGTAGCAGGAATGATGTTTGTACTTTATTATGGAGTAATTGATTTTTACATCGGATTTTTAGCTGGTATCAAAGCTTTTACTGCTGCAGTTTTAGGAGGAATAGGATCGTTGCCTGGAGCAATGTTAGGTGGCTTGTTAATCGGACTTATAGAAACCTTCTGGGCTGGATATGTTTCACTTGAATATAAAGATGTTGCAGCTTTCAGTGTTTTGATTGTAGTATTGATTTTCTTTCCAACTGGATTTCTTGGAAAACCTGACATCGAGAAAGTTTAATGGAAAAGAGAGATATCATTCAGTCATTTAAAGATAGTTTGTTTACAGGCTTAATTGCTTTAGCTTTGTTTGGTCCAATAGTAGGTTTAAGAACTGTATCAAAAGGTGAAGGGCTATTCATAACTCCACAATGGGGAGTAGTTTTTTTACTAGTTGGATTATGTATTTTAGGAAGATTTTTAATTAATTTAAATTCCGCTAGAAAAACTGAAATTACTTTTTTTTCAAAGTTCACCTCTAAGTTTTCAGCGATAACCGAAGATAAAGCTAAACATTTTGCAATTACTGGTATTTTGTTTGCAGTAGTATTTCCATTTCTACCATTTACTGACAGATACTTTATGGATGTAGCAATAATGATTTTAACTTATATCATGTTAGGATGGGGTTTAAACATTGTAGTTGGTTTAGCTGGTCTTCTTGATTTAGGTTATGTAGCTTTTTATGCAGTCGGCGCTTACTCTTACGCACTTATTGCCACAACGTTCGGTTGGTCTTTTTGGATTTGTTTACCTTTAGCTGGAATATTTGCAGCTTTTTTTGGAATTTTACTTGGTTTTCCAGTTCTAAGATTAAGAGGAGATTATCTTGCGATTGTTACTTTAGGATTTGGAGAAATTATAAGAATTATTTTAATCAATTGGTATGAGGTAACTAATGGACCTGACGGAATAACAGGAATACCGCGACCATCTTTTTTTGGATTACCTTTTAAAAGATCTCCAGATGAAGGGGAAACAAGTTTTCATTTGTTTTTCAATTTTGAATATTCCACAATGCACCGAATAATATTTTTATACTATTTAATTTTAGTATTAGCCTTAATTACAAATTACTTTACGCTGAAGATAAGAAAACTTCCCGTTGGAAGGGCCTGGGAGGCTTTAAGAGAAGATGAAATAGCTTGTAAATCCTTAGGAGTTAATCCTACAAATACAAAATTAACTGCTTTTGCGATTGGTGCTATGTTTGGTGGTTTCGCTGGTTCATTTTTTGCGACACGACAAGCATTTATAAGTCCAGAAAGTTTTACATTCATTGAGTCCGCAATCATTGTTGCTATTGTTGTATTAGGTGGCATGGGCTCGCAAACCGGAGTAGTTCTAGCTTCAATTTTCTTAATCGGAATAACAGAAATGTTTAGAGATTTAGAGCAATTTAGAATGATCGCTTTTGGTGGAGCCATGGTTTTAATAATGGTGTTTAAACCCAAAGGAATACTAGCAAATAGGAAGCCTACTATACTTATGCACGGAGATAAGAAATGAGTAATTTATTATCAGTAGAAAATTTAACAATGAAGTTCGGTGGCTTGACCGCAATAGATGATTTAAGTTTTGATGCAAAAAATAATCAAATTACTTCTATCATTGGACCTAATGGTGCAGGAAAAACAACTGTATTTAATTGCCTAACAGGATTCTACAAACCTACTAATGGTCAAATGTTTTTACACAAAGAAGATAGCAAAATTTCACTAAGAAAATATACTGACTTTAAAATAGCTTATGTTGCTAAAGTAGCTAGAACTTTTCAAAATATTAGATTGTTTCCAGCAATGTCAGTTCTTGAAAATTTGTTAGTCGCTCAACACAACGAATTAATGGTAGCTTCTGGTTATTCTTTATTTGGTTTACTTAATCTTAAAACCTATAGAGATAAAGAACAGCTAGCAGTTGATAAAGCGAAATACTGGTTAGATATTATTGGTTTAACTCATAGAGCAGATGATAATGCAGGAGACCTACCCTATGGCGATCAAAGAAAATTAGAAATTGTTCGTGCAATGTGTATTAAACCAAGGCTATTATGCTTAGACGAACCAGCTGCAGGATTAAATCCAAAAGAGTCAGCTGAACTGAATAAACTTTTAAAATTTATTAAAACAGAAAAACAAACAGGAATTTTATTAATTGAACATGATATGAGTGTGGTAATGGGCATTTCCGACCATGTAGTTGTTTTAAATTATGGTAAAAAAATATTTGAAGGAACAGCCGAACAAACTAAAAATAGCAAAGAGGTTATTGAAGCTTATCTAGGAGTAGATGAATAATGCTTAAGATTTCTAATGTGGAAACTTTTTACGGAAAAATTCAAGCACTCAGAGGTGTTGACCTTGATGTAAATGATGGTGAAGTTGTATCTTTAATTGGCTCTAATGGAGCAGGTAAATCAACTTTACTTATGACAATTAGTGGAGTTAATAAAGCTAAAAGAGGAAATATAGTTTTTAATGGTGAAAATATTGAGAATAAAGACCCTCACAAAATAGTCGATATGGGTATTTGCCAAGTACCAGAAGGAAGAAGAATATTTTCAAGATTAACTGTAGAAGAAAATTTAAGATTAGGTGCCCATGCTAATGAAAAAGGGAAGTACTTTGAGAATGATATTAAGGAAGTTTATGATTTATTTCCTGTTTTAAGCGATAGAAAAACGCAAAGAGGTGGAACACTTTCAGGAGGAGAACAGCAAATGCTAGCGATAGGAAGAGCATTAATGAGTAAACCTAAAGTACTTTTATTAGATGAACCTTCGCTAGGAATAGCACCTAAACTGGTAAATCAAATTTTTGTTTCAATAAAAAATATTAACAAAGAAAAAAATGTTACTATCTTTTTAGTAGAACAAAATGCAAAAAAGGCTTTGGAACTTGCCGATAGAGCATATGTTTTAGTAAATGGAAAGGTGACCATAAAGGGTCCTGGTAAAGAGTTACTTAAAAATAAAGACATACAAGCCGCTTATCTCGAGGGTGGGGCAAAAAATTAAATTTTTTTCATATTTACAATATTGTAATTAAGGTGTTCAATGTCAATAATTAATTAATTAACAACAAAGGGAAATAATATGTTAAGAACGTTCAATAAACTTCTTTCATTAATTGCCGGAACATTAATGCTTGCAACATTATCAGCTAAAGCTGAAGTTGTTGTTGCTTCTGCTGGACCTATGTCTGGTCAGTACGCTTCATTTGGTGCTCAGCTAAAAGCTGGTGCTGAAATGTGGTTAAAGCACGTTAATAAAAAAGGTGGAATTAATGGTGAGAAAGTTAAATTAGAAATCGGAGATGATGCTTGCGATCCTAAACAAGCTGTTGCTGTAGCCAACAAATTTGCTGGTCAAGGCGTAGCTTATGTTGCAGGTCACTTCTGCTCTGGTTCTTCAATTCCAGCTTCTGCGGTTTACAATGAAGAGGGAATTATTCAAGTTTCACCAGCTTCAACAAATCCAGCCTTAACGGATAAAGGTGGTAAATATACTTTTAGAGTTTGTGGTCGAGATGATCAGCAAGGCGAAGTTGCTGGTAAATTCTTAGCTGAAAATTACAAAGGTAAAAAAGTAGCTATCCTTCATGACAAAACTGCTTACGGAAAAGGTTTAGCAGATGCGACTAGAAAAAACATGAAGAAAGCTGGTCTTAAAGAGGCAATGTACGAAGCTTACACAGCAGGTGAGAAAGATTACTCTGCTTTAGTTTCAAAACTAAAATCTAATAACATCGATGCAGTTTATCTTGGTGGTTATCACACAGAAGGCGGTTTGATCGTAAGACAAATGAGAGACCAAGGTATGAAAACTAAATTAATCAGCGGTGACGCTTTAGTTACAGCTGAGTATTGGGATATTACAGGTGATGCGGGTGAGGGTACGTTAATGACTTTCTCTCCAGACCCAAGAAACAATCCTGCGGCTACAGATGTTGTAAAAGAATTTAAAGCTGCTGGTATTGAGCCAGAGGGTTATGTTCTTTATTCATACGCTGCGTTACAAGTATTCGAACAAGCTGCTAACCAAGCTGGATCAAACGACCCTGCTAAGGTTCTCAAAGTAATGAGAAAAGGTAAGTTTGATACTGTAATTGGTTCACTAGGCTTTGATAAAAAAGGTGATGTGAGCTTACCAGGTTACGTATTTTATGAGTGGAGCAAAGGTAATTACAAAGAACTGTAATTAAATTGCTTAACTAATTTAAAAGGGGGCTTAGGCCCCCTTTTTTATTTATAGAAAGGAATTTATGGAAATAACTTATGATGATTTTAAAAAGGTACAAATTAAAGTTGGTACTGTCTTAGAAGTAAAAGTAAATGAAAAAGCAAGAAAACCTTCATTAGTAGTTAAGGTAGATTTTGGAGAAGAGATAGGCATTAAGCAATCCTCAGCACAAATTACTCACTATTACAATCCTGAAAATTTAGTTGGCAAACAAGTTATTGGGGTTTGTAATTTTCCGACAAAAAATATAGCTGGCGTTGTATCTGAAGTTTTAGTGCTTGGTGCTATTGAAAAAGACGGAAAAGTTGTCCTAGTGCACCCATCTCAGAAAACTGATAATGGTTTAGATATTGCATAATGAGTTCTGAAACATTTAATTGGAGCTGTAAACACACTTGGTCTAGAAGTGCAAAAAATACATTTTGGTGTTTACTAGGTTGTTCAATAGGTGATTTTGGAACAATTTTATTTTTTCAATTAACTCAAATTCCTTTTCCTGTTTTAGCAATTATGGTTCTAGCGATAATTAACGGAATTATTACAAGTATAATTTTAGAAACGATTATCTTGTTAAGACAAAATTTTTCTTTAAAATTAGCTTTTAAAACAGCTGTTGGAATGAGTTTAATCTCAATGGTAAGCATGGAAATTGCTATGAATGCTACTGATTATTTTCTTACAGGAGGAGCTATTTTAACTTGGTGGGTTGTGCCGATAATGTTAGCTGTTGGTTTTGTTACCCCTTGGCCATATAATTATTGGAGACTAAAAAAGTTTAACGAAGCTTGCCACTAAGCAATTTTGTTTAAAATTTTGTCCTTAAAAACAAAATGATGAACAATCACTGCTAATATATGTAGGCTTACAAGTGCCAACAACAAGTAATTAGCGTAAATATGTACTTCGTAATAAGCATCAGCTAAAACAAAATTATCTTTTTCAAATCCATATTTAAAAAATATGAAATTAAGTTTTTCTCCCATATAAAGTTTCTTAAGAATCCCAGAAATAGTTATGGAAAAAATAGATACATAAAGCAAAAAATGGTTAGCCTTTCCAATGAAGACTTGTCCTCTAAAAAAACTTTTATTTTCAGATGGACCTTTGTTAAAAAATTTCCAAATTAGCCTAAACAATGTAAGATAGAAAACAGTTATTCCTATTAAGATATGTATATTTTCAAGTTCAATCCTTTCGTCAGAAAATTCAAGCCCTACTAAATAAAATCCAAAAGGAACCTGGGCTATTAAGACAATAAATGTTAGCCAATGGAACAATTTGGCCAATAGGCCATATTCATTTTGACTGTTAAAAATTCTCATTATTAATTATAATTAAACATGACATTAAAAAACACCATATCTAAATTCATTATTTTTATAGTAGTATTATTCTTTGTTTTTTATATCTTTAATTTTGTCACAGATAAAAAAGACGCTTTAGCCAACATTAACAATAAACAAATCGTTGAAGTTTTTAAAACTCCTTCATGCGGATGTTGTTATGGCTATGTTTTATTTTTAGAGGAAGAAAAATTCAAAGTTAAACAAACAGATATGAGAAGCCTTCATACAATAAAACAAAAATATAATATTCCTGTCGAAATGCAGTCATGTCATACTACTATTATGGGTAAATACTTTATTGAAGGACACGTCCCCTTTGAAGCAGTAAATAAATTATTAAAAGAGCAACCAGATATTGATGGTATAGCTTTGCCTGGAATGCCAATTGGTACACCCGGAATGCCAGGTGATAAAGATGAGCCTTACGTTATTTATCAACTTAAAGATGGGAAATCTTCAGTATTCATGACAATATAAACTTCATGAAACAAAAAATAAAAATAATAAAAAAACTTATTATTATTTTTTCTTTGTGCTTTTCTTTTTCTGCCAATGCTCAAACTGTAGAGGAAATTATTAAAGGTAGAAAAGCAATGTTTAGCGAAAATTATCAAAACGCTAAAAAAATATCTATATTGCTGAAATCTAAAAGAATTAAAGAGGCTAAACCTTTAATGAAAAAAATTTCAGATAATTATATAAAATTATTAGATTATTTTCCTGAAAATGCAAAAGAGGGGTTTAAAACAGGAGCACTACCGAGCATTTGGGAGAATAAAGATGAATTCAATAATTTAATGAAAAAAGCATCAGATGATATGATAAAACTTGCCAAAGTAATTGAGACTGCTGAAGATCTAAGAGCAGTGCAGAAAGAATTAATGTGGAGCAATTGTTCGGCTTGTCATAGTAAGTTTAGAGCGCCTCATTAAATTTAAATGCAACTTTTTCCATTAATCTTATTCGGTATTGCAACCGCGTTTTCTCCTGGTCCAAATAATATTATGACATCTTATACAGCTTTTAATTTTGGGTTTAGAAAAGCAATTCCTACAATGCTTGGTGTTATTATTGGATGGACACTATTAATTATTCTTTTGCAACTTACATCTGGAGCTATTTTTCAAAAGTATGCATTTATTCAAACTACAATAAAAATATTAGGATCAATCTACTTACTTTATATGGCATACAAATTATCTTTTGCAGGACAAACAAAAGATAAAAAAATTGATCCAAAACCAGTAACTTTTTTGAATACTTTTTGGTTTCAATTCGTAAATCCTAAAAGCATTATCGTTGGCTTAACTTCAATTTCCTTATTTATTGATACTCAAAATAATTACTTAAGAGACTCAATTGTTTTAACATTTGTTTGGTTTTTAATGGCTGTTGGAAGCCAAACAGCTTGGTGTTTAATGGGTAAATATATGAGAAAATTCGCCACAAGTGATAAATTTATTAAGAATTTTAATTACACAATGTCTTTTTTACTTATCGTTTGTGTGATTTTGTTCTATGTATAGCGCATGAAATTTAATAGTAAAAATTCCTTTAAATCGTTAGATAATATTTCATCATCAGGTAAAGATTATAAAATCTTCAATTTAAAAAAAGCTGAAAAAAATGGTTTAGACGGAATTTCAAAACTACCAAAATCTCTCAAAGTTTTATTAGAGAATCTTCTAAGATATGAGGATGGTTTAACAGTCGAAAAAAAACAAATTATAGCAATTAAAGAATGGTTAAAAAATAAAAAGTCTAATACTGAAATTGCTTACAGACCTGCACGTACTTTATTACAAGATTATACAGGAATTCCAGCGATTGCTGACCTAGCAGCTATGAGAGATGCAGTAAAAGATAAAAATAAAAATCCAGACAAAATTAATCCATTATCTACTGTAGATTTAGTTATAGATCATTCCGTGATGGTTGACGAGTATGCATCAGGAAAATCATTTAATCAAAATGTTGAAAGAGAATTTTCAAGAAATGGTGAAAGATACTCTTTTTTAAAATGGGGGCAAAAAGCATTTGATAATTTTAGAGTTGTTCCCCCTGGTACAGGAATTTGTCATCAAGTAAATTTAGAATATTTGTCTAAAGTTGTTTGGTCATCAAAAAATGGAAATGATTTGTATGCTTATCCAGATACTTTAGTTGGAACTGATAGTCATACAACAATGGTGAATGGTTTATCGGTCCTAGGTTGGGGTGTTGGAGGAATAGAAGCCGAGGCCGCAATGTTAGGCCAGCCTATTTCAATGTTAATTCCAGAAGTCATAGGCGTAGAGCTTAAAGGAAAATTAAAAGAAGGTACAACTGCAACAGATTTAGTTTTAGTTATTGTTGAAATGCTTAGAAAAAAAGGTGTGGTTGGAAAATTTGTAGAATTTTATGGAGAAGGACTAAAGAATTTAACTTTAGCTGATAGAGCAACTATTGCAAATATGGCTCCTGAATATGGAGCTACATGTGGTTTCTTTCCAGTCGATGATGAAACTCTTAAATATTTAAAATTATCTGGAAGAAATGAAGAAACAATAGCTTTAGTAGAAAAATATTCAAAAGAACAAGGGCTTTGGGCAAGCAATGATGTTGTGTTTACCGATACTCTTTCATTAGATGTAAGTAGTGTCGTGACAAGCATTTCTGGGCCTAAGCGACCACAGGATAAAGTTTTACTTACAGAGGCATCACCTGCTTTTGCAAAAGTTTATAAAGAAAATACAAAAAGAGATAAGGCTATCGAAGCTAAAGTTGAAGGGACTAAATTTAATATAAGAGATGGCGATATTGTAATTGCTGCGATAACATCTTGCACAAATACCTCTAACCCAAGCGTAATGATAGGTGCAGGTCTTTTAGCGAAAAAAGCTCATGAAAAAGGATTAAAAGTTAAACCATGGGTAAAAACTTCATTAGCACCAGGATCACAAGTTGTAACAGACTATTTAGAAAAAGCTGATTTAAATAAATATTTAGATGAACTTGGTTTTAATCTAGTGGGTTATGGCTGTACAACTTGTATCGGAAACTCTGGACCTTTAAATCAAAATATATCAGATGCAATAAATAAAAATGATCTTTACACTGTTTCAGTTTTATCTGGAAATAGAAACTTTGAAGGAAGAATTAATCCAGATGTAAAAGCTAATTACTTGGCTTCACCTCCGCTTGTAGTTGCTTATGCCCTGGCAGGTAATATGAATTTTGATATGTACAAATCTGCCCTTGGTAAAGATAAAAATGGTAATGATGTTTTCTTAAAAGATATTTGGCCAAGTAATAAAGAAATTGAAGATTTGATGTTAAGTTCTTTAAACGCAGATATGTTTAAACAAAGATATTCAAATGTCTCAAAGGGACCTAAAGAATGGCAAGCTATCAACACAACAGATAGTGATATTTATAACTGGGAAGCTAATTCTACATATGTAAAAAGACCACCATTTTTTGATGATTTACCTGATCAACCAGAGGGTTTTAAACCAATTAATAACGCAAGAATTCTTTTATTATTAGCTGACACAGTAACAACTGATCATATTTCACCAGCAGGAAGTATTAAAAAAGAAAGTCCAACTGGCGATTATTTTATGAAGCATCAAATACAACAAAAAGATTTTAACTCATATGGCGCTAGAAGAGGAAATCATGAAGTAATGATGAGAGGAACTTTTGGAAATATAAAAATTAGAAATGAAATGGCTCCTGGTACTGAGGGTGGATTTACAACTTTGCAGCCAGACGGAAAAGTAATGAGTGTTTACGAAGCTGCAATGGAATACAAAAAAAGAAAAAATGATTTAGTTGTAATTGCCGGTAAAGAATACGGAACAGGTTCGTCTAGGGACTGGGCAGCAAAAGGTACTAAACTCCTAGGAATTAAAGCTGTTTTAGCAGAAAGTTTTGAGAGAATTCATAGATCAAATTTAATTGGAATGGGAGTTTTGCCCTTACAGTTTAAAGATGGTTTCAATCGAAAAAAATTGAACATTACAGGAGCTGAGTTAGTTTCAGTTGTAGATATTGACAAAGGTGTAAAGCCAAGACAAGAGGTGAATTGTGAAATCAAATATCAAGACGGAACTAGCAAAAAAATTCCAATGCTTTGTAGAATTGATACTGCTAACGAAGTGGAGTATTACAAAAATGGGGGAATTTTACAGTATGTTTTAAGAAATATGCTTGCTAATTAAATGAGAGATATAAAAGTAAAAGTTCATTCGTCAAAATCAAATTTAAAAAAAGAAGATCAATTAGCCTGGAAAATTGCAGAGATTGCATCAGATAAAGCGCAGTTAGATAAAGATGCAGTTGATATGGTCATTAATAGAATTATTGATAATGCATCAGTAGCTATTGCATCTTTTAATAGAGCATCAGTTACTTCAGCTAGAGCAATGGCTTTAGCCCATTCTAGAAAAAAAGGTGCTACAGTTTTTGGTTTAAATCAAAAAATTAAAGTAGATTGTGAGTGGGCTGCGTGGGCAAATGGAACAGCTGTGAGAGAACTAGATTATCATGATACTTTTTTAGCAGCGGATTACAGTCATCCAGGCGATAATATTCCTGCAATCTTAGCAGTTGCACAACAAAAGGGATGTAATGGTAAAGATTTAATAAGAGGAATACTTACCGGTTATGAGGTGCAAGTAAACTTAGTAAAAGGTATTTGTTTACATGAACATAAAATTGATCATATAGCTCACTTAGGCCCAAGTGTTGCAGCTGGGTTAGGGAGTTTATTAAATTTAAAAACAGATGTTATTTATCAATCTGTTCAACAAGCATTACATATTACCGTCTCTACAAGACAATCTCGAAAAGGAGAAATATCTAGTTGGAAAGCGTTTGCACCAGCGCATGCAGGTAAACTTGCGGTGGAGGCAGTCGATAGATGCATGAGAGGTGAGGGCGCTCCTTCACCCATTTATGAGGGAGAAGATAGTGTTATAGCTTATGTTTTATCTGGACCAGATAAAGAATACTCAGTTCCATTACCAAATATTAATGAGCCTAAGCGAGCGATACTTGAAACTTACACTAAAGAGCATTCGGCTGAATATCAATCCCAAGCTTTGATTGATCTAGCTAGAAGTCTAAATAAAAAAATTTTTAATGTTGGTGATATTGAAAATATTGTAATTGAGACAAGTCATCATACTCACTACGTAATTGGCACCGGAGCAAACGATCCTCAAAAAATGGATCCAAAAGCAAGTAGGGAAACTTTGGATCATTCTATAATGTACATATTTGCAGTAGCGCTAGAAGATGGTGCTTGGCACCATGTCAAATCCTATACTCCTAAAAGAGCGCAAAGAAAAAGCACAGTTGAACTTTGGCAAAAAATTTCAACTAAGGAGGATCCTAAATGGACTGAAAAATATCATGATCCTAACCCTAAAAATAAATGCTTTGGCGGAAAAGTAGTTATTACAATGAAAGATGGGTCTATAATATCAGAGGAAATTAACGTTGCTGATGCACACCCAGCTGGCAAAAAACCTTTTATGCGTAAAGAATATATAAATAAATTTAAAAGTTTAACTGATGGCATTATTACAAAAAAAGAGTCGGATAGATTTTTAAATTGCGTGCAAAATCTTCCGAAATTAAAAGCAAAAGATTTAATGGGTTTAAACGTTGAGGTAAAATCATCAATAAAAGATAAATCCAAAAGTAGTAAAGGTATCTTTTAATTATTTGATTTTCTTTGCTAAATCATTAGCACTTAACCAGGCACTTTCAACTTTTGGACCAATAAACCAATCAGCACACAATCCTAACCTTAATTTTTTATTCCAATAACTTTTATAGGGTGATCCAACTAAATTGTATGAATATCTCCATCCGTGAGTTTTTTTAAAAATAATCTTATTTTTTTTATACCCTGTAAAGTTTAAAAATTTCGATATTAAAGTATTTTCTGCTTTTTTACTTTTTTTATAAATACTAATATTTTTTCTGGCCCACTCGATTGAAGATTGTAATGTCCAAAGTGAATTTGAAGAGTGAAATCTATTTTTACTATTTTCAAAAGCTGCCCATGTTAAAATGTCATCATTAAATTTTATACTACTTATCGGAACTGTTTTTTGATTTTTAAAAGCTAACATTGTAGTAATATTAGGTTCCATATTTATCTTTAAATTTGATATTTTTTTTTCTAGATATTTACCTGCAATTTTTTTTGATTGGACAAATGGACAGGTTAAAACTATCGACTTAGCTTGAATATTTTCGCCAGTTTCAAGTTTTATTTCCCAGAAGTATTTATTATAAAAAATTGATTTTACTGGAGATTGAAAACTTTTTTTAATTTTTTTAGTAAAATATTTAGAAATAAAATTATTACCTTTAGTGCCAATAAATTTTTCAGAAATATCTTTTTTTTCAAAAGTAAAATCTAAATGATTTCCTGTCCAAATTTTAGCCTCCTTTTTTTTGCAAAGATTTTTTATGAGTTTTAAAAATTCTTTAGATTTTGGAGATATATATTGAACTCCATGGTCAAAACTTAAAATTTGATTAAACCTTTTATTCGATGCACGTCCACCTGGACCTCTTGCTTTATCAAGAATATGCACGGAATACTTTTTTGAAAGAAGGTGAGCTATCGTAGAGCCAGATACACCCGACCCTATAACACAAAAATCTATCATTATAAGAATAAAAATTGATATTTTTCGTTAATTGAAAGAACTTCGTAGTTTACTAACCCACCAATTATTAATTGTATTGAAATTACTAAAATTACAAATAAACCTAAATATCCCAACCATATATGTTTTTTTATATATTCAGCAAAATAACTTGCAAGAGTAGCAATTAAAAAAACTGATAAAAGCAATCCTATTACCATTAAATGAAAATTCCCTTTCGAGGCTGCTACTACTGCAATAGTATTATCAAAACTTAGCGTAAGATCTGCAATTAATACCTGGTAAACTCCCGTACTAAAACTTTTGGTTTCACCAGATTTAAGCTGTGGCGTTTTTATTTTATTTTTTCCAAAAAAATCTTGTCTTAAATTATTGATTACCCATAAAAGTAACACACCACCTAAAATTTTAATCCACGCAAATTCAAATAAGTAATTTGCTCCAGATGCAAAAACTATTCTAAATAAAAACGCAGCTGCCACTCCCCAAGCGATGATTTTTCTCCTATTGTCCGTTGCAAATCCCGCTGCAATTAAACCTATTATGATCGCGTTATCCGCAGCCATAACGATATCTATGAGGATAATTTGTATTGAGATAATTACTTGCTCTAACATTCGAGAATCAATGTATATAAGGTTCTTAGGATATATTAAAGAATAAAATGGAACTGTTCAAAAGCTCATCAAAATTTTCAAAAAAACAAATAATTTTGTTGTCCATACCGGTTTTTTTTTCAAACTTAGCTATCCCATTAGTAGGAATTGTTGATACAGGCTTGATGGGCAATCTAAGCGAAACCAAATATTTAGCTGCAACTAGTATAGCCACATCAGTTATGACTATGATTGTCTGGAGTTTTGGCTTTTTAAGAATGGGGACCGTTGGGATAGTAGCACAGGCATATGGGCGAAGCGATTATAGAGAGATAGTAAAAACAATTTTAAGAAATTTAGTTCTTGCTCTAATTGCAGCATTTATAATAATAATTTTCTTCCCGATTTTAAAAATTGCAATAAGTAATCTTTTTTCTCCCTCTGATGAAACTGAGGTATTAATAAAATCTTATTTAAACGTAAGAATTTTTTCAATTCCTGCAGAATTAATTATTTATGTTCTAGTAGGTTTTTATTTAGGAATACAAAAAACTAAAATTTCAAGTCTTTTAATCATTGTTCTATCAAGCTTGAATATTGTTTTTAGTTCTATTCTTGTGTTGACATACAATTTAAACGTTTTTGGCGTAGCTCTAGGAACATTAATTTCAAGCTATATAACCTTAATAATTTTCACATTATTTACTTATAATTTTATTATTAAAAAATTTAAAATTATTCCTAAATTTGAAAATTTAGTAGTAAATTCTAAATTACTCAAACTTTTAAATATAAATTTAGATATTTTCATAAGAACTTTATTTCTCACATTTGCTTTTTTATGGGTAACTTATCTTGGATCAAAAATTGGAGAGGATTATCTAGCAGTAAACACAATATTAATGCAATTTATAATTTTATCATCATTCTTTTTAGATGCTTATGCATTTTCGACAGAGGGAATTGTAGGTTTTACAGTAGGAAGAAGAAATCGAAAATCTTTTTTAGAAGTTGTAAAAAATTCCATTCAGGTAAGCTTTATCACTGCTATCATTATCTCAATAATCTATTTAATATTTTTTAAAGAAATAATTTACATCTTTACTGATATTGAGATTTTAAGATTTATTACTTTTAAACATGTTTTATGGGTTATTATTATTCCACCCATTGCGTGTTTTTGTTATCAATTAGATGGAATATTTATCGGAGCGTCACAAACAAAAGAAATCAGAAATGCAATGATAATATCTGTTTTAAGTTATATTGGAGTATCAATCCTCCTAACAAAATATCTAGGTAATCATGGTATTTGGTTATCTCTTTTATTATTTATGATATTTAGATCCATGACTTTACAATATTATTTTAAAAATATTTTGAAGAGATTTTAAATGCAATTTTTATATAAAATACCAGGTTATATTTTACTATTATTTGGCGGATTTTGTTTAAGCTGGGGAGGTCTAATAATTAGATCTTTTGAGGAGGCAAGTATCTGGCAAATATTATTTCTTAGATCATTTTTTTTCCTTTTAGCCCTAATAGCTTTTCTTTTGGTAACTTATAAAAAAAATACCTTTAATATAATTAAAGAGTCAGGTCTTCCAGGATTATTAGGTGGATTTGTTTTATCATTTAGCTTTGTTGCTTTTGTAGTTGCAATGAGCAATACCACTGTCGCTAATGTTGTTTTTATCATAAGTACGCAAACAATGTTCCTAGCTATTTTTGGATATTTTTATTTGAGAGAGAAAGTTTCATTAATTGGTTCAACTTCTATATTTCTTGCTATGAGCGGGATAATTGTAATGGTTGGAGACTCTATTTCTACTGGTTCTTTATTTGGGAATATTGTTGCGCTTGCTATACCTATTAATTTTGCAATTTTAGTTATGATCATAAGAAAAAACAATAAAGTTGACATGGTGCCTGCGATTTTTTACTCAGGAATATTTAGCCTTATTTATGGTTTTTTATTAACAGAGTCATTCGAATTCACTCGGCACGATCTTTTTATGGGTTTTTTACTTGGAGTGCCGCAATTAGCAATAAGTTTTATATGCATAACCATTGGATCGAGAACAGTTGAGTCCGCGACGGTTGGTATTCTAATGCTAATGGAGACTTTGTGTGCACCACTCTGGGTTTGGATTTTTTTAAATGAAGTTCCTCCTATTAGTGTATTTCTTGGAGGCGCAGTTATCATTTTAGCAATAATTTTAAAAAGTTTTGATAAAAGTAAATTAAAAACGTAACTTATTTTGTGTCATTAAAACATTTTTTTTTTAAAACTAACTTCACTTATAAATTATATCTTTATTATAATTTATATATTCGTCATAAATGTTTTATTGATAGATCAAGATATTCACAATGGGGAGAAGATTTATCCATTGTTGAATTTTTTTGTGGAAAGAAAAATGGTGTATATTTTGATGTCGGCTGTTTTCATCCATTGATGTATAGCAACACATGTTTACTTTTTAAAAATGGATGGAATGGTATAAACATTGATATAAACCCGACATCTATCGATTTATTTAATATAATTAGACCAAATGATCTAAATTTATGTACTACTATAAATGAAAATTGTAAAGAATTTAAAGTATATCTCGATCATCCGCTCAGCCCCATAAATACATTAGACCAAACTTTTTATGATTCTTTAAAATCAGAATTTTTTAAAGAGGTTTCATTTAAAACTATAAAATCAAAAACTATCGATGAAATTTTGAAATTGAGTAAATTTAAAAACATAGATTTTCTCAATATTGATGTAGAGGGTAAAGATTTGAGTATCTTAACCCAATTAGTACCTCACAAGCTTAAACCAGCACTTATTTCAATCGAAACGCATAATGTTGACGGTACAAAATCTAGAGATTGTGACAAAATTAACGATTATATGAAAGAATATAAATTCAATACCTATAAAAGAGTGGGTCCTTCAACACTTTTTTCTAATTAGTAAAAATTCTAGTTTTAGAGGTATTTATTTAAGATTGACTTTTCAATTCTTTTATATCAAAGTCCGCAATGTAACGGGAGAGACCATTATGGCGCCGAAGGAGCAACCACCCCGGAAACTCTCAGGCAAAAGGACCGTTACCGTAATAACTCTGGAAAGCAGGCTTAGGCCTCACCGAAGGATTAAATCTCTCAGGTACATAGACAGATGGGGTTAGACAAGAGTTATTATGGAAGTACAAAAAACAGCTTTATACGATTATCATAAAAACTTAGGAGCAAAATTTGTTCCTTTTGCAGGTTATGAAATGCCCATTCAATACAAAGACGGTATTGTTAAGGAACATATTTCTACAAGAACTCACGCTGGATTTTTTGATGTCTCACATATGGGACAATTTTTTTTAGAAGGGGATCAAACATTAATAACTGCTTTAGAAAAAATTATACCAGCAGATTTAAATAATTTAAAAATTAATCATTCAAAATATTCTTTTTTACTTAATAATGAAGGAGGAATAATTGATGATTTAATTATTACAAGAACAGAAAAAGGTTTTTGTATAATTTTAAATGCAGCCTGTAAGGAAAACGATATAAGACAAATTTCACAATTTTTAACAGAAAATCATAAGAAATTTTTAAACAATAATTTATCTTTAATAGCATTACAAGGACCTAAATCTGTCGAGATTTTAGAAAAATTAATACCAGGTGTTGCCAACTTAAAATTTATGACAGGAAACAATTTTGATTATGAAGGCGAAAAACTTTATGTAACAAGATCCGGATATACAGGCGAGGACGGATTTGAAATCTCAATTTCTAACAAAAAAGTTGAAAAATTTATTGATTATCTAATATCAAATGAAGTTAAACCTATTGGATTAGGTGCTAGAGACACATTAAGGTTAGAAGCTGGTCTATGTTTATATGGTCATGACTTAAATGAAAAAATCAATCCAGTTGAGGCTAATTTAAAATGGGCTATAGCAAAAAAAAGAAAAGAAGTTGGTGGCTTTAATGGATGGGAAAAAATAAAAACTTTATTAGCAAACGGAAGTAAAAAAATTAGAGTTGGTATAAAACCAGATGGAAAAGTTATAGCTAGAGAAAATACAAAAATCTTTTCTTCGGATAATAATGAAATAGGATTCGTTACAAGTGGAACTTTTGGCCCGAGTGTGAACGCTCCAGTTGCAATGGGATATGTTAAATCTGAATTTTCTGAAATAGGCACATCTATTCAGCTTGAAGTAAGAGGAAAAAAATATGGGGGTAAAATTTCTGAACTTCCATTTTATAAAAAAAGTTATGTTAAATAAGGGGGAACAGATATGAGCGATAAAAAATTTTCTAAAAAACACGAATGGGTCTCATTAGATGGTGACGTTGCTACAGTTGGAATAACTAAACATGCAACAGAAATGCTCGGTGATATTGTATTTGTGGAGGTTCCTGATGCAGGCAAAACAGTAGAAAAAGAAGGTCAAGCAGCGGTTGTAGAGTCTACTAAAGCTGCGAGTGATGTTTATTCTCCTATTTCTGGAGAAATTACTGAAGGAAATAAAGCCATTGCAGATGACCCCGGGAGCGTAAATACTGACCCTGAAGGCGCAAGCTGGTTTTTTAAGTTAAAGATTAAAGATAAAGGTGAGTATGACTCCCTGATGTCAAAAGAAGATTATGATAAATTTTGTAAGGAGAACCCAAGTTAAATGATTGACGATAATTCAAAGGAATTTATTAAAAGACATATTGGTCCCTCTGAAGAGGATCAGTCCAAAATGTTGCAATATGTTGGGTACAAATCATTAGAGGATCTAATGAGCAATACTGTGCCAGAAAAAATCTTATTAAAAGATGATCTTAAAATCGATCAGCCAATGTCAGAAAACGATGCTTTAAAAAAATTAAAATCTATATCTAAAAAAAATAAAATCTTTAAAAATTTTATTGGAATGGGATACTATAATTCTATTACACCTAATGTAATTCTTAGAAATATTTTAGAAAATCCAGGATGGTATACATCTTATACACCTTACCAACCAGAAGTAGCGCAAGGTCGTCTTGAAATGCTTTTAAATTTTCAACAATCAATAATTGACTTAACGGGCATGGATATAGCTAATGCTTCTTTATTAGATGAAGCAACAGCAACAGCAGAAGCAGTAGGTTTGAGCCAGAGATTAGATAAGACTAATTCAAAAAAAATATTTATTTCAAGCAATTGTAATCCTCAGACAATAGATCTTATAAAGACTAGAACAAATCCTTTTGGTTTAGAATTAATTATTGGTGATGAAAAAAAAGAACTTTCAAAAATTAATGAAGGTATTATTTGTGGAGTTTTATCATATCCTGGAACTTTAGGTGAGATAAACGATCCTAGTGAAAGTATTAGTCAAATACACAAAAAAAATGGAAAAGCTATTTTAGTTTGCGACTTATTGGCTTTAGCTAGATTAAAAACTCCGGCAGAACTTGGGGCTGATATTGCTGTAGGTAGCGCTCAAAGATTTGGTATCCCAATGGGATACGGTGGTCCTCATGCAGCATTTTTTGCTACAAAAGAAGAATTTAAAAGATCAATGCCAGGAAGAATAATAGGCGTTTCAAAAGATAGACACGGAAAAAAAGCTTACAGGCTTTCTTTACAAACTAGGGAGCAACATATTAGAAGAGACAAAGCAACAAGCAATATTTGTACTGCTCAAGCTTTATTGGCTATCATTTCTGCTGCTTTTGCAATTTATCATGGACCTGAAGGAATACTTCAAATTGCGAATAGAACTTCTAAATTAGCAAAAATCTTTGCTGATAATATTAAAGCAAGCGGTTATAAAATTCTATCAGATCATTTCTTCGATACCGTTACGATTAAAACCAATGAAAAAACAAATCCTATTTTTGAGGCTGCACTTAAAGAGAATATAAACCTTAGAAAAGTTGATAAAGATCATTTATCTGTTGCGTTTGATGAAGCAAAAAAACTTGATGATGTAAACTTATTGTTAAAAATATTTGGAATAACTAAAGTAATTAAACATGACGTTAAGGTTGAACTGGATAATCTTCCAAAAAATCTTTTAAGAACTTCAAAATACTTAACTCATCCAGTTTTTAACAAATACCATTCTGAAACTGAGATGTTAAGATATCTTAAGAAACTAGAAGATTGTGATATTGCACTTAATAGATCAATGATTGCTTTAGGATCTTGTACAATGAAACTCAATGCAACAGCAGAATTAATTCCCATTACTTGGAAAGAGTTTTCACTTCCACATCCTTTTGTCCCTACAAATCAAATGGAGGGTTATAAGATTCTTTTTAATGATCTAATAAACGATCTGAAAGAAATTACTGGATATGACGCAGTTTCTTTACAGCCTAACTCTGGGGCTCAAGGAGAGTATGCAGGTCTAATGACTATAAGAAAATTCCATAAAAATAATAAACAAGAAAATCGTAACGTTTGTCTAATACCTGACTCAGCTCATGGAACTAATCCAGCAAGTGCCCAAATGTGTGGGATGAAAGTGGTTGTAGTTAATTGTGATGAAGATGGAAACGTGGATATAGACGATCTTAAAAATAAAGCTGAAAAACACTCAACAGACTTAGCTGCTTTAATGGTTACTTACCCCTCTACTCATGGAGTATTTGAAGAAAAAATTATGGATATTTGTGAAGTAATTCATAAGCATGGCGGACAAGTTTATATGGATGGAGCAAATCTAAACGCACTTGTAGGTGTTGCAAAACCAGGGAAATTTGGACCAGATGTTTGTCATATTAATTTACATAAAACATTTTGCATACCGCACGGTGGAGGCGGACCAGGAATGGGACCAATCGCTTGTGCCAAGCATCTAGCTGATTTTTTACCAACACATGAAATTATTAAAGAGGCAGGCCCTAAGAACGGAATGGGAGCTGTATCAGCTGCACCTTGGGGTAGCTCAAGCATACTTCCAATATCCTGGATGTATATAAAGATGATGGGTGCTGAAGGATTGAAAAAAGCTTCACAAGTTTCAATTTTAAATGCAAATTACATTTCAAAAAAATTATCCAAAGATTACAAAGTTCTTTATACTGGTAAAAATGGAAATGTTGCACATGAATGTATAATTGATATCCGTCCAATAAAAGCAAGTTCAGGAATCTCTGAGGAGGATTTAGCAAAAAGACTGATTGACTTTGGCTACCATGCTCCAACAATGTCATGGCCTGTTGCTGGTACAATTATGATTGAGCCGACTGAAAGTGAAAATTTGGAGGAGATTGATAAATTTTGTAATGCACTTATAAAAATTAAAAAAGAAATTAATTTAGTGGAGTCATCAAAGTTTGACAAAATTGATAATCCGCTGAAAAACGCACCTCATACTTATGTAGAATTAGCTTCCAGCGAGTGGAACCATGCTTACTCAAGAGAGGAAGCGGCTTTTCCCACTGAGTATGTAAAAAACAATAAATATTGGGCACCAGTTGCTAGAGTAGATAACGTTTTTGGAGATAGAAATTTAGTATGTTCATGTCCTTCAATGGATGAATATAAAGATGAAGCTGCTTAATCTCTTTAAATGAAAATCGCTGTTATCGGCTCAGGTATTTCAGGATTATCTTCCGCATATTTTCTTTCAAAAAAATATAAAGTTGATCTATACGAAAAAGAAGATCACTTTGGAGGTCATTCTTTTACCTACGAAATAAAAGAAGATGATAAGATTGTTCCAGTAGATCTAGGCTTTATAGTTTTTAATGAGGTTACTTATCCAAATTTAGTAAATTTTTTTAATGAATTAAAAGTTCCTTACGAAAAAAGCGACATGTCATTTTCTGTATCAATTAAGAATAGTAATGTTGAGTATAGCGGAAGTGGTTTAGGAGGTATTTTTGCTAATAAATTAAATCTTCTTAATTTAAAATTTTTATATATGATTAGAGAGATAATTTCATTTTATAAAACTGCTCCAAAATTACTTGAAAGTGAAATTAAAGAAGAGACTCTAGGAAATTTTCTTAATAAAAAAAAGTTGTCAAAATACTTCATCGAGTATCACTTAATTCCCATGGTTGCTGCTATCTGGTCGATGCCATTTAATAAGGCAAAGGAAATGCCATTAAAATTTTTTTTAAATTTTTTTACTAATCATGGTTTATTTAAATTTAAAGATAGACCGCAATGGTACACAGTTTCAAATAGAAGTAGAGCTTATGTAAAAAAAGTAACAGATAAGATTAGTGGAGAAATTTTTAAAAATTACAAAGTGGATAAGTTAATTAGAAGCGATGACAATATCAGGGTAATTATTGGAAATGAATATGTTGACTATGATCAAGTAGTACTAGCCTCCCATGCAGACCAAAGTTTAAGAATGATAGAAAAACCAACGGAACAAGAAAAAAATATATTGGAAAAATTTAATTACGTGAAGAATGAGGCCTATTTACATACTGATAAGAGACTAATGCCTCACAAAAAAAGAGCCTGGTCTAGTTGGAATTCTGTTTCAGACGGCGAAAAGACATGTATTACCTATTGGTTAAATAAACTACAAAATTTAGATACATCTAAAGACTATTTTTTAACTTTAAACCCTATTTGTAAAATTAATGAAAATTCTGTTATAAAAAAAATTAACTTTACCCACCCATATTTGAATTCAAAGAATACCGCGCTTCAAAAAGATCTAAGATTAATACAAGGAAAAAAAAGGACTTGGTTTTGTGGAAGTTATTTTGGTTACGGATTTCATGAAGATGGATTAAAATCGTCTATAGATTTGATAAATAATTTTAAAATTTAATGAACTCCTGCATTTACAATGGCGAAGTAACTCATACAAGATTTAAACCTGTAAGACATTTTTTAAAATATAAAACTTTTTCATTATTAATTGATTTAGATGAAATCAATCAATTAGACAGATCAATAAATATTTTCTCTCATAATAAGTTTAACATTTTTAGCTTTTACGACAAAGATCATGGAGAACGTGACGGAAGTGATTTAAAAGAATGGGTTCTCAAAAACATTAGTAAGTTAAATATAAAAGGTGAAATTAATAAAGTTAAAATACTTTGTTATCCAAGAATTTTTGGTTATGTGTTCAACCCTTTAAGTATTTTTTATTGCTACGAGGATAATAAAATAAAGGCGATTTTTTACGAGGTAAAAAATACTTTTAATGAGCAGCATACATACATTTTTAAAATTAAAGATAATGAGGAAATAGCTCAAAAATGCAAAAAAAAGTTTTACGTATCGCCATTTATGGACATGGAAACTTATTATAATTTTAAACTACTCAATCCCAATGATAAACTCTCAGTCTTTATTAAACAAACAGACTCGATAGGAACAGTTTTAACAGCCACTCAAACAGGAGAGAAAAAAGAATTTAGTTCGAAACAACTCATGTTTAACTTTTTTAAGTATCCGTTAATGACAATTAAAATTATTAGTTCGATACATTTTGAAGCATTACTTTTATGGAAAAAAGGGGCAATATACAGAAAAAGAAATACTAAATTAAAGAATAATCTAAGTTACGAAGAATATTAATGAGTTTATTTAAAATTACAGAAAAATTTGTCTTGAATAAATTAAAGAACATCTCGCAAGGAAATCTAAAACTCATTAATTATGATGGAAAAGTTTTTCATTTTGGTGACTTAGAGAGTAAATTATCTTCAGATATCAAAATTAATAATCCAAATTTTTACCTAAACGTCGTTATGGGTGGAAGCTCAGCTTTAGGAGAAGCTCATATGAAAAAAGATTTTTATACCTCTAATTTAACAAATTTAATTGAACTTACAGCGAGAAATATCAATACAATCTATTCTTTTTCAGGAAGTTTAAAATTACAAAAAATCAAAAATTTTTTGAAAAAAATTTTTGCATCTAATACAAAATCAAAGAGTAAAAAATATATTTCAAAACATTATGATTTAGGGAATGAATTTTTTTCATTATGGCTTGATAAATCTCTCACTTATTCCAGCGCAGTCTACAAAAACGAGAAAGATGATTTAGAAATGGCTCAAAGAAATAAATTTCAAGAGCTTATAAATTTAATGAATATAAAAAATGGTAACAAGGTTTTAGAGATTGGATGTGGTTGGGGTGGTTTTGCTGAATTCTTAGCTAAAAATTATGATGTAAGCGTAGACTGTATCACGATTTCAAAAAATCAATATGAATTTACTAAAAAGAAGATTTTTAACTCAGGTTTAAACAATAAAGTTAATGTAAAGTTTTTGGATTATAGAGATCTTAAGGAAAAGTATGACCATGTAGCTTCAATAGAAATGATAGAGGCTGTTGGTGAAAAATATATGGACCAATATTTTGGTACAATTAAAAATGTTCTTAATTACAATGGTACTGCTGCAATTCAAGGCATTGTGATTAAAGATGATTTATTTGAAAGATATAGAGCGAATGAGGATTTTATTCAAAAATATATATTTCCAGGTGGATTTTTACCCTCAATTAAATTTATGGAGAATATAATTAAAAAAAATGACCTTAAATTAGAAAAAATCAACACTTACTCGGATGACTATGCCAGAACTTTAGCAACTTGGAGAAAAAATTTTTTAAGGACATGGGAAAAAATTAGCCCACTTGGTTTTGATGAATATTTCAAGCGTATGTGGGAATTCTACTTATCTTATTGTGAAGGCGGTTTTAAGTCTAGAAACATTAACTTGATTCAATTCTCTATGTCTAATAGATATTCGTCATGAAAAAATTTATATTACTATTTTTACTAATTTTAACAACAGGATGTGCAAATAAAATGAAACCGACAGATTTTAAAGATCAAAAACCGAGACTAGTCATCGAAAATTATTTATCGGGTAATGTCAAAGCTTGGGGAGTGTTACAAAATAGATCTGGAAAAGTTACAAGACAATTTAAAGCTGATTTAAACGGAAAATGGGATGGTTCTCAATTAATTTTAGACGAAGTTTTTGATTGGAATGATGGGGAAAGACAAACTCGTCAATGGACTATTAAAAAAATTGATGAACATAACTATGAGGGGACAGCCTCTGATGTAGTTGGAACAGCTAAAGGATATTCGTATGGTCCAGCTTTTAAATTTGAATATGTATTGCTGGTGCCGGTCAAAGGCAAAAATATTAAAATTACTTTTGATGATTGGATTTTCATGCAGGATGATCGCGTGGCAATAAACAGAGCGACAATGACTAAATTTGGAATTAAAGTAGCAGAATTAACCGTAATGTTTGTAAAAGATTGATATGTTTGAGCTTCCTAAATTAGATTACAATAATTCAGCTCTTTCTCCAATAATGTCAGAGCAAACTTTGGATTTACATCATGGCAAACATCATCAAACATATATTACAAATCTAAATAACTTTATAAAAGGTTCTGATTATGAAAAATTATCTTTGGAAGATATAATTAAAAAATCATCAAATGAAAAAAAGGCAGGAATTTTCAACAATGCAAGCCAACATTGGAATCATAATCTTTTTTGGAAGTGCATGAAACCTAATGGCGGAGGAAATGTTCCATCCAAACTTGAAAGTAAGATTAAAGAAGATTTTGGAGGTTTTGAAAAATTTAGGGAGGAATTTATCAACGCTGGAGTTACTCAGTTTGGATCTGGATGGTGTTGGTTGTCTTTAAAAGAAGATAAGCTTGTAGTAAATAAATCACCAAATGCTGAAAACCCAATAATTTATAATATGAAACCTATATTAGGTTGTGATGTGTGGGAGCACTCTTATTACTTAGATTACAGAAATAAAAGACCAGCTTATTTAGAAAATTTTTTTGATAAATTAATTAATTGGGAATACGTTAACTCTCTTCTTTAATTATCGTTTAACAAGTTTATCAACTAAAAATAAATAAAGTCTATAAGGTAATATTCTTAAAAATTTTAAAGTTAAAGTTAATCCTTTTGGAAAGTGAATTTCAAAAGCATTTCCTTTCACTAAGCCATTATAAATTTTTTCTGCGGCATATTCAGGAGTTTTTAAAAATGGCATAGGGAACTCATTTTTATCGGTCAAAGGAGTTTTAATGAACCCTGGTGATACAACTGACACCCTCACTCCAAATTTTTTAAAATCAAAGTAAATACTTTCGCTAAAATTAGTTAGAGCAGCTTTTGAAGGACCATAACCGCTTGAATTGGGCAGACCTCTGTAACCTGCAATCGAAGAAACTATCGAAATGTGTCCAGATTTCTTATTTTTAAAATAATCCTCAACAACTTTTACGCAATCAATAACCCCTAAAAAATTTACATTAATTACATTTTTAATTTTCTCTGGATCTATATTTTGCTCATCTTTTGGCTCGTAAGTTCCGCTAGAGAATAAACAAATGTCAATATCACCAAAAGTATTTAAAACATCTTTAAAAACATTATTTATTTGGGACTGGTTGGTCACATCCAAGGGAAATGAAATTATGTTGTTATGATTAGCTAACTCATCCAAAAGTTCTTTTCTTCTTGCAGATACAGCAACTTTCCATCCCTCGTTAGCGAATTTTTCAGCCACTGCCTTTCCAATTCCGCTACTTGCACCTGTGATCCATATTTTTTTCTGATTTTCAGACATTAATTAGTTATACCTTAATTTATGACTAAGAATAAATATTTATCTCTTACATTCATTCTTTTAATAACATTTTTGGCATCTGGAATCGGTGGATTTACTACTGCGACTTTTAAAGAGCCTTGGTATTCTGAGATAATTCTTCCAAGTTTTAATCCTCCGAGCTGGGTATTTGGGCCTGTATGGACAGTTTTGTATATATTAATGTCAGTAGCAATTTGGCGTGTTTGGATAAATTACTATGATAATAAAATTTTAAATTTATATTTTTTACACCTCTTTTTTAATATGATTTGGAGTATTATTTTTTTTGGTTTTCATCAAATAGGACTAGCATTAATAGATTTAGTTTTAATTCTCATATTTATTGTTCTCCTAATGAAAATTTATTATTTGAAAGATAAGATTAGTTTTTCTTTGATGGTTCCTTACTTTTTATGGAGCAGTTACGCTTTAGTATTAAATTTTAATATTTTTATTTTAAACTAAATTAAGCTATACACACGCATGAACTACAAAAAAACTTTTAATTTTTTAAAATCTTTACCAAAAAAATTAAATTCATTTTACAAAAAAAAGTCAAAATCCGGAATTAAAGTAAATAACAAATCAAAAAATAAGAAAGATTTTGATCCAGTAACTAATTTTGATAGATCTTTTGAAAAATATATAAGATTATTGATTCTAAAAAAATTTCCAAACGACTCTATTATCGGAGAAGAGTTTGACGATAAAAGGTCTGATAATCATTATCAATGGTCAATCGACCCGATAGATGGAACTAGAGCTTTTGTTATTGGAGCGCCGACTTGGTCCAATTTAATAGGCCTTTCTTTAAACAAAAAATCAAAAGTTGGTTTAGCAAATTTTCCAGAATTAAATAAATTTTATATAAATGATCAAAAAAAATCTTATATTTTCAAAAATGATAAAAAAAAAATTCTTAAATCTTCTAACAATAGCAATTTAAAAACAGTTAAAATCATTGGAAACTTTCATGGAACCTTAAGCTATGAAAGGCAAAGAAAAGTTATAAAGAAATTTGGTTGGTCATTTAGGTTAGCTGGGTTTGATGCTTTAAATTATTGTTTATTAGCTGAAGGAACAGTAGATGCTGTGATAGAAGCTAACTTAAAGCCTTATGATATTTTACCTTTAATACCTATCATAAAAAACTCAGGAGCAATTGTAACTAACTGGAAAAATGAACCTGCAGAAATTGGAGGTAATATTATTGCTTCATCTAATAAAGCTTTACATAACAAGATTCTAAGATTACTAAAACCTTTTACAAAAAAATGATAAATTTATTTATAAATAGAGTCTTTAGAGCTATAAAAATAGATATAGATCTTTACGAAGAAGTTGAAAAAGATAAAAAAGCGACTTTTCAAGCAGGTATTGTAGTTGTGTTATCAAGTCTTGCTGCCGGTGTTGGATCTTTGCATTTGGGAGCTTCAAATTTTCTAATTGCTCCTGCGCTTTCTCTTTTAAGCTGGTATGTGTGGGCTTATATAATTTATTTTGTTGGCGTAAAACTCTTTGGTGATATTAAAACCAAAAGTGATCACGGTGAACTTTTAAGAACGATTGGGTTTTCAAGTGCACCTGGATTAATCAGAGTTTTTGGAGTCACACCAGAATTAATGACAGTAACATTTGTTGGGTCAGCTTTCTGGATGCTTGCTTGTATGGTTGTTGCAGTAAAATCTGCATTAGACTATGATAGCCTTTGGAAAGCATTTGGAGTTGTAATAGTTTCCTGGTTAGTGCAAGCATTCTTTTTATTCTTAATAATTGTTTTATTCAAAGGTTTCTAAAGAGGAAAAATTCTTTTTGAAAGATTGCAACTGTTACAAATTTTGTAGCTGTGCATTATTAAGTTTTGTTTTACACTTTCGTCTTCTTTTCTGCATTCTTCGCAAACATTATCTGCAGCATCTTTGTTATTGTCTATGACAATATGATCATCGTTTTCCATTAGAATTAATATATCATTAAAATATGAAAAAATATTTATTTATGATACTGATTTTTTTAATAAGCACGTCTGCTCAATCAAAAAACTTTAAAAAAGTGTATTTTGCTGGGGGATGCTTTTGGTGCATGGAGGAGTCCTTTGATGGAGTTGAGGGTGTTTTATCAACGGTTTCAGGTTATTCAGGTGGACATTTAAAAAATCCTACCTACCATGATGTTATTTATAAAGATACAGGCCACGTAGAAGTTTTAGAAATAATTTATGATCCAGCCAAAGTAAAATATGAAAAATTACTTAATATTTTTTGGAGAAATATTGACCCCTTCGACTCAGAAGGTCAATTTTGCGACAAAGGTAAGAGCTATAGATCAGTAATTTTTTATCAAAATCAACTAGAAAAAGAATTGATTGATAAATCCTTCAAAAATCTAGAAAAGAAATTTGGTAAAAAAATTGTCACCTTAGTATGGAAATTTGAGGAATTTTACCAAGCGGAAGATTATCACCAAGATTATTATGAGAAAAACTTTATTCGATATCTAATGTATAAAAAGGCGTGTAAAAGAGAAGATACCTTGAGAGAAATATGGAACTGAAAAAAATAATTTTAGCAATTTTTTTCGCGGGATTTGTTAGTTCAGCAAATGCCGAAATGATAAAACCAGCTGAAAATTTATCTGCTTATGATGTTATTAAAATACAATTAGATGCTTTAAAAAATAATGATGATAAAGATAACGGCATAAAACAAACATGGATATTTGCTCATCCTGATAACAAAAAAATGACTGGCCCATATCCCAGATTTAGAATTATGCTCTACGATGTTCATTATAGAATCTTGTTAAACCATTTTTCACATAAAATAGATTTAATTACGAATACCGAAAATAAATTTGTTTATGGAGTAAAAGTTTTAAGTGATGAGAAGCAACAATTTTTTTATGAATGGCACGTAAGTAAAGGTAATGAAGAAAATTGTAGAAATTGTTGGTTTACTACAGCAGTTTCAATGCCACTTGATCAAGGAAATTCAATTTGAAAAGACCACCTTTTGCTATTCGATACTTAATTATTGGCGCAATATTAGTAGTGCCACCAATACTCAGTACTCATTATGGAACAATTTATTTAGGTAAGCAAAATGGAGTTTTATTAGGGTTTTGTGTTGGTATAATTAGTGTATCTTTTTCATGTTGGAAGTTATTTATTGATGGCTGGAGGGACGACGAAGATTAATGAAGTTCGAAATCTCAAGAGAGGGAGCCTTAAAACAGCTCGATGCTTTTATAAATGGTGAATTAGCAAATTATAGTTTCAAAAGAAATTTTGATTTAGGGCCAAAAGACAAATCAAATGTATCTTGCTTATCACCTTACATATCTCACAGATTAATAACCGAATATGAAGTTGCAAAATCAGTTTTAGCAAAATTTCCATATCAAAAAGTTGAAAAATATATTCAAGAAATATTTTGGAGAGTTTATTGGAAAGGTTGGTTGGAACTTAGACCTCAAGTTTGGACTGACTTTATAGAAGATTTAAAAGGATTAAAGGAAGACGAAAATTATAAAAAGGCAATCAATGGTGAAACTCAAATTAAATGTTTTAATGATTGGGTAAAAGAGCTTAAAGAAAATAATTATTTACATAATCATACAAGAATGTGGTTTGCTAGCATTTGGATATTTACTTTAAATTTACCTTGGCAAAAAGGAGCAGAGTTATTTATGAAACATTTATTTGATGGTGATGCTGCTTCTAATACATTGAGCTGGAGATGGGTCGCTGGTCTTCAAACAAAAGGTAAGCACTACGTTGCTCAATCATGGAATATAAGCAAGTTTACTAATAATAAATATAAGAATGTTAAATTAAATGAGAACGCATTACCTGAAACAGACAAAAGAGAATATAAATTAAACCCAATTGATTTTATTACAGAAGATAATTCAAATGAAAATTTATTACTTTTTGAAAACGAATTAAATTTAGAAAATAAAAGTCTTAAAAAATACAAAAATATTTTCTTAGTTTTATTAAGTAATAAGGCTCGAAAGATAAATCTCGAACAAAAGGTATTAGAATATAAGTCAAAAATAATTGATGACCAAAAAAAAAGATTTAAAGATTTACAAATCATAGATGAATTAAAATTTCAAACTTTAACAGATGAAATTAAATCTTTCGATGTTGTTCACCCAAGTATTGGAGAAAATTATTCTTATTTAAATATTATGAGAAAAAAGCAAAATTTAGTATTAAACTTTATTTTGAGCGAGGAAGATAAATTTTCTTGGCAGTTTTCTAATAAAGGATATTTTAATTTTAAAAATAATATTCCTAAAATTTTAACTAATTTTAATTTACAATAACTTATTTCGAAGAACACTTTTTCGAACAATATTTTACCCTATCCCAATTAAGTCTCCATTTTTTTCTCCAAGAAAAAGGTTTATTACAAACTGGGCAAGTTTTTTTTGGCAAATTAGCTTTTTTCATCATTAAGTTGATGTTTATTTTTTATAAAAAGAAAATAAGCTGCAATCTCATAGAAAATATTTAATATGAAAAATAGAGGTTTAATTTTAAATATTTTATATAAAAAATTATATTTAGGAACATTTTTCCAAATAATTAAAAAAGATTCTGCTCCATCAATTACTTTACCGTCTTGTATAACATGCATTCTTCTTAAAAGTTCTTTATATGATTTTGAGGTAATTTTCTGAGCTTCTTCATTATTAGTTACATCTATCCATTCTACAATGTTATCACTATGTTTTTTGTAATGATTGATTTCGGCTCTACAAATATTACATGAATTATTAAAAAAAACTTTAACCATTAGTATTTTCTTTTATAAAATTATTTGCAGCTTTAAAAATTCTTGTTTTTCTCTCTTTATTCATTTTTTCAGAAACTCTAACCATCATTGCAAGACGTGGATTTTTTAAAAAGAATTTTTTATGTCTGTCTATAAATTTCCAATATAATCCGTCCATTACATCACACCAAGGACCTTTTTTAAAATGCATCATCTTTAGAAAATAACTAGATCCACAAATATAAGGTTTAGTTGCAAATATTCCACCATCACTAAATAATCCCATTCCATAAACGTTTGGCGCCATTACCCAGTCAGATGAGTCTACGAACATTTCCATAAACCATTTGTAAACTTGTTTAGGATTTATCTCACAAAGATTCATTATGTTTGCTAATATCATTAGTCTTTCAATATGATGCGACCAGCCGTAGTTTTTAGCATTATTGATTGCATGATCTAACGGATCTAAACCAGTATTTCCGTCATACCAAGATTTTTTCATTTTTCTTTTATGATTAAAAAAATTAGTGTTATCTAATCGTTGATCATAGTTTTGGTAAATTCCTCTCATAAATTCTCTCCAACCTATAATCTGTCTAATATAACCTTCTAAGGAATTCATAGGTACTTTATTTTCAATTTTTCTTAACTTCTCTATTATCTCCTCTGGGGCTATTAAACCCAAGTTTATAAGTGGACTTAACGCGCTATGAAAAACAGTATTTGATTTATCTGTTACTGCATCCTCGTAGTCCCCAAAAAGCTTAATTCTCTCTTTTAAAAACTCATCAAGCCATTTACTTGCATCTTTTCTTGTAGTTGGAAACCAAAACTTATCAGTACTTCCAGGATGATCTTTAAAATTAGAATTTATAAATTTTTTAAGGGCAGTAGTATCTTTTGTCTCTTTGGGCTTAGAAATTACAGGAACTTTGATATTATTCGGAAGTTTTTTTCTATTGTCTTCATCAAAACTCCATTTATTTCCTTTCGGGGTCCCATTTTTATTCATCAATAAATTCATTTTTGTTCTTACAATTTTATAAAAATTTGCCATGAAAGGTCTTTTATTTTTAGAAAGGTAATCCTTAAATTCCTGTCTCTCCATCAAAAACATTGGAGATTTAACTTGATTGATTTTAAGTGAATTTTTTTTTAATAAATTTAATATTCTTTTTTCAAAAAATTTATCCTCAATTTCAAAAAAAGTAATTTCTTTTATCTTTTTTTCTTTAATAGTCTTTTCTAATTTTTTTTCATAGGATAATTTAAAATCTTTATTTACATCTTTATATATTAAATTAAAATTTTTTGATTTAAGCTCATCCTTAAATGATCTCATTGAAGATAAAAATAACAATATTTTTAATTTGTGATGTTTTTCAAAGGTGCATAAACCATAATCTTCTGCCATAAAAAAAATATGATCTTTATAATCAGAGAGATATTTTGGGTTAAAAAGTTGATTTCCTAAAATTATAAAAAGCTTCATAAGTAATAAAATACATATTTTATTAAGATATTACACGCGTCATTATTTGCATGTAAATAACCTTTAATAATGTTATTTTTAATTATGAAAAAAGTAATTTTAGGTGCAACTGGATCAATCGGTTCTTCTTTGGCAAAAAAATTAGTTGATAGTGGTGAAGAGGTGCACTTAGTTGGGAGAGACGAGAATAGTTTGTCAGAGTTAGCAAAAAATTTAAATTCAACATTTACAGTTTGTGATGTTTTGGAGGAGAATTTCTCTGAAAAAATTATTAATGATTTAAAAGACGAGCCAATCAATGGATTGGCTTTTTGCGTAGGGTCAATAGATTTAAAACCATTAAAGTTAACAAAAAAAAGTGACTTTATGCAGTCATTCAATTTAAATCTTATTTCCGCAACAGAAGTAATTAAAACCTTAGCAGACAACTTAAAAAAAAATAAAGGCTCAGTTGTTTTATTTTCAACGGTAGCAGTAAAACAAGGCTTTCCAAACCACGCAATAGTTTCATCAGCAAAAGGTGCCATAGAAGGTCTGACTTTAGCTTTAGCAGCTGAGTTCGCCCCAAATGTGAGAGTTAATTGTATTGCACCTAGTTTGACAAACTCCAAAATTTCAAATTTTTTACTAAAGAATGAAAAAGTTGCCGAGGGTATTGCTAAAATGCACCCAATGAAGAGAATAGGCGAAGGTGTAGACTCCGCATCAGTTGCAAAGTTTTTGCTTTCAGATGAAAGTTCTTGGATAACAGGTCAAATATTAGGTGTTGACGGAGGAAGATCATCTGTCGCATAACAATTTTTATGTAATCAATTAAATACATATTATGAAAAATATTTTTGTTTTAGTTTTGTCCCTATTATTAAGCACAAGCTTAATGGCTGCAGGAGGTGATAGCGGTGGAGATTCTTCAAAGGTGTCACTATATGATGATGCTGTAAAACTTGTAAAAAGGGCTGGTAAGTTAGAGAAAAAAGAAAAACTTGATAAAGCTCAAAAACTTTATTCTCAAGCATTTACAAAATTAGAAAAGGCTTTAAAAAAAGATAAAAAAAACCCAGACATTCTTAACTACATGGGATTTACTTCAAGAAAGGTTGGAAATTTTGAAATTGCTGAAAAATTTTATCTTCAAGGTCTAAATATTAATCCAAATCATAATGGAATTAATGAGTATTTAGGTGAACTATACGTTCAAACAAACCGAATAGATAAAGCAAACGAAAGACTAAAAGTTCTTAAGAGCTGTAATTGCAAAGAGTATGGAGAACTCGAGTTAATTATTAAAACTAGAGGTTCAAAAGTTTACTAGGATAAATCCACGGCAAATTTTTTTAATTTCTCAATTGGTATAAGCTCTAAAGTTTTAATATTAGTTTTCTTAAGAAAAACCGAGCAAGCAGCGTCCTCTTCAATCGCCCTAGCATACCATGTAGCACAAACACACCAACAATCACCGTCTTTTAAACCAGGAAAACCAAATTCAGGATGAGGTGTAATTAAGTCATTACCTACTTTCTTTGACCAAATTAAAAATTTATCCGTTACTTTTGCACAAACTGTATGAACTCCTCTATCATTTTTATCTGTATTACAACATCCATCCCTAAACCAACCTGTTATTGGATCATTAGAACAAGGCTCTAAAGGCTCACCAAAAACATTTTTTTGAATTTCATTACTCATTTTGAAAAAACATTTGCAATCTCTTTATCTATTTCCAAATTAAATGAAAAAGATCTTCTTTCTCCGCTTGATTTAAATGGATATGCTGTATGCATTAAATAATGCGGAAAAAGAATTACATCTCCCACTTTTGGTTGATGATTATAAATACTATCACTTAAAAACATTTTATTTCCATTAATAAAGTCAATTGTTCCATCGATTTGTGATTTTTTATTATTTTTTGAAATAAATTTTGGAATCTTTAAATAACCCACACCAGATATGTGTCCGTCATGGTAATGAATAGGATTATATTCATTATTAAATTGTCTAACAATCCAAAAATTTTTAATTGAAATTTTTTTTACTTTTTTTCCAATAGTTTGAAAAATATATTTTTTTACTTCATTTGATATTACTTTTTCTAAATTTTTTTTTATAAAAGATTTTGGTAATTTAAATTCTTGCTTTACTTGTCCAACTAACTTTTTAGAGTAATCAAGTTTTTTTAATAAACTCTTTTGATTTATAATTTGATCTACTTCAATATTAATTTTTTTAATTAATTTATTTGAAAATTTTAGTTTAGCTATTTTAGGGCCAAAAGGACTAATTACTTTCATAATTAAAGCTTAGTTGGATTTGTTTGACCTTTATAAACTTTTTCAGGATCAAATTTTTTTTCTTTTTCTCTAAATTGTAATTTTATCTCTTCAGCATTTTCGATTTTTCCTAAAGGAATTGATCTATAAAAGCATGATTTATATCCTACATGGCAGCTTGCTCCGTTTCCTATATCTACAGACATCCACAATGCATCTTGATCGTCATCTATTCTTAAATCAATAACTTTTTGCACAAAACCACTAGTCCTTCCTTTGTGCCATATATCTTTTCTAGATCTGCTCCAATAATGAGCTTCTTTAGTTTCAATTGTTTTTTTTAGAGCTTCTTCATTCATGTAACCATGCATCAACAATTCACCGGAACTACTGTCAGAGGTAGTTACTGGAATAAGTCCATCTTTATCAAATTTAGGAGATAGAAATTTTCCTTCCTCTACCTCAAATACACTTTCTCTCTTTTTGAACATTAGGGTAAAATAATGAAAAAAAGACAAAATAGCAATTTGCATTAATCAAATATGTCCTATAAAACCTTGTAACAATGAAGTTAGTTAAAGATGCAAATAAAAGCTCCACAAAAAAGCCTGAAGTTTCAGATAAACAGGCTGAAGAGGCATTTAAAACTATTCTTAAATGGATAGGTGAAGATCCTAACAGGGAAGGTCTAGTTGAGACACCTAAGAGAGTAGTCAAAGCTTTTAAGGAATATTTTAAAGGCTATCATCAGGATGTTGAAGCTGATTTATCCAAAACGTTTGGAGATGTTGAGGGATACGATGATATGGTAGTTGAAAAAAATATAACACTTGAAAGTCATTGCGAGCATCACATGGCACCTATAATTGGGGTAGCGCACGTTGCTTATATTCCAAACAAGAAAGTTGTGGGATTAAGTAAATTAGCAAGAACGGTAGAAATATTCTCTAAAAGACTTCAAACTCAAGAAAGACTTACGATGCAGGTCGCCAAAACTTTGATGAATTCGTTAGACGCTAAAGGAGTAGCAGTTACTATTGATGCTGCTCACCAATGTATGACTATGAGAGGCGTCAAAAAAGAAAAAGCAACAACGGTTACTAACTATTTTTTAGGTTCTTTCAGAGAAGACTTAGGTATTCAAAATAGATATTTAAGATATATTAAAAAATAAATGTCTCAAAAATTTAAAGCTGTAGTAATCGATAATCAAAACGAGAAATTTACAAGAGAAATAAAAGAAATAGATTTAAGCCATTTAAAAGATGGAAATGTTTTAGTAAAAATAGATTTTTCTAGTCTGAACTATAAAGATGCATTAATTTTAAATAATGGGGGTAAAATTGTAAGAAAATTTCCATTTGTACCGGGTATTGATTTTTCTGGCACAGTAGTTGAAAGTGAAGATAGTAAATTTAAAAAAGATGATAAGGTAATTTTGACTGGATTTAGGGTAGGAGAGGCTTTCTTCGGTGGTTTTGCTCAATATGCAAAAGTTGACGCTAATTTTTTGATTAAAATACCAAAAGATTTAGATACACATAAGTCTATGATGTTAGGTACTGCAGGTTTTACAGCTCTTTTATGTTCTTTTGCGGTAAAAGCTAAAGAGGAATTGTTGTTAGGCGAAAAAGTAAAAGATGTTTTGGTTACTGGTGCCACAGGTGGTGTTGGAAGTATTGCAGTGATGATTTTATCTAAAATGGGATATGATGTTCACGCTGTAACAGGAAAACAAGATAAAAAAGACTATCTAAAAGGTTTAGGTGCAAAAAAAATTATAGATAGAAAAGAATTTGAGGGAGAAAGTAAACTTTTAGAAAAAGGAGTTTGGGATGGAGTTGTTGACACTGTTGGAGGAGCTGCTTTAACAAAAATATTTGCTCAAACAAAACCTGGTGGAATAGTTGCTGCGTGTGGAAATGCAGGAGGAATAAAAATCAATACAAATGTAATGCCTTTTATAATTAGAGGCGTTAAATTATGGGGTATAGATTCGTCTGGATCCTCAATAAAACGAAGAGAGTTTGTTTGGGGCGAAGCGGCTAAATTGATTGATTTTTCTAAAGTACAATCATTTACTAAAGAGCTCTCGTTTACTGATCTTTTAGATACTTATCCAAAGCTTCTAAAAGGTGAGTTTTCTGGAAGAGCTATAGTAAATCCAAATAAATAAACTATAATCATTAAATTATGGATTGGGATAAATTAAAAATCTTTCATACTGTTGCCGAGGCCTCGAGTTTCACTAAAGCCTCTACGATCCTGAACTTAAGCCAATCCGCAATTAGCCGCCAAATTCAAGGTTTAGAGACCGATTTAAAGGTCCAATTATTTGAACGTCACGCTAGAGGATTAGTTCTAACTGAAAATGGCGAGTATCTTTTTAAATCGGCCCATGAGGTTATCTCTAAATTGAAGGATGTTGAGTCGAACTTAAGCGGTCACAAAGATAAATTAAACGGAAAACTTGTCGTAACCACCGTTGTAAGTTTTGGAACAACATGGCTTACGCCAAGAATAAAAGAATTCATGGATCTTCATCCAGGTATAGAAATTGAGTTAATATTTGATGATAGAGAACTAGATTTAGCAACTCGAGAAGCTGATGTAGCTATTAGAATGAGACGACCCAAACAATTAAATCTAATACAAAAAAAATTTGTTGATTTCAATTATCATATATATGGCTCAAATGAATATTTAGAAAAAAATGGTTACCCAAAAACTCTTAAAGATTTAGATAAACATAAATTTATTACTTATGGTAAAGGAGCTCCATCTCCTGTTTACAATCCTGATTGGGTATTGAAAGTAGGTTCGAAAGATGGAAAAAAAAGAAGATCTTTAATGAAAGTAAATAGTGTTTACGGTCTATTATTAGCTGTTCAAAGCGGAGTTGGTTTAGCTGCACTGCCAGATTATATAACTCATAACATTAGTGGCATCACTAAAGTTTTACCAAATGAACCAGGTAAACCGACCGAAACGCATTTCGTTTATCCATCTTCTCTTAAAAGTAATGCAAGACTTATGGCGTTTAGAAACTTTCTATTTAGTAAGGTTAACGAGTGGAAATTTTAATTTCTTTTATCATACCATTTATAATACTACTTACAGTTGTAGTATTTATCCATGAATATGGCCATTATTATTACGCTAGGAAGTATGGGGTAGGTGTCACAGATTTTTCTATAGGCTTTGGTAAAGAAATATTTGGTTTTAACGACAAGTCGGGTACTCGATGGAAATTTTGCCTTATCCCGCTTGGCGGTTACGTGAAATTTTTTGGCGATAGAAATGTTTTTAGTTATGCAGAGCAAGAGGAATTATTAAAGAAATACAGCAAAGAAGATCAAGAAAAATTATTTGTAGTCAAACCTTTGTATCAGAGATCAATTATTGTAGCAGCCGGACCTTTTGCAAATTTTCTATTAGCAATATTTATTTTTGCATTCATCTACATGTTTGCTGGAAAAGATTTTACTCCTGCTCAAATACAAGAGGTTCAAATAGAAAGTCCTGCTGAAGAGGCAGGCATTAAATCAGGTGATATTATTCAATCTATAAATGGCAAAAATGTTAACAGTATTATGGAAGTTTCCGCTTTCATTAATTCTTCTTCATCAGAGATAATTGATATCGGCATATTAAGAAATGACAGTGAAATTACATTTTCTGTAAAACCTGAAGTGATTAAAGGGGAGGACTCTTTAGGCAATAAAGCAAATAAAAAGATTATTGGAATAAAAATAGCACCTTTAAATGATGAAATGAATAGAGAAAGATTAGGCCCAGCAACCGCTTTGTTTTATGCTTTTAAAGAGACTTGGTTTGTAATTGATGCTTCATGGAATTTTATTATTTCAATGTTTAAAGGTACAGGAGACACCACTCAACTAGGGGGCCCTATAAAAATTGCTAAAATAACTGGTCAGGTTGCAAAAATGGGTTTTATAGCTTTTTTAAGCATTATGGCTTACATATCGATTAGCTTAGGATTTATTAATTTGTTGCCTATTCCGATGTTAGATGGAGGACACTTAATGTTTTATGCTTTTGAAAAGGTTTTAGGCAGACCTCTTACTCAAAAGACCCAAGAAGGATTTTTTCGAATCGGTCTTTTTTTGCTGCTTTCTTTAATGTTTTTTACAACATTTAATGATTTAAAAGACTTAGGCTTGTTTTAAGCCATTTTTTTAATCAAAAAAAGTCAATAAAATCAACGATTTTTGACCACACAATATATTGTGTTGATATTTACGTGAAACACCAAAAAAATGTTGATTTTATTGGATTTTTATTGAAATTAGAAAATAACTAAGGGGCATAAATGAATAAAAAACAACTAGTAGCAAAAATATCGTCCACACTGGGTCAAAGCAAGGCTGATGCTGAAAGAACCTTTGACTCGATAACGACTATTATTTTGGATGCGTTAAAGAATGACGATACTGTGAAAATAGCAGGATTTGGTACTTATAAAGTAGCAAAAAGAAAAGCTCGGGTAGGTAGAAACCCGCGAACAGGTGAGTCCATTCAAATTGCTGCATCTCAGAAAGTTAAGTTTTTACCAGCTAAAAGCTTAAAAGAAATGTTTAACAGATAAACGTTTAATTTAGCCCTTATTTGAAAATCTCAAATAAGGGCTAAACTACTTGCAAAAAATGCATAGCTCAAATTAAGACAATTCAATTCTTTTTCAATATTTAAAATCCTATAACGCTCGCTTAACAGGGAGTTAGTTATGAAAAAATACTTAGGATACTTTTTAGCGGGCACAGCCATTTATTTTGGTTTTGCTGGTCTTGGTTACGCTGAGACTACAGTGTCTGCAGAAGTGCAATACATTTTTAATACCCTATTATTTTTAATGTCAGGTTTCTTGGTCATGTGGATGGCCGCAGGTTTCGCAATGTTAGAGTCAGGACTAGTAACATCAAAATCTGTATCAGCAATCTGTGCAAAAAATATAGGTTTATATTCAATCGCCGGAGTAATGTTCTGGTTGGTTGGTTACAATTTAGCTTACGGTATCCCAGAGGGCGGATATATTGGTTCATTTACACCGTGGAGTGATAATTCATCATTAGAGACAGGATATTCTGATGGTTCTGATTGGTTCTTCCAAATGGTGTTCTGTGCAACTACAATGTCAATCGTCTCTGGTACATTAGCTGAAAGAATTAAGATCTGGCCATTTTTCTTATTTGCCGCAATTTTAACTGGAATAATTTATCCAATTTCAATGGGCTGGCAGTGGGGTGGCGGATGGTTATCAGTCGCTGGGTTCTCAGACTTTGCTGGTTCAACATTAGTACATGCTGCTGGAGGAGCTGCGGCTCTTGCGGGTGCAATCGTATTAGGTGCTAGAAGTGGCAGATTTTCAGGAAAAGGAGAGGCTAAACCGATGGCACCATTTGCTGCATCATCAATTCCGTTAGCAACATTAGGAGTATTTATACTTTGGTTAGGTTGGTTCGGATTTAATGGTGGATCTCAGTTAGCTTCTGGAACGCTAGAAGACGTTTCAGCAGTAGCAACAATTTATATCAATACGAACTTAGCTGCAGGTGGTGGTGTATTAGCTGCTGCAACAGTATCAAGAGTTATTGGTGGAAAAACTGACGTTGTAATGATGCTGAACGGCGCAATTGCTGGATTAGTAGGTATTACCGCAGAACCATTAACACCAAGTCCGTTAGCTGCAATCTTCATTGGAGCAATAGCTGGAGTATTAATGTACTTCTCAACAAAACTATTGTTCAAATTGAAAATTGATGACGTAGTTGGAGCCATCCCAGCACACTTAGTAGCTGGAGTATGGGGTACATTAGCAGTACCATTAACAAACGGAGATGTTACTTTCGGAGCACAATTCTTAGGAACTATCTCAGTTGTGGTATTCGTATTCATAGTCTCGTTTATTGTTTTCCAAATTATCAAAAATACAATTGGATTAAGAATAAGCAAGGAAGCTGAAAGACTAGGAACTGACAAGGCAGAAGTCGGTGTAATAGCTTACGGTATTAGAGACTAATTAAAATTCCCTCCCTCGTTAGTTGGGAAAAATTATAAGGCCTGTTTCGGTTCCTCCTTACAGGCCTTATTTATTTTACAAGGCTCGTATGCATTTAATTCATGCTTCTAAACTCTGAAATTTGATATCAAGGCTACAAAAAAAGGGGGAAACATGAAAAAATTAACTTTCATTTTATTAGGTTGTATTTCTGCTCTACTAATTAGCTCTCAAAGCTTTGCAGAAACTACAATGTCTCAAGAGGGACAATATATTTTTAACTCGTTAGGGTTTTATATTGGTGGAGTGCTAGTAGCTTTCATGGCAGCAGGTTTCTGTATGCTAGAGAGTGGATTAGTGACAACAAAAAGTGTATCGACAATTGCCGCGAAAAATATAGGTAAATTCGCTATATGTTCGCTTATATTCTTTTTAGTAGGCTATAATTTGGCTTATGGAGTACCAGAGGGCGGCTATGTAGGCTCATTTACTATCTGGACAGACTCCTCTGATGCTGAAACAGGCTATTCAGGATATTCAGACTGGTTCTTTCAAACCATGTTTGTGTGTGCAACAGCTTCAATCGTTTCAGGAGCAGTAGCAGAGAGAATTAAGATTTGGCCATTCTTCATTTTCGCAGCGGTAATGGCAGGAATAATCTATCCAATTTCTATGGGCTGGCAATGGGGTGGAGGCTGGTTAGCAAGCGGCGGATTTTCAGATTTCGCTGGATCTACTTTGGTTCACGGATGTGGAGGCGCAGCAGCACTTGCAGGAGTAATAGTCTTAGGTGCTAGAGAAGGAAGGTTTGGTAGAAAAGGTGAAAAGAGATCTATGCAACCTTTCGCAGCATCAAGTATTCCACTGGTTACCTTAGGAACATTTTTACTTTGGTTTGGTTGGTTTGGATTTAATGGTTTTAGCCAATTGGCAATGGGAACTTTTGATGATGTTAATGCAATTTCGAAAATTGCAGTAAATACTCATTTAGCAGGTGCAGCTGGAACTTTCACCGGAGCAGCTATTACTAGATTAATTGGTGGTAAAACTGATATTGTAATGATGCTGAACGGTGCATTAGCTGGTCTAGTGGCTATAACAGCAGAACCATTAACGCCCGGGCCAATTACTGCGATGTTCATTGGATCTATAGGCGCAATAATAATGTACTTTGGAACAAAGATGTTAGAGAGCTACGGTTTAGACGATGTAGTTGGAGCTATTCCAGTGCACATGTTTGCTGGTATATTTGGAACGCTCGTAGTTCCTTTAACTAATCCAGATACGTCTTTTGGAACTCAATTTATAGGTACAGCATCTGTATGTATATTTAGTTTTGTTTTATCTTGGGCTACCTTTACTGCGCTTAAATCAACTATTGGATTAAGAATTAGTAAAGCTGCTGAGAAACTAGGAACAGATAAAGCCGAAGTAGGTGTTACTGCTTATTCAATTAGAGACTAAATATCTCATTAATAGTATAAAGGCCTGAAATTTCAGGCCTTTATAACTCGTTATCCTTCCAAATTTTCTTTAAATCAACCATAGGTGAAACTCCAAATATTGAGTTTATATTCGCACAATGAATTGCAAGAGACGGTATTGGCGATAGACATGGATGAAACTTATAAATATTGTGTAAAGGTTTTTCCCAAGGATCAACCCATTCTTTTCCCATTTTTTCTAATTCTAAAAAATATTTATTAATTAATGTTTTACAAGTCATAAAAGTTACAAGACTTTCTGTAACTAGTCTCCAATGATTTTTTTCTCCTAGGTAGACCCTAGTATTTTCATCTTTCGTATATAAATATGGGTAGTCAGAGGGCAATAAAATGATTTCTTTGGAGAATAAAGAATAAAATTTCTCATAACTAAAAATCATTTCGATTATAGAATTTGGAGTGTGCAAATAATCATCTTCTACAAAATAAATTAAATCTGCATCTTCATCTTTTGCAATCAATAAAGAATTATAAAAATTTGCCATATTCGAAAATTTAGCTTTTGAGTAACCATCTTTAATTTTATTCTCAAATTCTTTTAAATTTATTGATATAAATTTATTTTTAATTGTTGATGCCTTTAAAATTTTTTTAATTATATTTAAGTCTTTTTCAGGCGAATTAGTATCAGACACAACTAATTCAAAATTTATATTTTCAAATTTCTCCTTAGCTTTTTGAGTTGCCTTGATTAATGATCTTAATGTTCTAAAGGTATATTCATTTTTCTCACTATTGAAAATCCTCCTCTTATTTTGATCCATAATTAGTTCAGACGTACAAGTACGAACTATGATTTTAAGTGACTGAACTTTCTTTTTAATATTGATTTGACCTAGAGGTATAGTAATTGACTTTTTTCCTTGAATGCTGAGAGTATCATTTAATTCTTTTCCTAATGTTGGAGAGCTGAAATTAGATTGATCAATAATTTCAAATCCAATAATTCTACAAATTTTAATAAAAATTTTTTTAAATACATTTGTTTTTTTTGTATTTTCTATTTTTTTCATTCTGGTCAAATATATATATTAGTTTATATTCTACTTCTATGAACATTAAATCATCACAACAATTAGTGGAAGAAGCCAACAAATCTATTGAAATATTAAGTCCAGAAGAAGTAAAAAAACTGATGGAAAAAAATGAAATCACTTTAATAGATGTAAGAGATATAAGAGAGCTTTGGAGAGAGGGAACAATTGAAAATTCCAAACACATTCCAAGAGGAATGCTAGAATTCTGGCTTGATCCTAATAGTAGTTACTACCAAGAAAATAAAATCAACGACTCGAAAAAGATGGTTTTTTTCTGCGCGATGGGTTTTAGATCTGCTTTGGCTACCAAAGCCTTGGTAGATATGGGTTTTAAAAATGTAGCCAATGCTAATGGTGGGTTTGAAGCACTAAAAAATGCAGGGCTTAAAGTAATTAAGAAAGATAAAAAATAATTTTATTTACTTGCTTCCTTTAATACGAATTCAATTCTGTCCTGGCCCCAAAATATTTTATTATTTGAAACAAAAGTTGGAGCCCCAAAAACACCTTTTTCATAAGCTTCACTTGTTCTTTTTTTTAGAGACTCTTTAATAGATGATGAAGTTGCTCTTAAAGCAAAAGTTTTTGGATTCACATTTAGGTTCTTTAAAATTTTTTGAATAATGTTGTCATCATTCATGTTCAGACCGTCTTGCCAGATAGCATCAAAGATATTATCTATGTAATAACTTTTAAAATTATCTTCTTCCGCTACAAAAACACCACGCATTAGATTTAAACTTCTTATTGGAAAATAAGAGTTAAATTTAAATTTCACATTATTTCTTTCTGCAATTAATTTACAATCGCGTATCATATGCTTTGCTTTTGCTGGAATAAAAGCTGGAGCTTTTATTCCATGTAAATTATGTAAACCACCTAAAAGAATCGGCTTGTATCGAATTTTTATTGATAATTTATGCTCAATTTTTCTTAATTCTTTATGAGCAAGAAAAGAATAAGGACTTACGAAGTCAAAATAAAAATCAAATGGTTTAATCATTAAAACTGATTTTTTTAGCAAAGAAAATTCTTATAAACCAGTAGACCACTAATCCTACTGGCCCTGAAAAATAAGTTAAAACTAGCGAAGGAATAGTAATAATTTTAGGTATTAAAAACTTCCTAGCATCTCTCACTATCCATGCACCTGCAAATAAGCTTATTGAGAGAAAATGTAGCCAAAAAACTAGTAACAAAATTTCATTAGCAAACATTGAGTACAGACCATCTAATCCACTATATAATTCAAATCCATCAAAAATATTTTCTTCTAAATAAAGATTAAAAGTCAAATAAATATAACCAATAGCCAAAAGCAAAGGGGCGATAATAGATTGGGTGAAAAAGTTCGTGAACCCATGATTTGGTACAAAAATTAATAACAGCCAAAAAGGAATTACTCCCCAGTTAGCAGCTAAATAAATATTTTCTACAGTTACGTAAGCCAATAGATTATTAAACATAAAAATAATATAGTATATTAAAATAATGAATCCCACATCAAATAAAAGTGATTTTGAAGATCTAACAACTAATTTAAAAGATATGGCTTACTCTTATCTTGAAAAATATAATCCATCAAAACAACAGCTTAAAGTTTATCTGCTTAAAAAATATTTGTTGAAAATTAAGGGCACTAAATCTAAAAAAGAGGTGTCTTCAATAATTGATCAAATAGTTACAAATTTAGAAAAAAATAAACTTTTAAATGATGAAATGTATTCAGACTCGAAAGCCAGAATGTATTTACGCCGAGGTTATTCTTTAAATAAAATTAATCAATCACTAAAAAGTAAAGGTATAGACGATAAATATGTTAAACAGAGCATTGAGAAGATAAAAGAAAATCAAATTGAGCCCGACTTCGTATCTGCCTTAAAACTTTGTAAAAGAAGAAGAATAGGTCCTTTGAGACCAGAAAGTAATCGTGAATTATTTTATAAAAAAGATATGGGAATTTTAGCAAGAGGTGGATTCAGTTTTGAATTATCTAAAAGAGTTTTAGATCTGGAAACGAGCGAATTTAAAAAATTAATTAAGATTATCTGACTTTTTTTTCTTTTCTTCCTCCACGAGGATATCAAGTTTTCTTTTTAATGAATTTTTTACTAGAATAAAAAAGAGAACTCCGAATAAAGTTACAGATGTTATTATTATCAAAATTGTTTTAATCATTGAGTTTTTTAGATCTTTTTATTAATAAACTTGAATTTTTATAATCTTCTTTTCCATATACAAAAGGTTTGCCATCCAATGTTTTTATTATGGCACCAGCATTTTGAGCAATTGCATGTCCTGCAGCATAATCCCATTCTTTTGCTCTTTCTCTTGCAGCATAAATGTCAAATTCACCAGTTGCAATAACGCAAAATTTATATGAGCTTGCCATTTTAACAATTGAAGTAACATTATGTTTTTTTAATATATTCAATATCATATCAGAGGGCTTGATAACGCTCGATAAAGCAACAATTTTTTCTTTGGGCTGCTGTTTTTTACAATTTAATTTTTTAACTTTATTCTTTTCAATAAGATAACTTTCTCCAGGAGCATATGTAAAAAAAAGTCTATCCTTTTTAGGCACTCCTACTAATCCAATTACGGGAACGGAATTTATTATTAAAGCTGCATTAAGTGTATATTCATCTTTTCCGGCAATATATTCTTTTGTTCCATCTATAGGATCTATAAGCCAGAAGATTTTTGATTTGTTTTTTTCTTTTAAATCCACTGTTTCCTCTGAAATTATTTTTACATTTGGAGTTAATTCAAGAATTTTTTTCGTAATTAATTCATTAGCTCGTAGATCACCATTACTGACAGGTGATTTATCATTTTTGATCTCTATTTTTAGACCTTCATTAAAAAGTCTAATACTTTCTTTTCCAGCAAAATTGAAAGTCTCGATTAAGTTTTCTGTAATATTTTTAAAATCAAAGTTATTCATTAATTTTTTCTAATTTGACATTCTCGATATTTATCACCCTTTTTCCAAAATTTTCGAAGTTAACTGTTACCTTATTTCCAATAATTGACTGCACTTGTCCTGTACCCCAATCCTCATTAGCAGGATTTTTAACATAATCGCCAGGTTCAAAATCAATAAGCATTATGGAAAATAAATAATAATTATATTATACACTAATATGAATTCTCTAGGAATTAATAAATCAAATAAAAATACAAAAGTAGTGGTTGCTATGTCAGGAGGAGTTGACTCTTCAGTGGTAGCTGCCTTGATGAAAGAAGCTGGATACGACGTAACTGGAATAACTTTAAAACTTTACGACGATACTAAGCAATCAAAGGAAGGCAGACAATGTTGTGCTGGACAAGATATTATGGACGCTAAGAGAGTTTCAGAAAAAATTAACATTAATCATGAAATTTTATATTACCAAAAAAAATTTAAAACTGAGGTGATTGACTCATTTATTGACAGTTATTCAGCAGGAGAAACTCCAATACCATGTGTTCAATGTAATCAAACAGTGAAATTTAGGGATCTCTTCAGGTACGCAAAAGATTTAAAAGCTGATGCATTAGTTACAGGACATTACGTTTCCAGAGTTCAAAACAGCAAAAATGCAAGCATGTATCGCGCAAAAGATCTTACCAGAGATCAAAGTTATTTTTTATTTAGCACTACGCAAGAACAACTTAATTTTCTGAGGTTTCCTCTTGGCGAAATTGATAAATCTGAAACTAGATCAATAGCAAAAAAACTTAATTTAAATGTAGCAGATAAGCCCGACAGCCAAGATATTTGTTTCGTTCCTAACGGTGATTATAGTTCTGTAATCAGAAAATTTAGACCTGAGTCATTTAAAAAAGGTAAAATAATTGATGTATCTGGCAAAGAACTCGGCGAACACGATGGTATAATTAATTACACTATTGGACAAAGGAAAGGAATTAAGATTTCTAGCGATAAAGCACTTTATGTAGTTAATATCGATGCTGACAAAAACATAATCGTTGTTGGAAATAAAAAAAGTTTAGAAATAAAGGAAATTAAATTAAGAGAATTAAATTTTTTAGCACCAAAGGAAAAATTTAATGAAGAGATAAAAATTAAAGTTAGATCAACTGGGAGGTTATTAAAAGCTAAAATAAACTTAAATGATAATTGTGCTAATGTAAGAATTTTGGAAAAAGAAACTGGAATCTCCCCTGGTCAGGCTTGTGTTTTTTATTCTAAAGACAATCTTGGGGATAAGGTGCTTGGAGGGGGTTGGATAGATAAGACTTTTAATAATAATTTATCCACTTAATTAACAGCCTTACACAAGACACGCATTTAGTGATAACATTTCTAATCTAATGTGATTTAATGAAATTAATTAAGAGGCAACTCTTAACTGGCCATTTAAGGAAAAACCGAGAGGATCAAGCTTAAAGGGCAGAAAGGTGAACCTAGTAGCGCTAGAATAGTTCATCGGGATGGCTTGGCGGTAGCGCCTAAAACGACGAGCCAAAACTACTAAATTTCTGGGCGAAAGCCTAGAAATTTAAGTGGTTCTCCTCCAAAAAAATCTTGATAATAAATAAAATACAATAACACCTATAAAATAATTCCATTCCAACGCATGTTTGAAATGCGTATTTCCTTTTGTGACTAAAATAGGCAAACTTAAAATTGCAACGATAACTAATATTGAAACAAGAAAAGCTTTTATCATTAAGACTTTTTTATTAATAAATTTTTCTAATTTACTTTTAAGTTTGTATAAATGATAAACTAATAAACCCTGAGCAATAAGCTCAAAAATTATAAATAGTAATAAAACAACTCGTCTAAAAAGTTTATAAATTTGAATATCAAATTTTATTCCTAGAAAAATAGAATGAATAGCTAAAAATATTGCTGATAAAATTCCAAATTTTTTAAAGTTAAAATTAATATCAGAAGAGTATAATTTATTTACTAAATTATTATTTTCTCTCCAATAATAATACAATAATACTGCAGTCAATATCATTGAAGGTTTAAAAATTAGGTATTGGGGAAAGGTTCTTGATGCTCTACTTATAGACAAACTCCCATCTAGATAAGGAATTGAAAAAGCAGATCTTCCAAGCTGATCAACTGCGAATATGGTTCCTTCTAAAAATTCTGGATTCTGAGATATTATTAAACAAAAATTAATAGCAAGTAATGGAACTAAAAATATCCATATACTCAATTTCCTAATTTGAGTTATTACATGCATAAATATTTAAATGATTATTTCTTCTTATTTCTTTTTCTAGCTCTTCTTTTTTTTGATCCGATTTTTCTTCTTCCTCGGTGCTTTTTTGGATAACCCATATTTTTGCCTCCTTTTTTATATCTTAATTAGTAAAGTACTATATAAAAGTCAGATATACTTATTTTATGAAAAAGTCTATAAGCACATTCTTAAAACATCCTACTAAAGACAGTACTAATAGGTCTGCAAATCCTCCAGTAACTAGAGCCTCAACTATTTTATTCAATTCAATTCAAGAAATGTATCAACATGAATTGAAAATTAAAAAACATAAAAAAGTATCACATTATACCTATGGAAGATATGGAAGTACGACGACAATAGAACTAGAGAATATTTTAAAAGAATTAGAGCAGGCTTATCACGTTTTTTTGACAGGAACTGGTTTTGGAGGAATAGCTTTGGCTTTAATGTCTCTCTGCAGACCAGGAGATGAAATTTTGGTTTCTGATAATGTATATGGTCCAACAAAAGAAATATCTCAAGAATTGCTTAAAGAGTTCAATGTCATTGCAAAATTTTATAATCCTGACTCATTTGAAGACCTAAAAAATAAAATTTCAACAAAAACAAAAATGATATTAGTTGAAAATCCTGGAAGTAATACTTTTGAATTTCAAGATTTATCAAAAATCACTCAGTTAGCAAAAAGAAAAAAAATTTTTACTCTTTTAGACAATACATGGGGAACTCCGCTTTATCTAAAGCCATTAAAAATTGGTTTTGACATGTCTTTTTGTTCCGCTACAAAATATTTTTCAGGTCATTCAGATGCTATGGGTGGTTCTCTTGCTGTAAATAAAAAAGTCTTTAAAAAGATTATGTTTTTTTATAAATTATCTGGTTACAGAATGTCAGCCGATGAGGCTTATTTAATCATAAGAGGGTTAAGAACTTTAGACACAAGACTAAAACAACATAGTGAGAATACAAAAGTTATTATCAATTTCTTAAAAAGACAAAAAAAAATAAAAGAAATTCTTTACCCTCACAATCCTTCCTCTAAAAATTATAAACTTTGGAAAAAATATTACTCTGGCGCAACTGGCTTGCTCTCAATAGTTATTAAAAGCAAAAAAAAATCTTCTGTAATACAATTTGTAAATTCTTTAGAATTATTTGGCATAGGATATAGCTGGGGAGGTTTTGAAAGTTTAGCTATACTTCAAGAATTAAAAAATGATAAAAAAGATGAATATTTGAAAGGACGTCAATTTTACCGATTTAACAAAGATGAATTTATTGTAAGACTACACATTGGATTGGAAGATCCGAAAGATTTAATTAATGATCTTAAAAAAGGTTTAAAAAAAATTAAGTAATGAAAAATTTTTTTCCAAATAAAACTGCATTATATGCTTTAATAGCTGCATGTTTAGTTGTCTGTGCAACTATGGGAGTAAGACAAACATTTGGACTTTACTCAAGTAATTTTGAGACAAGTGGGGGAACTTCAAATACAGAATTTGGATTAGCGATTGCAGTTCACGCAATCTTTTGGGGAATTTTTACTCCAATTTTTGGAAGAATTTCTGACAGACTTGGTGGTTATGTTGTAATTGTTCCAGCTTTAATTTTCTACTCGATATCAATGCTATTAATGGGAAATAACTTCATTTCAGGCATGTGGCTACAAATTAATTTAGGTCTACTTGTTGGTTTGGGTTTAGCAGGCGCTGCCGGGACTATTCTTACTCCAATGATTTCAAAACATTTTCCAAATGAAAATAGAAGTAAA
>CACLUK010000006.1 GCA_902610115.1 uncultured Pelagibacteraceae bacterium
GCTATCTATTCTTACGTTGATAAGATGATTAAGTTTTATTTAAACGAAGAACCAAAACTAAAACAAGTAAAAACATTTTTATGTAGAAAAAAAATCCATAAAGATCATGTTATCGAAAATATCTCTAAATTAGTTGTAAAACCTACCAATGGATCAGGTGGTAATGGAATATTAATTGGTCCGATGGCCTCAAAGGATGAGAGAGAAAATATGATTAACAAGATAAAAGCTAATCCTTGTGATTATATTGCTCAACCATTAGAAATTTTATCCACTAACCCTACAATTGCTGAAGAGGGAATTGAGCCAAGACATTTAGACCTTAGACCATTTGTATTAACCGGTAAAAAAACCTGGGTTACAACAGGTGGATTAACTAGAGTAGCTCTTAAAAAAGGAAGCACTATTGTAAACAGTTCTCAAGGTGGTGGCTCTAAAGATACTATGGTTATTGAAAGATAAATTATTTAACAACTCTTAAAAGAAGCATACATATTTCTTATTAAATCAAAGTATAAATCTTTTCCTGGATCAAGAGTTGCTCCTAATGGATCTATAACTCCAGTCTTAATATTGGTATCTTTTGCAACTGCTTTTATAATATCTGGATTAAATTGAGGTTCTGAAAATACACAAGTTACTTTTTCATGTTCAATTATTTCTCTGATTTCAGCCAATTGCTCAGCTCCTGGTAATACATCTGTATTAACTGTAAAAGCTCCCAAAACATTTATATTAAATCTTTTTTCAAAATACTGGTAGGCATCATGGAATACAATAGATTTAAAATCTCCTTTTAGCTCAGATTTAACTTTTTTTGTAAGATTGTCTAAAGCTTTATGAGCCTTCTTTAAATTAGCTTTATAAGCAGATGCATTGTTTGGATCTTTTTCAATTAAATGCTCTGCCATCTCACTTAATATTGCTTTTGCGTTTATTGGATCAAGCCAAATATGCGGATCGTGTTCGCCGTGAGCATGCTCGTGATGATCATCATGTTTATCCTCTTTATGACCATGTTCTTTATGATCATCGTGTCCGTGATCATCATGCCCTTCGAATATGTTTCTTTCTCTGAATTCTAATTTTTTTACACCCTTGATTTCCATTAATTCTATTTTTTCAGCTTTTTTTGCTATTGATTTTAATGGTTTTTCTAAAAAAGTTTCTAAGTCTTCGCCAACCCAAAATATTAAGTCAGCATTTTGCAACATTTTAGCGTGTGATGGTTTTAATGCAAATCCATGTGGAGAATTATATCCATCAACAATTAAATCTGGTTTACCCACTCCATCCATCAAATAACTAGCTAGTGAATGTATTGGTTTAATAGAAGCCACAACTTTAATCTCTGCATCGGCAGAAAAACTTAGAGTTAATGTAAAAAATAAAGTAATTGTAAGCTTAACAAATTTGTTTATCATAGTGTTATAATATAACGTTTGTTATAATATAACATATTTGAGGTCAAGGTTTTAAATATGGAAAATAAAAATAAAGTTCTACTAAAGGTTGAAAATGCTGGCGTTTCTATAAACGACAAATCTTTAGTTAAAGGAGTTTCATTTGAGATTAAACAAGGTGAGATAGTCACTTTGATAGGTCCAAATGGCTCTGGGAAATCAACAACAGCAAAAATTGCTTTAGGAATTTATAAAAAGATAGATGGCAAAGTTAAAAAATATACTGACAAAATTGGATACGTGCCTCAAAAAATTTCAATAGATTGGACCTTGCCAATAAGAGTATTGGATTTTATGACTTTGACAGAAGAATTAACTCAAGATCAAATTAATATTGCTTTAAATTTAACTGGTGTTGAACACCTAAAAAATAAAAGTTTAAGTAATTTATCTGGAGGAGAGTTCCAAAGAGTTTTGATAGCAAGAGCTATTTCTAAAAAACCAGAATTATTAGTTCTTGATGAGCCAGTACAAGGTGTTGATTTTAAAGGTGAAATTGCTCTATATGAATTAATCAAACAAATTTCAGAAAAAATGAAATGTGGAATTCTTTTAATTTCACATGATCTACATGTAGTAATGTCTGCAACTGATTTTGTATTATGTTTAAATGGACATGTATGTTGTTCTGGAGCACCTCATAAAGTCGTTAAAGACAGTAAATATAAGGAATTGTTCGGAGATAGAGCTTCCAATATCTTATCTTTATATGAGCATAAACATGATCATACTCACTCTCAAGATGGAACAATAGATCAAAAATAATATGCTTAATGATTTTTTTATAAGAGCTTTACTTGCAGGAATTGGAATAGCTTTAATAACAGGTCCAATAGGATGCTTTGTAATTTGGAGAAGATTGTCTTTTTTTGCAGGTACACTTGCGCATTCAGCTTTATTAGGTGTAACTATGGCTTTGGTATTTGAACTTAATATTGCTTTTTCAGTTTTTTTAATATCAGCAGTTTTAGCAATTTTTCTCCTTCAATTACAAACTAAAACAAATCTTCCTAACGATGCTTTGTTAGGTTTATTAGCCCATTCATCGCTAGCAATAGGACTTGTAATTATTGGATTTTTAACAACTATTAGATTTGATGTTATGGGTTTGTTATTTGGCGATATATTAGCTGTAAGTCAAAGTGATTTGTTATTAATTTGGGGTGGTGGCGTATTTATTTTAATAATTTTAAAGATTATTTGGAAACCTTTGTTTGCTTCCACAATAAATTATGATTTAGCTAAAGCAGAAGGGATGAACCCTGATAGATATAATGCAATATTCACAATTTTGATGGCAGCAATAATTGCTATTTCAATTAAAATAGTCGGACTTCTTTTAATAACTGGAATGCTAATAATTCCCGCAGCTCTTGCAAGAAATATATCTAACAATCCATTACAGATGGTTATTTTATCGACAATTGGAGGACTATTATCTATTTTAATAGGATTATTTTCTTCTTTAGAATTTAATACCGCATCAGGTCCATCAATAATAACCGCAGCTTTAATACTTTTTTGTTTTTCACTTTTAAAGTTTAAAAAATATTCCGAATTGAAAAAATGATAATTAATTAGTAAATTATATTTATGGCAAGAGCACAAACACTTTCTAGAAACCAACAAATAGTTTTAGATATTATTGAGAAGGCAAAAGGTCCTTTAAAAGCTTACTCTATTTTATTCAACGTACAAAAAAAAGGAATAAATGCACCTCAACAAATTTATCGAGCTTTAGATAAGCTGATTGAAATGGGTAAAATTCATAAAATTGAAAGTAAAAATGCTTTTGTTGCATGTAGAAGTTCAGATTGTGAAATTTCAAAAGCAACAGCATTTTCGATTTGTGAAAGTTGTGAAATGGTCGATGAAATCAGTGATACCAAACTGTCAAAATATTTATCAGGCTTTAATCATAAAAAAGGAATGAAATTTAAAAGATTTAATTTAGAATTTTTTGGTATTTGCAAAAAGTGTAAAAAAGATTAGATCCTCTCAAAAAAATTTCTGCGACAATACTCTCTTTTCATTAAAATTTTTTATAATTTAATATATTTATAACAGAAGGATAATTATGAAATTATTAAAAACATTAATAACTATAGTTTTTGTTTCAACATTAAGTTTATCAATTAATGCTAAAGAAATAAAAATGGGTAAAGCTGATTGGGATACTGGTTATTTTCAAGCAGAAGTTTATAAAAAAGCATTGGAGAAAATGGGTTATAAAGTTACTGGCCCGACTGTTATGAAACCACAGGTATTTTATGTTGCGGCAGCAGCAGGAGATATGGATCTTTGGGTTAACGGATGGTTTGGAAATCATGATTCTTATGTCAAAGAGGCAATGGGTAAGGTCAAAGCTGTTGGTTTCGTTGCAAAAAGTGGTGGTTTGCAAGGTTACTTAATTGACAAAAAAACTGCAGATAAATTTAATATTAAATCTGTAATGGATATAAAAAATCACGCTAAAGAGTTTGACTCAAATGGCGATGGTAAGGCGGATATGGTTGCTTGCCATCCAGGATGGGGTTGTGAAAAAATTATATCAAGGCATTTTGAAGAGCTTGGTCTGGGTGAATTTATAAATCCGATAAAAGCAGATTACTCAGCTGCTATGGCAGATATAATTTCAAGATATAAAAACGGTAAATCTGTTTTATTTTATACTTGGACTCCGAACTGGACAGTTGGCACTTTAAAATTAGGTGAAGACGTAGTTTGGATTGAAGCTCCTTTTAGTGAAACAAAAGTAGTTAGTGTACCAAATGCAACAAAGTCAAAACTTAATATGGGATTTGGTGTGAACGACATTAGACCAGCTGCGAATGTTGATTTTTTAAAAGCTAATCCAAAAGTAGAAAAGTTTTTAAAAAAAGCATCTATACCTTTAGCTGATATTGCTGCTCAGAATTTAAAAATGAATAAGGGTGAGAAAAGTGAAAAAGCAATAAAGAAACATGCTGAAGAATGGATTAAATCAAATCAAAAAACTTTTAATAGCTGGATAAATTAGAAATAAATTAGCAAATAAGAATATATGCGCACGATAGTGCGCATATAAGACATATCTCACTTTTTAGTTGTATTACGGTTACATTCAAAATTTATACATGTTAAAATTTCATAAATTTAGGAGGGAAGATGAGATATTTAAAACATTTAGTATCAATAATTGCAGCTCTAACTATTAGTAGTGCTGTATTTGCTAATGAGATCAAAATGGGTAAGGCAGACTGGGATACAGGTTATTTCCAGGCTGAGATCTACAAGGCAGCTCTTGAGAAAATGGGTTACAAAGTTTCAGGCCCAACTGTAATGAAACCTCAAGTGTTTTATGTAGCGGCGACATCAGGCGATGTTGATTTATGGGTGAACGGCTGGTTCGGAACTCATGACGGTTACATTTCAGAGTCTAAAGGAAAAGTTAAACCAGTTGGTTATGTAATGAAGGGTGGAGGAGCCCAAGGTTACTTAATCGATAAAAAATCTGCAGATAAATTTGGTATCAAAAGCGTAATGGATATCAAAAAACATGCGAAAGAGTTCGACTCAAATGGAGATGGAAAAGCAGACATGGTTGCTTGCCCTCCAGGCTGGGGTTGTGAAAAACAAATCACAAAACACTTTGATGAACTTGGATTAGGTGAATTTATCAATCCAGTAAAAGCAGACTACTCGGCTTCAATGGCAGATGCAGTGTCTAAATATAAAAACGGAAAATCAATTCTATTTTATACATGGACGCCTAACTGGACTGTTGGTGCTTTAAAACTTGGTAAAGATGTAGTTTGGATTGAAGTTCCATACAGTAAAACAAAACCAACTAAGATCGCTAATGCTACAAAGTCTAAAGTAAATTTAGGTTTTGGTGCTGATGATATTAGACCAGCGGCTAACGTAGACTTTCTTAAAGCAAATCCAAAGGTAGAAAAAATGCTTAAAAAAGCGTCAATACCTCTTGGAGATATTGCTGCTCAGAACTTAAAGATGAACAAGGGCGAGAAAAGCGAAAAAGCTATTAAGAAACACGCAGCTGAATGGATAAAGGCTAATCAAAGCACATTTGATAGTTGGATCAAGTAAAGGTTCAGGTTAATTTTAATGAGTTTAAAATTAGCCCCATCAGATTACGAAATATACATTCCATTAGGTGAATGGATAGAAGGTAATATTAAAGAGTGGCTATTTGAACAACGGCCACTCTTTAAAAAAATCTCAGCTCCGATTGATACTGTTCTAAATAGCTTGGACTCTCTTTTTAATTTTATACCTTTTCCAATTATACTCTTAATATTTATAATTTTCGCTTACAGGACAAATGGAATTAAATTTGCAATATTTTCTTTTATAAGTTTAGTTTTTATTGATCTTGTTGATCTTTGGTCAGAAAGTATGACCACACTAGCAATGATTTTTACTGCTGTTTTATTTTGTATGTTGATTGGAATTCCTCTCGGCATCATTGCTTCAAGAAGTAATACTTTTGAAATAATTTTACGCCCAATACTTGATATAATGCAAACGATACCAAGTTTCGTTTATTTAATACCAGTTGTTATGCTTTTTGGAGTTGGTTTAACTCCTGGTGTAGTTGCTACAATTATATTTGCTTTACCACCAATTATTCGATTAACGAATTTAGGTATTAGACAAGTTGGCAAGGGATTTAAAGAAGCTGGATCAAGTTTAGGGTTAACAAAATTTTTAATACTTATTAAAATCGAAATTCCTTTGTCTCTAAAGACTATTATGGCAGGAGTTAATCAAACATTGATGCTTGCATTATCGATGGTTGTTATTGCAGCTCTTATTGGTGCCGGGGGGCTAGGTTTAACTGTATATATTGCTCTAGGAAGACTTGATGTTGGATCTGCGGTTATTGGCGGAACAGGTATAGTAATTCTAGCAATTATTTTAGATAGAATTACACAAAAAATTATTAAATCACACTAAAGAATTTAATTTTTCAATATGTTTTGGAGTAATTTCACAACAGCCTCCAATAATTTTTGCTCCCTTATTCTTTAATTTTTTACAAATTTCAAGAAATTTTTTAGGAGTAAGATCTTTTCTTTTTCCAAGTTGAACTTTAGGATTATTCGAGTCCGGTTTCCAACCCGGTGGAATGTGTTCAAAAGCATTTATCTTAAATCCAAATGGAACATTAAGTTTTTTTGCGTCTTTCATCACTTCATTCAAATCCTCAAATGAAACACAAGAGGCCATAATCCCCAAAGGCTTATGTTTTTGAACTTTCTTAGCTACAGTTATAAATTTTTCACCCGACGGTAACAACCCTTTGCTCCTTATGTGAATACCGACTAAAATTTTTTTCTTGTATTCTTTAATTGCACTCAAACCCAATGAACACTCTTTCCAGCTACTCATTACGTCTAAATAAAAGAAATCAACATATGGATTGAGATATTTTGCTTGGGATCTAAAACTTTCTTTTATAAATCTAAGATCTTTTCCAAGATCAGCAAAATAAGTAAAATTTTGAGGCGGCAGACTTCCTGCAATTAAAATTTTTTTTTTTGAGATTGCTACGGCTTTTTTTGCCAGTTTTCCTGCTAGAATATTCAGATTTTTATATTCTTTTGCTAACCCATTTTCTATGAGCCTTCTTTTTCTGCTACCAAAACTATTGGTTACTATAATTTCTGCTCCGGCTTTTATAAAATCTAAATGTGTTTTGATGACTGTCTTATGATATTTTCGATTAAATAATGCTGAGGCTCCCCATAGAGTTCCGTGAGGTTTTACTCCACGGTTAAGGAGTTCCTGGCCCATACCCCCATCTAAAATTCTTGTTTGTTGAAAAAAATTATTATCCAGAGACTTCAATCCCAAAAAAAGTAGATATTAAAACAATGATTGCAAAAATAGCAAACCACATAAACCACTGAGATGCTACTTTTACTAATGAACCTTTATCAATACCTTTCCAAGGCATAAAAGTATATGTAGCAAGTGTAATTAAGATTAAAAATAAAAGTAAATTAGTTAAAGTCATTTATCTTTGGTTAAGCAACATTACTTCTCTTACTTCGGCTCCTCTGTATTTAGATAACGGTCTTATAAGTTTATTTGAGGCATGTTGTTCCATTATATGTGCAGACCAACCAGTAATACGTGACATAACAAATATTGGTGTATAGAAATCTATATCAATTCCCATCATGTAATATGTTGGGCCGCATGGGAAATCTACATTAGGATGAATATTTTTACGGTCTAACATTACCTTTTCTAAAATCTCGTACATCCTTGTATACTTTTCTTTTTTCAAAAGCTTCGCAACTTTAAACATATAGTGTTTCATCGTTGGAACTCTAGAGTCTCCAGTACGGTAAACTCTATGACCAAATCCCATAACGACTTTTTTCTTGTTAAGTGCATTTTCAATCCAAGCTTTTGCCTTTTCAGGTTTTCCAATTTCCTTCATCATATGCATCACAGCTTCATTAGCTCCACCATGTAATGGACCTTTTAGAGAGGCGATTGCTCCAGTTATTGCACCATGTAAATCAGATAAACTAGATGTAATTGTTCTTGCTGTAAAAGTTGAAACATTAAAACTATGTTCAGCATATAATATTAGTGAGATGTCAAATGCTCTTACAATTTCCTTATCAGGAACTTTATTAAACATCATTTTAAAAAAGTTTTCTGAAAAAGATAACTTCTTACTTGGAGCTATAATTGATTTTCCTTTTCGTGTTCTGAAATAAGCAGCAACAGCTGTCGGTGTTTTAGCAAATATTCTCATTGCTTTTCTCATATTTGCTTTAGGAGAATTATCTTTTGTGTCTTTATCTTCTAATGCCATTAAACTTACACAAGTTCTAATTACATCCATTGGATGAGCATTTCGAGGCATTTTTTTAATGTCATTTAATATTTGTTTAGAAAGTTTTCTTTCTGATCTCTCTTGTTTGATGAATTTTTTTAACTGACTTTTATTTGGAAGTTCTCCATTTAATACTAAATATGCAACTTCTTCGAAATCACACTTATCACAAAGTTCCTGAACAGTGTAACCTCTGTAAGTCAGTGCACTTAGCTCAGGTACTACATGTGATATTGTAGTTTCATCAACAACAATACCAAGCAATCCTTTTTTTATTTCTTCACTCATTATTCATGTCCTTCAGTAGAAAAATCTGTGATTTTCTTGTCAGGAGTATTGTATTTCTCATATTCTACTAACTCGTACAACCTTTTTCTAGTCTGCATTTTGTCCATAATATTATTTTGATGCCCATCTTTGAATATCGATTTAAGACCTAATTCAACGTTTTGCATTGCTAGCCTTTGTGTTGTAACAGGATAAATAACTAAATTATAACCTAAATTTTCTAATTGAGATCTGTTTAATAATTTAGATTTACCAAATTCTGTCATGTTAGCTAACAAATAGCTATTTGATATTTTTCTTACTTTTTCAAACTCTTTCTCATCTTTCATTGCTTCTGGAAAAATCATGTCAGCACCAGCATCTTCATAGGATTTAATTCTTTCTAATGTTTTATCAATACCTTCTACTGTATTTGCATCAGTCCTTACTATGATTAAAAAATTTTTATCTTTTCTAGCATTTACCGACACTTTAATCTTTTTGACCATTTCATCTTTTGAAATAAGTTCTTTGTTATCTAAATGCCCGCATCTTTTTTCAGCTATTTGATCCTCTATATGGCAACCAGCTAACCCTTTTCCCTCAAAAGTTATTATTGTTTTTTCACAATCTTTAAACCCTGTATCTGCGTCCACTATGGTAGGAAGGTCAGTCACTCTAGATATTTGGTTGGCTCTATAACTCACTTGATCTAAAGTTGTTAACCCTATGTCTGGTAATCCCAGATCATTAGACATAACACCACCTGAGATGTATACTCCATCAAATCCGATTTCAGCTATAAGTTTTGCGCACAAAGGGTTATAAGCGCCAGGGAATCTTAGAAGTTTTTTTGATCGTAATTTTTTTACAAATTCTAATCTTTTTTCAGAACTGTTCTTTTTTGTAAAATGCATCTGCAAAGTTTATATTAAAGAGAGAAATAAAAATCAAAGGCTATTATTTAATAAGAATAAATATACCGGTTAATACTAACAAAAGCGCCAAAACATATTCTATAATTTTTTTTGTTTTAATATCTCCGACGAACTTTCTTAATCCACTTCCAAAAAGCGCCCAAAGACTGATTGTAGGAAAACATATTACTGCTGCAGTAATAGTTACAAATGCAACCCCCATAAAAATGTTTTCTTCAGTTGGAAAAAAACCTGACGCAACAGTGACCGCAATTGACCAAGCTTTTGGATTTATGAACTGGAACAATGATGCCTCGTAAAATCTTAATGGTCTTCCAGTTTCTTTTTGAACCATAGAAAATGAGCCAATCATTTTCCACCCTAGATACATCAAATATATAAAACATAAGATTTTCATGTAAAATTGGATTTGAGGATAGATTAAAAACAAATTTGCTAAACCAAAACAAGTTAGCCCAATTTGGAAAATGTGTCCTAAAGGAATACCAATCAAATGTGGCAAGGTTCTCACAAATCCAAATTTCATACCTGATGCTGTAAGCATTGCATTATTTGGACCTGGCGTAAAAAACATCGTAAAATAAAAAGTTGCTAAAGCTGAAAATAGAGCAAAACTAATCATAAATACTTTTCAATAATTTTTTCAAAATTGACAAAATCAGAAATTAGTTCATCGTGTTTTATTTCTTTTTCAGTTTTTTCTGTATATCCATCTTTAACTAAAACAAATGGTAATTTAGCATTATGTGCAGACATAGCATCAACCTCGCTGTCTCCAATCATAATAGTTTTTTTTAAATCACCTCCGATTATTTCGACAACATCTGTAAGGTGTCTAGGGTCAGGTTTGTTAAATGTAAAAGTATCAGAGCCAGCTACATATTCAAAAAATTTAAAAAGATCTAATTTTTTTAACAAGTCTATCGCAAGCCTTTCTTGTTTATTAGTACAAACAGCCATTGAAATATTTTTACTTTTTGCCCATTTAAAAAAATCAATTGCACCTTTTATTGGAAAACTATTTTTATCAATATTTCTTGAATAAAAATCTATAAATTCTTTAGTCATTTTTTTTTTTGTTTTTTCATCTTTTATTTCCTCTTTAAAAGATCTTTGCATCATTACCCATGCACCTTTTCCTGCAAGTGATTTAATATCTTCTAGCTTCTTTTCTGATTGACCAAACTTTCTCATTACATGATTATGAGCAGCCATTAAATCTGGAGCGGTGTTCACTATAGTTCCGTCTAAATCAAAAAGAATTGTGTAAATTTGATTCATTTTTTTAAAGTATTAAAAAGAAATATTTTGTGACTTATTTCAGTTACATTAATAATGTAAAGAAATTTTTAATGAATACAAATAATAAATTAAATAAAGCTAATTCATATAGGCTTTCACAAGAGTTATTAAGAAATAAAGCATTGAAGAAAGGTGTAAATTTAATTTCACCGGAAACAATATTTTTATCAAAAGATACTTTATTTGGAAAAAATGTAACTATTGATCCATATGTTGTAATTGGTCCAAGTGTAAAAATTGGAGATAACTCTCATATTAAATCTTTTAGCCATATTGAAAGAACCATTATTGAAAAAAATGTGATTGTAGGTCCTTACGCAAGATTAAGAGAGGGGACTATATTAAAAAAAAATAGTAAAATTGGAAATTTTGTAGAAACAAAAAAAACCTCTATAAACCAAAATTCAAAAGTGAATCATCTCTCATATATCGGCGATACTACAATTGGAAAGAATTCAAACATCGGTGCAGGTACAATTACTTGTAATTATGATGGTGTTAAAAAATCTAAAACAAAAATAGCAAATAATGTTTTTATAGGTTCCAACTCTTCATTAGTTGCGCCAGTTAGAATTAACGAAAATAGTGTGGTAGGAGCTGGCTCGGTAATTACAAAAAATGTTAAAAAAAAGTCATTAGCACTTACAAGAGCTTCGCAAGTAGAAATTAAAAATTACAAAAGGAAAAAAAAATAATGTGTGGAATTATTGGTATTGCTAGTAATAAACCAGTCTCAATTAACATAATCAACTCTTTAAAAAAACTAGAGTACAGAGGATATGACTCTGCAGGCTTGGCGACTTTAAGCAATAACTTAATTGATGAAAAAAAATGTTCAGGAAGAGTTAATGAGCTAGAGAAAATTTTATTCAAAAATCCTTCAAACGGAAATATTGGAATAGGCCATGTAAGATGGGCAACTCATGGGGTACCAAATATTATAAATGCTCATCCTCACTCCTCAGATGAAGTTTCAGTTGTTCACAATGGAATAATTGAAAATTCAGATGAATTAAAAAAAGATTTAGAAGCTCGAGGTTTTAAGTTTAAATCACAAACTGATACCGAAGTTATTACTATATTAGTGACTCAGTATTTACAAAACTCAAAACCTCTAGACTCAGTATTTAAAACATTAAAAAAATTAAAGGGCAGTTTTGCATTAGGTATTATATTTAAAAATTTTCCAAACATCATAATTGGCGCTAGAAGAGGGAGCCCTTTAGCTGTTGGTTATTCAAAAGATGAAAACTATCTAGGTTCAGACTCTTACGCCCTGAAATCTATGACGAATAAAATTTCTTATCTGGATGATGGTGAATTATGTATGTTGAACAAGGATAATGTTGAATTTTATGACGTTAATCAAAATAAGATTAACAAAAAAATTCACACATTATCAGATGATGAAAATATTTCTGATAAAGGAGATTATAAAAACTTTATGTCCAAAGAAATTTTTGAACAATCCATTACTATAAAAAAATGTATAAGCGAATATACCGATAGGTTAAAAAAAGATATAAATATTTATAACTTTCCAATTGATCCTAAAAAAATTAATAAAATAGTTTTAATTGGTTGTGGAACAGCATATCATTCATGCCTAGTTGCAAAATATTGGTTTGAAGAATTAACCTCCATAGATGTTGAAATCGATATAGCTTCAGAATTTAGATACAGAAATTTAAAATTTAATTCTAATAACCTTTATATTTTTGTCTCACAATCTGGTGAGACAGCAGATACAGCAGCTGCATTAGATATATGTAAAAAAAATAAAGTAAAAACATGTTCTATTATTAATGTTGTAGAGAGCACAATTGCAAGAAATTCAGATTGGGTTTTACCTATTCATGCTGGCCCAGAAATTGGAGTGGCTTCTACAAAAGCTTTTTTAGGGCAATTAATAGTCTTATATATCCTTACTTTAAAACTTGCATTTAACAGAGAAGATATTGATAAAAAAATTTTCGAAAATAATCTAAAAAATTTAGAAAAACTTCCTGAAGCAATTAATAATACGTTAAAACTGGAAAGCGAAATCCAATTAATGGCTAAAGAATTTTTAGACGCCAAAGGATCAATGTTCTTAGGAAGAGGAAATTCCTTTCCTGTTGCTCTTGAAGGTGCTTTAAAATTAAAAGAGCTTTCTTATTTACATGCTGAGGGATACCCAGCTGGCGAGATGAAACATGGCCCATTAGCTTTAATCGAAGAGGGCTTACCTGTAATAGTAATCGCACCAAATGATAGATACTATGAAAAAACTTTGTCAAACACTCAAGAAGTCATAGCCAGAGGTGGCAAAATCTTTTTTATTACAGACAATGAAAAAAGATTGTTTAGTACAAATATTAGATTTAGATTGAGAGTCCCTCGCGTAGATAATCTGCTATCACCTTTATTACTAACAATTCCTCTTCAACTTTTGGCTTACCACGTAGCATTATTAAAAGATTGTGATATAGACAAACCAAGAAATTTAGCAAAGTCAGTCACTGTAGAGTAAAATGAAAAAAAAATATCAAGCTTTGGTTCTATCGTGTATAGATCCTAGATTTCAACCAATAGTTTTTAATTATTTAAAAAAAAGAAAATTAACAGGAAGGTATAGTTCTTTTACTATTGCGGGTTCAGCAATTGGTGTCACTGCTATTAAGTTCAAAAAATGGCATAAAACATTTTGGGACAATCTTGAAACTTCAATAAAGTTACACAAAATTAAGAAATTAATAGTTATCAATCATCGTGATTGTGGTGCTGCCAAAATTGTTAATAGAAAAAAAAAATTTGATAGTTTTAATGAGACTAAAATTCATAAAAATTCTTTCACTAAAATAAAAAATAAATTCAAAAACAAATATCCAAATTTAAAGATCGAAACTATTCTCGCCTCCTTAAATAAAAGAGTTGAAAAATTTTGATATATTGCAGTTTTTAGACTAATTTTTAAATTCTTACTTGGAAAATTTTCATTTTAATATATATATACCATCAGTTGTATATGAAAAAATGGAACTTAAATAGTTGGACTAAATTCCCTGCTAAACATTTACCTGTTTATCAAGATAAAGGTGAACTTGATTTGGTTTTAAGTAAAATCAAAAAGTACCCGCCTCTTGTTTTTGCAGGAGAATCTAGGTCTCTAAAAAAGGCCCTTGCTGATGTGGCTGAAGGAAAAGCATTTTTATTACAAGGTGGAGATTGTGCTGAAAGTTTTGCTGAATTTCACCCTGACAACATAAGAGATACATTTAAAGTTCTTTTACAAATGTCATTAGTCCTTACAGCATCCGCTTCGATGCCAGTTGTGAAAGTTGGAAGAATTGCTGGTCAATTTTCAAAACCAAGAAGTGCACCTACTGAAAAAAAAGATGGTATAGAACTACCAAGTTATTTAGGTGATAACATTAATGGAATGGAATTTACAGAAAAAGCAAGAATACCAGATGCTAAAAGATTATTTAGAGCGTATTCCCAGTCAGCATCAACTTTAAATTTATTAAGAGCTTTTTCACAAGGAGGATTTGCCGATTTAAGACAAGTACATTTGTGGAATTTAGGATTTATTAAAGATAAAACTAAAGGTAAATATAAAGAAATTGAAGACAAGATTAGTGATGCTCTAGCTTTTATGGAAGCGTGCGGGATCAATTCTGATAATAATCGAAGGCTAAGATCTGTAAATTTTTACACTTCTCATGAAGCTTTACTATTACCTTTCGAAGAGTCTATGACAAGAGTGGACTCAACTACAGGTGAATTTCATGATACCTCAGCACATTTTGTTTGGATAGGAGATAGAACAAGACAACCTGATGGAGCACATGTAGAATTTTGCAGAGGAATTAAAAACCCAATTGGTCTTAAATGTGGACCTACTCTAAAACCAGAGGAACTTTTAAATCTTTGCAATATATTAAATCCAGATAACGAACCAGGTAGACTGACATTGATATCAAGATTTGGAGCAGACAATGTAGAAAAATATTTACCTAAATTAATTAAAGCCATTAAAAAAGAGGGATTAAAAGTAGTTTGGTCATGTGATCCAATGCACGGAAATACAATTAAAGCAGCTACAGGATTTAAAACAAGAACGTTTGAAAGTGTACTAAAAGAAGTTAAAAATTTCTTTGCAGTTAGCCAAGCAGAAGGAAGTTACGCAGGGGGTTTGCATATTGAAATGACTGGTCAAGATGTGACAGAGTGTACTGGCGGGGCTCAAAAAATATCTGAAAACGATTTATCAAATAGATATAGGACTCATTGTGACCCTAGATTAAACGCAGATCAAGCTTTAGAATTAGCTTTCCTAATTTCTGAAGAAATCAAGAAAAATTCAAAAATATCAAACAAAATTATTCAAGCCGCGTCTTAATAATTATTGTAATTATTAAGACCAGACCTTAAAAGAGAGGTAAGGTACTAATTATGGATGTAAAAAAAAGAGCTAAAATCATAACTGAATGGATAAATAACTATTGCGATTCGTCGTCGTATAAACCTAAAGCATTAGTTGTTGGGATTTCAGGAGGAATTGACTCTTCAGTTGTTAGTACTTTGTGTGCAAATACCGGTAAAAAAACTATTGTGTTAACAATGCCAATCAAACAAATTAAGTCACAACACGACTTAAGTCTTTCACATGCAAAGTGGTTAAAACAAAAGTATAATAATGTCGAGCACCATTTATTAGAAATGGATAAAATCTTTAACTCTTTTTCTCAAGTTTTAAATAAATTTGATAATGAGCATGGATATGCAAATTCTAGAGCAAGATTGAGAATGGCATCATTATACCAAGTAGCTTCAGCTAATAGTGGAATAGTTGTTGGTACAGGTAATAAGGTTGAGGATTTTGGCGTTGGTTTTTATACTAAATATGGAGATGGTGGAGTTGATATTTCACCAATAGCTGACTGCACTAAAACTCAAGTTTGGGAACTCGGAAAGCATCTTGGAGTATCAGAAGAAATTATAAACACTCCTCCAACAGACGGATTATGGGACGATGGAAGAAACGATGTTCAACAACTTGGCATGAGCTATGAGGATCTTGAAAAAGCAATGGTAAACAAGAATGATCCAAACTACCAAAAATATTTAGAGATAAGAGAAAAAAATTTACACAAAATGAATCCTATACCAGTTTGCAAATTCAATGAATAATCTTCTATTAACTAATTCATTAACCAGAAAGAAAGAAATTTTTAAACCAATAAATCCAAAAAAAATTTCTTTATATGCTTGTGGTCCTACAGTTTATGACAGCCCTCACGTTGGTAATGCCCGCAGTTTAGTTGTATTTGATGTTTTATACCGAATTTTAAAAACATTATACGGATCCAATGTAACTTACGTAAGAAATATTACAGATGTAGATGACAAAATAATTGAAGCATCTCATAAGAATAAAATGAGTATTGAGGAGATTACTAATAAAGTAACAAACGTTTTTCATGAAAATTGTAAAAGTCTAAATTGTTTGGAACCATCAATAGAACCAAAAGCTACCGAACACATAAAAGGAATGATTGAGATGACTACTTCATTAATCTCAAAAGGATTTGCTTACGAAAATCAAGGTCATGTTTATTTCTCAGTGAATTCATTTAAAGATTATGGAAAATTATCTAACAAAAATTTAGACGAACTAAAGGCAGGGACCAGAATAGAAATTTCTGGTTTAAAAAAAAATCCTTTTGATTTTGTTTTATGGAAACCGTCAAAAAATGAGGATCCTGGTTGGGTCTCACCGTGGGGTAGAGGAAGACCTGGTTGGCATTTAGAGTGTTCAGTAATGAGTGAAAAATACTTAGGTAAAAACTTTGATATACATGGTGGTGGTCTTGATTTAATTTTTCCTCATCATGAAAATGAAATAGCCCAATCATGTAGTAATAATAATACCAAAAATTTTGCAAATTATTGGGTCCATAATGGATTTGTTACAATCAACAAGGAAAAAATGTCAAAATCTTTAGGAAATGTAATAACAATATCAGATGCAGTAGATAAATATTCTGGTCAAGTAGTGAGGTTAGCTCTTTTAAGCGCACACTATAGTCAACCACTTGATTGGAATGATAAACTTTTAAATAGTCAGGAAAATACTCTTGATAAATGGTACAATATTTATTCTGAAAAAGAGGAAAATATTTCAGAAGTCGACGAGGTATTATTGGATGACATAAATACACCCGGTTATATAGCAAAATTACATGATCTATATAATGCTGCAAGTAAAGGCGATGATGAAAAAAAATCGAAATTTAATAAAGCTTGTAAACTAATAGGACTTTTTGATTTAAGCAAAGAAGAGTGGGAAAATGTAAAAAAAGACAAAATTAGTGTACCTGAAAGTTATATAAAAATTAAAATAGAACAGAGAATAAAAGCTAAAAATAATGGTGATTTTGCTCTCGCAGATAAAATAAGAGAGGAGCTATCATCAAAAGGTATAATAATTGAAGATCAAAAAGACAAAACAATTTGGAAAGTTAAATGAATAAAGAAAAAATTTATATATTTGATACAACATTAAGAGATGGTGCACAGACTGAGGGGGTAGACTTTACAATTGAAGATAAAAATAAAATTGCAAAAGTTTTATCTGATATTGGTGTAGATTATATAGAGGGTGGTTGGCCGGGAGCCAATCCAGTAGATACTAAATTTTTTTCACAACCTCCTAAAATGAAAGATGCATTATTTACTGCATTTGGTATGACAAAAAAAACAGGTAGGAGCGCTGATAACGACCCAGGATTGGCTTCATTAACTAATGCTAACACACCTGCAGTATGCGTTGTTGGAAAATCATGGGATTTCCATGTCAAAGTCGCTCTAGGCATAAAAGAACATGAAAATTTAGAAAATATTAAAGAAACTACAAAACATTTTGTGAAAAATAGAAAAGAGTTTTTATTTGATGCAGAACATTTTTTTGATGGATTCAAAGCTAATTCTGAGTATGCACTTAATTGTTTACGACAAGCTTATGATAATGGAGCAAGATGGGTAATTCTATGTGACACTAATGGAGGAACATTACCAAATGAAATAAGAGAAATCGTATCAAAAGTTTCAAAAGTAATTCCTGGTAAAAATTTAGGTATTCATGCTCACAATGATACTGAAAATGCTGTAGCTAATTCTTTAGCTGCAGTAGAATGTGGAGTAAGACAAATTCAAGGGACTATCAATGGACTAGGTGAACGATGTGGAAATGCAAATTTAATGTCTATAATACCCAATTTATGTTTAAAAAAATCTTTTAGCGATAAGTTTGATATTAATATTAAGAAAGATAAATTATCTTCCTTAACAGACTGCTCAAGATTATTAGATGAAATATTAAACAGAAAACCAAACAAAAATATGGCTTATGTCGGAGCTTCAGCATTCTCACATAAGGGCGGCCTTCACGTTTCGGCTGTTAAAAAAGATCCAAAAACTTACGAACATATAGATCCCAAAATAATTGGTAATCATAGAAATATTATAGTTTCTAATCAATCAGGTAGATCAAATATTTTATCTAGGCTTGAGAAATACGGAGTACAGATCGACTCCAAAGATCAGAAAGTTCAAAAAATATTAGATGAAGTAAAAGATAGAGAGTTTAGCGGTTACTCATATGATGGAGCTGATGCATCGTTTGAATTATTAGCTAATAGATTACTAGGAAAAGTTCCCGAATATTTAAAAGTAAAAAGTTACGATGTAAACGTTTCTAAAGAGAAAGAAATAATAACTAAAGCAAAAGTAGTCTTTTTAATTGATGGAAAGGAAATTGAATGTCATGGAGAAGGTAACGGTCCGGTAAATGCTTTAGATAATGCAATTAGATCAAATTTCAAAAAAGTTACAAAATATTATAATTTTTTTGCCGATTTAAAATTACTTGATTATAAAGTTAGAATTTTAAATACAGGAACAGAGGCAACTACTAGAGTTTTAATTGAGAGCTCAGACAAGACAGGAGTAAGTTGGTTTACTGTAGGTGTTTCACCTAATATTATAGAGGCTTCTTTTAAAGCTTTAATAGACAGTCTCGATTATAAGCTTTTTAAAGAAAAAGCTCCTGGTAACTCTAATGAAAACTAAATTTGGGATTGTTCTAATAAAACCTCAGCTTGGTGAGAATATTGGTGCTTGCGCTCGTGCAATGAAAAATTTTGGTATTAAAAATCTTAGAATTGTCTCACCAAAATTTTCTTTTCCAAACCATAAAACTAAAGTCACATCAGTTGGTGCTTTTGATATTATTAGAAAAACAAAAGTTTATAATAAAGTTGAAGATTCGTTAAAAGCTTTTGATATAGTTGTTTCTCTAAGTGCCCGAAGAAGAGACATCAATAAAAAACAAATAACAATGTCAGATTTTTCAGAATTATTAAAAAATAATAAATACAAAAACGTAGGGTTAATGTTTGGTCCAGAGTCATCAGGACTTTCAAATAAAGATTTATCTTATTCAAATTATATACTTCAAATTCCGACATCAAAAAATTTTAAATCATTAAATTTATCTCATTCGGTCACAGTAATTTGTTATGAAGTTTTTAAATTTCTGAGTATAAAAAAATTTAAAAAACAAGGAAAAAAATTATCAATTTCTCCTAAATTTAAAATTTCTAAATTAACAAATCATTTGATAAAGCTTCTCGATAAAAATCATTTTTTTCTCCCAAAAGAAAAAAAACATGCAATGTTACTTAATATCAATAATCTTATTTATAGGTTGGAACCAAGCGATAAAGAACTGAGGATTTTAGCCAGTATTATAAGCTCACTAAATAAAAAAAAGATAAACGATAATTGACAAATTTCTTTAAAACCTTATAAAAGCTCATCGTTGAAATATGACTAAAAGACTAAAATCAAAACATAAAGTCGATAGAAGACTTAAAGCTAATATTTGGGGAAGACCTAAAAGTCCTTTTAACTCAAGGGCATATCCTCCCGGACAACACGGGCAAAATAAAAAGGGAAAACCAACAGATTACGGTGTTCAGCTTCAAGCAAAACAAAAACTAAAAGCTTATTATGGAAATATAAATGAGAGACAATTTAGAAATATTTACAGAAAAGCATTGTCCAAAAAAGGCGATACTACAGAAAACCTTATAGCTTTATTAGAGAGCAGACTAGATACAATAATTTATAGAGCTAAATTTGCTCCGACAGTCTTTGCTGCTAGGCAAATGATAAATCATGGACACATCAAGGTAAACAAAAAAAGGGTTAATATTTCAAGCTATATAGTAAAGGCTACAGATACAATCGAAATAAGAGAAAAATCAAAAAAGTTGACTGTCATCGACGGCTCTTTGCAAAATAAAGAAAGAGATGTTCCAGAATACATTCAATTAGACGATAAAAATAAAACAGCAAAGTTAGTTAGAGTTCCAAAGTTTGCAGAAGTTCCATATCCAGTAATAATGGAACCTAATCTAGTAATTGAATATTACTCAAGATAATTGAATTTCTTTAGTTTATTTAAAAGAAAACTTATCTATAAATTTAAACAAAAAATTTCAATTGATAATGATAAAATTAAAATTACTTCCTTAGACGAATTATTTAACTTTTATGGAAGCGATAAAGCAGATTTTTTTAAAGTTAATAACACAAAAGGTCACGGCTTTTCTAAATTTTACTCTCAACATTTAGAATATCTTAAAAATAAAGAGATATATGTTTTGGAAATTGGTTCATATGCAGGTGCATCAGCTGCAGCATTTTCAAAATATTTTCCAAAATCAAAAATTTTTTGCTTAGATATTAATATTTCTAATTTTAAATATTTTTCAAAAAAAATTAAAGTATTTGGAGTTGATATAAGAAATGAGAAAGAAAATCTGAAAATTTTAAGTAATATTTTTTCAGAATACAATATTAATTTTTTTGATATCATTATAGATGATGGATCACATGATTTAAGTGACATGTTACTAAGTTTTAAATTTTTTTTTCAGTATTTAAAAAAAAAAGGAACCTATGTTATAGAAGATTACTTGCATCCAAACTACTATCAAAGAAATAGAGACATAAATGAAATATTAATGGATAAATTTATACAAAACTTAAAAAATAAAAAATTATTTAAATCAAAAATAATTACTGAAAAAGATCAAATATACCTAATGAAATATATAAAAAGTATTTATTGTTATAAAGGAAATCTGAAAGACTCTGATATAGCCTTTATAAAAAAAATTTAAATTAATTTTTTTTGCTCTAATAATTTTTTCAACTCACCTTTTTCAAACATTTCCTTAATAATATCACAGCCACCTATAAAATTTTCATTTATATATAATTGAGGTATAGTTGGCCAATCACTATAATCTTTTATTCCCTGCCTTAATTTTTCATCTTCTAAAACATTTATGCCTTTAAAGTTTACATTTAAATGTTTAAGAATATTTGCAACAGTCATTGAAAATCCACATTGAGGTTCATTAGGTGTACCTTTCATAAATAGGCAAATTGAATTATCTTTAATTAATTTTTGAATTTTCTCTTTTATTTCCATTTATTTACTCTCAGTCTTAATTGAAAAAGCATGCAATTCGTTTCCCATTTTACCTTTTAAGGACTTATATACAAGTTTATGTTGTTGTATTTTGTTTAAATTTTCAAAAATTTTTGATCTGATAATAGCTGAATAGTGATTGTTGTCACCAGCTAAATCTTTTATTTCAACAGTTGCATCGGGGATCGACTCTTTTATCAATTTAATTATTTCTTGTGCAGATAATGGCATTAATAACTATTATACCAATTGTTATTGATTTTAAACAGTTCATTTATGTCTACCTTCAATTCACCATCAATTTCAAAATATTTTTTTTGTGTATGTCCAATTTTTTCATAATAAATATTGTTAAGTTTAAGTATTTTTTCTACTTTACGAATTTGTTTGCTATCAATCTCTAATACATACCTACCTTGATCTTCACCAAAAAAATATTCAAATAAATTTCTTAATTTTTTTGGTTTTTCAATTTTTACTCCTATTCTATTTACCATTGACATTTCACATAAAGAAATTATTAAGCCTCCATTTGATACGTCATGAACAGAATAAACTAAATTTTCATTAATTAATTTGAGCACTATTTCTCCATTATTTTTTTCATTTGTCAGGTTAATATCTGGTGGACTTCCCTCAGCTAAAGAATAATTTTCTTTTAAAAAACAACTTTGTCCAAGGTGCCCAAATGTTTTTCCTATTAAAATAATTTCACTCTTTTCCTGTTTAAAACTGTGGTCCAAGGGCTTAGTTAATTTTTTTATTAGTCCAACTCCCCCTATAACAGGCGTTGGATAAATATTCTTTTTATTGGTCCCATTATAAAAAGATACATTTCCTGAAACAATAGGATAGTTCAAAAATTCACATGCTTCTTTAATACCATCAATACACTCTGCAAACTCACCCATAACTTCCTTATTTTCTGGATTACCAAAATTCAAACAGTTTGTAATCGCAATAGGCTTAGCACCAACTGAAATAATATTTCTCCAATTTTCACACACAATCTGTTTCCCTCCAGTAATAGGATGTGATTTACAATAGTTCGCTGAAGAGTCTACTGAAACTGCTATTGCTTTATCTTTATTATGAATTCGAATTATAGCAGCATCTGCCCCAGACCGTTTTGCAGTGTCACACATAACCATCTGGTCGTATTGATCAGTAATCCAACTTTTATTTGAATGGTTAGGTGAAGATAAAATCTTAATTAGAGCATCCTCTAATTTAATTTTTTTAAATTTTTTTAAATCAAATTTATTTTTTTGTAACTTTTTCTTTATCCATTTTCTATCATATACTGGAGCTTCTGAAGCCAATGCATCAATAGGAATTTCACCCTTGATTTCACCATTAAACTTTAGAGTAAGATTTTTTGTATTATTTGTTTTTCCTATTATTACAAAATCTAAATCCCATTTTTCAAAAATTTTTCTTGCTTGATTCTCTTTATTATCCTCTAAAATAATTAGCATTCTTTCTTGACTCTCAGATAACATCATTTCATAAGGCGTCATATTTTCCTCCCTACAAGGGACTTTATCTAATTCTAATTCTATTCCTAAAGATCCTTTAGAGGCCATTTCGACACTCGAGGAAGTTAGTCCTGCAGCGCCCATATCTTGAATTGATATTATAGAGTCATCTTTCATTAATTCTAAACAAGCCTCCAAAAGTAATTTTTCAGTAAATGGATCACCTACTTGAACCGTAGGTTTTTTTTCCTCAGAATTTTCATCAAATTCAGCGGAGGCCATTGACGCACCGTGAATACCATCTCGACCGGTTTTTGAGCCTACATATACAACAGATTTATTTAAACCCTTAGCTTGTGAATAGAATATTTTATTTTTATTTACATGACCAACGGCCATCGCGTTAACTAATATGTTTTCATTGTAAGTTTCATTGAATTTAGTTTCTCCAGCAACTGTTGGTATCCCTATACAATTTCCATATCCACCAATCCCTGCCACTACACCATTAAGTAAACTTTTAGTTTTTGGATGTTCAGGAGAACCAAAATGTATAGAGTTTAAAAGTGCAATTGGTCTTGCGCCCATAGTAAAAACATCTCTTAGTATTCCACCAACTCCTGTAGCAGCACCTTGATATGGTTCGATGTAAGACGGATGATTATGACTCTCAATTTTAAAAATTATAGCATCATTATCACCTATATCTATAACCCCAGCATTTTCACCTGGTCCTTGGATAACATGCTTACTTTTTGTTGGAAGTTTTTTTAAGTGAACTCGAGATGATTTGTAAGAACAGTGCTCATTCCACATTGCTGAAAAAATACCAAGTTCAAGTAAATTTGGGTTTCTTTTGAGTAATTTTTGTATTCTTTTATATTCTTCAAGATTGAGACCATGATTTTTTATAATTTTATCAGTAATTTTCATTTAGCTGATTAGACTTGAAAAAAGGTTAACACCGTCAGAATTTGAGATAGTTTTGTCAATCATTCTTTCAGGATGAGGCATCATTCCTAATATATTCTTTTTATCGTTAAATATTCCTGCTATATTCTCCATAGCTCCATTTGGGTTAGAGTCCTTATTTATATCTCCTTTTTCATCACAATATTTAAAAGCAATTAAATTTTCTTTTTTCAATTTCTCAAGATGTTGAGGATTTGTAAAATAATTTCCTTCATTATGTGCAATGTTAATTTTTAAAATTTGATTCAATTCATATTTAGAAGTGAATTTAGTTTTGTTATTACTAACTATCAAATTTACATCTTTATTTATAAACTTAAGATTTTTATTTCTTAATAGTGTTCCTTTTAGCAAACCCGTTTCTGTTAAAATTTGAAAGCCGTTACAAATTCCTAATACTAAACATCCTGCAGCTGCTGCTTTAATGACTTCATCAATAATTAGAGATTTTCCTGCTATCGCGCCTGATCTCAAGTAATCGCCATATGAAAATCCTCCAGGGACTACAATTAAATCTGTTTTAGGTAATTTAGATTCTTTGTGCCAAACCATTTGATTTTTAAATTGCATTTTTTCTAAAGCTACCGCAATATCTCGATCGCAATTTGAACCAGGAAAAACAATTACAGATGATCTCATTGTAACTTGTTGATTTGAAAATCCTCAATTATTAGGTTAACTAAAAGCTTTTCACACATTTCTTTTACTTTGTCTTCTGCCTTTTTTTGATCTATTTCGTGAACTTCAATTTCAAAAAATTTTCCCTGTCTTATACTTTTAAGATTATCTATCCCTAAGTTAGTTAAAGTATTATGAACAACTTTACCTTGAGGATCTAGAACATCTTTTTTAAGTGTAACTGTTACTGAAAATTTCAATTTATTTTTTTTTGAATTTTATAGGAATTGTCTTTCCAAAATTTACTTCACTAATGTTTGTTTCTTCTGGCATTATCCCTAATCTTCGAGCTACTTCTTGATAAGCTTGAATAATATTTCCTAAATCTCTTCTAAATCTGTCTTTATCTAGTTTTTTTTCAGTTTTTGCGTCCCACAATCTACAAGTATCGGGACTAATCTCATCTGCTAAAACAATTTCACTAGTTTCATTATCTTTGTTCCACGCCTTTCCGTATTCAATTTTAAAATCAACCAGTTTTATGCCTATAGCTCTAAAAATACCTGAGAGAATATCATTAATTCTTAGCGTTGTTTTATCTATTTTTTCCATTTCTTTTTCAGATGCCCATCCAAAAGAAAAAATATGCTCTTTGGAAATCAAAGGGTCATTTAGTTCATCTTTTTTGTAACAATACTCTAAGAGAGGTTTGTTCAATACTGTACCTTCAGGTATACCAAGTCTTTTAGTTAATGAGCCGGTAGCTATATTTCTTACAATAAATTCAATAGGAAATATTTCAGCCTTTTTAATTAATTGTTCTCTCATGTTAAGTCTCTTGACCAAATGAGTTTTAATCCCACATTGAGATAAATTATTAAGTATATATTCAGAAATTCTATTGTTGAGCACCCCTTTACCCTCGACTTTAGCTTTTTTTAAATTATTGAATGCGGTTGCATCATCTTTAAAATGTTGAATTACCAAATTTTTATCTTTAGTTTCGTATATTATTTTAGCTTTGCCTTCGTAAAGTTTATTGCCTTTATTCATGTGATTACTTTCTTTTAAGACTACGTTTGAAAATTATATTAATTTTTTTAGTATGATAACTAAAATTAAATAATTTTTTAAGTTTATTAACAGGTATTTTAGCAGTTATTTTTTTGTCTGAAAGAATTTTGCCTAAAAATGAGGAATTTTCTTTCCATGCTTTTAAAGCGTTTTTTTGTACTAATCTATAAGCCTCCTCCCTTGAAAAGCCAGCTGTTGTAAGCTCAAGCATGACTCTTTGGGAAAAAAAAATTCCATTAGTTAAATTTAAATTTTTAAGCATTTTTTTCGGGTAAACATTTAAATTTTTCACAACATTATTTAATCTTACTAAAGCAAAGTCTAATGCAATAGTTGTATCAGGACCAATATTTCTTTCGACTGCAGAATGTGAAATATCTCTTTCGTGCCATAATGCAACATTTTCAAGAGCAGGGATCACGCTTGATCTTACTAATCTAGCTAGGCCAGTTAAATTTTCACTAAGAATAGGATTTTTTTTATGTGGCATTGCTGAAGAGCCTTTTTGTTTTTTTCCAAAAAATTCTTCAACTTCTAGAACTTCGGTCCTTTGTAAATGTCTGATCTCCACTGCAAATCTTTCTATTGAACTCGCAATAATTGCAAGAGTTGAAAAAAATTGTGCGTGTCTGTCCCTAGGCACTATTTGTGTAGAAATCGGTTCCACATTAAGTTTAAGTTTTTTTGCAACATAACTTTCAACTCTTGGATCTATATTAGCAAATGTTCCTACAGCTCCAGAAATTGCGCAAGTAGAAATTTCATTTATAGAACTCTCCAATCTTTTTTTATTTCTTAAAAATTCTTGATAAAAAGTTAGCATTTTCAAACCAAAAGTTATAGGTTCAGCATGGATACCATGACTTCTGCCAATACATAGTGTGTGCTTATATTTATTAGCCTGACGTTTAATAGAAGATAATAATTGATTAATGTCTTCTAACAAAATCTTACCAGACTGTTTGAGTTGAAGATTAAAACAAGTATCTAAAACATCGGAAGAAGTCATACCTTTATGAAGATATCTAGCTTCTTTACCCGCTTTTTCAGTTATAGAAGTTAAAAAAGCGATAACATCATGTTTTACCTTTTCCTCTATTTTTAAAATTCTATTGACATTAATTCTGGCTTTAGATTTTACTTTTTTTACAACTCCTTTGGGAATAAGCCTAAATTTTTCCATTGCCTCAGCTGCAGCTAATTCTATTTCTAGCCAGATTGTATATTTATTGTAATCATCCCAAATATTTTTAATTTCTTTTCTTGAGTATCTTTCAATCATCAATTTTTTTTTGGTAGAGTGAATATTTCACAGCCATTACTTGTTACACCAATTGTATGTTCAAATTGTGCAGATAAAGATTTATCTTTTGTAACAGCAGTCCAACCGTCGTTAAGTGTTTTTGTTTCATACTTACCTAAATTAATCATTGGCTCAATAGTAAAAATCATACCTGCCTTTACTTTTTCACCTGATCCTGATTGGCCATAGTGAAGAACATTTGGCTCCTTGTGAAAAACTTCTCCAATACCATGTCCACAAAAATCTTGAACAACAGAAAATCCTTCCGCTTCTACGTGTTTTTGAATTGTTGCACCAATATCACCCAAATGAATATCTTCTTTTACAATGTTTATCGCTTTCATCATTGCTTCATAAGTAACTTTTACTAATTTTTTTGCTTTTATCGAAACTTCTCCAATTTCAAATGTTCTACTTGTATCTCCATGCCAACCATCTTTGACCGCGGTAACATCAACGTTGACAATATCTCCCTCTTTAAGTTCTTTTTCTGAAGGTATTCCGTGACAGACCACATGGTTGGTAGATGTACAACAAGATTTAGGAAATCCTCTATAAAATAATGGAGCAGAGAATGCTTTATGATCATTTATAAATTCATAACAAAGCTTATCAATTTCTTTTGTTCGAATTCCTGGTTTTACAATTTTTGCAACTTCATCTAAGGCGCCTGCAGCGATAGACCCTGCTAATCTTGTTTTAGAAAATGCTTCTTTATAGTTTTTGCTCATTAAATTAAGACTTGTATTTTACGATTTAGTTTTATTCCTTTTGATGAAAATTTACAATCATAGCAGAGTATTTTTAATTTTTTTTTAACAGCTTTTTCCAATAATTTACTGTATTCAGGATCAATATCTTTAGCCAATTTAAATTTATTGCAATCTTCTCTTTGGATTAAATAAAGGAGATATGTTTCATATCCTTTTCTTCTTGCGTTCAACAATTCTTTAATGTGTTTAAGCCCTCTTGAAGTGATCGCATCAGGAAATTCTGCCAAACTTTTTTTCCTTGATAAAGTCACATTTTTAACTTCGATAAACGTTCTTTTTGTTTTTTCAATTAAAAGAAAGTCAAACCTAGTATTATTGTTAAATTTTACTTCTTGTTGTATTTCAATTAAATCTTTAAAAATTTTGATTTTTTTTTTCTTTAAAGCATCCAAAACAATTTTATTTGTTAAATGAGTATTAATCCCAACCTTAGAATTTTGGTCTTCAATGACCTGTAAAGTATACTTTAACTTTCTTTTTGGATTATCAGCCTCGCTTAACCATACTTTATTACCTTTTTTCAATAACCCCATCATTGAGCCTGTGTTAGGACAATGTGCAGTTACAGTTAAATCACCAATTCTGACATCAACAAAAAAACGTTTATATCTTTTAATAAATTCACCTGATATTAATTTTTTATTAAAGTTCATGTATAAATATTAATCTATGAAGAAAAAAAAAAAAGTAAATGCTGCAATTTTAATAATAGGAAATGAAATTTTATCTGGTAGAACACAAGATAAAAATGTTGCATTCATTAGTAATTGGCTCAATCTTAATTGTGGAATTACAGTTTTAGAGGTAAGAATTATACCTGACGTTGAAAAAATTATAATTAAAAATATTCAAGATCTTTCAAAGAAATTTGATTATGTTTTTTCTACAGGCGGTATAGGTCCAACGCATGATGATATAACTGCAAAATCGATAGCAAAAGCTTTTAAAGTAAAATATGGATTTCATAAAGAAGCTTATAAAATTTTAGAAAATTATTACGGTAAAAATAAATTTAACGATGGTAGAAAAAAAATGGCTAAGATGCCTTTAATATCAAAATTAATTTATAATCCATCAAGTGCTGCGCCAGGGTTTATAACTAAAAATGTTTTGTCTCTTCCTGGTGTACCTTCTATATTAAATTCAATGATAGAAAATTGTAAAAAATATTTAATAAGAGGCTCAAAGGTTCATAGCAAAACAATTAATCTCTTTACAGTCGAAAGTAATATTTCAAAACAGTTGGGGTTAATTCAAAATAAATATAAGAAATTTGTTGATATTGGAAGTTATCCTTTTTTTAGATTGGGTAAAATTGGAGTTTCTGTGGTTTCAAGATCAACTTCAAAAACAAAACTTAAAAATGTTCACAAGGAGCTTATAAAAGCTGTAAATTTAAAAGGGATAAAAATTTTAAAAATTTAAATCAGAGTAAGAACTTCATTTACTTCAATTGAGTTTATATCTTTATTTTTATGAATTTTTTTACTATCTAATATTTTAGTAAATTTATTTTTCGGTGCAAATTTTTCGGCACTAGTTGGCCCAAACAAAACTATCATTGGAATGTTAGCTAAAGCCATCATATGCATAACACCATTATCTATAGACACTGCAGTTTCTAATCTAGAAGCTAATGCAGTTACTAGGGCAGGGCAAGCTAATTTGGAGTTAATTTCAGGAAAAATTGCTGCTGGAACTTGACTTTTAATTTTCTCAATTAGATCGACTCTATTGTTTTCAACGAAAAAAACAGGAATTTTATTTTTTGATAATATTTTATTTGCTAAAGCTGTGAATTTAAAAATTGACCAACTTTTTTTCCTATATTCATTACCTTGTGTAACAGAAAACCCTACATAATTTGAATTTGGCAAAAGTCTTTTAGCCTCTGATAAGATCTCTTTTGGTAATTTTTTTACTTTAAAGTCAAGCTTCAAAATATCTTCTTCAAAAAATAAACTTAAATTTTCAAAATGGTCTGATGATATTGATTTAATTTTTTTTGAAGACAAACGACCATTTAAGGTTCTTGAATAAAAAAAGTCATGAGGCACTTGTTTTAATATCATCGTATTTCTTAGCTTTGTTTGTAAATCAATTATCAAATTAAATTTACCCAAAGCTACTTTTGTAAAACGTTTTTTCACAAAAAATGCATGCCACCATCTGAAGCCAAAATATTTTAACCCTAAGTCTAAGGTTTCTAATTTAATGTTATATTCTTTCAATCTCCCATTAAAATGATTTGCATGAGCGCCCAAATAGTAAAACTTTGATTTTTTAAAATGGCTTTTTAGACTAATTATTAAAGGAAATAGCTGAATTGAGTCCCCAAGTCCGCCTCCAGAGTTATATATTAAGATTCTTTTCATTTAAAAATATATTTTATAAGATTTAAATAATAATATAAATATCATATACATAATTAAATTAATGTGCCCTCGTGGTGAAATTGGTAGACACAAAGGACTTAAAACCCTAGGGATAGAGCAAGATTAGAGTCTCAGACAGTCTCAGATAGTCTCAAAACATTATCAATCCTCATTTAATTATTTAGCCCTTCAATTAATATTAGAAATCAAGGCAAATTTATTTGTGCAGTCTAGAAGATAACTAGAAGACAGAAAGGGAAAATTTGGTAAGATTATTTATTGAAAAAACTTTTAAAATATAAATAAGGAGTTTGATATGGGAATACTAGTCAAAGGTGAAATTACAATTACTAAAGGATTTAAAACATGGAAAGAGATGGTCTATGCGCAGGATGGAAAATTAAAAGAACATGGAATAAAATTTGTTTTTGCAGGCACACAAAAAGATGACCCGACAAAACTTCATACAGTAATGCAATTTCCAAACATGGAAGCACTCCAAGCTTTTAAGGATGATAAGGAACTTGCTGAGAAAAGAAAGGAAGCTGGAGCTGTTTTAGAAACTGCTGTAATGACTCCAATTTCAGATGAGCATCTTGCTAACTATCCAGATGCATATATTAAAAATTAAATGAAAAAACTTCTAATGATCATAGTTCTTGGTTTGTTGTGCAGTGGGAATACTTACGCAAAGAAAAATGATATTGTTATTCCGAAATACTTCTTTGCAAATGAACTCACAAAAAAAAATTGTTCGCTAAAAGGTGTACATGGTTATGGCAGTTGGGGTAAAGCAGGCTGGGACTTAGATCTTTCAATAACACATGTAAGTAAGTCAAAAAATCCTGAATTACAAGGAAACAACTATGATCATTTAATGAAACTTACTAAGTATGATTGGAACAAAGATCACGAACAAAGATCAAACAGCATATATGTTAATCACGAAAAACATTCTAATAGGTTAGCATTACTGCACGGAGCTATTGTAACAGCAATCGTAGATAACAAAATGAAGGAACATGGTCCGATTATTGCTGAAGTTATGCTAGCCTGGGCAGAAGCAGGTGTGATGTTAAATACTTTAACTTCTAAAGAAATTAGTAAACTAAAAGATGAAGGTAAAGTTGATAGACTATGTTATGGAGGAGCCAAAGCCAAAGGTAACAAACCTTGTATTTCTCACAGACCGCATGAAGCTCAAATATATGGAGCTACCTATATCCAACAAGCATATTTAATGAAAAATCATTTTACTAAAGAACAATATAAAATTATTGATGAGTATATTGATACTTTGTACAAAAAATATATCAAGCCGTGGGCTGAAAAAGAACTTACATCAAAGAAACATGCAAGAGGTTTTATACAAATGGCTGATGGAACTATCTCTGTCCTATCATATTTGGCTTGGAAAGATGAACCAGGTTCCGTAGCAGAATGGATTAAAAAAGGAATTAGTAAAGCCGGTAAAGTTGTATATCAAGATGGATATATTCATAATAACAGTTTCAGAGGTGTTAGAGATGTCTGGTATCATTCTCAGGGTGTAAATAATTTATTAGGACTTTATGCAATAGCTGAACTATGGGGCTATAAGGAGTTTCCAAAAGAATTAAAGCAAAGAATAGATAGAACTGTCGATATACTGAACTTGGGACTTACTGATGTTAAAAAATACAGAGAACGTAAAGATCCATCGGGGTTACAGAACTTTACAAAAGATCAAGCGCACGCAAATTATCACACACACCAGATGGCTATATCTCTAGACTGGCTAATTAAAAAGTACACAGACAGAGATCATACTATAGTTGCAAATGATAGAATGTGGAAATCAAAAAAATCAGTTTATTTTGTAGATAGAAACTTTGGATTTGAACCAAAGTGTATGAATTAATGAAAAAACTTTTAGTTATCGTGGTTCTAGGTTTTATCCTAAGTAATACGTCTTCAGCTACACCACCAAAAAATAAATGGTCTCCTTCATTAGAAAGATGGAAGAAAGATTTTCCAAAAGCAGAATACCCTCCTAATGATTGTAAGTTTTGTACAGAAAGACACGATTACTGGGCTCATGGCTATTATCGTAAAGCAAGTTTAAAAAATAGAGATCACAAAAATAATGGAGGGCTGAAAAGAATTGTAATACAACCAGCAAAAAAAACAATCAGACCAATTAAAAAAAATATAAAACCTCTTCCAAAAGAAATTTATGATTATGTATATTACAGAGATATCTCTAGTTTGATGGTATTTGATAAAGGAGAATTAATTCACGATTGGAAAAGAGATTATATTTTTAATAACAAACCTATAAATGGTGAGTCAAGGAGCAAATCAATAGTTGGTGTTGCTGCTTTAAAAATGGCTTGTCAAAATATTTTAGATTTAGATAAAACTCATGGTGATTACTCTCCAGAAATTAAAAACTCATTTTATGGCCATGTAAAATTAAAAGACTCTTTAAATATGTTGGCTAGAGATCAATTTGTAATAAATTATAATATTTTAAAGGAAATACACAGAAAGAAATCTGACTTAACAACTATTCTTAATAAGCACCCTAAAAAATTAGAAACAGAAGGACCAAAAGAATTTAAATACTCAAATCCTAATACTGATTTAATAACATTAGATATGATCAATGTATTAGGAGGAAAAAAGAAGTTTGCTAAATGGTTTCAAAAAAATATTTCAGAAACTGCAGGTTTTGAGTCAAAGGGTAAAATATTATTAGATAAAAAGGGAGCTCCAATTTCATCGTCATCTATCATGCTTACTAGAGAAGATTGGCTAAGGTTTGGAATATACGTTATTGAATTAATGAAGGATAAAAACTCTTGTGAGGCAAAAAAGTTACAAGAGGCTTTTAAGAATGCCGTTCCCACTAAGAAAAAATTTGCTCCTAAATATGCAATGTTCTTTTGGTTAAATGGGTATAATGTTGAAAATTTAGTTCAAATGAGAGGACACGGTTTAAGACTATCTTTAATTGATTGGAAAAATGACAAAATAATTCAGACGAATGGTTTTGCTATTAGTTGGAAACCTCAAGAATTAGTAAATCTTGTTTGGAAACAAAACTAACTTATTGTCCTATAAAATATGGGAAGACTAGGTGCAGACTAGAAGATAATTTTTACTTTTCATAAATATTTAATACTGATAATTTAAATTTTAACGATGAAAAGTTTGTCTATATTTTTATTATTTTTTCTCTTTTTAAATAATTCATATGCTGATCCAATAGTGTGGAAAGAATTAGCTGGAAGCAAAAGTAGTGGTAATAGTCGTTTAATTAATTTACCTGATAATGTTCTTGAAGGTAAAAAATTAAGAATGAACCATTGGGATTCATGCTGGCAAAATGGTAAAGGACCTGATCACTGTTTGATAATCACAGATGAAATTTCAAGAGATGATAATATCTCTATTAAATTTGAAAGTCATCCAGGTGATTGTGGGATATACAAGAAATCAAATGATAGCATAAATAACTGGAACAATTGCTATGAGGGAGCACGACGAGTTTTTATAGGAACAAAGTATCGGGATTGGGGAAGTAAATGGCTTTCATTTTCCGTATTAATCCCTAAAAATTATATTCATTCAAATACGCCACTTATATTCAATCAAATACATAGAAAAGGCAAAGGTGCACATTATAGAATGGGTATTTCACCTGAAGGAATTGTAAATGTACAGTTAAGAAGTTTTCTTCACGACAATGAGTGCGTGAAAATTAGCAAAAAACTTCTGGGAAAAAATATTTGTAGAAAAATAAGCGAAAAATATCACGATCCACCTTTTTTTGATTTAAAACATTTTTCTAATCACTTAGGAAAGTGGATAGATGTAATAGTACATACACCAAATAAGAAAAGTTTATTCATATGGGTTAACGGCAAAAAAATTGTAGATATGCAAAATAAAATGCCAGGAAACTCATCACTCTCGTCAACAAATTTTGGTATTTATCAAGACAGAGCAAATCAAATAAAGGCTAAAGGAAAAAAAGTGAAAACTAAATGGAAGTATGAGGAAGCGTCAACAGTTCAAATTTTGTACATAGATGAAATAAGATTTGCAGATCAATGTAATAAATTAAACCTAATAAATTTAGGGTACAATTGTAATAAACTTTAAAATGAAAAAACTTTTAGCGATCGTGGTTCTGGATTTATAAGATATTAAATTAGCATGAATTTAAAATCTTATAAATTTTCTCTTTATGATTTTGCTAATTCTGCCTTTACAACAGTTATTATAACTTTTGTTTTCTCAAATTATTTTGCGGAGTCAATTGTTCAAGATATGGTTAATGGCCAGGCATATTGGGGTTGGGCCATTTCAGTATCAGGACTATGCATTGCATTAAGTGGACCCTTTTTAGGAAATTTAGCTGATAAGAAGAATTTAAACTCAATTATCTTAAAATCAAGCACCTATTTATGTATACTTTTTACAGCAGCATTATGGTTTGCAAAACCATCTACTGAATATATTTTATTTACCTTAATCATAGTTTGTTTGGCAAACTATTTTTATGAACTAAGTTCTATTTTCTATAATTCATTATTAATTCATTCAGCGGACAAACAACATGTGGGAAAGGTGTCTGGTTTTGCTTTTGCGCTGGGGTATTTAGGTGGCATTATCACACTTATTTTGACCATTATTTTATTAATTCAATCAAATTATTTAATCGATTTAGATCAAAAAATTAATTTTAGATCCACTGCCATTTTTGTAGCTCTTTGGTTTCTCATTTTTTCCTATCCACTATTAAGTCAAACAAAATATAAAAAAGTTGAACCAAACAAAAAAAAATCAAATAGTTTAAAAAAGATTCTTTGGAATAATGGTCTAACTAACACAACTCGTTTTTTGTTTGCACGGCTACTTTATGCTGATGGTTTAAATACCATTTTTGTCATGGGAGGTATTTTTGCTGTTGGGGTATTTAAACTATCAATAAATGAACTTTTAATGATGTCTGTTTTAATGAATGTTGCTGCTTTAATAGGTGCTAGTTTTGGTGGATATTTCAATGATAAATATAATTCAAAAAAAACAATTTCCTTTTCCTTGATATGTCTTATTTTCTTCTCCATTTTAATCATTTTTACACATTCAAAAATTAGTTTTTTTATTTTTTCATTTTTCTTGGGATTATTTATAGGACCAATACAATCAGCTAGTAGGGTCATGATAACTAAATTAACAAAAATTGAGGATCAGAATAAAGCCTTTGGTTTATTTGCTACTTCTGGAAAGCTAACGTCTTTTTTTGGCCCATTTTTAGTAGGAACCATTACTTTCATAACTGAAAATCAAAGGATAGGTTTTGCCTCAGTTCTTTTACTGCTCTTTTTTGGATGGATCATATTGCATAGAACCAAGGGATTAAAATAATGTTTATACACAGAGGATTAATTGAAAAAAACTTTAGAGAAAATCATATTACTTCATTTAAAGAGTGTATAAAAAAAAAGTTTAATATTGAGACTGATATTCACTTTACCCAAAACAATACACCCATTTGCTTTCATGATTATAGCTTAAGAAGGTTATTCAATATCAGAAAAAAAACTAGAACAATTCTTGATAAGAATTTAAAAAAATACAAGATAACAAAACTATGTGATCTTTTAAAAATTTTAACTGTAAATACAAAAGTGTTAGTTGAGATTAAGCCTCTGCTTAGGAAAAATACTTTAAATCGATTGCTTGAAACATGTAATGGTTTTAAGAAGAATGTTTATTTTATTTCTTTTAAAGAAAGCAATCTAGTCAAGATTAGAGGCATCACAAAAGATTTTAAACTTGGTTTAATATTACATAGTCATCGAAAAAATGGTAAAATTAACCAAAAACTAAATAAAAATCATATTAATTTCCTTGTTTTTCATACTCAATTTTTATTTATTTCCAAAATAAAAAAAATAAAAAAAAAAAAATATTTTTACACATTTAAAAATATAAGAATGAATGATGCTAAATCAAATTATATTATTGAAAATATCATAAAATAATGAAAATAATATTCTCTAAAACAGTTCAATTCAATGAGATAAACTCATTTTCTTTATCGTTGTATGGCCACATTATTTAAGCTCCTTAGGGAAGATAAAATAATAAATCTTTTTTAATATTTTTTTTAGTTTAGACATAAGTAATCAGAACATCTAATTATTAAGCCTATATTACAAAATATTTAATCTTTTATTAAAGAGGATTATATTTTTAAATATTAAATTAAGTAGTAGCGTTCTGTTGCCAAGTGCTTAATATTTCTTTTTTTTACCTTTAGTTAATATTTGAGAAATTTTTTCCCAATTAGCAATTAAACTTCCGATAGAAAAAATTGCTAAGCCGTGATGTGAAGCAAAATCATCAAATTCATGGAGTCCAAGTTCTGCACCTATTTCTATCAGAGCAGAACATAATAATATTCCATAAGTGAATAATGCTAATTTAGGATTTTTTTTAAAATCAATCATGATTGATTATTTATCATTCTTAATTGTAGTGCAAGGTGCGTTCTGTTGCCAGTTGCCGCGGACAGAAAAAAACTCATTTATTGTCATATAAAATATGGGAAGACTAGAAGACAACTAGAAGATAGAGACGTAAAATAAATTATTTTTACTTATTTAAAACACTTGTGTATTAATATATTAACAATAACAACAAAAACAACGACGTGCCCTCGTGGTGAAATTGGTAGACACAAAGGACTTAAAATCCTTGCCCTTATGGGAGTGCCAGTTCGAGTCTGGCCGAGGGCACCACTAAAATATTAAATAAAATGTTAATTATTTCTGATAAAAATTTTAAATCTTTAAAAATAAAAAATTCTATTATAAAAATTTTTAAAAAAACCCCCCTAAAAAAGATAAATACTGTAATTGTTATCGGTGGCGATGGGTTTATGTTAAAAACACTTAAGAAAAATAAAAATAAAGATAAAAAATTTTATGGAATAAATTCAGGAAATTATGGATTTCTTATGAACAAATTCTCAAAAAAAAATTTATTCAATAATATTAAAAAATCTAAAATGATAAGTATTTCCCCTCTTCAAATGATTGTAAAAAATAAAACTAAATTTAGAAAATTCTTAGCAATAAATGAAGTTTCAATTTTAAGACAAAGCAGACAGGCAGCAAATTTGTCAATCAAACTTAACTCAAAATTTATTATGAAAAAATTAGTCTCAGATGGTGTGCTAATTTCTACTCCAGCAGGTAGCACTGCTTATAATCTATCTGTTCATGGGCCAATTTTAAATTTAAATTCAAAAAAGATTTCGATTGCACCTATTAGCGCTTTTAGACCAAGAAGGTGGTTGGGAAAAATAGTCAGCGATAAATCATTAATTACAATCACAAACTTAAGTCCACTTAAAAGGCCTGTTAGCGCTGTAGCTGATAATATAGAAATAAGAAACGCCAAAAAAATTTTTATTACAGTTCAGAAAAAAATTAAATTTAATCTTTTGTATGATAAGAACAAAAGTTTACAAAAAAAAATAAAGTTAGAACAATTAAGAAAAGAAATTTCCTAAAATGGTGCCCTCACACGGACTCGAACCGCGAACCTATTGATTACAAATCAATTGCTCTACCAATTGAGCTATGAGGGCTTGAGGTTTCTTTAGAATATATTAACTAAAAAAACAATAAAAATTAAGTCTTATTTTATTGATTGAGAAATATGGTGACACACTATTGATACAGTATTTGAGATATTAAGACTCTCAATATTTTCACTCATTTCGACCTTAAATTTAAAATCTGAATTTTCAAGAGTTTTTGCTTTTATACCGTAGCCCTCGGATCCAAAGACTAATACATTTTTTCCTTTCCAATCATTTGTAGTAAAGTCCTTTGTTCCTGATATATCAAATGAACTTACCCAAAAATCTTTAGATTTTAGATATTTTAAAGATGTATTAAGATTTGAGACTTTAAATATTTTAATATGCTCCGTTCCTCCACTTGCACTTTTGTAAAGTAGTTTACTTTTAGATGGAAAAGATCTTTCCTTTACAATAATTCCATCCATTTTAAATGCTACTGCGCTTCTAATTATAGAGCCAATATTTCTTGGATCAGTAACTTCTTCAAGTGCAATTAAATTTAAATTTTCTTTTTTATTGTTTATTATAAATTCTTTAAGTGTAATTTCTTCTAATTGTTCAACTTCAGCTACTAAACCTTGGTGTGAAGTTTCATCTCTACCACATAAGTTATCTAGTTCTTTTCTGGATTTATAGAAAATACTGATTTTTTTAAATAAGTTTAAATTTTGATTTTCTCTATTGATTTTTTTTTGTGCATCTTCGGTGACAAATACCCTTTCAATCTTTCTTAAGGGGTTCTTTAATGCTTCTAATACAGCATGTTTTCCTACAATTAAAAAGGTTGTTTTTTTCATGTATTACAAGGCTATTTAGCCAATTTAATAGCATATTTTAAGGCAAAATGATTTATTGCAATTATTCCATAAATGCTTATAAAACGCTTGTTGTTAAATGCTTTTTAAGTTAGTGGGTATCCCCACAATGAGTAGTAAGGAGGGGTACCAAAGCGGTCAAATGGGGCGGGCTGTAAACCCGTTGACTTCGGTCTTCGAAAGTTCGAATCTTTCCCCCTCCACCAAACTTAAAAACTTTGATAATAATGGGCGTAACAAGTTTGGATTTTGCGGGTGTAGTTCAATGGTAGAACGCTAGCCTTCCAAGCTGGATGTAAGGGTTCGATTCCCTTTACCCGCTCCAAAATAAAATTAAAATTTAAAGTGAGGAAAAAATAGATGTCGAAAGAAAAATTTAACCGAAATAAACCACATTGTAATATCGGTACAATTGGCCACGTAGATCATGGTAAAACAACATTAACAGCTGCTATCACGAAAGTGTTGTCAGAGGCTGGAGGATCGAGCTCTGCAAATTTTGTAGCCTATGATCAGATCGATAAGGCTCCAGAGGAAAAAGAGAGAGGTATCACAATATCAACTGCACACGTTGAATATGAAACAGAAAAAAGACACTATGCTCACGTAGATTGCCCAGGTCACGCAGACTATGTAAAAAATATGATTACAGGTGCAGCTCAAATGGATGGGGCAATATTAGTTGTTAATGCTGCTGACGGACCAATGCCACAAACAAGAGAACATATCCTTTTAGCTCGTCAAGTTGGTGTACCCGCTATTGTAGTATTTTTAAATAAAATTGATACAGTAAAAGATAAAGAGTTAGTAGACCTAGTTGAAGAAGAAATAAGAGAATTACTCACTTCTTATAAATTTCCAGGTGATAAAATTCCTATAGTTAAAGGTTCAGCATTAAATGCGGTAGAAGGCAAAGATGAAGCTACTGGTAAAAATGCAATTATGGAATTAATGAAAGCTGTTGACGAAACTATTCCACAACCCGATAGACCAAAAGATAAACCTTTTTTAATGCCAGTTGAAGATGTTTTCTCTATATCTGGAAGAGGTACAGTGGTAACTGGAAGAGTCGAGTCAGGTGTTATTAAAGTTGGTGAAGAAATTGAAATAGTAGGAATAAGAGATACAAAAAAATCTGTCTGTACTGGTGTCGAAATGTTTAGAAAACTTTTAGACAGTGGTGAAGCGGGAGATAATATTGGAGCTCTTTTAAGAGGTGTTGAAAGAGATGACGTAGAGCGAGGTCAAGTTTTATGTAAACCAGGCTCAATAACTCCTCATACAGAGTTTGAATGCCAAGCTTATATTTTAAAAAAAGAAGAGGGAGGAAGACATACACCTTTCTTCACCAAATACAGACCTCAGTTTTATTTTAGAACTACAGATGTAACAGGTGAAGTAACACTACCATCTGGAACTGAAATGGTTATGCCAGGAGACGATGGTAAATTTACAGTTAAACTTATTACTCCAATTGCTATGGCTGAAAATTTAAATTTTGCAATTAGAGAAGGTGGAAAAACAGTAGGAGCTGGGGTAGTAACTAAAATAGTTAAATAAACGCTTAGGAGCGTAGTTCAATTGGTAGAGCGCCGGTCTCCAAAACCGGAGGTTGTGGGTTCGAGTCCCTCCGCTCCTGCCAAACTTGATATCGGTTATGAAAAATCCTTTGAAATTTATACAAGAAGTTAAACAAGAAGCATTCAGAATTACATGGCCTACAAAAAAAGAAACCATGATGGGAGCGATAATGGTATTTGCTCTAGCTTCTATTGCTGCAATATTCTTCTTAATTTTAGACCAAATTTTAAAATTTTTATTAAATCTAATTTTAACTATATCACTATAAGAATATGAACTGGTATATTGTACAAGCTTATTCTGGATTTGAAAAAAAAGTTGTGGACTCAATTAAAGATGAGCTTAAAAAACACAAACTTTCAGAAAATCTTGAAGAAATACTTGTTCCGACGCACAATGTTACTGAAGTTAAAAAAGGAAAAAGAACAAAAAAAGAGAAAAAATTTTTTCCAGGTTATGTTTTAGTTAAAATAGAACTAACGAAACAAATATATCATTTGATAAAGAATCTTCAAAAAGTGAGTGGTTTTTTAGGATCAGCGGATAAACCAACTCCTATTTCTGACGAGGAAATAAAACGAATACTTGGCCAAGTCTCTGAAAATGCCGTATCTCAAAAAGCAGGTATTAATTTTGAAATCGGTGAGAAAGTGAAAGTGTGCGATGGCCCTTTTGCCTCATTTAATGGATTAATTGAGGAAATTGATGAAGAAAAATCTAGACTTAAGGTTTCTGTTTCTATATTTGGTAGGGCAACTCCGGTTGATTTAGAATTTAACCAAGTTGAGAAAAATTAAATGGCTAAAGAAATTACAGGTTACGTTAAATTACAGATTAAAGGTGGCCAAGCTAATCCTGCTCCACCAGTTGGTCCAGCATTAGGGCAAAGAGGGATCAATATAATGGAATTTTGTAAAGCGTTTAATGAAAGAACAAAAGCCTTTATGGGTAAGCCTGTACCTGTAGTTATAACAGTTTATAAAGATAAGAAATTTGATTTTATTATAAAGTCTCCTCCAGCATCACATTTTATTAGAGAAGCGGCTAAGTTAAAAAGTGGATCTAGCGAGCCAGGCAGAGTTGTAGCCGGTTCAATCACTATGAAGCAAGCTGAAGCAATAGCTAAAGAAAAAATGCAAGATCTTAATGCATTTGATTTAAAAGAAGCTACCAAAATTATTTGTGGATCTGCGAGGTCAATGGGAATAGAGGTTAAAGATTAAAATGAAAAAAATATCTAAAAGATATAAAGAATTATCTAAACAAGCGCTTAAAGATAAAAAACTGCAAGCTAATGAGGCTTTAGATTTAATCAAAAAAAATGCTAATGCTAAATTTGATGAGTCTATTGATATATCATTAAGAATTAATCTCAAACAATCAAAAGGTGGAGATTTTAGTTTGAGAACTGTAGTTAAACTTCCAAACGGATCTGGAAAAAAAGAAAAAATTGCAGTCTTGTGTGAACCTGATAAAATTTCAGAGGCTAAAAATAGCGGAGCTGACATCGTGGGTTCTGATGATTTAATTGAAAAAATTGCATCAGGAAAATTTAATTTTTCAAAGTTAATTTGCACTCCACCAATGATGGGGAAAATTGGAAAACATGGTAAAGTTTTAGGTCCAAAAGGTTTGATGCCAAATCCAAAACTTGGGACAGTTTCTAGCGATATTACAAAAGCAGTGAAAGAAATTAAAACTGGTTTAGTTGAAATAAGAAATGATAAAGATGGAAATCTTGCATCTTCAATTGGAAGAAAAAGTTTTACAAATGAAAAATTGTTAGAAAATTTTAATTTTTTTATTGATAGCGTTAAAAAAGAAAAACCAGATACAATTAAAGGTGAATTTATAAAAAATGTTATATTAACATCTACTATGGGCATTTCTTACAAAGTTGGAGCTAAATAATTTTATGATGAATAAAGAAGCTAAGAAAATTTACGTCGAAGAAATGAAAAAAAATTTCAATGCAAATGAGTCAGTGATGATAGCTCAATATCAAGGTTTAAATGTTAATGAGTTAGATAGCTTAAGAAAAGAATTAAGAGATAAAGGAATACTCTTTAAAATTACGAAAAATAAAATTACTAAAATTGCAATTAAAGATACTTCAAAAAAAGATCTAGAAAAGTTTTTCACTGGTCCGACTGCAGCAGCTCTATCATCCGACCCTATTTCTACAGCAAAAATACTAACAAAATTTTCTAAGTCAAATAATAAACTTAAAATCATCGCTGGGTATATGGATGGCAAAGTTTTAGATGAAAAAGAGGTGTCTATTATAGCCACACTTCCATCATTAGAGGAAGCAAGGGCTAAAATTGTAGGTATTTTAGCCACTCCAGCACAAAAATTAGTAAGTATTTTACTTGCACCAGGCTCAAAAATTGCTAATTTAGCGCGCGCAAAGAGTTTAAAAAAATAATTCAAGGAATCAACAATGGCAGATTTAAATAAAATTATAGATGAACTTTCAACTCTAACGGTTGTAGAAGCAGCTGAACTATCTAAACAATTAGAGGAAAAATGGGGTGTTACAGCAGCAGCACCAGTAGCAGCTGCACCAGCAGGCGGAGCAGCAGCTCCGGCGGGAGAGGAAAAATCTGAGTTTTCACTTTTCCTAGCAGCAGCTGGCGATAAAAAAATTAATGTTATTAAAGAAGTAAGGGCAATAACTGGTTTAGGTTTAAAAGAAGCTAAAGATTTAGTTGAAGGAGCTCCTAAAGAAATAAAGGGTGGAGTAGCTAAAAAAGAAGCTGAGGAATTTAAGAAAAAACTTGAAGCAGCTGGGGCAAAAGTAGAATTAAAGTAAACAAAATTTAGTATAAAATTTTATTGTAAGATTATTCTTGCAATAAATTTTTTTTATTTGATGCAATTATCTTTTACTCAAAAGAAACATATTAGAAAAAACTTTGGTAAACTTGTTGAAGGTTTGTCTATCCCAAACCTGATTGAGGTCCAAAAAAATTCATATAATGAATTTCTAAAGTCTAAATCTTTAAATGAGCAATTAAGTGAATTATCAAAAGGTATTGATAAAGTATTCAAAAGTATTTTCCCAATAGAGGATGGAAATGATAAATCTACTTTAGAATATATTTCATACAAACTTGAAAAACCTAAATTTGATGTAATAGAGTGTAAACAAAGAAGCTTATCGTATTCTGCTGCTTTAAAAGCAAACTTAAGATTGGTAGTTTACGATATTGATGCAGAAAATAATACAAAACAAATTCTCTCAGCAAAAGAACAAGAGGTTTTTATTGGTGATTTGCCATTAATGACTCCTAGCGCAACTTTTATTACAAATGGTGTTGAAAGGGTAGTTGTAAATCAAATGCACAGAAGCCCTGGAGTATTTTTTGATCATGATAAAGGCAAAACACATGCAAGCGGCAAATTACTTTTCAATTGTAGGATTATACCTGGAAGAGGTTCTTGGCTTGATTTTGAATTTGACCCAAAAGACATTCTATATTTTAGAATTGATAGAAAAAAGAAGCTTCCAATTACGACTATTTTGTTCGCTCTAGGTTTTACAAAAGAGAGAATAATTGAAAATTTTTATAGTACAGAGGAGTATACTTACAATTTAGAAAAAAAATGCTGGATAGCAAAATTTAATCCAGAAAACTATAAAAGACCTATAAAACTTTCTTATGATCTTATTGATGGAAAAACAAGCAAAAAAGTTTTATCGAAAGGAGAAAAGCTTAATATTCTTATTGCAAAAAAATTATCTGAAAAAGGTTTAGAAAAATTATTGATACCAAATGAGCAATTAATTGGAAAATACATTGCTAAAGATATTAAAGATAAAAATGGGAATAAAATTATTAGTTCTGGGTTTGATTTGACTGAGGAACAATTAAATAAAATTATATCCCAGGAAGAAAAATTTTTACAGATAGTTAATATTGATCCAATTAATAAAGGTCCATATATATTAGAAACGCTTAAAATAGATAAAAATTTAAGTAAGACTGATGCACTTAACGACATTTATAAAGTCTTGAGGCCTGGTGAAGCACCTTCAATTGAAATAGCTGAGGAAATATTTAATAACTTGTATTTTAAAAAAGAAAGATATGATCTTTCAGAAGTTGGAAGGGTAAAACTAAACTCAAAACTTAATTTAAATACAAGCTTAAAAAAAACTACGTTAGAATCTTCTGATATAGTAGCAATAATTAAGTTTATGCTTGATTTGAGAGACGGCAAAGGAGATGTCGATGATATTGACCATTTAGGTAACAGAAGAGTTAGATCAGTAGGAGAATTAGTTGAAAATCAATTCAGAATTGGATTATTAAGAATGGAAAGAACGGTGAAAGAAAAAATGTCTACATTTTTAGAAATAGAGTCTGCGATGCCTCAAGATTTGATAAATGCAAAACCAATTACAACATCGCTTAAAGATTTCTTTGCTACTTCTCAACTATCCCAATTTATGGATCAAACAAATCCATTATCAGAAATTACTCATAAAAGAAGAGTGTCAGCTTTAGGACCTGGTGGGCTAACAAGAGAAAGAGCAGGCTTTGAAGTAAGAGATGTTCACCCAACACATTATGGAAGAATTTGTCCAATCGAGACTCCCGAGGGACCAAATATTGGTTTAATAAATAGTTTAGCAACTTATTGCAGAGTAAATAAATTTGGTTACATAGAAAGTCCATATAAAAAAGTCTTAAACGGAAAGGTAACTGCAGAAATAAAATATTTATCGGCAATTGAAGAAGAAAAATTTACTATAGCCCAGGCTAATTCTGCTTTAAATAAAGATGGTTCGTTTATAGACGAGTTAGTAGCATGTAGAAAAAATTTAAATTTTGAGTTATCTAATAGGGATAATATTGATTATATAGACGTATCCCCAAAACAATTAGTTTCAGTTGCAGCTGCACTGATACCTTTTTTAGAAAACGACGATGCTAACAGAGCATTGATGGGCTCTAATATGATGAGGCAAGCTGTTCCTTTACTTAAACCCGAGTCACCGCTAGTTGGAACTGGCATAGAGTCCGATGTTGCATTGGACTCAGGTGTAACTATTGTTGCAAGGAGAAGCGGCGTAGTAGATAAAATTGATGGGAAAAGAATAGTTGTCAAAGTGACAGATGTAACAGATCTTTCGCAATCAGCTGTTGATATATATAACTTATCAAAGTTTCAAAGATCTAATCAAAATACATGTATAAATCAAAAACCATTGGTTAAGGTAGGCGATAAAATCAAAAAAGGTGATATCATTGCTGATGGTCCTGCAACAAAACTTGGAGAGCTTGCATTAGGAAAAAATGTTACAGTGGCATTCATGCCTTGGCAAGGCTATAATTTTGAAGACTCAATTTTAATATCAGAAAGATGCGTAACTGATGATGTTTTTACATCAGTACATATTGAGGAGTACGAGTCAATGGCCAGAGACACAAAACTTGGTGCTGAGGAAATTACTAGAGATATACCAAATGTAAGTGAGGAAAGTTTAAGAAATTTAGATGAGTCAGGAATTGTTTACGTTGGAGCAGAGGTAAAACCAGGGGATATTTTGGTAGGAAAAGTTACTCCTAAAAGTGAAACTTCTTCAAGTCCAGAGGAAAAATTGCTGAGATCTATATTCGGTGAAAAAGCCACAGATGTAAGAGACTCATCACTTAAATTACCCTCAGGTAGTACGGGAGTAGTTATAGATGTTAGAGTTTTTAATCGTCATGGTATAGATAAAGATGAAAGATCTATAGCTATAGAAAGAGCTGAAATAGAGTCAGTCCAAGAAGATAAAAAGGTCGAAGAAGAAATATTAAATAGAAATATTAAATTAAGAGCAATTGATTTATTAAATGGCCAAAGCATCAATAAACAATTCAAAGATCTTAAACCAGGTACTACATTAAATAAAAACGATTTTGAAAATTTCAGTTTAAAAGATTTATGGAAAATTTCATTTCAAAAATCTGAAATTAATAGTGATTTAGAAAAACTTAAAAATCAATTTGAAAATGCTTCAGAAGATATTCGTCTCAGATTTGAAGATAAAGTAAAAAAAATTCAACAAGGAGACGATCTTTTGCCTACTGTGATGAAAGTTGTAAAAGTTTTTGTGGCCGTTAAACGAAGACTTATGCCTGGTGATAAAATGGCAGGAAGACATGGAAATAAAGGAGTAGTAAGTAAAATTGTACCTGTTGAGGATATGCCTTACATGGAAAACGGTAAACCGGTTGATATTGTTTTAAATCCTTTAGGAGTGCCTAGTAGAATGAATGTAGGTCAAATTCTTGAAACACACTTGGGCTGGTCATGTTCAGAGTTAGGAGATCAAATAAAAAAATATCTTAAAAATTTTGAGAAAGAAATAGAAAGTATTAAAAATAAATTAAAAGAAATTTATGGAAAAAATTATTATGAGAATGTAATTTCAAAATTAAATAATAAAGAAATTGCAGAATTAGTAGACAATTTGTCTAAAGGTGTCCCTATCGCTACACCAGTTTTTGATGGCGCGAGCACTAGTGATATTACAGAGATGTTAAATTTGGCACAACTGCCTCATACAGGTCAAACATATTTATGGAATGGTCAAACTGGAGAACGATTTGACAGACCTGTGACTGTTGGGATTATTTATATGTTGAAATTAAACCATCTTGTTGAAGATAAAATTCATGCTAGATCTACAGGTCCTTACAGTTTAGTAACTCAACAACCTTTGGGTGGAAAAGCTCAATTAGGCGGTCAAAGATTTGGTGAAATGGAAGTTTGGGCCTTAGAAGCCTACGGAGCTTCTTACACTTTACAAGAAATTCTAACAGTAAAATCTGACGATGTGGCTGGAAGAACAAAAGTCTACGAAACTATTGTTAAAGGTAACAATAATTTTGAGTCCGGAGTACCAGAGTCTTTTAATGTTTTAGTAAAAGAAATAAGAGCACTTGGTTTAAACATAGAGCTTAATTAGTATGGAAAAAAATTTAACAAAAAATTTTGATAATCAAAATTTAACTCAAGAAAATACTTTCGATAGTATTAAAATCACTTTAGCAAGCCCAGAAAAAATTAAATCTTGGTCATATGGTGAAATTAAAAAACCAGAGACGATTAATTATAGAACTTTTAGACCTGAAAAAGATGGTTTATTCTGTTCTCGTATCTTTGGTCCAGTTAAAGATTATGAATGTTTATGTGGAAAATATAAACGTATGAAGTTCAGAGGTATAATATGTGAAAAATGTGGTGTTGAAGTAACTAAGTCAAACGTAAGAAGGGAGAGAATGGGACATATAGATCTAGCATGTCCAGTTGCCCATATATGGTTTCTAAAATCTTTACCTAGTAGAATTGCTCTAGCTATTGATATGAAGCTTAAGGAGGTTGAAAAAGTCTTATACTTTGAGAGTTTCATTGTAGTTGAACCAGGTTTAACAACATTAAAAAAAGGACAATTGTTAACAGAGGAGTCATTGATTAAAGCTCAAGAGGAATTTGGCGAGGATGCGTTTACTGCAGGTATAGGCGCAGAGGCAGTAAGAGAAATTTTAGTAAACTTAGATCTCAAAAAAGAACAGAAAAAATTAAGGGAAGCGTTACTAGAAATTAAATCAAAAGTAACTGAGGAGAGAACAATTAAAAGATTAAAACTAATAGAGTCGTTTATTTCATCTGGCAATAAACCAGAGTGGATGATTTTAACTTCAGTGCCAGTTATTCCACCTGAGTTAAGACCTTTGGTTCCATTAGATGGAGGAAGATTTGCTACTTCAGATTTAAATGATTTATACAGGCGAGTTATAAATAGAAACAATCGTCTGAAAAGATTATTAGATTTAAAAGCGCCAGACATCATTGTCAGAAATGAAAAAAGGATGCTTCAAGAATCCGTTGATGCATTATTTGATAATGGAAGAAGAGGAAGAGTAATTACAGGAACTGGTAAACGACCTCTTAAATCACTTGCAGAAATGCTTAAGGGTAAACAAGGAAGATTTAGACAAAATTTATTAGGGAAACGAGTAGACTATTCAGGAAGGTCAGTAATAGTTGTTGGCCCTGAATTAAAATTACATCAATGTGGTTTACCAAAAAAAATGGCTTTAGAATTGTTTAAACCTTTTTTATATGCAAGGCTAGACAAACTCGGATTAGCTACAACAATCAAGCAAGCAAAAAGATTAGTTGAAAAAGAAAAAAGTGAAGTTTGGGACTCTTTAGAACATATTATAAGAGAACACCCAATCTTATTAAATAGAGCTCCTACATTACATAGACTTGGAGTGCAGGCCTTTGAGGCAAAGTTAATAGAGGGTAACGCTATTGAACTTCATCCATTAGTATGTGCTGCATTTAATGCAGATTTCGATGGCGACCAAATGGCTGTACACATCCCTTTAAGTTTAGAGGCTCAATTAGAGGCACGAGTTTTGATGATGTCAACTAATAATATTTTAAGCCCCTCTAATGGGAAACCAATTATTGTTCCTAGCCAGGACATAGTGTTAGGAATTTATTATCTTTCTCAATCTTCTGAAAATGAAGAAAAAAAACCAAGTGGTATTTTTTCAAGTGTGGAGGAGATAGAGCAAGCTTTAGAAAATAAATCAATTAGTTTGCATACAAAAATTATCTCTATTTTTAAAACGATAGACAAAGATGGTAACAATATAGTTGAAAAATACACAAGCACAGCTGGACGTTTCCTACTCGCGAACGTTCTTCCTAAAAATCATAACATTAAATTTTCTTTAATAAATAAATTATTAACCAAAAAAAATGTTTCAGAGGTTATTGATACAATCTTTAGATACTGCGGTCAGAAGGAAACAGTTATATTTTGCGATAGGATAAAAACTTTAGGTTTTAAACATGCTTTCAAAGCTGGAATTTCTTTTGGAAAAGACGACTTGTTAATACCAAAAAATAAAGAAAGTTTAATAAACAACACAAAAAAACAAATTGAGGAATATGAAAAACAATACGCAGATGGTCTTATAACTAGAGGAGAAAAATATAATAAGGTAGTAGATGTTTGGTCTAAATGTACTGATACAGTTGCTAACGAAATGATGAAGGAGATATCATCTGCAGAAAAAATTTATGAAGACGATAGAATAGAAACTAATTCAGTATATATGATGGCTGACTCAGGCGCCAGAGGCTCGCAAGCTCAAATGAAACAATTAGCTGGAATGAGAGGTTTAATTGCAAAGCCATCTGGTGAAATTATTGAAACACCTATCATATCCAATTTTAAAGAGGGTTTAACTGTTTTAGAGTATTTCAACTCAACTCACGGTGCTAGAAAAGGTTTAGCAGATACAGCACTAAAAACTGCAAACTCAGGTTATCTTACAAGAAGATTGTGTGACGTAGCACAAGACGTACAAATTACAAAAAAAGAGTGCGATTGCAAAACGAAATCCTCAGTAACTATTTCTGAAATTATTGAAGGTGGAAATATTTTAGTTAGTTTATCTGAACGAGTTTTGGGTAGAGTTATAGCAGAAAATATTAAAAATCCTGTAACTGGTGAAGTTATTATTAAAAAGGAAAAATTAATAGATGAAAATGATTGTGAAAAAATAGATGCAGCTGGAGTAAAATCAGTAAATGTTTATTCAGTAATTACTTGTGGATCTACCAGAGGTGTTTGTGCAATGAGTTATGGAAGAGATTTAGCAAGAGGCAAGCTTATTAGTGTTGGAGAAGCTGTTGGTATGATCGCAGCCCAATCAATTGGAGAACCAGGAACTCAATTAACAATGAGGACTTTTCACGTAGGTGGTACCGCTCAAATTAAGGAAGAGTCGCAAATCATTTCTCAAACTAAAGGTAAATTAAATATTATCAATAAAAATTTAATTGAAGACTCAAAAAAAAATATTATTGTTATGGGAAGAAATACCCAGTTAAGTATAGAAGACGATAATGGAAGACAACTAGCAATTTACAAAGTAAATTATGGTTCTAAGCTTTTTTTTAAAGACGGTGAAAAAGTAGAAAAAAATAAAAAAATTGCTGAATGGGATCCATACACATTACCTGTGATAGCTGAAACGGGAGGTATTGTAAATTACATGGATTTGACAGAGGGAAGTTCCTTGACAGAAACTTTTGATGACGCAACTGGTCTATCATCCAAATCAGTAACTGATTGGAAATCTTCATCAAAAAATGCTGAGCTTAAACCTAGAATCACCTTGAGAAATGAAAAGGGTGAAATTATAAAAAAAGCTGATGGAAATGAGGCAAGATATTACTTAGTACCAGATACTATTTTATCTGTAAAAGACGGTCAAAAAATTTCTGCAGGTGATGTTTTAGCTAGATTGCCTAAAGAAACTTCCAAAACTAAAGATATTACAGGCGGTCTTCCAAGAGTAGCTGAATTATTTGAAGCAAGACGTCCTAAAGACAGCGCTATTATTGCAGAGAATGATGGAGTTATTGAATTTGGAAAAGAAGTAAGAGGCAAACAAAAAATCTCGATTGTCTCCTCTAAAGGAGAAACATCAAATTACTTAATACCAAAAGGGAAACATGTTAATTTTAATCAAGGAGAAAAAATTAAAAAAGGGGAATACCTTCTTGATGGAAGCCCAGCACCGCATGATATTTTGAGAATTCTAGGTGTTGAAAAATTGACTGAATACTTTGTTACTGAAGTTCAAGAGGTTTATAGACTTCAAGGTGTAGTTATTAACGATAAGCATATTGAGACAATTGTCCGTCAAATGTTAAAAAGAGTTGAGATTAAAGATCCAGGTGACTCAGAACTATTAGCAGGAGAGGTAATCGACCTATTAGATATTAACGTAATAAATGAAAATTTAAGAGAGAGTAAGAAAAAACCAGCAACATTTGAAAGAGTTTTGCTTGGTATAACTAAAGCCTCTCTACAAACAAATTCATTTATTTCTGCTGCATCCTTCCAAGAAACTACAAGAGTCCTCACAGATGCATCAATTAAAGGAAAAACAGATACATTAGAGGGATTAAAAGAAAACGTAATTGTCGGGAGGCTAGTTCCTGCTGGCACTGGTTTAACTAAAATTGAGTGGGACAAGCAAGCCAGAGAGCAAGATAAAGCTAGATTAGAAGAGTTAAAAAAACAAGAGCTAGAATCCGCCTCAGCAGCGCCTGAACAAACCGCGTAATATTACCAAAAAACCTAATAAACGTTGACTTTCTCCGCTTAAATGCTAGTTTGCGTCAAATTTTGAATGTTAGAAGTAAGGTCTATTATAACCTTAAACACTAACAAATTTTTCGTGGTTATTCTTACTTAAACTTCAAAATATAATTATGCCAACAATTAACCAGTTGATAAAAAAACGTAGAATTAAACCTATTGCCAGGAATAAAGTTCCAGCTTTAGAAAAACAACCTCTAAAACGAGGAGTTTGTGTAAAAGTTTACACAACTACACCAAAAAAGCCCAATTCAGCCTTAAGAAAAGTTGCAAGAGTAAGATTATCGA
>CACLUK010000007.1 GCA_902610115.1 uncultured Pelagibacteraceae bacterium
TATTAAAGATTTAATTTTAAATATTTCTATAGGAATACACAATTTTGAAAAAAAGAAAAAACAAAGGGTAAAATTCAATATTGAAATTTTAACAAATCCATACGTGGCTCCGAATAATAAAGATTTGACCTCTATACTTAACTATGAGGAAATTGTCAGTAGAATTGAGAAAATTACTTATTTAAAACATCATGAGTTACTTGAAGACTTGGCAGAAAATATTTTTAATATGATATTTAAAAATAAACTTGTTAAAAAAATAAATCTTAAGATAGAAAAGTTAGATATCTTAAAGAAAGCCAAATCTGTTGGCATCGAGGTATCAAAATCAAAAATATGATTAATAGTTTGGAATTAGGAAAAAAAGTAATTAAAGAAAAAATACCGCTCATACCAAAAAATCCTGGTGTTTACAAAATGATTAGTTCCACTGGTGAAATTCTTTATATTGGGAAAGCTAAAAATATTCCTAATAGACTAAAAAGTTATGTCACTGAGTCTAATCTTCCCATTAGAACCGAGAGAATGCTTTCAGTAACGCATAACCTTGAAACTACTACTACAAATAATGAAAGTGAGGCTCTACTATTAGAAGCAAATTTAATAAAAAAACATAAACCTCGTTACAATATACTTTTGCGAGATGACAAATCTTTTCCTTATATTTACATTGGTAATAATGATAAGTGGCCGCAACTTACAAAACTAAGAGGAAAAAAATTAAAAACAGGATATTATTTTGGTCCATTTTCATCAATTGGTTCCGCCAATTGGACAATAAAAATTTTACAAAAAATATTTCTTTTAAGAGTCTGTAATGACACTGTTTTTAAAAATAGAGAGAGACCATGTATCTTATATCAAATTAAAAGATGCTCTGCTCCATGTGTTGGACATATAAATGAAAAGGAGTACGAATCTTCAGTTAAAGACGCTATTGATTTTATCTCTGGTAAATCTAGAAGAATTCAAAAAAACTTATCCAAAGAAATGGAAAAAGCTAGTAAAGAATTGGATTATGAGAAAGCTGCTATAGCTAGAGATAGAATAAAAGCATTAACTCAAATACAAACCTCTCAAAAAATAAATCAAACAAATTTAACAGAGGCTGATGTTATCAGTATTTATAAAGAGACAGGGAAAACATGTGTCCAGGTGTTTTTTTTCAGGTCAAAACAAAATTGGGGTAATCAGGCTTTTTATCCAAAACATGATCCAGATGACAGTGTAGAAGATATAATTAGTTCTTTTATATCTCAATTTTATGAAAACAAAAGTATTCCTAGATTGATATTAACCAATTGTGAAGTCAAAGATAAAAAACTTATTGAAAAAACATTTTCTGAGAAAGATAAAAAAGATATTATTATTAAGCCAGCAAAAAGTAAAAATGAGAAGAGTATTTCTAGTCTAGCAGAGAAAAATGCAAAACAATCTTTAAAACAAAAACTCGTACAATCTGATACTAACAACAATCTTATCGAAGAATTAGCATCTAAATTTAATATTAATAACAATATTGAATTGATAGAAGTTTACGATAATAGCCACATTCAGGGAACTGACTCTGTTGGATCACTAATTTGTTTTAGTAATGAAGGTTTTGTTAAGAAAAGATATAGGAAATTCAATATTAAAAATGAAAAAGTAAAAAATGATGACTATGGGATGATGAAAGAAGTTTTATTTAGGAGATTTTCAAAAGCAATTAAGGAAAAATCTGGTTCTCTTTCATTGCCGGATTTAATAATGATAGATGGCGGAAAAGGTCAATATTCTGTATCCAGGGAAGTTCTAAATGAGTTAGGATTACATGACTTACCAATTTTAGCGATAGCTAAGGGGAAAAAAAGAAATGCAGGAGAGGAAAAAATCTACTACGAAAAAAAAGAATATGTCTTAGAAAAAAATGATCCATTATTATTTTTTATACAAAGACTTAGAGATGAAGCTCATAGATTTGCTATCAGCACTCACAGGGCTAAAAGAAAGAAAAACCTTAGCAAATCTTTATTAGACCAAATCCAGGGAATTGGTAAACAAAGGAAAAGAGCTTTGTTAAATCATTTTGGGTCCGCACGTGCTGTGGAATCTGCAAGTTTTGACGATTTAAAATCTGTAGAAGGAATAGAAGACAACATTGCTAGGAAAATATATGATTATTTTCACGAATAAATGAAATTAAAAATACCTAACATATTGACTATTGGACGGATTATAATTGTTCCAGTATTTGTTGTAACTTTTTTCATACCAGGTTTTTTTGGAGATTTAATTCCCTTTTTTTTATTTGTTCTTGCAAGCTTTACTGATTATTTAGATGGTTTGTTAGCAAGATTTTTTAAAGAAGAGTCAAAATTAGGTGAACTTTTAGATCCTATTGCAGATAAAATTTTAGTCGCAGCTGCACTAATTCTTTTAGTAATGAATGGTACAATTAAAAATTATGAGGTAATTGCAGCTGTTATAATTCTTACAAGGGAAATCTTAGTGTCTGGTTTAAGAGAATTTTTAGCAAAGGGTAGAGTCGCTATGCAAGTTACTAGTTTGTCTAAATTAAAAACTTTTATTCAAATGACTTCCATAGCAATATTATTGACTGGTGATATTGGAAATAAGATAATTAATTTTCAAGATTACAATGCACAAACCGTTGGTATTATTTTATTATGGTTATCAGCATTTTTGACCTTATATACCGGATATGATTATTTAAGAAAAGGTATAGATCACGCTATTAATGAAGATAATAAAGATTAAGCTGCAGAGTCTTTTTTTCTAACTAAATTTTGATAAGCATCATTTAAATCTGAAATAGTATTGCATACTTTAAAATTATAATCTTTTATTTGAGACACCGGAGTGACCTCAGCCGCTGTTCCTGTTAAGAAGCAACCAACAAATTTTTTCATCTCTTCGGGTTTTATTTTTCTTTCAATTACCTTGATTCCTTTAGATTTTGCAATTTTTATTACTTCACGTCTAGTAATCCCGTCAAGAAAGGAGTCAGGTATAGGAGTAACTAGTTCACCATCTTTATTTTTAAAAAATACATTTGCACCTGTTGCCTCGGCAATATTTCCCTCGTGATCTAACATTAGAGAGTCCGTAAATCCTTCGGCTTCGGCTTCGTGCTTAGAAAGGGTACATATCATATATAGTCCTGCAGCTTTAGTATCCCACGGTATCGTATTAGGCGCTGGTCTTCTCCAGCTAGATATATTTAGTTTAATTCCATTTAATTTTAATTTTGGATCAAAATAAGATCCCCACTCCCAGGTTGCAATTGCAACATGAATCTTATTTTTTTGTGCAGAAATTGCCATCATTTCACTCCCTCTCCAAATCAAAGGCCTCACATATCCATTTTGAACTTTTTGTACTTCGACAATATTTTTACAAGCGTCATTTATTTCTTTTTGAGAATATGGAACTTTTATCCCCATTCTTTCGGCTGAATAAAATAATCTTGCAGTATGTTCCTCTAATTTAAAAATCTCTCCATCATAAACTCTTTCGCCTTCGAAAACGCAGCTAGCATAATGAAGCCCGTGGTTCAAAACATGGATATTAGCATCTTTCCAATCAACAGGTTTGCCATTAAACCAAATTTTTCCTGATCTCTTATCGTAAGGTATACTTTCCATTTAAAGTAAATATATAGATTTTTTAATTTAAAAAAAGTATATTCCAAATAAGGATAAGTCAATATAACTTACCATTATGAAAGATTTACTTTATCTTAAAGATGATCAAATTAAAGAGTTTATACAGCTTCTCTACAATGCATATAGAGAAACATCGGCAGATCCTAAAGAAATCTTGTCAAAAAAGTTTTTTGGCCCCGCTCATTTAAGAGCTTTGAATTTAATAGAGAGAAATCCAGGAATTAATTTGGGTGAATTAATTTTCAAACTAAAAGTTACAAAACAAAGTCTTAATAGAGTATTAAGAGATTTAATTAAAACAAAAATGATAAAACAAGTGCAAGATGAGAATGACACAAGAAAAAAAAATTTGTTTTTAGATAAAGAAGGAAAAATTTTTTTTGAAACAGTGTATGGTGCTCAAAAAAAAAGAATATTTAATGCTCTTAAAAACTCTGGTTCTGACTCAGTGATAAAGTTTAAAGATGTTTTAAAAAAAATTATAAATGGAAAATAGCAAATTACATATTTTAGTAGTTGATGATGACGATAGAATTAGAAGTCTTTTAAAAGATTACTTATCAGAAAATAATTATATTGTTTCTACAGCAGAAAATGCAGATGAAGCCAAGAAGAAAATAAATTATTTAAAATTTAATATAATCATTTTAGATGTAATGATGCCTGGGCAAAATGGCTATGATTTAACTCAAGAAATTAAGAAAAAAAGTAAAGTTCCAATAATTCTACTAACCGCTAAAGGTGAAGTTGAAAATCGAATTAAAGGTTTAGAATTAGGAGCTGATGATTATATTGGAAAACCCTTTGAACCTAAAGAATTATTATTAAGAATAAAAAATGTAATTAGAAACAATATAAAAATTGATCTTCAGGCAAAACATCAAATAGGAAAAGCAAAAATAGACCTAAATAAAATGATAATAAATTTAAAAGAAGTAGATAAAAAGATTAATAATTCAGAAAAAAAAGTTCTTGTTGAAATGTTATCTAATCCTGGAAAAACTTATTCGCGTGAAGATATTGGAAAAATTTCAGGTATTACGCAAGAAAGGTCTATTGACGTTATGATTACAAGACTAAGACAAAAAATTGAAGTTAACCCTAAAAATCCAAAATATTTACAAACTATAAGAGGAGCAGGTTATGTTCTCTGGGTTGAATAAACTTATTAAATTAATTCTTCCAAAAAGATTATTTTATAGGGCTTTAATAATTGTAGCTGCTCCAACAATTATACTTCAACTAATTATTACAATAGTTTTTTATGATAGTATTTGGATTAAAGCTAATAAAAACACTACAAGATCTTTGGTAGCTCAATTAAAAACCATTCAAGAAGTTTATAAAAATGATAAAAAAAATTTAGATTTTTTTACAGATAGTTATAAAAATAATTTTAATTTCGAAATAGGTATTTATCAAAATGAGCTACCTAAAATATCGGGTGAGCGAAAATTTAGTCCTATGGATAGATCTCTTAGAAGGGAGCTTAAATCAACTTTTGGTAATAATAATTACTGGTTCAGTACCTCAAAATTTAAGAATGCCGTCGAAATAAAAATTAAATCTCAAAATGATGTAATTGAATTTTTAGTGCCTAAAGAAATGGTATCGGCATCTTCTGTAAGATTATTCGTTTTATGGACCACTTTGCCATCAATAGTTTTAATAGTAATTGCTTTGATATTTCTAAAAAATCAAACAAAACCTTTAGTAAGATTAGCAAAAGCAGCAGAAAAATTTGGGAAGGGGGACTATGTAAATGACTTTAGACCTTCAGGAGCCCAAGAAATTAGGAAGGCGGCATATGAGTTTGATAGAATGGCAAAAAGAATAAATCGTCATCTAAACCAAAGATCAGAAATGTTATCCGGTATTAGTCATGATTTGAGGACACCATTAACTCGTCTGAAATTACAACTTGCGATGATTAGTGAAAAAGAATTGTCTAACAATATGTCCAAAGATATAGATGAGATGGAAAAAATGCTTAATGATTATCTTCATTTTGCAAAAACTCAGTCCCTTGAGTCAACTAAGGAAGTTAATTTAGCAAAGATATTTAGTGAAATAAAAAAAGACATAAACAACAATAATTTAGAAATTCTGATTACTGACGATGTAAATCTAAAAGCTAGACCTATCTCTTTAAAAAGATCATTTGAGAACATTATAATGAACGGACTCACCTATGGAAAAAAGGTATTTGTTAATATTCAAAAAGGTTCTAATCGTGCATTAATCATTTTTGAGGACGACGGACCTGGAATTCCTGAAGATCAATATAAAAATGTTTTTAAGCCTTTTTTTAGACTTGATAAAAGTAGAAGTCTCAATAAATCTGGAGTAGGTTTAGGATTAGCTATAGTTGAAGATGTTATAAATTCTCACGGAGGAAGCATTCACTTGAGTAAAAGTAAATATAAAGGTTTGCTTTTTAAGATTTCTTTGCCTTTTTAGATTTATTTTTTTTTTGTAATTCTTTAATAATATTTTCTTGTTTTTCAACAATCTTTTTTAAAACTTCGAATTGGTCTTGTGTCACTAGATTTAATGAACCTGCTAACTTGTCTTTTTTAAATTTTAAATCATTTGTAATTTCTTTTTTGATATCTTTTGAAGTTAAAATACCATTTTCAATCAAGCTCGAAATTATTTTTAAAAGTTTTTCTGATTTTGCCATAGTTTATCTTATTTGATGGGCATCTTAATTTCAAATGTGATATAAGATCATATGTTCACACATAATTTAGATCCTATTTTGATTGATTTTGGGTTTATTGCGATTAGGTGGTACTCATTAGCTTATATTTTTGGAATTATTTTAGGTTGGTGGTATGGAAAAAAAATTATCATCAAATATTTTAATAGTGAAAATGTAGAAATTAATTTAAAGAATTTTGATGATTTAATAACAAACCTAATTTTTTCAATAATTATCGGAGGTAGATTAGGTTACGTCATTTTTTACAATCCAAAATATTACATTTCCAACCCGCTAGATATTATTAAAATTTGGGAAGGTGGAATGTCATTTCACGGTGCTCTAATAGGAGTAATAATTGGAACTTATTTTTTTTCAAAAAAGAAAAATATACAAACTTTTTTTTTATTGGATATAGTTGCATGTGTAGCACCAATTGGTATTTTTTTTGGAAGAGTTGCCAACTTTATTAACGGTGAACTTGTAGGTAAAACAAGTAACATATTCTGGGGTGTAATATTTCCAGATTATGACTCGTTAGTTAGACATCCATCACAACTATACGAAGCAGCATTAGAGGGGTTAGTCTTATTTTTTATAATGAACTCAATTATAAAAAGAATTAATTATCAATTAGGAACTTGTTCATACCTTTTTTTAATTTATTATGGATTTTTTAGAATCCTTTCTGAGTTTTTTAGAGAGCCAGATGAGCAATTAGGTCTTTTTTTTAATTTTATTAGCATGGGAACTCTTTTAAGTGTTTGCATGATAATAAGTGGATTTGTACTTTTTAAAATCTTAAGAAAAAATGAAAACTAATTATAAATTTTTTTGTAATTCAAAATCATTACCGGTTGATGATTTTTTTCATAATGTGCTTTACGACAAGAAAAATGGTTATTATAATATTAAATCACCTATTGGAAATAAGGGTGACTACATAACAGCTCCGAAAATATCAAAATTATTTTCAGAAATAATAGCCGTATGGATAATTTCTACTTGGGAAAATTTTGGTAAGCCCTCTAATTTTAATATTGTTGAGCTAGGACCTGGCGATGGAAGTCTTGCAATGGTTTTAATAGATGTTTTTAAAAGATTTCCTAAATTCAACTCCTGCAAAAATATTTATTTGTTTGAGGTAAGCAGTATCTTGAAAAAAATTCAGCAAAAAAATATTAAAAATACAAAAGTAAAATGGATACAAAACTTTAAAAAAATAAAAAAGGCACCTACAATTTTTTTTGGAAATGAGTTTTTTGACTCAATTCCTATTAAACAATTTAAACGTAAAAATAATACAATTCTTGAAAAATATTTTGTCTTGAAGAATAATGGTCAAATTATTGAAAACTTTAAAAAAGCTTCATCTAAAGATATAAAAGTAATTAGATCATTTAAAACATTTAAAAATCAAAAATTTATAGAATTTCCTAAAAACGGTTTCTCAATATTAAAAGAGATTATAAAAAAAATTAAGAAGTTAGATGGGTGCCTATTAATGATTGATTATGGTTACTTAAAACCAAATAACAGTAATACCATTCAGTCAGTAATTAATCATAAAAAAAATAATATTCTAGAAAATTTAGGTAAAGCAGATATTTCATGTCATGTTAATTTTCAGTTATTGACTGAATTTTTTTTAAAAAATAATTTAAAAGTTGAAAAAACTATTTCTCAAAAAGAATTTTTGAATAATATGGGCATAAAAGAAAGAGCAGATTTGATATCAAGAAAAATGAAATTTTTAGATAAAACAAATCTTTATTTAAGATTAAAAAGATTAATGAGTTCTAATTTAATGGGTGATTTATTTAAGGTGATTTTAACATATAAATATAATCACAATTATTTCGGGTTTAAATAATGTTTTACTCAAAAAAATTGAAAACTTTCAAAAACTTAAAACATTGTTTTTTTTCAAGAAAAGGTGGTGTATCAAAAGGAATTTATGCAAGTTTAAATTGTGGTAGAGGATCAGGAGATAGAAAAAAAAACTTGTCAAATAACTTTAAATTGATCAAGAAGAAAATGAGTATATTATCAGGAAATTTAGTTCTGATGCATCAAACTCACAGTAACAAAGTGATAGAAATTAAAAAAAAAAATTTAAAAAAAAAGATTTTTTCTGATGCAATAATAACAAAAATTAAAGGTATCGCTCTTTGTGTAGTTACTGCAGATTGTGTGCCTATATTACTTTTTGACCCTAAAAGTAAAATTATCGGTTGTATTCATGCTGGGTGGAGGGGAGCTTTTTCTGGAATAATAAAAAATACAGTTATTGAGATGAAAAAATATTCTTCTAATAGTAAAATTTATGCATGTATAGGGCCTTGTATTGGTTTTAAAAACTATGAAGTTGATATAAAATTTTTTAATAAATTTATAAAACAGTCAAAAAAAAATAATAAATATTTTTTAAAAAAAAACAATTTAAAAAAGTTATTTAACTTAAGAAAATTTGTGACTGATCTACTTTTAGAATTGGGTGTGGAAATAGATCACGTAAATCGTGACACTTTTAAGGAAAAGAATTACTTTTTTAGCTACAGAAGGTCTTTAATTCTGAAAGAGAGGGATTATGGGAGGTGCTTATCAGCTATAAGTTTGGTTTAGATTAAATTTGAAAACTTAATAAAATAATTGTATAAATAGTTACTTTTCATGAAAATTTTATCTGGCACTAGCAACCTCAAGCTCAGTAAGGATATTTCTAAAAACCTAAAACTTAAATTAATAAATACAAACATTAGAAGTTTTGCCGATGGAGAAATTTATATTGAGATAAATGAAAATATTAGAGGTAATAGCGTTTTTGTGATTCAGTCTACATCAAATCCAGCAAATGATAATATAATGGAGTTATTATTAGTGATTGATGCTTTAAAAAGGTCATCAGCAAAAACTATTACAGCAGTAATCCCTTATTTCGGTTACGCTAGACAGGATAGAAAAGTTGCGCCAAGAACATCCATCTCAGCAAAAGTAGTAGCAAATTTAATTTCTAATGCTGGAGCTACCAGAGTGGTAACAGTAGATTTGCACGCAGGTCAAATTCAAGGTTTTTTTGATATGCCAGTTGACAATTTATATACAGCGCCTCTTTTTGCTAAATATATTAAAAAAAAATTAAATTCTAGAAAACTAATTTGTGTTTCACCAGACGTTGGAGGAGTTGGTAGAACTAGAGCATTAGCAACAAGAATAAAAGCTGATCTTGCAATCATCGATAAAAGAAGACCAGCGCCAGGTAAATCAGAAGTGATGAATATTATTGGAAATGTAAAAAATAAAACTTGCATCATAGTTGATGACATAATTGATAGCGGAGGAACAATAGTTAATGCGGTAGATGCATTAAAAAAGAATGGGGCAAATGAAGTTTACGTATTTATTACACACGCTGTTTTAAGTGGTGATGCTGTAAAAAAAATACAAAATTCTAAAATTAAAAAACTTATAATTACAGATACAATCAATAATGCTGAAAAAATTAAAAATAATAATAAAATTGAGGTGTTATCTATTGCCTCACTAATGTCCGAAGCTATAAAAAGAATAGCTAATTCTAACTCAGTATCTGATTTATTCAATTAACACTTGTTTTAGTTAAGAAGTTGAGTTATATACCCCTTTCATTAATATTATGAGTAATCTAAAAGCAACAAAAAGAGAAAACTTGTCGAGTGGCTCTAATAACAAGCTTAGAGCCGAGGGATTCATTCCTGCTATTTTGTATGGAGGCAATAATCCAAATCTTAATATTTCTATAAATAAAAAGGAAATAGCTAATATTATCAATTCAGAAACTTTCTTGTCAAAAGTTCTTGAAATTGAGGTGGATGGTAAAAAGGAAAAAGTAATTCCAAGAGATGTTTCTTTTCACGTTGTATCAGAAGAGCCTATACATATAGATTTTATGAGAATTGTTTCAGGAAAAAAAATTATTTTGGAAATCCCTGTAAAATTTATAAATCACCCTGACTCACCAGGTCTTAAAAGAGGTGGTGTTTTGAATATTGTAAGAAGAAAAGTAGAATTGAATTGTCCTGCCGAAAATATTCCTGATGAGATTATCGTTGATTTGACAGGTACTGATATCGGAACAAGTATTAAGATTTCATCAGTAAAACTTCCAGAAAATATTAAACCAACGATAACAGATAGAGATTTCGTAGTTGCAACTGTAGCAGCACCAACGATAATTAAAGAACCAGAAAAACCTGCCGAAGATACTGCAGTTGAAGGCGCTGAGGGAGAAGCTCCTGCAGAAGGTTCAGAAGTTTCAGCTAAAGAGGGTGAGGCAACTAAAAAAGATGAAAAAGGAAAAGAAGGTACTTCTGATAAGAAACCCGAAGATAAGAAACCTGCTGAAAAAAAACCTGCTGAAAAAAAATAATTAATATGCTTTTACTTGTTGGATTAGGAAATCCAGGTTCAGACTATACAAATACCAGACATAATATTGGTTTTAGAATAATTGACGCTATTAACGCTCACTTTAAACTTTCTAAACAAAAACCAAAATTTAAAGGTTTGCTGACTACAGGTAATATTGATGAAAAAAAAATTTATGCCATTAAACCACTTACATTTATGAATAATTCAGGCACTGCAATTAAAGAACTGATTGATTATTTTAAAATTGAAGCTAAAGATGTAATCGTATTTCATGATGATATGGACATTGACTTTGGAAAAATTAAAACAAAGTTTGGAGGCGGGAGTGCTGGACATAATGGAATAGAATCTATCGATAAGTTTATTGGTAAAGACTATTCTAGAGTTAGAATTGGCATAGGTCATCCCAAACAAAAGAAAAAAGTTAACAATCATGTTTTAGATGACTTTAAGGATGACGAAGAAGAAAAAATTAAAGAGATTACTGAAAATATTGTTAAACAAATACCCACTCTTATTGATAAAAAAATTGACCTTTTTTCAAGTAAAGTTAATCAAAATTTAGATGGGATTTAAATGTGGAATTGTTGGATTGCCGAATGTGGGTAAATCAACTTTGTTCAATGCTCTTACATCATCAAAAAATGCTGAAGCAGCAAACTTTCCTTTTTGCACTATAGATCCAAACATAGGAATAGTAGATGTTGTAGATGATAGACTAGATAAGTTAACAAATCTCTCTAAATCAAAAAAAAAAATTTACACAACAATTACATTTGTTGATATTGCAGGGTTAGTAAAAGGAGCCTCAAAAGGTGAAGGTTTAGGTAATAAATTTTTGTCTCATATAAGAGAAGTTGATGCGATTATTCACTTAGTCAGATGTTTTAAATCAGAAAAAATAACACATGTAAATTCAAAAATTAATCCAGCAGATGATTTGGAGACAATTAAGACTGAAATAGTTCTATCGGATTTAGACTTGATTCAAAAAAAACTAGAGAAAGGAAAAAAGAAGTTACTTAATGATAAAGAGGTAAAGATTTTAGAAGAAAAATTGAACTATTTGGAAAGTGGAAAAGATATAAAAATAAATGATTTGTATGAGGAAAAATTTTTAACAGATATCGGTTTACTAAGTATGAAACCAAAAATTATTGTTTGTAATGTAGATGAGGAGACTTTGGCTCACGGAAATGAGTATACCCAAATGATGAGAGAGAAATATCCAAATGAAAAGATAATAAATATTTGTGCTGATATAGAGGACCAACTTTCTGGCTTAAACAAGAATGAAAAGGAATCTTTCATGCGAGATATTGGTTTATATAAAACCGGAATTAACAAACTTATTAAAGAAGGTTATGATCTTTTAAAGTTAGATACTTTTTTTACTTCAGGTCCAGAAGAAAGTAGAGCTTGGACCGTCAAAAAAAATACTATTGCACCAAAAGCAGCAAGTGTAATTCATACTGATTTTGAAAAAAATTTCATTAGGGCTGAGGCGGTAAGTTGTGAAGATTTCATTAAATATGGTAGTGCTGAGAAATGTAAAGAAAATGGAAAATTGAGAATTGAAGGTAAAGACTATATTATCAAAGATGGTGATGTTTTATATTTCAGAGTCAATCCTTGACCAAATTTTTTTCATGCTCAGATAAACAAGAATTGTCAAAAGAATTAAGTATATTATTACTTTGACTCCTGTTCTATGTCTTTCCTCTAATTCGGGTTCCGCAGCCCAAGCTAAAAAAGTAGTAACATCTTTAGCCATCTGATCCACCGTGGATTCAGTTCCATCAGAATATTCTACTAAACCATCGCTTAAATTATTTGGCATTTTTATCTTATTGCCGATCATATATTTATTATAGTACACCCCATCATCTAAAGTTACTCCCGGTGGTGGATCCTCATAACCAACCAAAACCGAATAAATGTAATTTGCTCCTCCTTTTCTTGCTTTCACAAGAACTGACATATCTGGTGGATATGCTCCGCCGTTAGCTGCTATAGCAGCTTTTACGTTTGGGTAAGGGTTTTTGAATTTATCAGAGGGCTTACCAGGTCTAGTGAACATTTCCCCTTGATCGTCCGGGCCGTCCTCTATCTCAAAACTTGCTGCAATTGCTTTTACCTCTATCTCAGAAAATTCTGGTCCACCTGGTTCTCCTAGGTTTCTATAACTTAAATATTGCATGGAGTGACACGAAGCGCAAACTTCCTTATATACCTGAAAACCTCTTTGCAATGAGGCTCTGTCAAAAGTGCCAGTTAATCCTTTAAAACTCCATTCCACTTTAATTGGATCAACCATTTCAGCGCTTTGTAGTGGTTTAAGTGAGATAAGTAACAAAAAAGATAAAACGAGTAGTTTTATATTAGACTTTATCATTAATCTTCCTAGCTAAAGATGGTTCTGCTCCTCCAGTTAATACTGGTTCGGAGATGCTCATAGGAATCGGATCCGTTTTTTCCAAATAACCGACAACAGGCATAACTACTATAAAATGTAAGAAATAATAAATAGTTCCCACTCTAGCTAATACTAAGTAAATTCCTTCAGCTGGCATCGCACCAACATAACCAAGCATTAGAACGTCTATTACTAATATCCAAAAGAACTGTCTATAAATCGGTCTAAAAACAGCCGATCTAACTTTTGATGTGTCTAACCAAGGTAGGACAAATAAAATAAAAATTGCACTGAACATTAAAATCACTCCACCTAATTTATCAGGGACAGATCTTAAAATTGCGTAAAATGGTAACAAATACCATTCAGGTACTATATGTGCAGGAGTGACTAATGGGTTAGCTGGAATATAATTGTCTGAGTGTCCTAAAACATTTGGTGTAAAGAAAACAAACCCAGCAAATATAATCATAAATACTAAAAGAGCAAAAGCGTCTTTAATTGTAATGTACGGGTGAAACGGTACTGTATCCTTAGAAGGTTTCTTTATATCAATACCAACAGGATTATTGTTGCCAGGAACATGTAGAGCCCAAATGTGTAAAACAACTAGTCCTAAGATTAAAAATGGAATTAAATAATGTAAGCTGAAGAATCTATTTAATGTGGGATTGTCAACAGAATAAGCGCCCCAAAGCCAAGTTGTAATACTGTCTCCAACTAGTGGAATTGCACTAAAAAGATTTGTTATCACTGTTGCTCCCCAAAAACTCATTTGACCCCATGGCAACACATAGCCCATGAATGCTGCAGCCATCATTAACAAATAAATCATAAGACCAATAATCCAAATTACCTCTCTAGGTGATTTATACGATCCATAGAATAAAGATCTAAAAATATGAATATAAACTGCTAGGAAAAACATTGAAGCTCCATTGCTGTGAATGTACCTAATTAACCATCCATAATTCACGTCCCTCATAATATGTTCAACACTCGCAAAAGCTAAATCTGCATGAGCAACATAATGCATTGCTAAAACAATCCCTGTAACTATTTGAGTGATTAAACAAAAAGTTAAAATTCCTCCAAAGGTCCACCAATAATTTAGATTCTTAGGTGTTGGGTAATCTGTAAGGTGTGCTCCAAGAGTAAGTAATGGCAAACGATCGTTAAACCATTTTCCTGCTTTAGATTTCGGTGTGTATTCGTGCTCACTCATAATTTTTTTAACCAATCTTAATCGTATTACTGTCTACAAACTCAAACTTTGGTATTTCCATATTTGTTGGAGCTGGTCCTTTTCTTATTCTGCCTGATACATCGTAATGTGAACCATGACAAGGACAAAACCAACCATTGAAGTCTCCTTTATCTTTTAAAGGCACACATCCAAGATGTGTACAAACTCCTAACATGACTAACCATTCGTCTTTGCCCTCTTTTACCCTGTCTTCATCTTTTTGAGGATCAGGCAAATCGTCCATATTTACAGCTCTAGCCTCTGCTATTTCCTCAGGAGTTCTTCTTTTCAAAAAAACTGGCTTACCTCTCCATAAAACTGTGATCGATTTACCTGGCTCAATGTTACTAATATCAACTTCAGTTGTAGCTAGGGCTTGTTGGGCTTTATCTGGATTCATTTGGTCAATCATTGGCCAAATAACTGCTCCAACACCTACTGCTCCAACGGTATAACTAGCTGTAAATAAAAAATCTCTTCTATTAACTTTTTTTTCTTCTTTGCTCATTTATGTAAGTGCTTATAATGTAATTATTAAATAAAACCATATTATTAAAATTTCTAGGGTCAGAATGACACATAAATTAGGCTCAAATAATGCACATAGTCCTATATAAACCTGATATCCCGCAAAATACTGCTGCGATCATCAGATTAAGTGCATGTTTAAATTTAAAGATTCACTTAATTGAACCGTGTGGGTTTGATTTAAACGACCGAAGATTTAAAAGAGTAGTAATGGATTACATCGGTTTAAGTAAGATTTTTAAATATGATAACTTTACAGCTTTTTTTAACAAAAATAAAAAATCTAGAATTGTTTTAATGACAACTAAGGCAAAAAAATTATATCATAATTTTAAATTCAAAAAAAATGATATGCTTTTATTTGGAAGAGAAAGTGCTGGAGTTCCTGAAGATTTACATAAAATATTAAAGAACAAGATTAAAATACCTATGAATGAAAAGACTAGATCGCTTAATGTTGCTATGAGCGTAGCAATAATTGCCTCTGAGGCTTTAAGACAAAATAATTTATTGAAATGATTACTTCTGATTTTAAAAAAAAAATGACTGATAGTTGGTTTTCATATTTACAAAGTCAGATTTGTAAAGAGTTTGAATTTCTAGAAAAAAACAAAATTAAATTCGTAAAACGAAATTGGAAGAAAAATAAAATAAATGAAGGTGGTGGTACCTCGTTTCTTTTATCTAATGGAAAAATATTTGATAAGGTCGGTGTAAATAAATCAACTGTATCAGGAATTTTTCCAAAAAAATTTAGGTCTAAGATTTTAGGAGCAGGAAAAAAAGGTAAATATTGGGCAACAGGTATATCTGTTGTTGCTCATATGAAAAATCCTAAAATACCTGCAATACATTTTAACACTAGATTTATAGTAACCTCAAAAGAATGGTTCGGAGGAGGTATGGATGTTACTCCAAGTTTCAAAGATCTAAAGGAAAAAAAAATGATACATGATGATCTGAGGAGTATTTGTAATCAAAATAAGAAAAGTTACAAAAAGTATAAAAAATGGTGTGATGAATATTTTTATTTACCCCACAGAAAAGAAGCAAGAGGAATAGGAGGAATTTTTTTTGACTATGAAACTAAAAATTGGATTGAAAATTTTAAATTTGTGAGGGAACTTGGTCTTACTTTTATTGAAATTTCAAAAAAAATTATTAAGAGAAAGGAAAAATTAAACTGGACTAAATTAGATAAAGAAAAACAGTTATTCAAAAGAGGGAGATATGTTGAATTTAATCTTTTGTATGATAGAGGTACAAAATTTGGTTTAAATTCAGGTGGGAATATTGACTCAATATTAATGTCGCTTCCACCAGAAGCTAAATGGAAATAATTATGGAAAAAGAGCCAATAACAGTAAGAGGTTTAAAAAATTTAAAATCGGAGTTGGATGATTTAAAAAATATACAAAGACCGAAAGTTGTTGCTGCAATTTCTGAAGCAAGATCGCACGGTGATTTAAAAGAAAATGCTGAATACCATGCAGCAAAAGAACAACAAGCTTTAATAGAGAGTCGAGTTATTGCCATTAACGATTTAATTGCTAGAGCTAATGTAATAGATGTAACAAAAATAGAAAATAATGGAAAAGTAATTTTTGGATCAACGGTAAAAGTTCAAGATTTAGAAACTAATAAAGAGATATCTTATAGACTCGTTGGACAAGATGAGGCTGATATTAAAAAAAATTTAATTTTTTTTAAAAGTCCAATCGGTAAGTCTTTGATCGGAAAAAGCAAGGGTGAGATGGTAAGTGTAGTTACACCATCAGGTGAGAGGAATTTTGAAATATTAGATGTTGAATATATATAATTTAATTTCCCTCTATAAGCTTTTTTATTCTGTCTTTAGAAATCTTAAATCCATTATTTAACCACTCTTCCTCTATTTTATTCAAAACTTTTCCTAGATCTTCTCCCTCTTCCATTCCGTTTTGTTTCAAATATTCACCATTAATATCTAATTTTGGAATTTTAGAGTTTAAAATTTTATTTAAAATATTTTTAAATTCTTGTAATTTTATCTTTAGATTACATGCATAATTAAGAATATTTAATGTTATCAAATGATTTTTACCATTTAAATAAATATTTTTAAGTAAATCTTTGTAAAAAAAATCTTTGTTATTTTGTGCAAGATTTAAATTTTTAGCAAGTTTTTCTAAGGATAATTTTAGTTTATTCGAGACGTTATACTTATGTGAAAAATATTCATGATTATCCTTTTCATCAATTAATAAAATACTAAGAATGATATCTTTATTTAATTTTAAGTTTCTATTTATTTCTTTGACTCTTTTCAATCTTTCTAGATAAATTAATTCAGGAAATATTAGTTTGAAAATTTCTAGTAAATGATAATTTTCAGAAATTTTTAGAAAACTTTTTAATTCTAAAATTTTTATTAATTCCAATAAAATTCTCTCTTTTGAAATTTTTTTTATTCCATCTAAATTTTGCTTAATCGCAGCGATAGTGGTGGGCTCTAATTTTGAATCATACATGATTTTAAATCTTATAAACCTTATTATTCTTAAATAATCTTCCTCTATTCTTTTTTGTGGATCTCCAATAAATTTCACATTTTTATTTTTTAGGTCTATTGTACCCATTTGAGGATCAAATATTTTTCCATTTCTATCTAAATAAATTGCATTAATAGTAAAATCTCTTCTTTCGGAGTCTAGTTTCCAGTCATCAATGTATTTTACTTCAGCATGCCTTCCATCTGTTCTATGATCTTGGCGCAAGGTTGTTATTTCAACTCTAAAATTATCTGAGATAACTGTGACTGTTCCATGTTTCGTTCCAGTATCAAGAACCTTGAAATAAGTATTCTTAAGTCTATTTTTAACTTCATCTGTTTTTAAAATAGTTGCCATGTCTATGTCATCAATTTCTTCTCCTGAAAGATGTTTCCTTACACATCCTCCAACAAATCTTGATACTACTTTTTCTTTTGGATAATCGGATTGCAATTTTTTAAATAAAAATTGTAATTCTTTATTTTTATAAAATGGAAAAATTGCGTTTTTTAAATTTTGAAAGAAGTTAAATTTGAAATTCAACATAATTTATGGCTGGGGCACTAGGATTCGAACCTAGGATGGCGGTATCAAAAACCGCTGCCTTACCGCTTGGCTATGCCCCAAATACAAATGACTGATATATCATAATTCGATGAATTTAAATAGTTTTTGCAACTGAAGACCAAAATTTAGGGTATTTATTTCTAATTATTTTAAGTGCGACTTTTGTACTTTTTTTATTATTGAACAAACCATAACATGCTGATCCTGATCCAGTCATTCTAGAAAAATAACATCCTTCAAGATGACTTATATTTGTCAATATATCCCTAATAATTGGGTATTTTTTTTCAACAATTGATTGTAAATCATTTTGTGAATTCTTAATTTCATTTATAAATTTATTTTTTAACTTAAGATTATTTTGCACTAAAAATTTTTTTTTAGAGAATTTTTTTACTTTTGAAAAAACTTCTTTAGTAGAACATTTTACTTTTGGGTATACCAGCAAAAAAAATAGTGTTTGTTTTTTTTTCAATTTCTCTACTTTATTGATACTTTTGAGAAATCCTTGATTGTAGACAAATAATCTAAGATCAGATCCTACGTAATTTATGATTTTATTAAGCAATTTTTCTTTAATTTTTTTTTTTATCAAATATTTCATAACAATACTTGCATTACTTGAACCTCCTCCAAATCCCGCAAAAACAGGAATTTTTTTATAAATTTTGACAGAGTAAAAATCATGAATAAGCTTATTATTTCTCATTGATTTTAAAACCTTCAATACAGAATTATTTGATGAACTAACAAATTTTGAAAAGGGTCCGGTGAAAGATATTTCATCCTTTTTTTTATTAATTTTTTTTATGATAATTCGATCGTTTAAGTTGACTAAACAGTAAATGGACTGAAGATTGTGAAGACCTTTTTTAAACTTTTTATTTATACTTAAAGTCAAATTGATTTTTGCGTGAGAATTTAAAACCATTTGACTATAAGCCTTTTATTAGTTTTTTTTCAATTTTATCTTTCAGTTCTTTCTCAGTTTTGTCAAGGGTCAGAACATAATTCCAATAATATCTAGCTTGAATTTTGTTCCCTATGCTCCAAAGAACATCCCCAAAATGATCATTCACTATTGGATCAGCTGGCATTAATCTTACCGCAAGTTGTAGATAATTTTTTGACTCTTCAAATCTTTTCAGCTTAAATAAAGCCCATCCAAGTGAATCTATAATATAAGGGTCGTTGGATTTTAATTTATTCGCCTTTTGTAGCATTTGCAAAGATTGCTCAATTTTCATACCTTTTTCAATCCATGAGTATGCTAAATAATTGATTACATAGGCTTGATCTGGTTTAACTTCTAAAGACATTATTAAATCTTTTTCTGCATTTTCCCAGTCACCAATCCTCTCGTAAGCTACACCCCTGCCATCAGTTACTTCTGAAAAAAGTGGGTGTTTTTTATCTATCTGTTTTAAAATTTCTGAATAAAATTTAATTGACTCCCCAAATTTTTCATTATTTTTTAAAAATTCTGCGTAATCAAACGTTTCATAAATACTTAAATTTTGTAAATTATTATAAGAATTAGTTAATAATTTTATCGATTCATCTCTTTTTTCTTCTTGAGTCAATATACGTGAAATTTGTTTATTTGAGTGCCACTTAAATGCGCTTCCACGCTGTGATAAATTTTTATATATTTTTTTTGCTTTAATAAAATCCCCAATATTATAAAAATTTTCAGCTAGTAAAGTATCAAATGAATGAAATTCTTTGTTAAGATATTTGGATAAATTTAAATAAAAATTAGATGTTTGGTAAATAGATTGAGACGACAAAGCGTTAGCAGCTATATAAAGTAATTCTGCAATAACATCTTGTTTTTTTGTACAATCAAATTTAAAGTTATTTTTTTTGTCATCTAAATCAATTTTATATTGTTTGAGAAGAAGATTTCGAGGATATTTTTTAAGAGACTTTTCTAAAATTTTTTTTGCTTGACTTGGTTTCCCCGTGCTTTCCATATATTTTGCGTAAAAATAAAAGTACCTAGAAAAATCTGTTTTTTTGTCTGAAGTTAAATTTTCAAAAAACAAATTAGTATTTTCACTTCTATAGTAACAATTTAAGAAGGCGCTCTGAATTTTTTTCAAATTCTCAAACCTATTATCTAACTGATTAAGATTAATTGTAGCTTCATCTATTTCAATTTTATTTAAATTTGACCAAAGATATAATGTGTTGGCAACGTAATTATCTAAAATTGAAGTCAAGTTCCTTTTTTTTGCTCTTAAAAAATATTTACTCGAAAGGTCATATTTAGAATTTTTAAGATGCTGTATTCCAATAATTATATCACTCTCAAAGCTATCTTTTTTATCTTTTTCTAACTTTTTTGAAAAATTGAATGCTTGGTAGAAATTTCCTGAGTTTACTAATGAATAAATGTACTTTGAGGAAAAAATTAAATGACTTTCCTCCAAACCATCCAGTTTTTTAAAATATTGAGAGGATTTTTCATATTTGCTTTGATTTAAAAGTAAAATTCCTGAAAAGTAATCAGCAATTTTATCGGCTTTGTTAAATTTATCTATATTTTTTGCGTTTAGTGTGGAAAAAAAAATAAAAACAATGACAAAAAAGATGCTTCCTGTAGTGTTTATGAACAGTTTAAATTTTGACATAAAATGTTTAAAAATAATAAATCAATAAAGTTAATTAATTATTATAAATTTATAAATTATAATTTAATTTACAATAATGCGGCAATCAATAGATATAAAGAGGACAATTTTGGTATATCAGAAGATAAGTTTAAAAATTTAGAGTTATTAAAAAAATCTATAATAAATCAAAAAAATTGTAATCTTCAAAAAAAAGCTAAAAATATTGTTTTTAGTGATGGTAACCCAAAATCAAAAATTATGCTAATTGGAGAGGCTCCGGGTGCTAATGAAGATCAAGAAGGATTACCGTTTGTTGGAAGAGCTGGAATCCTGCTTGATAAAATGCTAGCTGCAATAAATTTAGATAGAAAAAATGTTTATATATCTAATATTATTAATTATCGACCACCCGATAACCGAAGACCAACAGAGGATGAAATAAAACAATATTTGCCGTTTATTTCCAAACATATTGAAATAATTAATCCAAAAATACTTGTGTTATTAGGAAGTACAGCAATGAACGCTATAGTTGGAAAAGATGTTGTTATTTCAAAAATGAGAGGTAAATGGTTAGAAAAAAAATTTGGGAATTGTAAAACATCAGTCATTATTACTTTTCATCCTGCCTTTTTAATGAGACAGCCAGCTCAAAAAAAAATGGCATGGATTGATTTAAAAATGATCAGAGACAAAAAAACTAACCTCAAAATTTAGTTGAAAGATATGATTATTGCAGGTGTTGATGAAGTTGGCAGAGGTTGCCTAGCGGGTCCTGTTGTTTCGGCTGCTGTTATCTTAAAAAAAGGAATAGACTTAAATCTTTTAAAAGACTCAAAGAAAATTTCATTTAAAAAAAGAGAAGAAATTTCAGATCACATTAAAAAAAATTCTTATTATGCAATAGGTATTGCGTCTGTAGAGGAAATCTTAAATAAAAATATTTTACAAGCTTCGTTACTTTCTATGAGGAGGGCTTTAGAAAAGCTTAAAATAAAACCAGGTTTAACTTTAATAGACGGAAACTTTGCGCCTGCAGGCTTAAAAAATTGTAAAACAATCATAAATGGAGATGAAAAAATTAAAGTTATAAGTGCAGCTTCAATTATTGCAAAAGTTTATCGAGATAGATTTATGATAAAACTATCTGAGGAATATTCAAATTATGCATGGGAGAGAAATTTTGGATATGGAACTAAAGCTCATCTTGAGGGTTTAAAAAAATTTGGTGTAACCTCACACCATAGAAAAGGTTTTAAACCGATACACAAGATATTGTCGAGTTAAGAATCTCAAACACAAAAATACTCATTTTTTTTCTTAAATCGTTTGACCATTGATTCAATTTAAAGTTGAATCTAAAAAATGTTCAAATTTTCTAACAAAATAATTAATGGTGATTGTTTAAAGGAATTAAAAAAAATTCCAGACAAAACTTTTGATTTAGTTTTTGCTGATCCACCTTACAATATGCAGATTGGTGAAAAATTAACACGTCCAAACTCAAGTGAAGTAAATGGTGTTAATGATAAATGGGATAAATTTAATAGTTTCAAACATTACGATGAATTTTGTAAGTCTTGGTTAGCAGAATGCAAAAGAATTTTAAAAGATAATGGATCTATTTGGGTAATAGGCTCTTATCATAATATTTTTCGGTTAGGATATCATTTACAAAATTTGGATTATTGGTTGCTTAACGATGTAATTTGGAGAAAAAATAATCCAATGCCAAATTTCAGAGGAACAAGGTTTACCAATGCACATGAGACTTTGATATGGGCATCTAAAAATAAAAGATCAAAATATACTTTTAACTATCAGTCTCTTAAATGTTTAAATGATGATTTGCAGATGAGATCAGACTGGATATTACCAATTTGTAATGGAAAAGAGAGATTAAAGAAAAATGGAAAAAAAGTACATTCTACTCAAAAGCCAGAAGCTCTTCTTCATAGAATTATATTAGCAACCACTAATAAAGGTGATACAATTTTTGATCCTTTTTTAGGTACTGGGACTACAGCAGTTGTTTCAAAAAAATTAGGTAGAAATTATTATGGAATTGAAAAAGATAAAAAATATTTTGATGCAGCTAAATATAGAATTAACAAGACCAAAACGATAGCTGATGACTACCTAGATACTATTCAAAATAACAAATCAAAACCTAGAATACCTTTCGGTTCACTGGTGGAATTAGGAATAATTAAACCTGGAAAATCTTTATTTGATCCAAAGAAAAAGATTAATGCTAAAATTATGGCTGATGGGAGTATAAAGTATAAAGATATAGAGGGTTCAATACATAAAATTGCAGCAAAAATAATGGGAGCAGAAAGTTATAACGGTTGGACTTATTGGCATTACAATTTAAATGGATCAACTGTACTGATTGATAATTTAAGGCAAAAATTTATAGCTGAGAAGCAAATTTAATTTTTATAAACTTTGCCTAAATAAGAACTGACAAAACTCTTTTTTTTAACCAAAATTTTCATAAAAAAGTTTCTTACTATTTGCATAATTGAACTAGAAAAATGGAAAGCAAAAAAATTAATATTTGATCTTCTCTTTACTATCCTTGCTCTTCTTGATCTCTCTTTAAAGTAAGCGTTTTGAATTTCTTCTTTATCATTTTTGATTAAATTAAATAACTCGTAGGCACTCTCTATCGATTGTCCTGCGCCTTGAGCTAAAGTAGGTAAAAATCCGTTAAAGGCATCTCCAATATAAAAAACTTTACTGTTTGTGGATTGAAGTATTTGGGGAGTGAAATATAAAGGCCAAGATTTCAAATCTCCTTCAAAAACTTTTTCTAAATTAGGATTTTGAGTGACAACTTTAGCAACCAATGATTTAATATTATCAGGGTCATATTTTTTATCTCTTATAATACAAACAAGATTAAGTTCTCTATTTTGATTTACCGGGTAAATCACAATATGACAATTTTTTCCCATCATGAGACTTATTTTTTCCTCATCAATATTTAAATCAGATTTTGTTTTAAGTATTATTCGTAAAGCTATAGCTTTTTTAAATTTAGGCTCGTTTTTTTTCTTTTCAAAAAAAGATCTTGTGTTTGAAAAAATACCATCAGCTCCTACAACTATGTCAATAAGATCATTTGTATTATCTTCAAATTTAATTAGTACTTTACCTTTAAGTTCAGAAACCTCTTTTATTTTTTTTCCAAATCTAAGGTGTTGAGTATAAACATCATCTTTCAAAAACTCTATTAAAGTTGATCTTTGTAATGTCGTATATTTGTTCTGGTCGGTATTAAATTGTGTCAAATCTAAATCACAAATTTTTTTATTTTGAATATTGTAAAAGTCGACCCCTTTTGGGTGAAATATTTTCTTATCGTCTATTTTACTAAATCCGATTTTATTTAGAATATTTATACTATTTGTTGAAAGTTGAATTCCATAACCATCGTCAAGGGATAAACTTTCCTGTTTTTCATACAACATAAATTCATGATCTGACTCTTTCTTTATTAAATTAGCAAGAGTTAAACCTGCTATACCCGAGCCAATGATTGCTATTTTTTTTTTCATTAAAATAAAGTTGATACTTGCTTAAATATTCTTTTTGTAAAACTTGGAATAAATTCTTTGTTTTCTTTTAAAGAAAACCAATTAAACTTCCGCGGAATTTTTTTTGAAAATTTATAATATAAATTTATATTTAGTTTAAGGTTCGAAATCGAATTCTTGTAATTTTTAAGAAATATCCAATTTTGATTATTTGAAATATTATTAGTCTCCTTTATTTCTGGTATATTGAAGTCTTTCAAAAAGCTAATTTGATTATTTTTAGTTAATGCAATTTGTTTTTTCTTATTGATATAACAAAAAATATCGTAGTTTTTATTTTTAGTCATTTTGTTTTTTATATTCTTAATTTTCTTACTAGATTTAAAATACTTACATGTTTTATTCAAACAACACGTAATACAATTTGGGTTTTTTGGTTTACATATTATTGCTCCAAATTCCATCAAAGCTTCCACAAAGTCATCATTTCTTTTTGTGATAAAAAGTTGTTTTTTATTTTTTTCGATAAATTCATCATAATTTATTTTTTTTTCTTTAATATTTAAAATTCTTGAAAATACTCTTTTTACGTTCCCATCGAGAGCAATTCTTGGTTCGTTATAGACTAAACCTAACAAAGCATTTGCAGTATAATCTCCGACTCCTGGTAGCTTTTTAATTTCCTTTATAGATTTAGGTAGTCTTGATTTGTGGTTTTTAACTAAAATTTTAGAGCAATCTAAAAGATTTCTAGCTCTTCTGTAATAACCCAGCCCTTCCCACATTTTTAAAATCTCTTTTTCATTACTTTTTGACAAAGCGTTTAAAGTTTTAAACTTTCTCGTAAAATTATTGAAATAAGGAATGACTGTTTTTACTTGAGTTTGCTGCAACATAAATTCACTTAAAAGTCTATAATACAGCTTTTTTGGTGACTTTTTGCCAACACGCCAAGGCAATTTTCTTTTGCTATTATCATACCAAGCTAAAATTTTTTTTGGTAAAGTTTGATTTATATGCATAATAAAAATAATAATAAAACACAAACTTACATACAAGGTCTTCGACCATTTTCAACATCTATTCCGAAAGCTTTAAGAAAACATTTAAGAAAAGGTGGTTATAACTACTCAAGCATAGTTGATAACTGGACAAAAATAGTAAACAAGAAAATTTCAGATGTTAGTTACCCAATAACTGTAAAAATGGGCAAAGAGATGAGAGATGGCACTTTAGTATTAAATGTAGTTCATGGAAATGAAATGAAAATAGAATATGAAAAAAGTAGTATCAAAGACAAAATTAATAGTTTTTTCGGATACAACTGTATAAACAAAGTGACACTTAAAATTGTTCAAAACAAAATAGAAAAATTGAACAATACCTTACCTAAAATTAAAGATTTAAGAAAAATAGAAAATAAGATGAAAAAGATACATAATAATAATCTAAGAAACTCTCTTAATAATTTTTTGAAAGCTTATAATGAAAAAAGTAAATAGAATTTTAATTAAATCACTATTTTGTTGGTTAATATTTTTTGTACAAGTCGAAAGTAAAATAATTAGTATTGGAAATACTGAGGCAAAAGTAAAGATTAAAGTTTTTTCTTCATTAACTTGTCCAGCATGTGCTAACTTTCATTCAAAAATTTTTAAACAATTAAAGTTAGATTTTATAGATAAGAATTTGGTGAAATTTGAACATCACCCTTTTCCGCTGGATTTAGCAGCGCTTAATGCCGAGATAATTTTAAGATGTCATGTTGATAGAACTAAGAGAGTCGAGCTTCTTGATAAAATGTACCAAAAACAGAGAGTGTGGGCTGTTGGCTCTGATATAAATAAGATTAATAATGAAATTAAAAAGATAGGTTTAGAAATTAATTTAAATAATGAAAAAATGAACAATTGTTTAGAAAATGATAAATTCCAAGATGAGATATTAAACCAAAGGATTGAGGCTCAAAAAAAATATAAAATTGAGTCTACTCCAACAATTTTTATCAATGAAAAAAAATACAATGGCAAAATAGATTATAAAGCATTCAAGAAAACTTTAGAGAGGTATCTTTAGATGAAATTTAAAAATTTAGAAATGACAGGGTTTAAATCTTTTTCTGAGAAAACAACTGTATTAATAGAAAAAGGTCTCACTGGTATAGTAGGTCCAAACGGTTGTGGAAAATCAAACATAGTTGAAGCTTTAAGATGGTGTATGGGTGAAAATTCAGCAAAAAGTATGAGAGGATCAGGGATGGAAGATGTTATTTTTTCTGGGACATCGAATAGGCCTTCAAAGAATATTTCAGAGGTAGCTTTGCTTCTTGATAACCAAGAAAGAAATGGTCCAATTCAATATAAAGAGTTCGATGAGATATCTGTTAAAAGAAAGATCGAAAAAAATAAAGGTTCTAAATACTTCATAAATGACAAAGAGGTGAGAGCAAGAGATGTGCAAACTTTTTTTGCTGATCTTTCTACTGGTGCTCATTCTCCTTCTTTAATTAGCCAAGGAAGAATTGGCCAGTTAGTAATTGCAAAACCTATTGAGAGAAAGTCAATTCTTGAAGAAGCAGCAGGTATTTCTGGAATTCATGCAAGGAGACAAGAAGCAGAAACAAGACTAAATGCAGCTGAAAATAACTTAAAAAAAGCAGATGAATTAAAAAGACAACAACAAAAACAACTTGAAAACCTCAAAAAACAAGCAGAGGAAGCTACTAGATATAAAGAAATATCAGGTCAAATAAAAAAAATTGAGGCAGGTTTATATTTTTTAAAAATCAAAGATATCGAAAAAGACAAAAAACTAATTCAGGAAAAACTGAGCGAACTCGATGATGAGATAAGTGCTGTAAATATTGATTACAATCATAACAATACTTTATTAGAAGAAGAAAATAAAAAACTTGCTCCTTTAAGAGATAAAAAAATGGAAAGTGCTGCCAGTCTTCAAAAGTTAAATTTAGACATGACTAATCTTGTAGAGGAAGAGAAAAGAGTTAAAACTTTACAAGATAAACTAGACAAATCAATTAAAACAGTTGAGTCGGATTTAGAGCGTGAAAAGAGTATTACATTAGATGCTGATTTAAATGAGAAAAGAATTTCTAAAGAAAAAGAAGATCTTCTCAATACAGAAAACAAACTATTAGATGTTGAGTCAAACTCATCAAAAGAATTACAAATATCCAAGAAAGAACTAAACAAATTACAAAGTCAATTAGACTTAATGTTGGATCAAATTGAAGATGATATAGAAAATGACAAAAAACTCTCGAAAGAAACTTTTAAGGAATTAAAACAACTTGTAAAAAAAATTACTTTATCACAAGAGGAATATGCAGAAAAATATGGAAAAAATAAATCCATTGAAAGTGACTCCATTAAAAGAAAAGAACGAATTAAAAACATTGATGTAGAATTAGAAAATTGGAGAAATTTAAAAACTAATTCGGAAAAAATGATCTCTGAATTAAACGACAGATCAAATAGAATAAAATTAGAAATAAGCGAAAATCAAAAAAACCCAGAAAGAATAGCAACTTCAAAAGGTCAGAATTTACAAAACTTAGAAAATATTAAAAAAAGAAACGAAGAAATTGAAAGTGAGCTAGTTGATGCAGAAAAAAAATATAGTTTTATAAATCAAAACCTTAAAGAGATACAGTTAAAGCTTACTGATTTAAAAGAGAATAAAGCTAGAAATGAAGCTACAATTGAGGGTATTGAAAATAGAAAAAAAGATCTACTTTATTCTGTGAAAAATGAACTTGATATAGATAATGAATTGTCGATTTTGCCTCAATCCGATTTAAGTGATATTGAAATTGAAAACTTTCCATCAATCGAAGAACAAACTGAAAAAATAGAAAAAACTAAAAAAAAGAGAGAGTCTTTAGGCTCTGTGAATCTTAGAGCTGACGAAGAAACTAAAAAGTACGAAACTGAGATTAAAAAGATGGAGGACGATAGAGCTGATTTGTACTCTGCTATAGTAAAGTTAAAGTCGAGTATAGATGAATTAAATCAAAAAGGTAGGGAAAGACTTTTAGATGCCTATACAAAAGTAAATAGAAAATTTAATGAGGTTTACACAAAATTGTTTAATGGAGGAACAGCTAAAATTGAATTAGTTGATTCAGATGATCCTCTTGAAGCAGGTCTTGAAATGTTTGTTTCACCGCCTGGTAAAAGACTGCAATCAATAACCTTGTTATCTGGAGGAGAACAAGCATTAACTGCTTTATCGCTAATATTCGCTGTATTTTTGGTAAACCCTTCGCCAATATGTGTTTTAGACGAAGTAGATGCTCCTTTAGACGATGCTAATGTAACAAGATTTTGTGGGTTGTTAGATGATTTAACAAAAATTACAAACACTAAATTCATTATTATTACTCACCATGCATTAACTATGTCAAGAATGGACAGACTTTACGGTGTTACAATGGCTGAGCAGGGAGTTAGCCAACTTGTCTCTGTTGACTTACAAAGAGCAGAAGAATTAGTAGCATAAGCCATGACATTACCTGAAGATTTCGAAACTCGCCTAAAAATTGCAAAATCTAAATTAAAAAAAGAGTTTGATAATGATAACAAGAAAAAAGGATCATTTATGGGCAATGCCTTTAAATTAGGCACAGAACTTGTAGCAGCAGTGGCGGTTGGGACAATAATTGGGTTTATTTTAGATAGCTGGTTTGATACTAAACCCTGGTTAATTATAATTTTCTTCTTTTTGGGAGCTGCTGCAGGCATGTTAAACGTCTTTAAAGCTGCTAACAGAATGCAGAAAGAGGAATAAAAGGTTTTTATGGCTAGCAATCCAATGGAACAATTTACGGTCCACAGAATTGGACCTGAGATAAAAATTGCAGGTATTGATTTGTCTTTTACAAACGCAAGTCTATTCATGGTAATTAGTGCCTCAATAATACTTTTATTTTTATTTTTCGGCTCAAAAGAAAAAAAAATCATACCTAACAAAATACAGTTGATTGCTGAAATTTTTTATAACTTTGTTGCTAAAATGATTAGCGATACCGCCGGGTCAAAAGCAAAACCTTACTTTCCATTTATATTTAGTCTTTTTATGTTTGTATTATTTTGTAATATGGTAGGTATGCTTCCCTATTCTTTTACAGTTACGAGCCATATTATAGTCACTCTAATAATGGCTTTGTTTATATTTGTAGCAGTAACAATTATTGGTTTTTTAAAACATGGATTTAAATATTTAAAAATTTTTGTACCTAGTGGCGTTCCAGCCATTTTATTACCTCTTATTACCATCATAGAAATTATTTCATATTTGAGTAGACCGGTAAGTCTATCGGTACGTTTATTTGCTAATATGATGGCTGGTCACACAATGTTAAAAGTTTTTGGAGGTTTTGTTGTAAGCTTGGGAATATTAGGTGGGTGGTTACCGCTAGGTTTTTCAGTAGCACTAACAGGTTTAGAGATTCTTGTAGCTTTTCTGCAAGCATATGTTTTTGCAATATTAACCTGCATCTATTTAAATGATGCATTGAATTTACACCATTAAATAAAAAAGGAGGAAAAATGGAGTTAGAAGCGGCAAAAATGATTGGAGCAGGTCTTGCTGCAATCGCATTAGCTGGAGCTGGAGTAGGTATCGGAATTATTTTCGGTAACTACCTATCTGGAGCAATGAGAAATCCGTCTGCAGCTCAAAAACAATTCCCTAACTTATTGTTGGGATTTGCTTTAGCAGAAGCAACTGGATTATTTGGACTTGTAGTGGCTTTAATTATTTTATTTGCATTTTAGTAGATTAAATATGAGAAGTTTTCTTAGTTTATCATTAGCGCTTACAGCTATGAGTACTAATTTATACGCAGCTGAGGCTGGAATGCCTCAGCTGGATCCAACATATTGGGCATCTCAAGCATTTTGGTTGATATTAGTTTTTTTAATTCTTTATATTGCAATATCAAAATTCTATTTACCGAAAATTAAAGATAACTTAGATAATAGAGAAAATAAAATTAAAGAGGATTTAGAGTACGCAAATAAATTCAAAGAGCAGTCTGAAGCAAAAGCAAAAGAGTATGACACTATATTGAAGAACGCAAAAAAAGAAGTTTCAAAGATACATTTTGAGTCTAAAAATATTTTAGATAAGGATATTCAATCAAAAAAGGAGATAATGGAAAAAGATATTGAAAAAGAAATTTTAAAAGCAAAAAAAGAAATTTCAGAACTTAAAAAAAATTCTATAACTTCTATTCAAAGTATTTCAGAAAGTATCGTTTCAGATATTATTGAAAATATCTCAGGCAATAAACTTAATGAAAGCAGCATCAAAGCAACGGTTGAGGATATTTCCAAAAAAAATATAAATAAATACTTATAATTATGGATGCAACTTTTTGGGTAACTATTTCTTTCTTCATTTTTTTAGGAATACTTATATATTTCAAAATACCTCGAAAAATTAAAGAAATCCTTGAGCAAAATATTTTGAACATAAAGAATGAAATCAATGAAGCTGAAAAGCTCAAGGAAGATGCTAAGAACATTTTAGCTGAACATGAGAAAAAAATTAGTAACTCAAAAAATGAAGTAAAAAAGATGATTGATAAAGCTAGCGATGAGGCAGAAAAAAATGTTATTAGAGTTAATAAAGATTTTCACAATCTTATGGAAAATAAGAAAAAAAACGTTGAACAGAGAATTGGACAACTTAAAATTCAAGCTGAAAAGGATATTAAAAACGCATCAGTTAAAATAGCCTTAGAGTCGGTGGAGAAATTGATTAAAAACTCTCTTGATAAAAGCAAATTAGATAAAATTTACAGTTCTAGTATTGAAGAAACAAAATTAGCACTTAAGAAGAAATCTAGTTAGAATAGGCCATTAATATATGGCAAAAAAAACAACTATTATTGGTTCGGGTTTTGGAGGGCTGGCTGCTGCGCTTAGATTAAAAGCTAAAGGTCATAAAGTTACTTTAGTAGAAAAACATCCTGATTTAGGTGGCCGAGCAAGAGTTTTTAAAAAAGATAAATTTATTTACGATGGCGGCCCAACTGTAATAACCGCTCCATACCTATTTGAAGAATTATTTTCACTATTTAATAAAAAGATTTCTAACTATGTAAAAATAGTACCTTTAGATTTATGGTACAGATTTGTATTCAGTAATGGCGATACATTTGACTACAATGGTGATGATAAATCTATGGAACGGCAAGTTAAAAAATTTAACCCTGATGATTTTGAAGGATATAAAAATTTAGTAAATTTTACTGAAAAAATCTTTGATAAAGGTTTTACAGATTTATCTGACAAACCTTTTAATAATTTGGTTTTTATGATGAAGCAAATTCCATCTTTATTAAAATTAAAAAGTTATAAGTCTGTTTATAGTTTGGTTTCGAACTACATATCCAATGAAAAATTGAGAAGAGTATTTAGTATGCACCCTCTTTTAGTAGGCGGAAATCCTTTCAGTACTACTTCAATATATACATTAATTTTATTTTTAGAGAAAAAATGGGGTATTCACTATTCAATGGGAGGAACAGGAAGTGTTGTTAAGGCTTTAGAAAAACTTATGATTGAGGAAAATATCAAAATTATAAAAAACGCTGAAGTTACAGAAATACTTACAGAGAATAAAAAGATTAAAGGTGTTAAAATTAATAATTCAAAAATAATCAATAGCGACTATGTAATTTGTAACTCCGATCCCCCAAATGTTTATAACAACTTGATAAAATCGAAGGAGGATTATGATTTTTTATTTAAACAAAAAATGAAAAGAATGGATTATTCAATGGGCTTATTTGTTTATTATTTCGGATCTAAAAAAAAATATAAGGATGTTGCACATCACACAATTTATTTTGGAGAAACTTATGAAAAGCATCTTGATAAAATCTTTGAAAAGAAAATACTCTCTGATGATATAAGCTATTATTTACACCGACCATCAGCGACTGATCCTAATATGGCCCCAGAAGGCCAAGATGCTTTCTATGTATTAGTTCCTGTTCCAAATAATTTATCTAAAGTTAATTGGATCGAAGAAGGAGATAAGTTTAAAGATTTAGTTTTAGATAAAATGGATAAAACTGTTTTACCTAGTATTAAAGAAAATGTAGTAAGTGATTTTTATTTAACACCTGATTACTTCGAAATAGATCTAGCAACTCTTTATGGGTCTGGATTTTCAATTCAACCAAAATTTTCTCAGTCGGCTTATTTCAGATTTCATAATCAATCTGAAATATATAAAAATTTATATTTTGTAGGTGCCGGTACACATCCAGGCGCTGGTATGCCCGGGGTTCTTTCATCAGCAAAAGTTTTAGATAAATTATTTTAATGAAAAAAAATTTATTAAAAAAACACGCTAAATCTTTTTATTGGGCAAGTTTTTTTCTTTCGAGTAATACATTAGACAAATGTTCATCTTTATATAATTTCTGTAGAACTTTAGACGATATAGTAGACGATAGTAATAATCTAAATGTTAAGAAAGGAATTTTCTCAAAGTTTAAAAAAGATTTTGAGAATAAAAATCTAGATAATCAAATTATTAAAGATATGTGGTCAGTTATTGATAGTGAAAATATTTCTATACAAATAATAATAGATTTATTTGATGGAGTTGAAACAGACTTAGAGGAGAAAGTAGTGATTAATTCAAAAAAGGAATTACTTGTTTACTCTTATAGAGTAGCTGGAACAGTCGGATTAATGATGTCAAAAATAATGAAAGTAACAAATAAAGAGGCTCTAAAAGGCGCAATTGATTTAGGGATAGCCATGCAACTTACTAATATTGCTAGAGATGTTTGTGAAGATAAAGCGCGTAATAGACAATATATTAAACACGATTTTTCATCAATTCGAGCTATTATAAATGAGTCTCAAGCATTTTACGAAAAATCATTTACATCTATTAGCAGTATACCAGTTAAATCAAGATTTTCAGTTATTGTTGCAAGACGAGTTTATAGGAAAATAGGTGACTACATTCTCAAACAAAATAACATAGATAATTATAACAAAGCAGGCAAAATCTATGTCCCAGTATTTGAAAAGGTAATTCAGACTTTTTTATCTATTATTGACTTTATTAAATTATTATTCATAAAAAACTTAAGTTACGACAATCAATTAAATCATAATATTTTAGAACAAGAGATTAATTTGAATGAAAGAATTTGATTATATTATTGTTGGAGGTGGGTGTGCGGGTTTATCTTTGGCCTATGAACTTGAAATAAATGATAAGTTAAAGGAGAAAACTTTAGCAATAATTGAAGCTCGTGAAGAGTATAAGAGAGACAAAACTTGGTCATTCTGGAAAGTATTTGATCATAATTTTGAAGATTGTGTAATTAAAAGTTGGAACAATTTTACAATTAATACTGCTGAAAACTCTAATGAATTAACAAATAAAAAATTTCCTTACCAAAGTATCGATAGTGGAAAATTTTATAAAAAGATAAATTCTAAACTCTCCGCAAATTCAAATGTTAGTTTTTTCAGAAATCTAAACGAAGTCAATTCAGAAAATTCAACAATTTTTAATAGTATTTTTAAAAAAGAACTTGATAAATCTGGCTTATGGCAACACTTTCAAGGTATCGAGATAGAGACGCCAAAGAACATTTTTGATGAGGAAATAATAAACTTAATGGATTTTAATTGTGATCAGAGAAAAGATGTTCATTTTTTCTACACATTGCCATTCAGCAAAAATAAAGCTTTGATTGAAACTACTTGGCTATCAGATTTAGAGGATCAGAGCCTCAGAGATTATGATTTTCAATTAGAAAATTATATTGAAAATAATCTGGGTATAAAAAAATATAAAATAAACTTCACGGAAAAAGGAGCTATACCACTCTTTTCTCCATCATTAGGAAATGATAGTAAAATAATTAATATTGGATCTGCTGGAGGGATGACTCGGTTAAGTACAGGTTATACTTTTTTGAACATTCAAGAACATAGTCGTTATATTGTAAAAAACATTGACAATATTAATACAGCAAAAATATTCTCCTTAGGAAAAAAATATCAATTTTTAGATAAAGTATTTCTTAGAGTATTAGAAAAACATCCCGAAAAGATGCCTAAAATTTTTTTTAATATGTTTAAAACTTCTTCAAATACGATTATAAAATTTTTATCAAATAAAAGTAATATTATTGAGGACATAAATATTATAAGCAAAATGCCAAAATTAATCTTTTTAAAAGCATTGTTTAATTAATGGAAAATATTAACTTTAAGCACTCAATTATATTTTTTAATTTTTGTATTTTGATAAGCCCTCTTTATCTAATGTTCAATTTTGAACCAGTTATATTTTGTTTATTTTTAATTTTAATTTTGGGAATTTCTCACGGTGCATTAGATAATATTAAAGGAAAAAAGCTTTTAAAATTATTTGGATACAAACAAACTGTATCCTTTTATCTTGCATATGTACTAATTTCATCATTGATAATAATATTCTGGTTGATATTTCCTAATACAATTTTATTACTATTTTTGATTGTGGCTGCCTATCATTTTGGAAAAGAAGATACTGTATTTTTTTTTAGAAAAAAGTTTTTCATATCTGAGTTTTTATTCTTCTTAAAAGGATCAACAGTAATTATGGCTCCATTATTATTAAAGAGAGAAGAAACTAATGAAATATTTAGGATTCTAAATTTTAGAGTTTTTGAAGCAGGTTTTTTTAGTAATGAATTTTTAATTGGAATGTTGTGTCTCGGTTTTTTATCATCTATGTATATTTCAAAAAAAGAAAACGCTAATCTAAAAGGTATCATGATCATGGACTTCTTTTCTTTAATCATACTAAATATTTTTTTGTCACCCATTTTAGCTTTCACTCTTTATTTTTGTTTTCTTCACTCAATTAGGCACACGATCACTCTTATTTTTGAGCTGGATAGATCTTTCAAGCCAGGATTTAAAAAATTTATATTTAAAGCTATCCCTTTAACTTTTATTACTGCAATAATATTTTTATTTGCGATATATTTTTTAAATAATTTTTATAAGCTTGATGAGGCTATTTATAAGGTAATATTTATTGGTTTGGCGTCACTTACTTTTCCGCATATATTGTTAGAATATCTTTTAGAAAAAAATGAAAAAAGAACTTAAAATTTATTTAGCGTCACCAAGAGGATTTTGTGCTGGAGTTAAAAGAGCTATAGAAATAGTTGAAAAATCTATCAGCAAGTTTGGAGCTCCGGTATATGTTCGTCATGAAATAGTGCACAATAAACAGGTTGTTGAAGAGTTAAAAGAAAAAGGTGCAATTTTCGTTGATGAATTATCTGACATAGAAGACGCAAGTAGGCCTGTAATTTTCTCAGCTCATGGAGTGCCAAAGTCAGTTCCAGAAGAGGCTAAATTAAAAAATTTATCCTTTGTAGATGCAACTTGTCCATTAGTTTCAAAGGTACACAGAGAGTCGGAGCAATTAAAAAAAAATGGTTTTGAAATATTATTAGTTGGACATAAAAATCACCCTGAAGTTATTGGCACAATGGGTCAGCTTCCAAAAGGATCAATTAAATTAATCGAGACAAAAAATGATGTTGAAGTACTAAAAGAAAACGATTTTAAAAAACCTCTTGCATATATTACTCAAACAACCCTTTCTGTAGATGATACAGCTGAAATAGTTGAAGCTCTTAAAAACAAGTTTCCAAAAATTAAAGGCCCCATTAAAGAGGACATATGTTATGCAACTACTAACAGACAGTCTGCGGTAAAAGAGATAGCTTCCAAGTGTGATATGTTTTTTGTAGTGGGTAGCCGTAACTCGTCTAATTCTGTCAGATTAGTTGAAGTTGCAAAAAAAGCTGGTTGTAATAATTCTCATTTAATGCATTCTGAAAAAGAAATTCCTTTTAATGAAATAGAGAATTCTGAAATCATTGGGATTTCTTCTGGAGCGTCTGCACCAGAAAAGCTTGTTCAAAATTTGTTGGATAATATAAGAAAAGATAGAAAGGTTTCTATTGAAGAGGTAATAGTCGCAGAGGAAAAAGTTGTATTTAAACTGCCGAAAGAACTCAATTAATGGCTGTCTATACAAAGTTAAATCAAAATAAAATTGAGGAAATTTTATCTAATTATAGTTTAGGTAAGTTGGATTCATTCAAAGGAATTGAAGAAGGTATTGAAAATACAAACTATTTTTTATCGGTTAATAAAAAAAAATTTATTTTAACTATTTACGAAAAAAGAGTTAAATCTGATGATCTTCCTTTTTTTTCTGATCTAATGTCATCTTTAAATAAAGCTGGGTTTAAATGCCCTGCTCCTATTTCTAATAATGATAATAAAACTATTACAAATTTTGGGGGAAAAAAATTAATGATTGTTTCATTTCTTGAGGGAAAGGCAAAACAAAATTTATCTCCAGTCAATTGTAAATCAATCGGATCTGAAATAGCTAAAATGCATGAGCTCACAAAGAATTTAAAATTAAAACGACAAAATGACTTATCCGTAAATTCATGGAGAAAATTATTTAATTCAGTTAAAAATAAATGTGAAAATATACATAAAGATCTGCCAAGATTAATTGAGGAAAATCTCAATGATGTTGAAAAAAGTTGGCCAAAAAGTCTACCAAGAGGAATAATCCATGCAGACTTATTTCACGACAATATTTTTTTTATTCAAGATAAATTTGGTGGTATTATTGATTTTTATTTTTCATGTGAAGATTTTTATGCGTTTGAAATCGCTATTTGTTTTAACGCTTTGTGTTTTGACGGACTAAAAAGTAATTTAAGTTTTAACGTCACTAAAGCAAAGAATTTTATAGATGGATATACATGTGTAAGAAAATTGTCTCAAGAAGAATTAAATAGTATTAAAGTTTTATCTCAAGGCGCTGCTTTAAGATTCTTGCTAACTCGAGTATTCGATGCGTTAAATAAAGTAGAAGGAGCAATAGTCAAAATTAAAGATCCAATGGAGTATTTAAAAAGATTAGAATTTCACAAGAATGCAAAAAATCATGAGGATTATTTCTTTTAATGAAATTAAAAATTTATACTGATGGTGCTTGCTCTGGAAATCCTGGGAAAGGAGGTTGGGCCGCAATCATATTGGATGATTCTAATCAATCAAGTATTTCTGGAAGTGAAAGTAATACAACTAATAATAGGATGGAATTAATGGCTGCAATTATGGCATTAAAGAAAATAAAAAAGAAATCAGAGATTACAATTTTTACTGACTCAAAATATGTGAAAGATGGAATAACTGATTGGATTAAAAAGTGGAAAGTTAACAATTGGAAGAGTTCAAACAATAAAACAGTTAAAAACAAAGATCTTTGGATTAATTTGGATAATGCTTGTCTAAAACATAAAGTTACTTGGAAATGGGTTAAAGCTCACGCTGGCAACAAATATAATAATCTTGTTGATGAATTAGCAGTTTCGAAAACTAAATAGATTTTAAAAAGCTTTCAGCTGAAGATAATTCACAAGTAGCTGTTTCTTTTTCTTCCTCTAATTTTTTAACTTCACAATTCTCCACTAACATAGTGTAACGATTAGATCTAATTCCTAATCCTTTTTCGGATTTATCTACTTCTGCTCCGATAGCTTTTGTAAATTTAAGAAAGGGATCGCCAGCCATGAAAATTTTACTTTCAGCATTTTGATTATCACCCCAGGCCTTCATTACATTAGGATCATTTACAGCGATGCATACAATTTTTGTAATTCCTTTTTGAGTAGCTAAGTCGTAATTTTTTATATACCCAGGGAGATGAAGAGCCGAACAAGTTTTAGTAAAAGCCCCAGGCATACCTAAAATAATAGTCTTGCCTTTACAAAGATCCAATATATCAATTTTTTTTACATCATTATTTTGGTCAAGATAAAATAACTCCGAGTTAGGTAGTTTGTCTCCTATTTTTATTCTCATTGAATTTTACCCAAAATATAATTTTTAACTTCTGAATTTGAATTTCCAATAATATCAAATGTTTCCTTTTTATCTATATTCAACTTTAAATGCTTAGGTGGATCTAAGCTTTTTCCTATAGCTTTTTTTATTGTATCGCTGAATTTGTAAGGATGAGCTGTACCAAGAACAATTATATTTCCTAAGTTTTTAAAACTTTTTGCTGCTACTACACCAGTAGCAGTATGAGGATCAATTATAAATTTATGCTCTTTATATATTTCATCGATTACAGATATTGTCTCATCATCTGTAACTTTTACTGCTTCAAAATCTTTTTTAATTTTATCGACTTCTTTTTTTTCTAAGCTGAATAAACTTTTTGAAGATAAATCACTCATTAATGATCCTACCTTACTATCGCTTTCATCTAATATATAATAAAGAAGCCTTTCAAAATTACTGGCAACTTGTATATCCATACTTGGTGTTATGGTTGCCTTCACTGTATCAGGTTTATATTCACCTGTATTGATTACTCTTTGTAAAATATCATTTTTATTTGTAGCAACTATAAGTTTATTAATTGGTAAACCCATTTTTTTTGCTACATATCCAGCATAGATATCTCCAAAATTACCAGTTGGTACTGAAAAGCTAATATTATTTTTTTTTAATTTAAAGAAAGAATAAAAATAATAAACAATTTGACAAACAATTCTAGCCCAATTGATAGAATTTACACCTGACATATTTATTTTTGATCTAAAACTATTTTCATTAAAAAGCTCTTTTACAATTTTTTGACAATCATCAAATGAACCCTCAATAGCAATATTATAAATATTAGCACCACCAATTGTTGTCATTATTTTTCTTTGAGTATTAGAAATTTTATTATGCGGATGCAGAACAAAAAGATTTATATTTTTTCTATTGCTTAATGCTGCAATAGCTGCTGAACCAGTATCTCCTGATGTAGCAACTACGATATTTACAGTTTTATCTTTAGCGACTTCTAAGTAGTCATACAAATTGCCAATTACCTGCATTGCAATATCTTTAAAAGCTAAAGTAGGTCCATGATAAAGTTCGAGAAGATTTATATTTCCAATTTTTTTTATATTTACAACTTCTTTATCTTTAAAACTACTATAAGATTTTTTAATCAGTGAGCTAAGTTCTTCTTTTTTAATTTCATCTGAACAAAAATTAAAGATAATTTCTGTAGCAAGTTCATTATAATTTAGTTGACTTAAATTATTAAGTTCTTCTTGACTATACTTCTTTATTTCTGCAGGCAAAAATAATCCACCGCCTGGTGCAAGTCCTCTTAAGAAAATATCTTTAAAACTAAATTCTAAAAATTTATCCCTAGTGCTAAAATAATTCATTTTTTTCTTCTAAAATATAAATAATAAAAAATTATTGAGATTGATATTGCATACCATGTTATAGCATATTTAAGGTGATTATTTGGCACATCTATACTTATCTTTTTAGGAAGTGGTGTCTTGGCTTTATTATCCTCCAAAAAAATTACAAACTCATTAAATTGCTCTCCTGTAGCTTCTTTTAAATCTTCTAAATTTAATGAAAACCAAATATTATTTAAAATATCGTTATCTGGTTTAAATATACTTGGTTTATAAATTTCTCTTAAAAGACCAATTATTTCACTATCACTTTCTGCTTTGAGATTTATACTTGCGCTACCTTTTAGTTCTTTTTTAATCCATCCTCTATTAATTAAAACATTTTGATTTTTGTCAGTCCTAAAAGGAGTGACTACATCATATCCAGGTTTTCCACTATCATTCAAGCTATAAAGGTAAATTTGCTTATCAAAATTAAATTTTCCTTTAGCTCTTACTCTCTGATAATTTTTCTTAATTGAATTAGAATACTCTATTGGTTTAGAGTCTAATCCAAAAGTAATTTCGCTTATTAGTTCTAGCTTCCATTGCAATCTATAAAGTTGCCAAGTCCCTAAAGCACAAAATACCGTTACAAAAAAAATTACGAATAGTTGAAATAAAAATGCTCTTTTCAATTTGAGATTAGCTTCCCCAAATATAGATCGCAGCAAATAAGAATAACCAAACTACGTCAACAAAATGCCAGTACCAGGCTGCTGCTTCAAATCCAAAATGGTGTTGGGGCGTCGAGTGACCTCTCATTGATCGAAACAAACAAACTGCAAGAAAAACTGTTCCGACAATTACGTGAAAACCGTGAAAACCAGTCGACATATAAAATGTGGAACCATAAATTCCACCATCTAAAGTAAATGTTGCGTGATGATACTCATAAGCTTGAAAACAAGAAAATATAAATCCTAAAAATACTGTTGCGATCAAACCATTTACTAATCCTTTTCTGTCATTTTCTAACATTGCATGATGCGCCCAGGTTACAGTAGTTCCTGATAACAATAAAATTAGAGTGTTGATTAATGGTATATCCCAAGGATCAAAAGTTTTAATATCTGCTGGTGGCCATATACCTCCTATAGAATCTGATGGAAATAAACTTGCGTTAAAGAAAGCCCAGAACCATGCAACAAAAAACATTACTTCAGAGGCGATAAATAATGTCATACCGTACCTATGTCCAATTTGAACTACAGGAGTATGATGGCCTTGATGTTCTGCTTCTTCTATAACATCCCGCCACCACATAAATGCACCATAAACTACTAATGCAAATCCAATTAATAATAACCAAAGAGCTTTTGAGTGGAAATAATAAACTGCTCCAAAAGCTAAGACTAAAGTAGCAAATGAAACATAGATCGGCCAAGGACTTGGGTCAACTAAATGGTAATCGTGTTTTGGTTTTCCTTCTGACATTATGTGTTACTCTTTTCGTAATAGCCTGATGAAAAAAAAGTAAAAGACAAAGTTACATCAGACATATTTTTAGTTTTATTATCATCAACTACTTTGGGATCCAAGAAAAAAGTTAATACAAACTCTTTTTTTTCACCTGGTTGCAAGGTTTGTTTTTCAAAACAAAAACAGCCTATCTTATTTAGATAAATACCAAATGGTGATGGCGAAACATTAAAAGTTGCTGACCCTGAAGAAATTTCATTGCTAGGATTTTCAACGTTAAATTTCACTGTATGAACTTCACCAGGTTTTAAGTTTAAAGTATTCTTCTCAGGATAAAATTTCCAATCTAAAGTACTATTGATGTTTGTATCAAATCTCATTTTATAGTCTTGGTTAACTATTATTTTTGGAATTTCTTTATTAGTTGCGTTTTGGGTAGTCCCACCGAAGCCTGTTACTCTGCAAAACAAATCATATAAAGGAACTGCTGCAAAAGACAATCCAAGCATTAGTAAAAATATCGATACTAAAGCGATAGGTGTTAAGTTTTTTTTGCTTATATTCATTATATTTCTCTATTATAAATTCCAATATTATAGAAAGTTAATACAAATAAAAAAATCATAAATAAGATTAATATTAAAGCTGTTATTAGGTTTTTTTTCTTTTTGTTCATCATATTACTTTAAAAAATTATCAATTAGTAAAATTAAGAAAATAAAAAACAAATAAAAAATTGAGTATATGAAAATTTTTCTCGCTATTTTATTTGAAATACTTGCTATTTTAGACCTGTATAATCTTAAACATAAATAAACATAGTATGCAGACATCATAGAGGATATGGCTAGATAAAATACGCTAGCAAAATTTAAAAAGTAAGGTGCAATTATTGCAGGTAGCATCATTAAAGCATAAAAAAGTATATTCACTTTAGTTGTTTTTGTTCCAGAAATTATAGGTAGCATTGGAATTTTTGCTTTTTTATAATCACTTGATTTATATAAACTTAACGCCCAAAAATGTGATGGTGTCCATAGAAAAATAATTAAAAATAAAATTATTGGCTCAACAGAGATACTTCCAGTTGATATTGTCCATCCAATAACAGGTGGTAATGCACCAGCTGCACCACCTATAACAATATTTTGCGGAGTTTTCCTTTTTAACCAAATCGTATAAATAAAAAAATAAAAAGCAATTGTTGAGGCTAATAAAATTGCAGAAATTAAGTTAGCTGAAAAATAAATTATGCTTACTGACAAAGCTGATAAAACTATACCAAAATATAAAGCTTGATTTTTTTTTACTTTTCCAGTTGGGATTGGTCTTAAACAAGTTCTGCTCATCAAGGCATCTAGGTCTGACTCATACCACATATTTAGAGTTCCAGCAGCTCCAGACCCGATAGCTACAGCTAAGAGAGAAATGCAAGCAGATGTAAAGTCTACATTAATCGGTGCTATTAATAAACCTACCATACATGTAAATAAGACAAGAGACATTACCCTAGGTTTCATTAAGTTAAAAAATGAACTTAGGTCCAGTGCTAAACCAAGTTTAGAGTTTCTAAATTTTATACTTATCTGGCTCAATTTACTTTACTTTAGGTAGCTCTTCAAAAGTATGGAATGGTGGCGGTGATGACACTGTCCATTCTAGAGTCGTTGCTCCTTCTCCCCATGGATTTGGTTCTGCTTTTTTCTTTTTCATAAAGGCGTACAATAGGTTTAATAAAAATACTGCTAAACCGATAATGGATATATATGAACCAATCGAAGATATATAGTTCCAACCAGCAAATGCGTCTGGATAATCAGCGTATCTTCTCGGCATTCCTGCTAATCCTAAGAAATGTTGTGGGAAGAATATTAAGTTTACCCCTATGAAAGTCAGCCAAAAATGTAGTTTTCCCAAAAATTCTGAGTATTCATAACCTGTCATTTTACTAAACCAATAATAAAATCCCGCAAATATTGCATACACAGCGCCCATTGATAATACGTAGTGGAAATGCGCAACGACATAATAAGTATCATGAAGTGCTGTATCAACACCTGCATTTGCCAGAACTACTCCAGTTACTCCTCCTAAAGTAAATAAAAAAATAAAGCCAATAGCCCAAAGCATAGGAGTTTGAAAGCTTATCGAGCCACCCCACATTGTTGCTATCCAAGAAAAAATCTTAATTCCGGTTGGGACTGCAATAATCATTGTCGCTGCTAAGAAATAGGCCTTTGTATCTGTGTCAAGTCCAACAGTGTACATGTGGTGAGCCCAAACAACGAAGCCAACTACTCCAATAGCTACCATGGCATAAGCCATTCCGAGATAGCCAAACACAGGCTTCTTTGAAAAAGTTGAAACGATATGGCTTATCATTCCAAAACCTGGCAAAATTAAAATATATACCTCTGGGTGACCAAAGAACCAAAACAAATGTTGGAATAGAACTGGATCACCGCCTGTTTGTGCTTCAAAAAAAGCAGTTCCAAAATTTCTATCCGTTAGAAGCATTGTTATAGCACCTGCTAAAACTGGTAATGATAATAAAAGCAAAAATGCAGTCACTAAGATTGACCAAGAGAATAATGGCATTTTGTGTAAAGTCATGCCAGGAGTTCTCATATTTAAAATTGTCGTGATAAAGTTAATTGCTCCTAGGATTGATGAAGCACCTGCAACGTGCAAACTTAGAATTGCTAGGTCCATTGCTGGGCCTGGTTGTCCAGTTTTTGATGAAAGAGGTGGGTAAATCGTCCATCCCCCTCCTACTCCTTTTGCGCCTGGAGGGCCATCAACAAAAATTGATACTAACAATAAAATTAGGGCGACTGGTAATAGCCAAAAAGAGATATTATTCATCCTTGGGAACGCCATATCTGGTGCACCTATCATAATTGGAACAAACCAGTTTCCAAATCCACCAATCATTGCTGGCATTACCATAAAGAAAATCATGATTAAGCCATGACCAGTTACTAAAACATTATATAAATGATAATCACCTCCAAGAATTCCGTCACCTGGATGCATTAGTTCCATTCTCATTAAAACTGAAAAAGCAGATCCAATTATCCCTGCGATAATTGCAAAGATAAGATACATTGTTCCTATATCTTTATGATTTGTTGAGTAAGCCCATCTTTTCCAACCTGTTGGATTTTGATGATGCTCGTGATCTGCAGTTGTTGCTGACATTACTTTATCTCCTTAATTTTTTTTACTACTTTAATATTATTATTAATTTCATCTTTAGCAAATTTAACTTTAGCCTCTTCTAACCATTTATTATATTCTTCTTCGGACACAACGTTTACTGTGATTGGCATGAAAGCATGTTTTATTCCACAAAGCTCGGAACACTGGCCGTAGAAAGTTCCAGTTCGGTCAGCTTTAAACCATGTCTCGTTGATTCTGCCTGGAATTGCATCTCTTTTAACTCCAAAAGATGGGAGCGCCCATGCATGCAACACATCATTTGCAGTTATCATAACTTTTACAACTTTATTCACTGGTACGTAAACCGCATTGTCAACCGCTAATAATCTTGGTTGATTTTCTTTTAAATCTTTTTCATCAATCATATAAGAATCGAAAATGATATTTTCATCTGGGTATTCATATCCCCAATACCACTGATACCCTATAGCTTTAATAGTAACATCTGCTTTAGGAATTTCATCTTGTGAGTATAAAACTTTAAATGAAGGTACTGCCATTACGATCAAAATTAAACAAGGAACCAATGTCCAAATAACCTCAATTAAGGTGTTATGACTTGTTGTTGATGGAACTTGATTCTTGGAGGCCCTGTATCTTACACAGACATATAAAAGTAAAAATAAAACAAAAGCAGTGATAGCGGTAATTATTGGCACAAGCATGTAGTCGTGAAACCAAACAATGTCATCCATACTTTTTGAAGCTGCTTTTTGGAAACCTAGTTGCCAATCCTTAGGCTCATTGCCAAGAAGCACTGTTGGCCAAGCTAAGAAAAGTGTATAAGCAATTTTTTTAATCATGAGTTTTTATACAGCTTTTAGACAATTTCACAATTTCAATTAATGCGACAATTAATGAAAGTTATTGATAAAATTTACTAATGAAATCGCGCTTATTACAGCCGTATCAGACCTTAGAATGTTTCTAGATAACGTAAAAGGTTTTACCGCTCTATTTTGAAGTATTAACTCACGTTCAGCTAAAGAAAAATCGCCCTCGGGACCAATTAGTATACAACAGGTATTAGTGTTTTTAAGATCTTCAGCTTTTAAGTTTTCTTTTGAATTAACATCCGC
>CACLUK010000008.1 GCA_902610115.1 uncultured Pelagibacteraceae bacterium
TTAGAGGGTACCCACGATTTTTCTACATTTAGAGCGTCTACTTGCTACTCAAAATCACCAATAAAAAAAATGAATTCAGTTAAAATTAAAAAACTCGGCGATAAAATACTTATTACTTTCAAATCAAAATCTTTTTTACAAAATCAAGTCAGGTCAATGGTTGGGTGTTTAAAGTATCTTGCAGTAAATAAATGGGATTTAAAAAAATTTAAATTTATATTTAAATCAAAAAATAGAAGGCTTTGTGCCCCTCCCGCACCAGCAAATGGTTTATATTTAAAAAATGTAATTTACTAGCAACAAATAGTAAAATAATGTAGATAATTATTTTTAATATGAAAAAAGCTCTCATTACAGGAATATCTGGCCAAGACGGTTCTTACCTTGCAGAACTTCTATTAGAAAAAAATTATGAGGTTCACGGAGTTATAAGAAGAGTAGCTCTTGAAGACGAAACTCATAGATTATGGAGATTAAAAAGTATAAGAAAAAATTTAATCTTACATAGTGGATCATTAGAAAGCTTTCCTAGTTTAGCTAAAATAATAAATAAAGTAAAACCTGATGAGATCTATCACCTTGCTGCACAAAGTTATGTGGCAAATTCTTTCGAAGACGAGTTTTCAACACTCAACACGAATATAAATGGCACTCATTATATGCTAGCCGCTATGAAAGAATTCTCACCTGGCTCTAAATTTTATTTTGCAGGTTCGTCAGAAATGTTTGGAAAAACCGTTGAAACTCCTCAGACAGAAAATACAAAGTTTTACCCAAGATCTGCTTATGGAATTTCAAAAGTTACAGGTTTTGAGCTGACAAGAAATTATAGAGAAGCTTATAAATCATTTGCAAGCACAGGTATATTATTTAATCATGAGTCTCCCAGAAGAGGTTTTGAATTTGTAACAAGAAAAATTTCACTAGCTGTAGCTAGAATTAAAAATAATTTACAAAAGGAGATAAGACTGGGAAACATCAATGCAAAAAGAGACTGGGGACATGCTAAAGACTATGTAGAAGCAATGTGGCTTATGCTTCAACAAAGCAAACCATCAGATTATGTAATAGGTACTGGCGAGCAACATACTGTCGAGGAATTCTTATCAATCGCATTTAAACACGTGGGACTAAATTTTAAAGATTATTTAAAAATTGACGAAAAGTTTTTTAGACCTGCTGAAGTCGAAACTTTACTTGCAGATCCTAAAAATTCAGAAAAAAAATTAGGATGGAAGCCTAAAATAAAGTTTAAAGATCTGGTTATTGACATGGTCGAGTCTGACCTAAAAAATGTGAGAGATAAAGTATATTAGTTTACTTTTAAATAAATCTATCAAAACTATTAAGAATTTTTGGCCACTTAAATTTTTGAACTGTTTTAATTCCTCTATCAGATACTTTGTTACTATAAGAACTGTTATTTTTCATTTTTATAATTAAATTTATAAATTCTTTATCATTTTTATAATAATCTATTTTATTTGACCTAATTTTATCAAAATTTTTAAAAACTTTTTCACTGCAGATCGAAGGTATACCATAAGACATATAGGTAAGAAGTTTTGTTTGTACACCTGTAGAAATATTAAGATTTGCTAAGCCACAAATGACATTTGATAAATGAGGTTCCAAATTTTTAATTTTACCTTTTATTTGAACCCCAGGTTTCCTTAATAAAATATATTTGTCTAATGAATAAATTTCTCCAAGAATATGAAATTCTATTTCTGGAAAAAATTCTTTAATTATTGGAAAAATATTATTAACAAAATTATAACAAGCTTGTCTATTTGGAGTATACTTAATATTCCCAATAAAAATAATTTTATAGTTTTTTTTACTGAATTTATAAATTTTTTTTATCTTATCTACTCCAAAATTAATTTGAACTATCTTGCTTTTTGAAATATTTTTAATTTCTTTAATTTCTTTTTTAGAAAATAATAGAATTTTGTTTGATTTTGAAAAACAAAAATGTTCGTATTTTTTTATCAATTTACTCTCTATATAATAAATAATTTTGAGAGGATTTAAAAAAAATAAGTTTTTAAAAGTTTGATAATAATTTTTTGAGTACAAATCTCCTACATCCAGAATAATGTTTTTTTGAAAATCAGGTAAATTATAAAAAGCTCTAATAGATTGGCAAAAAATTAGATCGTAGCTTTTGATATTTTGACTTAAATACTTTTTAAGTAGTGATGAATAAAAAAAATTTAAGTGTAATGGTTTGAGCTGAATAATTGATAACAGGCATCTAAAAAAAATTAAAATAAAATTTTCTCTTTTAAAGAATTTTATTGAAATTTTTTTTGAATTTTTAAATTTATTATTATTCCCTAATGTAATTATTTGAACTTTATTTTTTTTTGAAAAATACTCAACAAATTTCTTAGATCTAATGACGTCACCAGAAAATTTTCCAGAAAACGGGTCTCGAACAGTTAAAAATAAAATTTTTTTCACTCTTTATTATTTTATATTAGATTTTTTTATTCTCCATCTTGAGCCCTCTCTTACTATAAAACCTACACAATTTTTTTCTCCGCACTTACATGGAAATTGCTTATAGTCCTTATCGTAACTAAAACCATAATCATAAGAGAGTTCATCATCTTTCTTAATATCTTTTATTGCATGAACCCAAACTTTTAAGCCAGATCCAGTTACCTCACAATTAGGATTACATGAATGATTAATTAATCTAGCTGTATTATATTTAAAGTCTCCATCTAAGTCATATTTCTTGTTTAGATTAAAAAGATAAATTGCTTTATTGTTATCGAACTTTGAGCTTTCCTCTGCATATTTTCTTGTAATAATTTTACCTTTGTACTCAATTATTTTTGTTCCTTTTTTGATATTACGGTTTGCGTATAAACCTTTTTTATCAATTTTAGATTTTCTGATTTTGTATAACCTCACTTGAAATACTCAATTATAAAATCATTATATATTTTTGTGAGTTTTTTTAAGTCTCCCAATGAAACACATTCATCTACTTTATGCATAGTTTTATTTACCAAGCCAAACTCAAGACAAGGAGAAATTTTTTTAATAAATCTTGCATCAGATGTCCCCCCTGTTGTTGAAAATTTCGGAGTTACTTTTGTTATTTTTTTTATAATTCTTTTTGCCATATATATTGTTTTTTCTGGTTTTGTTAAAAAGGCTTCCCCATTTTCAATATAATCAACTTTAAATTTACATTTATTCTTTTTACTTATTTTTTTTACGATTAAATTAATTTTCTTCTTCAACGAAGAAGAGGTGTGCAAATTATTATACCTAATATTGAACTGAGCCTTTGCTCTTGCAGGTATTACATTATGAGCCTTATTATCTACATTAATGGATGTAAATTCTAAATTTGAAGGTTGAAAATTTTTATTGCCTTTATCAAGTTTTCTCTCTTTAAGTTTTCTACATATAGAAACCAGTGTATTAATTGGATTATTAGTAAGATGTGGATAGGCAATATGCCCTTGAGTTCCAGTAATCTCAATTTTTCCAGATAAACTTCCTCTTCTTCCAATTTTAATCATCTCACCAAGTTTATTTGGATTTGTTGGCTCACCTACAATGCAAAAATCAATTTTTTCTTTTTTCTTACTTAGATAATCTACTACTTTTTTTGTACCATTAATTGCATAACCTTCCTCGTCACCAGTAATTAAAAAACTTATTGATCCATTGAATCTTTGGTTCTTTTGCAAAAATTTACTTGTAGCAGCCACAAAGCATGCAATTGAACTTTTCATATCATTAGCGCCTCTACCAATTAAATGATTTTTTTTTACAGTTGGTTTGAATGGATTGACACTCCAATCTTGATAATTTCCAGGAGGAACTACGTCTGTATGACCAGCATAGCAAAGGTTAGGTCTTTTATTCCCTATTCTTGCATAAAGATTTTTAATTGGTTTGCTTTTCTTATCTTTAAACTCTAATATTTTACAATTAAATCCTAATTTTTTAAGTTTTTTACTTAAAAAATTAATTGCACCTGCATCTATTGGCGTAATACTTGGAAACCTTATTAATTCTTTAGATAAATGTAATTCGTTTATTATAGTCATTAGTCTCTTAATAAATCATTGATAGAAGTTTTGCTTCTAGTTTTCTCGTCAACCTTTTTAACTATAACAGCACAATACAACGAGGGACCATCTGGATTTGACTTGTTAGGTAAACTACCAGGGACTACAACTGAATATGCAGGAACTTTTCCATAGTGTATTTCTCCAGAGCTTCTGTCTACAATTTTTGTAGATGCCCCAATATAAACACCCATTGATAGCACCGCACCCTCTTCAACTAAAACACCTTCAGCGATTTCAGATCGAGCACCAATAAAACAATTGTCTTCGATAATCACTGGACCGGCTTGAAGAGGTTCTAACACACCACCTATACCTGCGCCTCCTGAAATATGACAATTTTTTCCAACCTGAGCACAAGAACCAACAGAGGCCCAAGTGTCAATCATTGTTCCCTCACCAACATAGGCACCGAGATTTACGAAGCTCGGCATTAAAACTACATTTTTAGCAATGTAAGCTCCTTTTCTGACAACTCCATTAGGAACATGGCGATACCCTGCCTTTTTCCAGTCTTTCTCTCTCCACTTTACGGTTTTTCCCGGTACTTTGTCATACCAAGTTGTGTAAGGACCCTTCATCATCTTCATCTCATTTATTCTAAAGCTTAATAAAATAGCTTTTTTAATCCATTGATTTACAAACCAATTACCATTTTTTTTATTTGCTACTCTTATTTTTCCACTATCAACTAAATTAATGGTTTCATTAATGGCCCTCACCAATTTTTTATCTGATTTCGGACCTACTTTTTCTTTTTTTTCAAAACTTTCGTTAATTATTTTTTCCAATTTATCGTAACTCATTTATCTCCTTTAAAAATTTCGCTAGATTATCAGTTTTGTAATTAATAAAATTTGAGTCAGAGTATTTTGCCGCCCAAGGTTCATTATTTTTAATCCAAACAGTTTTCATTCCTAATTCGTATGCTGGCTTTAAATTTCTTGCAATATCTTCAAAGAATATACAATATTGTGGCTCAATTTTGTAACTTTCTACCAATTTTTTGTAAGGTTCTTTTGAAGGTTTTGGGATAAATTCACAATCTCTTATATCAAAAATTCCATCAAAAAGCTTATCTATTCCAATTCTTTTTGTTACGTTGACTGCATGATCTTTGGATCCGTTTGTAAAAATTATTTTTTTTCCATTTAATTTTTTAATTTCATCTTCTAAATCTTTATCTTTATCTAAAAAACTTAGATCCACATCATGAACAAACTCTAAAAATTCATCAGCATCTATTTTATGGTTTTTAATCATACCGTTTAAAGTTGTGTTGTATTCTTGAAAATAATTTTTTTGAATTTTCTTTGCTTCCTCAATGTTTACATTAAGTTTTTCAGAGATAAATTTCGACATTTTTTTATCTACTTGATCAAAGACTTTAGTGGCTCCGTCGTAAAGCGTGTTGTCTAGATCAAATAACCAAAATTTAATATTTTTTAAGTCTTTCATTCTCTAATTAATGTTCCAGATCCTCTATCAGAAAAGATTTCATGTAAAATTGAGTGAGGTTTTCTTCCATCTAGAATAACTACACCTTTTACTCCACTTTGAACAGCATCAACGCAATTTTCTATTTTAGGAATCATTCCACCCTGAACAACTTTCCATTTAATAAGATTTTCTAGATCAAAAGGTTTAATTTCTGATATTAATTTCTTCTGATCATCATAAACTCCCTCAACATTTGTCATTAATAAAAGTCTTCTAGATTTTAGTTTCTTTGCGATAGCGCTTGCAGCTGTATCACCATTAATATTATACGTTTGATCATTCTCACCTAAACCTAAAGGGGCTATAATTGGAATTTTATTTTCATCGAGTGCATTTTGAATTAAATTATCATTAATTTTACTTGGTATTCCCACAAATCCAAGTTCTTTTCTTTCAGGTTTAACTTCTATTATATTTTTAGTTTTAGTATGAAATGACGCTGCATCAGTCCCTAAATTCTTGAGAGAATTTACTATGTCTTGATTAAAGTCTATTAAAACTTCCTCTACTGTATCAATTATACTTTTATCAGTAATTCTCAACCCATTAATAAATTTTGACACAATTTTTTTTTTTTCTAATTCTCTTTTAATTCTTGGACCGCCGCCGTGGACAACTATGATAGATAAACCCAATCTATTGAGGACATTTATATCAGATATAAAGTTATTGAAGACATTTCTATCTATTAAAACATTACCTCCATATTTAATTACAATTTTTTCTTTTTCGTATTTTTTCACGTATTTTTGGACAATATTAATATCTGGTGCTTTCTCAGGCCAAAATTTTTTAATCTCACTTAGAGAAATATTTTTTAGCATTAATTTGTTTTCACCGTAGTTTTTTTAACAATTACGTATTGTTGAGCGATTGTAAGAATATTATTTATCGTCCAATAAACAACTAAACCAGAAGGGAACGATGCAAGTATAATTGTTAAAAATAACGGGAAGAAAGCAAATATTTTTGCCTGAATTGGGTCGGCTGGTGCCGGATTTAACTTTTGTTGAACCCACATTGAGGCCCCCATTAAAATTGGCCAAATTCCAATTATCATAAACCCTGGGGGATCCCAAGGTATTAAGCCAAATAAATTAAATAATGAAGTTGGATCTTGAGCTGACAAATCTTTTATCCAACCAAAAAATGGCTGATGTCTCATTTCTAAAGAAATAAAAAGCATCTTATATATTGCAAAAAAGAAAGGTATTTGTATCAATACAGGCAAACAACCAGATGCAGGATTAATTTTTTCTTTTCTGTACAAAGCCATCATCTCTTGTTGCAATTTGACTTTATCATCTTTATGCAGCTCCTTAAGCCTCATCATCTCTGGCTGAACTGCTTTCATTTTTGCCATTGATCTAAAAGAGAAATTTGCTAGTGGGAAGAAAATTAGTCTTATTGCAATAGTTAATAGAACGATAGCTGTTCCAAAATTTCCAGATATTTTAAATAAATAATCTATGACAAAAAATAGAGGTTTCGTGAAGAAATAAAACCAACCCCAATCAATAACTAAGTCAAACTTTTTAATGTTTTGGTTTGCTGCATACCCGTCAATTGTCTCAACCTCTTTTGCAGCAACAAACAATCTTAACTCATTCATTCCGGAAGATGACTTGCTAATTGTTGTAGGTTTATTAATAATATAATTTGCTTTAAATCCGTCTTCATAAAGAAATGTTGATTTAAAATTTTTACCTGCCTCTGGAACAAAAGCAGTCATCCAGTATTTGTCTGTGATTCCAAGCCATCCTTCGTTAGACTCTCTAACAATCTTTTTCTCTTGAACGTCATCATAATCATCCTCTTTTAACTCATCATCAAATACTCCAATGAAACCTTCATGTTGTATATAAAAATTTTGGATATCATCTGGGATCTTATTTCTTGTCATTTGAGCATAGGGGAATAAATCAATTGATGAGTTGGAATTATTTTTTACTTTTTGAGATATCTTAAATAAATATTTATCATCTAATTCAATCCTTTTTTCAAAAATCACTCCTTCTTTATTGTTCCACTGTAAAATAACTGGAGACGTAGTGCTTAAAATATTATTACCATTTACCTTCCATAAAGAGTCTTTAGTCGGAACTTTTATTTTGTTACCAATACTTGTCCATCCTGTTTCGATATAAAAACCGTTTTCAGTATTAGATGGATTTAAAAAAATGATGTTTTTTTCATCATTTACTTTTTGTTTATGCTTTTTAAAAGATATATCGTCAATGAGAGCACCCTGTAAATTTATTGAACCTGATATGCTGTCATTTTCAATTTTAACTCTCTTACTATTACTGATGGAATCTTCTCTTGTAATTTTTTTAACCATTTGTGGCTGACTAATTGTAGGTGCAATAGAGTTCTGTTTTACTTTTTTTTCAATATTTTGATTATTTTTTTGATCATTAGTTTTTCTAGGTGTTTCAAAAAAGGCACTCCAGAAAAGTAAAACAGACATTGAAAGGGCTATCGCTACAAAAACATTTTTGTTATCCATTTTTTCTTTCCCTTTTATTTTTACTTGGAACGAGATCTAAACCTTCGGCTCCTCCTAAACTTTTAATTGGATGACATTTTAAAATTCTTTTTGATCCTAATTTTAACCCTCTTACAAGACCTTGAGTCTTAAGAGCTTCAATAAAATATTCTGAACAAGTTGGTAAAAATCTACACCTATTTCCTATTAATGGAGAGATAAGATATTTGTAGGTTTTAATTATTAAAATTAGAATTTTCGTCATTTTATTTTTTTAGTTTACTAAAACTTTTCTCCATTAATGGCAAAAGCACATTTTGTTTCTGAGCGTAAGCATTAGACTTACCAAAAACTATATAAGTGTAATCTTTATTAATTGCACCCTTTTTTTTTAATAATTTCTGTACAATTGCTTTTAATTTTCTTCTAATTTTGTTTCTTTTAACTGCATTTCCAATTTTTTTTTTCATTACAAAACTTATAAGCAAGTTACTTTTATGCTTTGGTAAGAAAAAGTTCTTAGCTGCAAATATAGAAAAATAATCAGTATGTATTTTTTTTTCTTTAAGTAATTTTCTAAATTGGTCGCTTTTTTTTAAACTTTCAAGCTTAACCATTTGTGTTTAGGTTGATAAGGTTTTTCTTCCTTTTGATCGTCTACGAGCTATAAGCTGTCTTCCAGTTTTAGTTGCCATCCTTGCTCTAAAACCGTGCCTTCTTTTTCTTACTAAATTACTAGGTTGATAGGTTCTTTTCATAAATATTTAAAGGTATATATTTTAATTGCTGTCTATTGTACAGGTAAATTATGAGCAAAAATTTGAAAATGTTTTTGGGTCTTGCCTATTTATTATTATTATTTTCTTTCCTATATTTTATTTTCTCAGTTATTGAGATAAGAAGACTTAACGATTTCACATATTATAAAGAACTTCAGTCAGATTTAAATATTTATATAAGCTCAAATGTCTTTACTAATTTAATTTATTTTTTTATTTTCGCTATTATTTGGGTCACTTTATTAGGTTTTGGCTCACCTATTTTAATTATTTCAGGAATATTATTTGGTCAAATGATTGGAACAGTAGTTTCAGTGATTTCAATTTCAATAGGTGCTTTGATATTATACTCAATTGGTAATTTCTTTTTTAGAGATCTGGTTAAATCTATCTTAGAAAAAAAATTTGAAAAATATATTCAATTGTTTCAAAAAAATGAATTTTTCTATTTTTTTGTTTATAGGTTTATTGGAGGTCTCGGCGTTCCCTTTGGACTACAAAACTTAATCCCAATTTTGTTTGGAATGAAGAAGCTGAATTATTTTTTTGCTAGCTTGTTTGGATTTATCCCTGGGTTTTTTATAATAAATACAATTGGAGCTGGATTGAATACTTATGTGACCGAAGCTGATTATTTTAGTATGATTGATTTTATATTAACTCCAGAAATTTATCTACCTATACTTATGTTTTCTTTTTTAATGCTTTTTTCTTTAATAATAAAAAAAAAATTCTTTGATGATACAAATAAATAAAAATATTTTATCTGATGATTTAAGTCCCTATCTTAAACAACATAAAGATAATCCAGTTCATTGGCAACGTTGGACCAAAGAATGTCTAGAATATGCAAAACAAAATAAAAAACCTATTTTGTTGAGCATTGGTTATGCCAGCTGTCATTGGTGTCATGTAATGGCACATGAAAGTTTTGAGGATATTGAAACCGCAAATTTAATGAACGAATTATTTATTAATATAAAAGTGGACAGAGAAGAAAGGCCTGATTTAGATTTTATATTTCAAAGTTCTTTTCAACTATTTAATCAGACAGGGGGCGGCTGGCCATTAACAATGTTCTTGGATGAGAATGCAGTCCCATTTATGGGAGGTACTTATTTTCCAAAAGAGTCAGTACAAGGGTTGCCATCTTTTAGAGAAGTTTTGAAAAAAGTTTCGCACGCTTACAAAGATCAAAGAGAAAATATAATAAAACAAAAAAACTTAATTATTAAAAATTTGGATTTGAAAAAAAGCTCTGTTTTGAGTCAAGAGCTTGATCCTATTATTGAAATGTCTTTAAAAAATTTAGATGTATTAAAGGGAGGTTATAAAGGAGCTCCAAAATTTCCAACATTTAATTTATATGAGACACTTCTATATTTTTATAATCAATCAAAAGATAAAAAATACTTAGAACCAGTAAATCTTATTATAAAACAACTTTGTTCAAAGGGTATTTACGATCATGTCGAAGGGGGAATTGCACGTTATACAGTGGATGAAGATTGGATAATCCCACATTTTGAAAAAATGCTATATGACAATTCACAATTCATTTTACTTCTTTCAAAGTATTGTAAAATTAATTCAGAAATTTATTTTAAAAATAAGCTAGAGCAAACTATTGAGTTTTTATTAAATAATTTTACTAACAAGGATGGCTTTCTAGGTTCCGCTTATGATGCTGATAGTGATGGAGTAGAAGGAAAATATTACGTTTTTTCATATGATGAAATTAAAGAAATAGAGAATATTGACAAATATTTTGAAATAAAACCCAAGGGAAATTGGGAAAATAAAATCATACTTGTTGAAAGAGAAGTTCCAAATAACAATATTTTAAAAAAACTTGCAGAGATAAGATCGCAAAAAAACAAACCCTTTTTTGATGATAAGACACAGTTAGATCTAAATTGTTTGATGATAAGCGCTTTAGTTGCTGCAAATGAGATATTACCAGAAAAAGGATACTTAAAATTAGCAGAGGAATTTTTTATAAAAGTTGAAAAAAAATATATCAAAAATAAAATTTACCACAGTTATTCTGAAGATATAGTTTTTATTGAAGATTATGCTTTCCTTATCAACTGTTTAATTGATCTCTCTGATAAAACTATGAATTTTAAATACAAGGATCAAGCTAAAAAATTATTAAACGAGGCAATAAAAAAATTTTATTTGAATGATAAGAATATTTTTCAAAAAAACTTAAAAAAAAATGATGATATTTTTTTAAATCCAATTGATATAGGTGATAACACAATTCCAAATGGAAATGCGATAATGTTAATTAATTTAGTAAGGCTAGGCATGATGAAAGAAGCTCAAAAATTGTCAGAAAGTTTAAATGGATATTTAAATATTTACAAGAATCATATGATGACAGCTTTAAGAGCTATAGATTTTTTTAACAATCTAAAAATTGGAAAAAATTGCAATGAACAAGGTTGTAAAGTCGATGCTTGAAAAGATTAATTGGTTTGTTTGGTTAGTTCTAGTGATTTTATGGAACTATGGATTTCCACAAGCAACACCAATACAAGATGTAATAGTTGCCGTAATTTTGTCGATTTTGTTTATAATTATTAAGATGTTTCAATTAAGGCACTTGAAAAAAAAAGACACTAGAAGTAAATTCGATTAAAAATGAAGAGGCTCTTATTATGGGAATTCACTACGACTACAAATCAACACGAGGTGACAAGGCCATGAAAAAAGAGGCAAAAAGAAAAGCTCGCATTGAACAGAGAAGAGCAAAGAGGTCAAGCACAAATCCAAAAGAGTCAGAGCAAAATACTATGCATGACATCAATAAACCTATCACCCTTGAGGATTTAACTAATCCAGACAAAAATTAATTATTAATGAAATCTTTTGACAAAAAAGATTCATTATTAAAAAAACGTGAGGCATCACTGAAAAATAATTTAAAAAAAAGAAAAAAAACTAAAACTCGAATTAATAAAGCTAAAAATGTCAGTACTTTCGGATAAATGGATTAAAAAAAATGCTAAGAGCAAGGGGATGATAAAGCCTTTTGTAAGTAAACAAGTTAGAAAAGGAAAAATTTCATTTGGTTTATCCTCTTATGGATATGACGCGAGAGTTTCAAATGAATTTAAAATATTTACTAATGTTAATTCAGGTATAGTTGATCCAAAAGTTTTTAAAAAAGAGAGTTTTGTCACGAAGATTGGTAAAGAGTGTATAATTCCACCAAATTCTTTTGCATTAGCTAGGACTATCGAGTATTTTAAGATTCCTGAAAACGTTTTAGTAATATGTTTGGGAAAATCAACATATGCAAGATGTGGAATAATTGTTAATGTCACTCCTTTAGAACCAGGATGGGAGGGACATGTAACCCTTGAGTTTTCAAATACTACGCCTCTACCTGCTAAGATATATGCCAATGAGGGAGTTGCTCAATTTGTGTTTATTAAAGGAAACGAGAAGCCAGAAATTTCTTACTCAAAAAGAAAAGGTAAATATATGAAGCAAAAAGGCGTCACTCTGCCAAAAGTGTAACACTTCTTTAATGCAAAAACTTTCAATAAAAGGAAAAAATAAATTAAATGGAACTATTTTAATCTCTGGTTCTAAAAATGCGACACTTCCAATTTTAGCAGCTTCTATTTTAGCCAAAAAAGTCAGATTGACTAATGTACCGTTTGTAAAAGATATTTTTACAATGCTTGAATTATTAAAGTTTATTGGAATTAAAATTAAAATAAATAATAGGAATAAAAAAAGATATATAGAGCTTAAAAATGATGAGAAAAGTATTAAAACTTTAGCTCCTTACAAACTAGTAAAAACAATGCGAGCTGGTGTTTTAGTTTTAGGTTCTCTTTTAACAAAATACAAAAAGGCAAAAGTTTCTTTGCCTGGAGGATGTGCCATAGGAACAAGACCTGTAGATCTTCATTTATTTGCATTAAAAAAACTTGGAGCAAAAATAAAAATTAAAAATGGATATATAATTGCAGAGGCTAAAAAAGGTTTAGTTGGAGGAAAAATAAATTTTCCATCTATTTCTGTAGGTGCTACTGAAAATGCTTTACTTGCTGCATGTGGAGCACAAGGAGAAACAGTTATATCTAATTGTGCTATCGAGCCAGAAGTAATTGACCTTATTGAATTTTTAAAAAAATTAGGTTGTAAAATTAAAATTTCAAACCGCAAAATTATTGTCAAAGGAATAAGATCAATCAAAGCCCAAATAAAGCACAAAATTATATTCGATAGAATTGAAGCAGGAACATATCTCGTAGCTGGTGCTTTGCTGGGTGAAAAAATTATCATTAAGCAAGTAAATCCTGAAATTATTAAAAGTGAATTAAATATCCTTAAAAAAATGGGAATTAAAGTTTTAAAAAATAGAAATTCAATTACCGTTTTTAAATCAAAATCTTTAAAGAAAGTTAAAATTTCTACAAAACCTTATCCAGGTTTTCCAACAGATTTACAAGCACAATTCATGGTTTTAATGACCCAAGCAAAAGGAGTATCAAAAATTAAAGAAAATATTTTTGAAAATCGATTTATGCATGTTCCTGAATTGAAAAGAATGGGAGCAAAAATTGAAATTAGAAATAGAGTTGCGTCTATTTCTGGACCAACGAAATTAAATGGTGCTGAAGTTATGGCTACAGATTTAAGAGCGTCAGTAAGCCTTGTTTTAGCTGGACTTATTGCAGAAAACCGAACAATAATAAATAGAATTTATCATTTAGAACGAGGTTACGAATTTTTAGAAAAAAAATTAAAAAACTGCAAAGCTTCGATAAAAAGAATATAAGTATGAAAGTTAAAAATTTGAAATTGATTGCTAGATCATCAGAGGATTTAAGAGTCATTTCTGCGCACTTACAAGACAGCATAGTAAATCCATCGGATATTGCAAATTTGAAAAAAAATAAAATTTTACTTATGCAACTAAACAGGTTTATGTGGGAGGATGTCGAAAAAGGTGTATTTAGAAAAAATAAAAGAATAAGAACAATTCTAAAATTTGATAATGTTATAAAAGTGATCTCTAAAAATATAAATCAATCTAAAAGAGATAAATTTCTGGACTTTCTAACTATTGAAACTATTAAAATGCCTGATAATAACTATGAGATGAAAATTGTTTTTGCAGGTGACTCAATTATAAAAGTTGTATCTGAAGTCATTGAAGTAACACTAGATGATCAAGGAAATGCCTGGGACACAAAAAATGTGCCAAAACATAAGGTAATGTGATGTTAAAATATTTAAATGCTAATCAGAAAAATTTTTCTCGAAAACTTGAAATAATATTAAACGCGAGAAAACTAAAACAACAAACAAAATCTACTGTTGTAAAAAAAATTTTAGTAGACGTAAAAAAAAAAGGTGATCAAGCAGTGTTAAAGTATGAGCGAAAATTTTCTAAGGTAAAATCTAAGTCTATAAAAATAAAATTTTCTAAAAAAGAGATAAATAAAATATCAAGAAGTGTTGATAAAGATCTTAAAAATTCAATTGATACAGCATTTAAGCGGATCAAAAAATTTCATTTAAAACAGAAATTTTTATCTTTTAGATTTAAAGATAAATTTAAAAATGAACTTTCATATAATTATTCGCCTATAGAAAGGGTGGGTGTTTATGTTCCAGGGGGAACCGCTAGTTATCCTAGTACTGTTTTAATGAATTGTATTCCAGCTATTGTTGCAGGAGTTGAAAATATTTATCTTACAACTCCTGCACTTGGTACGTCTGTAAATCCTGCAGTGATTTATGCTGCAAAAAAATGTGGTGTAAGAGAAATTTATAAAACTGGTGGCGCTCAATCCATTGCTGCTTTAACTTATGGAACAAAAACCTTTCAAAAAGTAAATAAAATAGTAGGACCTGGAAATGCATTTGTTGCTTCAGCCAAAAAAGAAGTTTACGGAGAGGTCGGCATTGATATGGTCGCTGGGCCTTCCGAGGTGAGCATCATCGCGGATAAAAACTCTAATCCAGGATGGATCGCCTCAGACTTAATTGCTCAAGCTGAACACGATATCTTTGCTCAGTCAATCTTAATTACAAATAGTAAAGATTTAATTAAACAAGTAAATTTAAATCTCAAAAGTCAACTCGCTATTCTACCTAAAAGAAAAATTGCGTTTCAAAGTATTAAAAATTATGGATTAGCAATTTACGCAAATAATTTAAAAAAAATCATTGAAGCTGTTAATACAATAGCACCAGAACACCTTGAAATTGAATTTAAAAATTATAGAAATATAATAAAAAAAATCAAGAACGCCGGATCAATTTTTATTGGCAGATTTTCCCCAGAAGCTATGGGCGATTACATAGCTGGCCCTAATCATGTTCTGCCAACTTCGGGATCAGCAAAATTTTCCTCTGGTTTATCTGTAAATGATTTTTTAAAAAGACATTCTCTTATAAAAATAACAAAATCAGGTATTGAAAGATTAGGTCCATCAGTTATAAATTTAGCTGAACATGAAAATTTAGAGGGACACGCTAACTCGATTAAAATAAGATTAAAAAAAGGATATTAATTGGCAAAACAAGAAACTTTAGAATTTAAAGGAAAAGTTACAGAGCTTTTACCAAATGCTATGTTTAGAGTAAAATTAGAAAATAACCATGAAATTTTAGCACATACAGCTGGAAAGCTGAGAAAGAATAGAATAAGAGTCCTAGCTGGCGATAATGTTATGGTTGAAATGACCCCATACGATTTAACTAAAGGTAGAATAACTTTTAGATTTTAGGCCTTGTAGCTCAGTAGTAGAGCAGTACCCTGAAAAGGTATGTGTCGTAAGTGCGATTCTTACCAAGGCCACCACATAGCCATTAATGTACATCGAAATTTAAACGTAAATTTGTTATGGATCTTTATGGATGAAAATATCGGACTATTTTGGTTGAAAGAGGATTTTAGGATTCAAAAAAATTTGGCACTAGCAGAAGCAACCAAAAATCATAGTAAAGTAATAGCATTTTATTTATACAAAAAACAAAAATTTCAAAGTCAAGAGGCCCAAAAATGGTGGATTTATAAATCTCTAGAGGAATTTAAAAAAAGATTATTAAATTTTAACATAAATTTGGAAATTATAAAAACTGATAACTACAAGGCTTTTTTTGAAAAACTTTTTAAAAGAAATGGATATTCAATATATTGGAATAAAACATATGAGCCCGACTATTTAAATTTTGATAAATATTTATCAAAAAATTTTGAGGATAAAAAAGTTAAATTTAAAATATTCAAAGGTAATATTTTAAACGAATTTAACGAAGTAAAAAAAAATGATGGCAATCCATTTAAAGTTTTTACACCTTACTGGAGAAATGCAGAAAAATTTTATTTTGAGAAAATGCCATATCCTGAAAAAAAAGTTTTAAAATGTAAAAGTAGGACTTCTTTTTTCAAAAATACTATTAGTGAAAAATACATATGCCCAAATAAGGAATGGACAAATAAGTTTGAAAAATATTGGTTGCCTAGTGAAGAAAGTGCCTTAAAAGAATTAAAAAAATTTATTCAGCTAAGAATTGAAAATTATCCTAATAATAGGAACTATCCAAATATTATCGGGACATCAAAATTATCACCTTTCATTAAGCACGGTCAAATTCATGTTGAGACTATTTGGAATGAGTGTTCAAAATTTAAAAAAAGAACCGGTATAAACAAATTTCTTGCTGAAATTGGCTGGAGAGAGTTTAATCATTCGCTAATAAATAATTTTCCTTACATGCTAAAAGGTAATTATTCAAAAAAATTTGATAAGTTTCCTTGGGAAAAAAATTTAAGATTCTTTTCTGCTTGGAGAAAAGGATTAACAGGATATCCTATAGTGGATGCAGGAATGAGAGAACTATATGCAACAGGATGGATGCACAATAGAGTTAGAATGATAGTAGGATCTTTTCTAGTTAAGCATTTATTAATTAATTGGGTTGAGGGAGAAAAATATTTCAGAAATTCTTTGTTAGATTATAATGAAGCTAATAATGTTTCTGGATGGCAGTGGGTTGCTGGTTGTGGTGCAGATGCTGCACCTTATTTCAGGATATTCAATCCAATTCTTCAAGGAGAAAAGTTTGACAAAGAGGGCGAATACGTGAAAAAATGGATTCCTCAGCTAAAAAATGTTCCGCATAAATTTATTCACAAACCTTGGGAATTTAAAAATGAAAGTATTCTTAAACTGGGTAAAGATTATCCAATGCCAATAGTTGTTCACGAGAAGGCAAGGCTTAAGGCATTAAACGCATTTAAAAAGATTTAGATTAAATATTTCCATGACAGTATTTAAATTTCTTACCTGAACCACAGGGACACCTTTCATTTCTGCCTACCTTTCTAAAATCTTTTTCTAATTTAATTTCATTATTTTGCTCAACCTTCTTTTGCTCCTCTGAAACAATTATATTGAGATTTAATAAAAATTTAATTAGATCATTTTTGATTTTGAAAAGTAAACTTTCAAAAAGTACAAAAGCTTCTTTTTTAAATTCAGATAGAGGGTCTTTTTGACCATACTGTCTAAGTCCGATAACTTGTCTTAGTTGTTCTAAATATTGTAAATGCGATCTCCATGAAAAGTCAATAATTTGTAAAAAGATCTTTTTTTCAAAATCTTTGTTTTGTTCTTTTCCGAGAGTCTCAATTCGTGATTTTTGTTTATTAAAAAACAAATTTTTAATACTTTTTCTAAAATTCTCCTCATCGTTAGATGTAAGTTTATTTAATTCTTTATCATCAAGTGAATTCCCAGTTACGTATTTTATTTCTTTTAAAAACTGTTCATCATTAGATTTTTTATAATTTTTAAAAGATGTACTTAAATTTTCTAATATTTCTTCAAAAAAACCTTCCAAAATATTGTTAATATCTGTCTCTTTCAAAATTTTAAGTCTTTGGGAGAAAATAACCTGTCTTTGATCGTTCATTACGTCGTCGAATTTAATTAGAGTCTTTCTTATATCAAAATTTCTACTCTCAACTTTTTTTTGTGCTCTTTCCATGGCTTTGTTTATCCAAGGGTGATCAATCGACTCATTTTCTTTAAGTCCAAGTTTTTTTAAAATTCCATCAATTGAGTCTCCTCCAAAAATTCTCATTAATTCATCTTGCAAACTAATAAAAAAAATTGTTGCACCTGGGTCTCCTTGTCTTCCAGACCTACCTCTTAATTGATTATCAATTCTTCTACTCTCATGCCTCTCGGTACCAATAATATATAAACCTCCTAAATCTTTTACTTTACGCTCATTATCTTTGTGTTCATCTAAATTTATTTGTTGGTTATTTTCAATATAATCTTTATTGCCACCAAGTTTAATATCGGTACCTCTTCCCGCCATATTAGTTGCAATAGTCACCGCCCCAATTTTTCCTGCTTCAGCAATTATTTTTGCCTCTTTCTCATGATGCTTTGCATTAAGTACATTATGTTTGATTTTCTTATCAATTAAAAAATTTGAAATTTTTTCTGATTTTTCTATACTAGTAGTTCCAACTAAAACTGGCTGACCTTTTGAATTACATTCAATTATTTTTTTTGTGATTGCATTATATTTTTCTTTTTCAGTTCTAAAAATTTGGTCGTTAAAATCTGACCTTAACATTTTTTTATTTGTTGGCACTGAAACCACATTTAAATTATAAATATCATAAAATTCCTCTGACTCAGTCATCGCAGTCCCAGTCATACCAGCTAATTTTTCATATAGCCTGAAATAGTTTTGATAAGTTATAGAGGCAAGTGTTTGATTTTCTTCTTCAATATTAACATTTTCTTTTGCCTCTATAGCTTGATGTAAACCGTCTGAAAATCTTCTTCCTCCTAAAACTCTACCTGTGAATTCATCAATAATCTGTACTTTTCCATCCCTTACTATGTAATCTTTATCTTTTTTGAAAATTAGATTTGCTTTTAAAGCTTGATTAGTGTGATGTACAAGATCTAAATTTTCAGGATCATAAAAATTTTTGTTTTTTAAAATATTCTTTTGTATTGCTAGTTTTTCGATTTTATCAACTCCGACATCGGTAAGTATAACATTTTTGTTTTTTTCATCTAATTCGTAATCATTTTTTTGTAAATGACTTATAAAATTATTAGAAGTTGTGTAGAGAGTGGTTTTATCTTCCATTTTTCCAGAGATTATTAATGGTGTTCTTGACTCATCAATTAATATACTGTCCACTTCATCAACAATACAAAAAAAATGTCCTCGTTGCACCATATCGTTAAGTTCATATTTCATGTTATCTCTTAAATAGTCAAATCCGAGTTCATTATTTGTTGCATAAGTAATGTCACAGGCGTAATTCTTTTTCCTTTCAATATCTTCAAGGGAATTTGTAATACAGCCAGCAGAAACTCCTAGATAATTAAAAACCTTTCCCATCCAAGAAGAGTCTCTTTGAGCAAGATAGTCATTAACAGTCACAATATGTACACCTTTTCCTAAAAGAGAATTTAAATATGCAGGCAATGTTGAAACTAAAGTTTTTCCTTCACCAGTTTTCATTTCTGCAATTTTTCTGTTATGAAGCATCAATCCACCTACCAATTGAACATCATAGTGTCTCTCGCCTAAGCTTCTTCTTGCTGACTCTCTCACTAATGCAAAAGCATCAGGTATGATTTGGTCTAGTTTAATCGAACCATTTTGAACATTTTTTTTAAAGATTGCTGTTTTTTCCTTAATATCACTCTCAGAGAGTGATTTTACTTCGTCCTCTTTAGCGTTAATAGCTTGCACAAGATTTTTTATTTTATCTAATTCTTGTTGATTAGAGCTTTTAAATATTTTACTAAAAGTTCTTGTAAATAAATTCATTATACTTCTATATATGTATTTATAATTTAAATTAAACAGTAATTATGACTATTAATATTAAAAATTTTCTAAATGATAAATCTAAATTATCTAAAATGGGAGAGTTTCAAAGCTTAAAACAAATAGATGGTTTGGAAATGTCTTCAATTTCTGCTGATCTCTATGGAGACGGAAGAGACGATCTGGCTTTATTCTATTTTAGCAAAGGGGCTAATTACGCTACATTAACAACATCCAATAGTTTAACATCTGAATTTATTCCATGGAATAACAATTCTCACAAAAAAATTATTAAAGGCTTATTAGTAAACACAAAAAATGCTAATACATTCACTGGAAAGCAAGGTAAGGAAAGTATCGATACTTTGGCTAAAAATTTATCAAGAATTCTTACAATTAAAGAATCAAAATCAAAAAAAGGCACAAGTGAAACAGTAAAAATAAAAGACCTAATTTTTGCATCGACAGGAGTTATCGGAGAAGAATTTCCTTTAGAAAAAATAAAAGACAGACTTCCTGATTTGGTAGACAGACTAAGATTTGATCACAATAAGATGTATTGGTTAAAAATTGCCTCTGCAATTATGACTACAGACACAAAACCAAAAGTTGCTTATGAAGAAATCATTGTAGGTGATGAGTTAATAAGAATATGTGGTATAGCAAAAGGCTCAGGGATGATTGCCCCAAATCTTGCAACAATGTTATCTTTTGTATTTACTAATGCAGATATAAATTCTAACTTATTGAAAACTCTTCTAAAAAGATCAGTTGCCAATTCTTTTAACGCTATTACCGTTGACAGCGATCAATCTACTAACGATATGGTATCTATTTTTTCGACTAGATCATTAAAAATTGGACAGAACTTATCTTTAAATGACAAGTTTATTCAAAAATTTGAACTTGCCTTAAAAAAATTATGTTTAAATTTAGCCAAACAAATTGTAGTTGATGGAGAAGGTGCAAAAAAATTTTTAACTATAAATGTGATTAATGCTAAATCATTGGGTAGTGCAAGAAATATAGCTTTTTCGATAGCCAACTCTCCCTTAGTCAAAACTGCAGTGGCAGGTGAAGATCCCAACTGGGGAAGGATAGTAATGGGTATAGGGAAATCTGGTGAACCAGTGGATATAAAAAAATTAAAAATTAAGATTGGTAATATAGTTGTAGCAGAAAATGGAAAAATTTCAGAAAATTATGATGAAAAAAAATTAAAAGAATATATGGAATGGGACTCCATAGAGATAGAAGTTAATTTAAAACTCGGAAATGATGCATTTAAGTGTTACACTTGCGATTTTACCCATGACTACATTGATATTAATGCGAATTACAGAAATTAAAAATGATAAGATATAATTTAAAATGCCATAACGATCATGAATTTGAGAGTTGGTTTTCTGACTCAAAAGAATTTGAAAAACTAAATAAAAAAAAAATGCTTGAGTGTATTTATTGTTCATCTAATAATATTTCAAAGTCAATAATGGCACCAAGTATATCTGGATTTAAAAGTAATATTCCAAATGAGTTTAACGATTTCGAAAAACTTTTGAAAATCGAGAAGAGAAAACTTATCCAAGTAAGAAAATATATTGAAAAAAATTTCGAGTATGTTGGAAAAAATTTTAGTCAAAAGGTAAGAGAAATTTATTACGACAAAAAAAATAAAAAAACAATTTATGGAAAAACTACGCCTAAAGAAAAAAAAGAGTTAGCTGAGGAGGGGATTGACCTTCTTAGCATTCCTTGGGTTGATAAAGAGAATTAAATTTTGGAGCTACAAATAATGTAGTTAACAGATAAGTTATCTGACTTTTTCCATTTCTGTGTTAAAGGGTTAAATTCAAGACCTTTTATTTCTAAGGTTTTGAGTTTATTGTTTTCCAATTTTTTTTCTAATTCTTCAGGTTTGAAAAATTTATTCCAATCGTGTGTTCCAATAGGCAGCCATCTTAAAATGTATTCTGCGCCTATTATAGCTTTAAAATATGAAGACATTGTTCTATTTAATGTTGCTGTAAACATTAAACCTTTTTTATCAAGTAAATTTTGGCAAGATTCTATATATAGATCAATATCATTAACATGCTCAACAATTTCAAGATTTAGGATAATATTAAATTTTTCGGAATTTTTCATTTGTTCTGGTGATTTATTGATATAATTTATATTAAGATTATTTTTTTTAGCATGTACACTTGCTACTTTAATATTTTTTTCGGATGCATCAATTCCAGTTACTGAAGCACCTAATCTCGACATCGGCTCACTTATCAGACCACCACCACATCCAATATCTAGTAATTTCAAACCTTGAAAAGGTTTTGTTTTTTTATTCTTCAAATTAAAATATTGAATAATTTTTTCTGAAATATATTCAATTCTAACAGGATTAAACATATGCAAAGGTTTAAATTTACCTTTTACATCCCACCATTCATCAGCGATATCTGAAAACTTTTGAATTTCTTCTTTATTTATAGTACTAGTCATTTTATAAATTTATTTAAATTAAGATACATTAAAATCTTTAAAAATTATATTACATTCTTTAAATGGTTAAAAAAGTATTAAAGTTCGGAGGCACGTCTGTTGGAAGTATCGATAGAATACAGCATGTTGCTAAAATTATAAAAAAAGAACATGACACAGGATCTCAGGTAATCGTTGTAGTTTCGGCTATGGCCGGCAAAACAAATGAACTTGTAAAATTTTCAAAAAATATATCTGAAAACTTTGATAAAAGAGAATTAGATGTTTTACTTTCCTCCGGTGAACAGGTTACATGTGCATTGTTATCTGGTTGTTTACTTGAGTTAAAAGTTAATGCAAAATCTTGGCTAAATTGGCAGATACCAATTTTGACAGACGGTGAGCATACAAATGCTAGAATTGTAAACATGAATGTGTCAAAAATTAATAGTTTTCTTGAGAAAGGTGTAGCAATAATTCCTGGTTTTCAAGGTGTTTCAAAAAATGGTGATGTAACAACAATAGGTAGAGGAGGTTCAGATGCAACAGCAGTAGCAGTCGCAAAATTATTCAAAGCCGATGCTTGTGAAATCTACACAGATGTTGATGGAGTTTTCTCCTCCGATCCTAATAAAGTACCCGTTGCAAAAAAAATTGATAAAATTTCTTATGATGAAATGCTTGAGCTATCTTCGCTTGGCGCAAAAGTTATGCAATCATCTGCTGTTCAAACTGCAATGATGTATGATATTCCCCTTGAAGTTAGATCTACTTTTACTGACAGAAAAGGGACGAGAATATTTGATCGAGAAAATATTGATTACTCAAAAAGCGTTACAGGAGTTGCTTACTCTAAGGATGATGCAAAAATTACACTTATAGGCGTTCAAGACAAACCTGGGGTAGCAGCTGATATTTTTGAACCACTAAATAAAGCTCAAATAAATGTAGATATGGTCATACAAAATATATCTTCTGATGAAAGAACAACCGATATTACATTTACTATTAAAAGAGAAGATTTGATAAAAACTAAAGATATCTTGAGCAATAACAAGAAAATTAACTACAAAACTATTAACCACAATGATAAGGTCGCAAAAGTTTCAATCGTTGGAGCAGGAATGGTAGCAACTCCTGGTGTTACGTATAAAATGTTTAGAGGATTAGCTGATGAAAAAATTAATATATTAGCAATTTCTTCGTCTGAAATAAAATTATCCGTAATAATTGAGGAGGAAAAAACTTTAATAGCTGTAAAAAAATTACATACAATTTTTGATTTAGATTAATATGGAAATAAGGCCTCACAGAATTATAAAAAGAAGAAAAACAAAAACGATTAAACTTGGCAACGTTTCAGTGGGTGGAAACTCTGTAATCAGTGTTCAATCAATGACAAATACATTAACAACTGAAGTAAAAAAAACTATAGATCAAATTTTATCTTTAGAAAAAGCTGGTGCAGATATTGTGAGGGTTTCTTGCCCCGATGAAGATTCAACAAAATCTTTAAAAGAAATAGTAAAAGAAGTAAACGTTCCAATAGTTGCTGATATACATTTTCATTATAAAAGAGCAATAGAAGCTGCCGAGATGGGGGCAAGTTGTCTTAGAATAAATCCTGGTAACATTGGTTCAAAAGATCGTGTACTTGAAATAATTAAAGCTGCTAAAAATAATAATTGTTCAATAAGAATTGGAGTAAATGCTGGATCTTTGGATAAATCTTTATTAGAAAAATATAAAGAACCATGTCCAGAAGCGCTTGTGGAAAGCGCTGAGTATAACATCAAACTTTTAGAGGATAATGATTTTTCTAATTTTAAAATAAGTGTTAAATCATCAGATATATTTTTAACTGTAAAAGCTTATAGAATGTTGTCTAAAAAATGTGATTATCCGCTTCATTTAGGAGTCACTGAAGCAGGAGGTTTATTTACAGGTAGTATAAAATCCTCAATTGGTATAGGGCAACTTTTAATGGAGGGCATAGGTGACACTATAAGAGTTTCTTTGTCCTCAGATCCAGTTGATGAAGTAAAAGCAGGATATGAAATTTTAAAATCTTTAGGAATACGCTCAAGAGGTGTGAATATAATTTCCTGTCCATCTTGTGCGCGTCAAGCTTTCCCTGTTATCGAAACTGTAAAGAAATTAGAGAAGAAATTATCTCACATTACTAAGCCAATTAATCTTTCAATAATTGGCTGTGTAGTAAATGGTCCAGGAGAGGCGGCGCAAACGGAGATAGGTTTATCGGGGGGAGGTCAAGATAACAACCTTTTATACATCTCAGGTATTCCACATAAAAAAGTAGCGAGCTCAGAAATAATAGACAAAGTAGTTGAGCTAGTTGAAAACAAAGTGAAAGAATTAGATTAACTTTATATGATACCATTAGATAAAGTTAAGGATATAATTATAAGGTATGAAACTTTAGAAAAAGATCTTTCATCTGGAAATGTCGAGCCAAAATTATTTGCAAAGAAGTCCAAAGAATACTCAGATATAGGCAATATAATCTCTTCTGCAAAAGACTACGTAAATTTCGAAAGCGAAAAAAAAGGTCTAGAGCAAATCTTAAATGATAAATCTAATGATATCGAAATGATCAATATGGCAAGAAAAGATCTTTTGGATATAGAAGAAAAAAAAAAAGAAAATGAAAATAAATTAAAAATTTACTTATTACCAAAAGATGAAGATGATGATAAAAATGCAATAGTTGAAATCAGGGCTGGAACTGGTGGCTTAGAAGCTTCTCTATTTTGTTCAGATTTATTTAAAATGTACGAAAAAGTTTGTTCAAAAAAAAAGTGGAGATTAGACATAATAAGCATTTCTAAGAGTGAGGCAGGGGGGTTCAAAGAGGTAATTTTTTCTGTAAACGGAAATGATATCTATTCTTATTTAAAGTATGAGTCTGGCGTTCACCGTGTACAAAGAATACCAGAAACAGAAACTCAAGGAAGAGTACATACATCAGCAGCTACCGTAGCTGTATTACCAGAAGCTGAAGAGGTAGATATTCAAATTAAAGACTCTGATTTGAGAGTTGATGTTTTTAGAGCCGGTGGTCCTGGTGGGCAGTCAGTGAATACAACTGATAGCGCTGTCAGAATAACTCACCTACCCAGTGGAGTTGTAGTGAGCCAACAAGACGAAAAGTCCCAACATAAAAATAAAGCAAAAGCACTTAAAATATTAAGATCTAGAGTTTATGAAGCGGAAAAAAGAAAAAAAGATCAAGAAAGATCAATTAATAGAAGAAGTCAAATAGGTACTGGTGATAGATCAGAAAGAATTAGAACATATAATTTTCCACAAGGAAGGATAACTGATCATAGAATTAACCTCACATTACATAAGCTTGAAGAGTTTTTAAGTGGAGAAATTCATGATGAAATAAACCAGGAACTTAGACTTAAAGAACAAAATTTGAAACTTGAAAATTTAAAATAACTGATGAATGCTCTAGAATTAATTAATTATGGATCGAACGAGTTGAGAAAAGCTGGTATTTCTTCTAGTAGCTTAGACTCAGAAATAATACTTTCAAAGATATTAAAAAAGGAGAGGGAAAAAATTTTAATAAATTTAAAACAAGAAATTGATCAAATTAAAGTTTCAATATTTAAAAAGCTTGTAAAAAGGAGATCATTTAAGGAGCCATTAGCATATATTTTTAAAGAAAAGGAGTTTTGGAATAAACTTTTCGAAGTTAGTAAAGATACTCTTGTACCAAGGCCAGAAACTGAGTTGATGGTTGAAAGGTTGGTAAAAATTTATAAAGGAAAGAAAATTAGAATACTCGATGTAGGTACAGGCTCTGGATGTATATTGATTGGACTTTTAACGGAACTTAAACACTCAAATGGTATAGGAATAGATATATCAAACAAAACTGTGTCTATTGCAAAAAAAAATGCAAATAAACTCTTACCAAATAAAAATGTAAAATTTTTTATTAATAAAATAGAGGCAATTAATCTAGGAATATTTGACTTAATTGTATCAAATCCACCCTATATAAAGAGCAGTTTATTAGTTAATTTAGACAAAGGCATTAAGTTGTATGAACCTAAAATTGCACTAGATGGTGGAAATGATGGCCTTGACGTCATTAAAAAAGTTATCTACAAATCAGTTGAAATCTTAAAGATTAGTGGAATGCTTGCGTTGGAAATTGGCAATGAGCAACAATTTGAAGTTTCAAAGATATTAACTAAAAAAAATTTTAGAATTGAACATATAATTAGAGATTATAGAGAAAATACTAGATGTTTAATTTCAAGGCTAACTAGATAATTTTATGAATAATAATAGAAGAAGAAATTTTAGAGCTAGATCTCAAAAAAATAATTTCAGAAGAAGAAACGGTTCGATAAGCTCGAATAATCCTAATAATTTTAATAATGGAAATGTTAGTTTCAACAGAAATGGATCAATGAATAATTTGCATAACGTTGAAAAAACCATGCAGAAATATCATCAACTAGCAAAAGACGCTCAAAGCAATGGTGATCCAGTTTTAGCTCAAAATTATTTACAACATGCTGATCACTTTTTAAGAAGATATAATGAACTTAATGAACGTAAAGAAAGCTTCATTGATAAATCAAATCCTTCAGAAAATAACATTTCCAAAGATCTAATTTCAGACAAAGAAGTTTCTTAAAATATTTTACCTTAACTCAGATAGTCTTAAATCAATTTTTATTCTCTCAAGCTCAAATTTTTCACGCTCTTCTCCTTTTAAAATTTTTCCTGAGGGAAGTTTTAATCTTTGAGAATTTACTTTTTTTCCATTGACGATTACTTCATAATGTAAATGAGGCCCTGTTGACATACCAGTAGAGCCTACGTATCCGATTATTTGACCTTGTTTAACTTTACGTCCCTCCTTTATTCCCTTAGCGAAAGCTTTCATATGTGCGTAAATGGTTTCATAGGTAGAGTTGTGTTTTATTTTCACACAGTTACCTCCACCTCCGCACCATCTAGCTCTAGTGACAGTACCAGATCCAGAGGCCATAATTGGCGTTCCACTTGGAGCCGCAAAGTCCGTACCTCGATGCATTTTATTGTATCCTAAAATTGGATGTTTCCTCATCCCGAAAGATGAAGAAAGTCTCGCTCCATTTATTGGAGTTTTCATTAGAGACTTAGTGATACTTTTTCCTTTTATATCGTAATATTCTTCCACATTTTTATATTTAAAATTATAAAGATTTATTTCTTGTCCATTTACAAACATGGAAGCATAAATTATTTTACCTGTATCTCTTACTTTATTATTATCATCCTTAAATCTTTCGTAATATATTTCAAACCAATCTCCTTTACGAATATCTCTTTGAAAATCAACTTCAAAGCCAAAAATTCTGGCAAACTCCACAATAATATTTGGTTCGATACCTACCTCTACTGCAGAGCTGTACAAATTATTTTTAATTTCATTCTTAATTACTACTTCATTTTTGTTAAGTTGAAGAATATTTTCTCTGATTATGAATTCATTTTCTGTCTTTCTTACCTCCACACTATTTGTGTTACTTATTGGAAATAATAGATTTATTACAGTATTACTATCATCATCATTTTTTTTAAGAACAATTATTAATTCTCTGCCTGAATAAATATTAGATAATTTTTTTCGCTTTAAGTTTGAGGAAATACTCTTTATATCATTATTTTCTACATCGAATTTTTTAAGTATTTTTTCAATAGAGTCGTTGTTTTTAATTAAATATCTTATTTCACTATATGGACTATTGATTTTAGAAATAAAAAAGTTAGTTAAATTACTAAAGCCACTAGATTTAGTAATCGTTTTAATATTTGCTTCATATTCTTGATTTTTTTTCTCATAATAATTGGCACTAATAAAAAAAGTTAATGAAATAAAAAATATTAGAGAGAATATTAAAATTGTATTAAAATTTATAACTTTTAAAAAACTAAATTTGGAATTTTCGATTAAATTGGTTTTTTTTTTATTAATATTGCTAATTATTTGAATTAACGTCATAGTTGTTTTCTACAAAAATTAAACTGACTTTGCAATGTCAACTAGGCTTAAAAACCACAATTTTATTAGGTATTTTGGTCAATATACGGCTTGACTTATGACTAATTTGTAATAAAACGACCCCTCACCTCTACGATATTAAATTAAAATAACGCCAGAGGTGTGTAGATTTTATAGACTAAAATCTTAGCTTTTTTAAATTGTAAATTTTAGAAGAGAAGTGTGGACGGCTAGGTTAATAATGAAATTGTCGTACACACTTTAACGAAAAATGACTTTAATATACCTTAAAGTTATTAAAGCTAGTGTGCGCCGTTATTAAACTTGAGAGTTTGATCATGGCTCAGAACGTACGCTGGCGGCACGCCTAACACATGCAAGTCGAACGCAGTAGCAATACTGAGTGGCAAACGGGTGAGTATAATGTGGGAATCTGCCTTTTGGTTTGGAATAACACGGGGAAACTTGTGCTAATACCGAATAAGCCCTTACGGGGAAAGTTTTAATGCCGAAAGATGAGCCCGCACTTGATTAGCTAGTTGGTAAGGTAAAAGCTTACCAAGGCAACGATCAATAGCTGTTCTTAGAGGAAGACCAGCCACATTGGGACTGAGACACGGCCCAGACTCCTACGGGAGGCAGCAGTGGGGAATCTTGCACAATGGGGGAAACCCTGATGCAGCGATGCCGCGTGAGTGAAGAAGGCCTTTGGGTTGTAAAACTCTTTCGTCGGGGAAGAAAATGACTGTACCCGAATAAGAAGGTCCGGCTAACTTCGTGCCAGCAGCCGCGGTAATACGAAGGGACCTAGCGTAGTTCGGAATTACTGGGCTTAAAGAGCTCGTAGGTGGTTAAAAAAGTTGATGGTGAAATCCCAAGGCTCAACCTTGGAACTGCCATCAAAACTTTTTAGCTAGAGTGTGATAGAGGTAAGTGGAATTTCTAGTGTAGAGGTGAAATTCGTAGATATTAGAAAGAACACCAAATGCGAAGGCAACTTACTGGGTCACTACTGACACTGAGGAGCGAAAGCATGGGTAGCGAAGAGGATTAGATACCCTCGTAGTCCATGCCGTAAACGATGAGTGCTAGACGTTGGAAATATATTTTTCAGTGTCGCAGCGAAAGCATTAAGCACTCCGCCTGGGGAGTACGACCGCAAGGTTAAAACTCAAATGAATTGACGGGGACCCGCACAAGCAGTGGAGCATGTGGTTTAATTCGAAGATACGCGCAGAACCTTACCAACGCTTGACATGTTCGTCGCGAGACTAAGAGATTAGTTTCTTCAGTTCGGCTGGACGAAACACAGGTGCTGCATGGCTGTCGTCAGCTCGTGTCGTGAGATGTTGGGTTAAGTCCCGCAACGAGCGCAACCCCTACTTTTAGTTGCCACCATTTAGTTGGGCACTTTAAAAGAACTGCCAGTGATAAGCTGGAGGAAGGTGGGGATGACGTCAAGTCCTCATGGCCCTTATGTGTTGGGCTACACACGTGCTACAATGGCACTTACAATGGGATGCAAAGGGGCGACCCTTAGCTAATCCCAAAAATGTGTCTCAGTTCGGATTGTACTCTGTAACTCGAGTGCATGAAGCTGGAATTGCTAGTAATCGCGGATCAGCGCGCCGCGGTGAATACGTTCCCGGGTCTTGTACACACCGCCCGTCACACCATGGAAGTTGGTTACACCTTAAGGCAAAGCTTATACCTTTGACTACGGTACGATCAGCAACTGGGGTGAAGTCGTAACAAGGTAGCCGTAGGGGAACCTGCGGCTGGATTACCTCCTTTCTAAGGAAGACCAAAATATTTCTTTTGGTCTCAAAAAATTAAGTTAATGTGGCCGTCCTCATTTCTCTTCTTAAATTAAAGTGTCTCAAATGCTTAGGGGCCGGTAGCTCAGGTGGTTAGAGCGCACCCCTGATAAGGGTGAGGTCGGACGTTCGAGTCGTCCTCGGCCCACCATTTAAGGGGGATTAGCTCAGCTGGGAGAGCGCCTGATTTGCATTCAGGAGGTCAGCGGTTCGATCCCGCTATCCTCCACCAAAGGCACTTTTAGCTTATTTAAATTGTAAATAATTATTATCAATATCTATATCCGATTGTTCGAATAGATGAACAATCTAATAATGTTCGAATAGATGAACATTAAAAAAAATTTAATTTAGACAGAAAATTATTTTCTGTGCATAAATCAAGCGTTTAAGGGCGTATGGCGGATGCCTAGGCACTGAAAGGCGATGAAGGACGTGGTATACTGCGATAAGTTTCGGGGAGTTGTATGCAGGCTTTGATCCGAAAATTTCCGAATGGGACAACCCACCACTTTATGTGGTACTTTAAACTGAATTCATAGGTTTAAAGAGCTAACCCGGAGAACTGAAACATCTAAGTAACCGGAGGAAAAGAAATCAATTGAGATTCCGTTAGTAGTGGCGAGCGAAAGCGGAATAGGCCAGTATTGTTATTAAGATAATCTAAATAGTTTGGAAAAACTAACCAAAGAGGGTGATAGTCCCGTAGGAGTAAAGCTTAATATCATTCTTGAGTAGAGCGGGACACGTGAAATCTTGTTTGAATATAGGGGGACCACCCTCTAAGCCTAAATACTCTTCAGTGACCGATAGTGAACTAGTACCGTGAGGGAAAGGTGAAAAGAACCCCTATTAGGGGAGTGAAATAGAACCTGAAACCGTATGCCTACAAACAGTCGAAGCTCTTTTTAGAGTGACGGCGTACCTTTTGTATAATGGGTCAGTGACTTAATTTATCCAGCAAGCTTAAGCCGAAAGGTGTAGGCGTAGCGAAAGCGAGTCTTAAATGGGCGTGAGTTGTATGAATTAGACCCGAAAACGAATGAGCTTACCATGAGCAGGTTGAAAGCAGGGTAACACTTGCCGGAGGACCGAACCAGTTGACGTTGAAAAGTCTTTGGATGACTTGTGGTAAGGGGTGAAAGGCCAACCAAATTCGTAGATAGCTGGTTTTCCGCGAAAACTATTTAGGTAGTGCGTTGAGTAAATTGATGTTTGGAGGTAGAGCACTAAAGGGGCTAGGGGAGAGAAATCTTTACCAACCCTCATAAAACTCCGAATGCCAAACATTTTACCTCAGCAGACAGACTGTGGGTGCTAAGGTCCATGGTCGAGAGGGAAAAAGCCCAGATCACCAGATAAGGTCCCTAAATCATGATTAAGTGTGAAAGGATGTGGAGATTCCTAAACAGCCGGGAGGTTGGCTTAGAAGCAGCCATCCTTTAAAGATAGCGTAACAGCTCACCGGTCTAATAGAGTTTCTGCGCCAAAGATGTAACGGGGCTCAAATCATGTACCGAATCTGTGGATTTACAATTTCTTCGGAAATTGTAACTGGTAGCGGAACGTTCTGTAAGCCTGCAAAGGGATACCCGTGAGGGATCCTGGAGGTATCAGAAGTGCGAATGCTGACATAAGTAACGATTAACAGAGTGAAAAACTCTGTCGCCGAAAATCCAAGGGTTCCTGCGCAAGGTTAATCCGCGCAGGGTTAGTCGGCCCCTAAGACGAGGGCGAGAGCCGTAGTCGATGGAAACAAGGTTAATATTCCTTGACCAGATGGAAGTGACGGATTTTGTAAATTGTTAACTCTTAATGGATTGAGTTAGCTGTGAAAAAGTCCCAGGAAATAGCTCCATCATTAGACCGTACCCTAAACCGACACAGGTGGATTATTAGAGTATAATTAGGCGCTTGAGAGAATGATGTTGAAGGAACTCGGCAAAATGCCTCCGTAACTTCGGAAGAAGGAGGACCCATTTTAAGGCAACTTCAAGTGGGTGGCACAAGCCAGGGAGATGCGACTGTTTATCAAAAACACAGGGCTCTGCTAACACGTAAGTGGATGTATAGGGTCTGACGCCTGCCCGGTGCTGGAAGGTTAATGCGATTAGTGCAAGCTAATTTCTGAAGCCCCAGTGAACGGCGGCCGTAACTATAACGGTCCTAAGGTAGCGAAATTCCTTGTCGGGTAAGTTCCGACCTGCATGAATGGCGTAACGATATCTCCGCTGTCTCCAACATCAACTCAGTGAAATTGAATTCTCCGTGAAGATGCGGAGTTCCCGTGGTTAGACGGAAAGACCCCGTGCACCTTTACTACAACTTTATATTGGTGTTAGGAATGATATGTTTAGCATAGGAGGGAGACTTTGATGCTTAGGCGTCAGCTTAAGCGGAGTCACCAGTGAAATACCTCTCTTATTATTCTTGACATCTAACTGCTTGCCGTAATCCGGCAGCAAGACATTGTATGGTGGGTAGTTTGACTGGGGCGGTCGCCTCCCAAATAGTAACGGAGGCGTGCGAAGGTAGGCTCAGAACGGTCAGAAATCGTTCGTAGAGTGCAATGGCATAAGCCTGCCTGACTGCGAGACTGACAAGTCGAGCAGAGTCGAAAGACGGTCATAGTGATCCGGTGGTTCTGAGTGGAAGGGCCATCGCTCAACGGATAAAAGGTACGCCGGGGATAACAGGCTGATACCCTCCAAGAGTCCATATCGACGAGGGTGTTTGGCACCTCGATGTCGGCTCATCACATCCTGGGGCTGGAGCAGGTCCCAAGGGTTTGGCTGTTCGCCAATTAAAGTGGTACGTGAGCTGGGTTCAGAACGTCGTGAGACAGTTCGGTCCCTATCTGCCATGGGTGTAGAAGAATTGAGAGGATTTGTCCCTAGTACGAGAGGACCGGGATGAACATACCACTGGTGGACCGGTTGTAGCGCCAGCTGCAGTGCCGGGTAGCTAAGTATGGACGGGATAACCGCTGAAAGCATCTAAGTGGGAAACCCACCTCAAAACTAGTTCTTCCTATAGAGCCGTAGTAGACCACTACGTTGATAGGCTGGATGTGGAAGCGCGGTAACGCGTGTAGCTGACCAGTACTAATAGCTCAATTGGCTTGATTTATGCACTGAAAAAAATTTTTAAAATACAATTTTTTTTATTTTTCAAAAAATATTAAATTCTTTTCTTTTTTTTGTAAAAAATATCCTGCTTTAAAAAAAAGTTTTATTGAAGGAAAATTATTTTTTTTAACAATAGCTTTTAATTTGAATTTTTTATTTTTTTTGACTTTTTTGTCTCCAATCAATAAAGCTGATAAGGCAATATTTTTATTTCTGAATTTTTTGGTTATACAAACTGATACGATATAAAAATTAAGTTTCTTTTCATATCTTAAATAACCGCAATTAATTTTATTTTTTTTTATAATAAGAATAAAATTCGTTTTTTTTTTAATAGCTTTTAAAAACCAATTTTTATGACTTTCATACTTAATTTTTTTAGATGATACTGAGCTTTTTCTATTAATTATATCATTTCTTAATTTGTAAAAGAAAAGTGTATCTTTTTTTTTAGCTCTTATTAGTTTCAATTTCATAAATTATATTTAAAATATTGCTTATATTTTTAGATTTAGTCTTTGAATTATATTTTTTGGAAGCGGTTCATTAGCTTTAAACGCGATTGGGCTTTTTTTTCCAATTAGTTCATCAAAAAAAATTGGCTGTAAACCGTAACCCGGTCTTATCTTTTTTATATTTCTTCTCGAAAATCTTTCACCTTTAATGATTTTTCGAATTGCAAATATAGATCTTCTAAAAACTTTATTTTCGTTCTCAGATTTATTTCTGAAAAAATATTTTTTTCCCAAAAGCTTTTTATAAAAACTTTTATACCTAGAAATTTTTTTATTTGAGTTATCTATAGCATTTCTAAAATCGGTAATTTCCTCTTCATTAATGGAAAAATTTGAGTCAAGTGAGCTTACGTCTTTTAAACAAATGTGTTTTTCGATAACTGTAGCTCCAGCACTTATTGCGGCAGCCGCTATTTTATTATCAGTAGAATGATCAGAAAAACCTATTTCACATTTAAATTTTTTTTTAAGTATATTAATATTATTTAAATTAAAATCAGATGTTTTGGATGGATAATTACTAACACAATATAAAAGGGTAATTTTTTTAGCACCAAATTCTTTTGCTTTGTTAAAACTTAAAGCTATTTCATCAATTGATGCCATGCCGGTTGATATGATTATACGTTTATTTGTCGAAGCTATTTTCTTTATTAAGGGAATATCAGTCATCTCAAAAGAGGCCACTTTATAAAATGGACAATTAAGTTTTTCTAAGAAATTAACTGCTTTTTCATCAAAAGGCGTACTAAATACTTTAATACCAACTTTTTTTCCGTAATTGAAAAGTTCTCTGTGCCATTTATAAGGAGTATGAGCTCTTTTATATAATTCCCATAAACTAAAACCTTTCCACAAACCTTTTTTAATCATAAAATATTTTTTTCTAGAATTTATAGTCATTGAGCCAGGGGTATAAGTTTGTAATTTAACTGCATCTGCACCATTTTTTTGTGCCATTTTAATAAGTTTTTTTGCATTATGGATATTTCCATTATGATTGGATGAAATTTCAGCAATAAAAAATGGTTTATTAATTTTTCCCAACATGTTAAATCAAATAATATTTAATTTTCAGATTTATTTAAGTTTTATACTAAATGAAAAAATCTAACAAACATATAAACCTTATTAAAAAAATCCAAAAAATAAGATCTAGAAATAATGCAAATTGGATGAATATTCTTAAATTAGCATTTAAATATGCCCCAAAAGAAGCCACAAAATTAATGAAGAAGATTAATAATGATGATAAAAAGATATCAAATCTTGTTAATCAATTAACTAAATAAATCTATAAAAAATTGGTTAGCGAAGATTAAATTTTTGATATTTTTTTAAATTCAACGCTAAGATCGTTCGAGTGTCTACAAAAATTTTCCTTGAAATCTTTTAAAATTCTTTGTCTTATTGGCGATTTCCACCAAACCTCTAAATTATTATAATTTTTATTAATGAAATTTGCTGCTTTAATTGAAGACTCAAAACAAAGATCATTTTCTTTAAACTTTTTAATAAATCGCAAAAATTTTTCATTCAATCTAAAATTAATTTTTTTGTCAAAAATGATTATTGTTGGTCTATTAAGATAAATAGACTCAAAAAAAGGTGTTCCTATAAAAAAATGAATACTTAAATTATACTGATTAATTATTTTTTTAAACGGTTTCTCCATATTTAAAATTTTAAGCGATTTATGCTCTTGTTTAAGAGAGTTTTCTAAAACCGGGTACCTTGTCTCCTGTTGAGCTTTAATTACGTTTCTTTTTCTTAAATTCTTAGATAGAGATTTCAAATATCTATTAGTCGAATTAAAAATTAGTTTATTGATAGAAACGTTATCCAAATGTCCATCTGGTGTCATATTTTCCATTTCTGTGAAGGAGTATAGGATTAAAAGAATATTTTTTGCTTTATTAAATTTAAATTGATCTTCTTCTTTTATATAGTCTTTAGTAAAAATAAATTTATGAAACCCCTTTTTTTTATTTGTCCCCCAACAGAGTTGATTAGCAAACATTTTATTTACAAACCAATTTTCATTTTTGTAAATATTATCGTATCCATGTTGTGTTATTATTATTTTAGAGCCTGATAAATATTTTTGTGCGCAATAAAATTTAAAGAGTTCATCATAATAAGGGTAACTTGTTAAAATATATTTAGGATTTTTTGGCCAATTTATTTTTTTATAATAATTTTCTAATGTTTTGTAGTTTTCCAAATATATTCTTGGCAAAGTAAATTTAATAACTTTTTTCAAAAAAGATTTATAATTATCTTTAGTTTTTTTGTTATAAAAAATTTTTTCTCTATCAAAGTTTTCATATTTATATTTATTTATCTTTTTTATACCTAAAGGAAAATTAATAAACTTAAAATATTTCATCATTTCAAGTTTTATTTCTTTTGGAACATCCCACAGATAGTAAAATATTTTACTATTAAAACTTTTATAAAATATCTTATGAAATTTATCGGGCCTATTTAATTTAAAAATCTCCTTCTTTAGATTTAAATTTTTTTTCAAATCAAAATTTATTATATCAACATCTCTTTCATCAATCATTTTTGACAAAAGCCAGTGGTGATATAAATTATATTTGTACTGAACACTTCTTATCAAAGTATGTGCATGCCAAGTATTTTCAGGAATAAAAGTTTCATCATTTAAAGATATTTTATAAAAAGAATTAATTTTATACTTTTTTTCAATTTTTCTCAAAATTTCCCAATTAGCAAAGGATTGATACACCAAAGTTTTCAACCATTTACCAACAAGAATTTCCCAATAATATTTGTTATAATTTTTATTATGAGCCTTATTCAAAATAACCTTAAGGTATTCTAATATTTCACAGTAAACATTTTCCAAATATTTATAATTTTTTGGTATTGAAATACTGTTTTTATAATTAAAAACTTTGGAAACTTTATTTTTAGTTTTTTTTTGCAAATCTTTATTGTGTTGACAGGCATTACTAAAAAGTAAATTTTTATTACTATTTAATATTTTTTGATTTTCATAATTTATTAATTTGTCATCAATATTAAATGTGATTAAATTCATATAAAATATTTAGTTCTTTTTATATTTTGAAATTATCAACTTTATTTTTTTGCAAATATAATTTACCTGATTTTTTTTTAAATCAGGATAAAGAGGTAACGATAAACAAGATTTGAAATAACTATTTGCCCCTGCTAATTTGATTTTTGAGTATTTTTTATAATATGGATGAGAGTTAATTGGAATATAGTGAACTTGGGTCGCTATATTACTCTTATATAAAATCTGAATAATTTGATCTCTATTTATTTTAAGATTTTTTAGGTTGAAATTTACAATAAAAAGATGAAAAGCTGATCTGCTCATTTTTACTTTTGGTAAAACAAGATAGTTTTTTAATGACTTGAGATTTTCAACATAAATTTTAGCAATTCTTCTTCTTGATTTTACTATTTTATCCAACCGTTTTAATTGTGATATTCCTAAAGTGCAATTCACATCACTTAATCTAAAATTATACCCAGGCATGATAATTTTATATTTCCAATTATGCTTATTCTTTCTTGATTTTTTTCTTAACATTCCATGATTTTTTAAAGTTTTCATAAGTTTAAAAAATTTGAAATTATTAGTTGTAACCATTCCGCCTTCACATGTAGTTAAAGTTTTTGCAGGATGAAAAGAAAATGTGCTAATGTCACTATATTTACAGCTTCCAACATAATGATTTCCTAATGAATAATATTTACCACCCAAAGCATGGCATGCGTCTTCCAATAGAAAAAATTTGTATTTTTTTTTCAATTTAAAAAAAGCTTTTGCATTTAAAGGATCGCCACCGTTATACATTGTAATTACAGCTTTTATATTCTTAATTTTATTTTTTTTTATACAATCTAATAAATTTTTTGGTGACATTTGGCCTGTAATTGGATCTGTATCTGCAAAATAAATTTTTGCTTTGAGCATCTCTAGAATATTTAGGGAAGCTATAAAGTTTATTACTGGAAGTATTACAACATCTCCCTTTTTTAAATTCATCGAATTCAAAGCAAGTTGTAATGCTGCTGTACCACTTGAACAACTTACTGCAAATTTAGATCTTACTTTATTTTTAAAATTTTTTTCAAATAATTCTGTAGCTGGTCCTGTTGTTATAAATTCTTTTTTAAGACTTCTTATAACAGAAGAAATATCTTTTTTAGTGATATTTTGTTTACTGTAATTTATCATTTATTTCTTTTTCATTAGTTTAATCTTTTGAAAAATTTTTTTATTTCTGGCACATCTAAGTAATTATCTATTATGTCACCATCTTCACATTTAGCAATTACCTCAAAAACACTTTTTAACGAACTAAAATATTTTAAGAAATTTTCTTTTGAGTGTGTAGTGGATACATAAATTGTATTTGATGCTAAAATAGATTTTTTGTACATTTCTTGAGCAATTAGTGTTCTATACTTATTAAAATTATTGCTTAAAATCTCAAATCTTGATAAAGCCGGAATTCCAGAAAGTTTAATCTTAAGATTATTCTTTTTTGCTAAATCTAACCATTTTTTTCTCAACCAATTTCCTTTATTTGTTACTATTTTCCAGGATTTAATTCGTTCCATTTCTTCAAGAGTTTTAAGTGCTGCAGATGGGCCAATTCGTTCAGTCCAAAAAGTACTACTAATAAATGTTTCTTCGGCAGATCTCATAATTCTCTCTTTTCCTAAAATCGCGTTAATTGCGTATCCATTTCCTAAAGCTTTACCAAAAATAGCCATATCTGGACTAATTTTAAATAATTTGTGAAGACCACCGTAAGTTTGTCTAAAACCAGTTGTACACTCATCAAATATTAAGATTATCCCTTTTTTGTTTGTAATTTCTCGGACTTTTTCTAAAAAATTATTTCGTGGCATCTCATTTCTTGCTACTTCCATTTTTACTATACCAATTTCCGGATTTTTTTTGATCAGTTTATAAAAACCATCAAAGTCATTATATTTAAAGGGATATGACGTTCCAGATAAATTTTTTGGAACACCTTTTGTTGAAAGCCCTTCAAGTAAATGTGAACTAAGATTATCTTTATTTTTTAAATTTGCTGATAGATACCAATCATGCCATCCATGATACCCGCAAAATGCAACTTTTGTTCTATTAGTCGCAGCTCTTGCTATTCTTATTGCAACTGAATTTGCTTCTCCCCCAGATCGAGTAAATCTTACCATATTAGCCCATGGATGAAGCTCAATTAATTTTTCAGCTAATTTTACTTCTTCAGGGGAATTTAAGGAGGATAAATTTCCCTTACTAACAGTATCTTTCACAGCTTTATCAACTTTTTTATTGTTGTATCCAAGTAAATTCGTTCCTACACCCATTAAGTACATATCTAAAAATTTTCTGTTATTTAAATCCCAAATAAAACTTCCGTTTGTCTTTGAATAATAAGTAGGCCACAAATTTGGCAAATGAAGGTTTGGATTTTTTGAAAAAAGCATAGTCCCACCTGGAATAATATTAATTGCTTTTCTCCATAAATTTTGACCTTTACTTGAGTTTATACCTTCATTTCTATTTATATTTCGATTTGCAGAAAAATCTTTTGGATATTTTCTTTTGATCTTAAGAACATCTTTCCATGCAAAATTCAAATTTTTAAATCTTTTAAAAATATTTTTTATAACAACAAAATCTGCCTCTGTATCCAAGGTCCATCTTTCAGAAGAGAAATCCTTTTTGGAACATAAATTGTATTTCTTAATACTTTTATTTTTAAGCATGAAAGGTATTACGTGTTCTCTATCAAATTTAGATCTAGCATTTTTCCATGCTTGATGTAGGGTCTTTAAATTAAATATGCCTATGTCGAGCCCGTCTGGAAAAGTAGGAGGACTAGCATTTACAAGTAAATCTATTTTTTTTTTTATAAAAATTTTCAAACAATTATCCAACATACGAGGATCAATCAAAGGGCAATCTGCGGTAATCCTAACAATGATCTCCGATTTATGTTTTTTAGCACACTTGTAGTACCTATCGAGAACGTCATTTTCGCTTCCTTCAAAATAAATCAATTTTTTACTTTTAAGAAAATTTTTTAACTTTAAATTTTTTTTATTTTTAGGAATTGCATATACAATTTGAGAAATAAATTTAGAACTAGAAAGTCGTTGATGGATTATTTCTATAATAGTTTTTTTAGAAATTTTTTTAAGT
>CACLUK010000009.1 GCA_902610115.1 uncultured Pelagibacteraceae bacterium
ATTAATGACTCCAAGGCAACATCATTTCAAGCAACTAAATGTGCGTTAGAAAATACTAAGAATATATTTTGGATTGTTGGAGGACAACCAAAAAAAAATGACAAATTTAATGTTAAAAAATTTAAAAAAGATATTGTTAAAACTTACATAATTGGAAATTTCTTTAAAATAAGAATTAGAAAAGATTTAAATTTTTTTATTGCCAAAAGTCTAAAGAATTCAATCATTGAAATTTTTAAAGATATAAAAAAGTTTAAAAAAAAAACAAATACAATTTTATTAAGTCCCGCATCAGCTTCATTCGACCAATATTCAGATTTTGAAAAAAGGGGAGATGAATTTAAAAGATTGAGCAAAAATTATGCATCAAAATATTTATAAAATTAAATTTGCAAATTATTGGAGAAATATCGATAAGAAAATTTTTTTTTGTTTTTTAATTCTATTTTCTCTAGGCCTATTTTTTTCATTTTCATCAACTTCATCCTTAGCAGGAGAGAGGCTGAATAAAGATTACTATTTCTTTTTTTCAAAACATTTAATTTTCACCTCTCTAGCCTTAATTATAATGATATTAATCTCAATTATTGATACCAGAATTTTAAAAAGATTTATAATTCCATTATTTATTATCTCTTTTTTATTCTTAGCATTAGTGCCTTTGATAGGTGTTGAAGTAAAAGGTGCTAAAAGATGGTTAGATTTTCATTTTTTTAGATTACAACCGATAGAAATATTAAAACCATTTTTTATTTTGGCTACAGTTAAAATTTTAACTTTAGAAAATTTTAAAAACTCTAAAATAAATCATCTATTGAGTTTTTTAATATTAGTATTAGTAATAGTACTTTTAATAGATCAACCAGATCTTGGACAATCGATATTATTAATTGGCAGTTGGATCGTGACAATATTTATCTCGGGAGTAAGTTTATTATATATTTTAGGCTTTTTATTTATATTTGTTTTAACAATAAGTTCTTTTTTATTTTTGATGCCAGAAAAATTTGGCTACATCACTAAACGTTTAATTACATATATTGATCCAAGTAAGGGTGATGAATTTCAATCCTCATCTGCTCTAGACGCAATTAAGCTGGGAGGGTTAACTGGTCAAGGAATGGGTGAGGGAATTTTAAAAGACAGTGTTCCTGAAGCTCACACAGATTACATTATAGCAATAATTGCTGAGGAGTACGGTTCAATAGTTTCAATACTTATAATTTTATTATTTTTATATATTTCTTTTAGAATAATAAAAAACTGTATTAATCAAGAAGATCAATTAATAAAAATTTCATTGTGTGGTCTCGCAACACTTTTAGTTTTTCAAACTTTTATTCATTTAGGTGTAAATACAAGTTTAATACCTACTACAGGAATGACATTACCATTTTTGAGTTATGGCGGGTCCTCTTTAATAGGAAGTTCAATATTAGCAGGGGTAATTTTGAACTATACAAAAAATACAACTTACTTATATGAGTAAAAATATTAAAATATTAATTGCAGTTGGTGGTACTGGAGGACATGTGTTTCCAGGGTGTTATTTAGCAAATCACTTAATAAATGAGAAATATGGAATCAAATTAGTTACTGATAAGAGAGGTTATAAATACTCAAAAAAATTTAATAATTTAGATATTTCTATTTTACCCTCATCACCTCTTCGTTTGAAAAATATATTTTATTTATTATTTTCGCTATTAATAATTTTTTTTTCAATAATTATTTCATTCTTTTTCCTGATTTTTAATAGGCCATCAATTATTTTTGGGATGGGAGGCTACGCTTCATTTCCTATTTGCTTAGCAGCAACTGTATTAAAAATAAAGTTTGTAATTTACGAAAATAATTTAATTATAGGTAAAGCAAACAAATATTTATTACCATTTGCAAAAAAAATACTTGTCGCAAATAAAGAGCTCGAAGGTATACCAAATAAATACCAAAATAAAACAATTGAAATTGGGAATATAATAAATGAAAAAATTTTTAAATATTTTAAAAAAGAAGACGATAAAAAAAATGATAGCAAAAAAACACTAAATATCCTTGTTCTTGGAGGGAGTCAAGCAGCTAAAATATTTGCAGAAACTCTCCCTGATATTTTTAAAAATTGTTCTAAAGATGGTTTGTCATTAAAAATTTATCAACATTGTTTATCTAATCAAAATGAGAAACTTAAATTATTTTATAAAGATAATAATTTAAATTGTGAAACTTTTAATTTTAGCGATAATTTGTTAAATTATTTTTCTAAAGTTGATTTAGCAATTACTAGATCTGGTTCATCAATGATATCAGAATTAACGAATGCCAATATTCCTTTTATATCAGTACCCTTACCTTCATCTGCTGATAATCATCAACTAAAAAATGCTTTATTTTACAAAAAAAAAAAATTCGCTTTTTTAATTGAGGAAAAAGATTTAAAAGTTAAGCTGCCAAATCTTTTAAAAGATATTTTTAAGAATTATTCTATTTTGAGTGAAATGAAACAACATCAAAGACAATTCTCTGACAAAAATGTCTACAAAAATATTAATCAAACTTTAATTAAAAAGATAATTAATGAAAAAAATTAATTTAGGTCAAAAAGAAATAATTCATTTTGTAGGTATAGGGGGCATTGGAATGAGTGGTTTAGCACAAATTATGAAAAATATGGGATTTCAAATACAAGGAAGCGATCAAAATAAAAATAAAAATACTACAAGTTGTAAAAATGCAGGTATTAAAGTTTTTATTGGTCACTCAAAAAAAAATTTGAAAAATTCTACTATAATTGTTAGGTCTTCCGCAATTAAAAATAATAATAACGAGATTAAATATGCTAAAAAAAAAAAAATACCCATATATTCTCGCGCTGAAGTATTAGCGGATGTGGTTTCACTTAAAAAGAATATTATTATTACAGGATCTCACGGCAAAACCACAACAACATCTTTAGTTTCAAAAATTTTTACAGAGCAAAAACTTGATCCAACAATAATAAACGGAGGTGTGATAAATTCGCTAAAAAGTAATGCTAAATTAGGTAAAGGTGAATGGGCAATATTAGAAGCAGACGAGTCTGATGGAAGTTTTCTAAAGATCCCAATTAATTATTCTATAGTGACAAATATTGATTATGAACATATCGAATACTATAAAAGCTTTAAAAATTTAGAAAAATCATTCCTTAAATTTATAGAAAAAACTCCCCCTACTGGCAAATCTATAATTTGCATTGATAATAAAAACATAAAAAAAATATCAGGCCAAATAAAAAATAAAAATATTATCACATATGGAGAGAATAAAAATTCTAACTACCAAATTACAAACATACGATATAAAATAGATTATACAATTTTTGATTTGAGCTTTAAAAATATTAATAAAAAAAATAAAAAAATAAAAAATATAAAGCTTAAATTATTGGGAAAACATAATGTTTTAAATGCAACAGCAGCAATAATTTTATGTTTAAATCTTGGAATAAATGAAAATATAATAAAAAGATCATTGGAAAAATTTTCAGGTGTTCAAAGAAGGATGACAAAAATATTCACTAAAAATGAAAATGATTTTTATGATGATTATGCTCACCATCCCACTGAAATTAGTTCTATTTTGGAGGGCGTGAAAAATGTTTATAAAGATAGACAAATAATTTCAGTTTTCGAACCACACAGGTTTTCAAGAGTTTTATCTTTAAAAAGTGAATTTTCTAAATCATTTTCTAAATCAAACTTAGTCCTTCTTTGCCCACTTTATGCAGCTGGAGAAAAGAAAAATTCAAAATTTAATATTCAAGAATTTGCAAAATCAATTTCTAAAGCATCAAAAACACAAGTTATTATTATTAAAGATTTTAATGAATTAGGAAAATATTTTAAGAAAAATTTGATGAGCGATGAATTAATTATTGGTATGGGGGCAGGAACTATTTCTAAGCATATGAATGCTCTCAAAAATATATTATGAATTTAGACCTGAAAGTTTTTGAAGAATTTAGAAATAATATTAGTATTAACACTAAGCTTTCAAACTATAGCTGGTTTAATCTGGGCGGACCTGCCGAGTATTTTTTCAGACCTAAAAGCCGGGAGCAGCTATTAGAGTTTTTTAAACTTAATCTAAAAACAAAACGAAAAATTACTATTCTGGGAGCTGGTTCTAACACACTAATTAGAGATAAAGGAATAAATGGAGTTGTAATAAAACTTAGCCCAAGTTTTTCAAAAATAGAATTAATAGATAAAGATACTATTCAAGCAGGAGCCTCTGCTATGGATCGTAAAATTTCAAATTTCGCAAAAGACAATGGTATTGGCGATTTAGAGTTTTTATCTTGCATACCAGGGTCTATTGGAGGTGGAGTAATAATGAATAGTGGCTGCTATGGAGACGATATTTCAAAAATATTAACATCAATTAAGGTAATTGATATGAAAAAATGTGAAGAGAGGGAAATAAGTAAACAGGATATTAAGTTTTTTTATAGAGGCACCAACCTGCCAGAAAAATATATAATTACCTCTGTAAAACTTAAAGGAAAAATTAAACCTAAGGATCAAATAGAAAAGAAACAAAAAGATTTTATTGATAAAAAAAAATTATCTCAGCCAAATCAAATAAAAACATGCGGAAGCACATTCAAAAATATTGAGGGTAAAAAAAAAGCTTGGCAATTAATCAAGGAAGCTGGTTGCAATAAATTTAAAGTAGGTGACGCATCAATTTCAGAAAAACACTCCAATTTTTTTGTGAATAACGGAAAAGCTAAATCTTCAGATATTGAGAAATTGATTCAAAAAGTAAAGCAACAAGTAAACAATAAATCAGGAGTTAATCTTGAATTAGAGATTAAAATAGTAGGTGAGTAAAAAATTTAAAAGAGTTCTTGTAGTTTTAGGAGGCACTTCTGGGGAGAGAGAGGTAAGTTTAGATAGCGGTAAAGCCTGTATTAAAGCACTCAAAAAGAAAAAATACATTGTTTCGGTTTTTGACCCAAAAAATAAAAATTTTAATTTAATAAATAAAAAAAAAATTGATGTAATATTTAATGCTCTTCACGGCAAAGACGGAGAGGACGGAGTGGCTCAAAGTTACTTTGAGTACTTAAAAATACCCTACACCCACTCAGGAGTTGTAAGTTCCTATAACGCAATGAATAAAATAATTTCAAAAGAAATTTTTAAGAAAAACAGAATTTTAACACCACTATATTTTACTCTTAGTAAGAGTCAATTTTCTAAAAAAGTTTTAAAAAACAATTTAAATAAAAAGGGGATTAAATTTCCTGTTGTTGTAAAACCAATTAACGAAGGATCAAGTTTAGGTGTTAAAATTTCGAAAAATATAAATGAACTAACAAAATTTACTAAATACCTTTTTAAAAATTATGAACAATTAATGTTTGAAAAATTTATAGGAGGTCAAGAAATACAAGCTGCAGTTTTAAATTCTAAATCACTAGGCGCTATTGAATTAATTCCAAAAAGATCATTTTATGATTATAAAGCAAAATACTCTAAATCGGCTAAAACAGAGCACATAATGCCAGCGCGATTAAAGAAAAAGGATTACCTTAAAGTTTTAAAAATTGCAAAGGATGCACACAATATTCTCAGTTGCAGGGGAGTAACGAGAGCAGATTTTAAATTTTTTGAGAATAAATTTTATCTTTTAGAAGTTAACACTCAACCAGGCATGACGAATCTTTCATTAGTGCCTGAAATTGGAAATTATGTTGGTTTAACTTTTCAAAATTTAGTAGAAAAAATTCTTTTAGATGCAAGTATTAATAAATGAAAAAAAGAGTTTTATTTGCGTCAGTTATTTTTGTTTTTTTAAGTACTTATACCTCAAAGATTAATAATAGTTTAGATAGAAACATCAAAATAGAAAAAATTATTATAGAAAACAATAAAATTCTAGATGATCAAACAATAAAAAAAAAAATCTCATTCTTATATGAGGAAAATCTATTTTTATTAAATAATAAAAAAATTATATTAAAATTACAGGAGCTTGATTTAATAGATAGTATCGAAATAAAAAAAATTTACCCTAATCAAATAAAAGTTAAAATTTTTGAGAAGCAAATATTAGCAATTATACAGAATAAAAAAGAAAAAAACTATTATACTAATAAGGGGTTAGTAAATTATAAAAAATTAAATGGTTTTGAGGACTTACCAATAGTTTTTGGAGACAATAAAAGTTTTGAAATTTTTTATAATGATCTTGTAAAAATTGATTTCCCAATTAGTGATATAAAAAAATTTTACCTATTTGAGTCAAAAAGATGGGATATAATTACCTTAGAGAATCAAATAATTAAACTACCAATTAAAAATTACGATTTGAGCCTTAAAAATTTTATTAAGTTAAAAAATCAGACAAATTTTAGAAAATATAAAACTTTTGATTATAGAATTAATGATCAACTTATTTTAAAATAGAAAATGTCTTTTAAATCTTTAGAATTTTTTTTAGAAATTAATGAATATAAATTTTATTATACAATAGTTGAATATGATAGTAATGGAAATTTTGAAATAGTGCTTCGTCACTCCGGTTTAAATCCTGGGATTGTCAAAGGTAAAATTCAAGATTTTGATCTTATCAGTAAAAATATTAAAGAAAATATTTATTCAATAGAAAAAAAATTAAATTTTACTTTTAAAGATGTTATTTTAATCTTGAGTAATTTTGAATGTTCAGTAATCAACTTTTCGGGTTATAAAAAACTAAATGGTTCACAATTAACTAAAGAAAATATTACTTACATTATTAACTCTTTAAAATCTCAAGTTGACAAAACTGAAAAAAATAAAAAAATTTTACATATATTCAACTCTGACCATATACTTGACAAAAAGAATATTGAAAATATTCCAATCGGTTTATTCGGAGATTTTTACTCGCATGAACTTTCTTTCTTTTTAATTAATAATAACGATTATAGAAATCTTAAAAACTTAATTAATAATTGCAATCTAAACATAAAAAAAGCTATTTCAAAAAACTTTCTAGAAAATATTTACTTCATAAAAGAATATGACATCAACTCATTTTTTAATATTTCTATTAACGAAAACAATTCTAATATTGTTTTTTTTAAAAACTCTTCACTAAAATTTTTTCAAAGTTTTAATTTTGGCACTGATATAATCGTAAATGATATATCTAAAGTTTTAGCCATTGAAAAAGAAAAGATTAAAAAGTTGCTTATAAGCACTGATTTTAAAAATATAAAATCAGGAAAAGATTTAATTGAGAAAGAGTACTTTGATCAAAATTTTAGGAAAGTAAAAAAAAAAATGGTCTTAGATATTGCTCAAGCAAGAATTCAAGAAATGTGCGAAGTCATATTCACCAAAAATATAAATATAGATAATTTCTTAAAGGAACAGAAATTAATTATTTTACAAATAAATGATGAAACAAATTTTCAATTTTTTAAAGAGAGCTTCAAAGGATTTTTCTCAAACCATGAACAATTTGAATTAAAAATTGCGAACAAATTTGAAAATAAGTTTTTTTTTAAAAATGCAGGTGAACTTGTTCAATTTGGGTGGAAAAAAGAGGCAATACCAATTATTCAAGAAAGAAAGTCAATAATAGCAAGGATATTTGATTTTTTATTCAATTAGCATTTGTTATTTTTAGAAACATTAGTTGTTTTAAGCGGAGTCGATTAATTATGTATAAAATGACAATGCTAAAAATTTATCAAAACACGTTGGATAAAGCTGTCAAATTTGAAGGTATAGGATTGCACTCTGGAAAAAAAGTAGAGATCAATGTTATTCCAAACAATGATACTCAAGGTATTTATTTCAAAAGAGTAGATTTAAAATCAAATAATATCATAAAAGCAGATTATAAGAACGTTTCATCAGCTAAACTTTGTACGACACTTGAAAATAAATTTGGAATTAAAGTTTCAACTGTGGAACATTTATTAGCTGCACTTTACATATGTGAAATTGATAATGCTATAATTGAAATCAACAACGAAGAAGTTCCAATCATGGATGGCTCTGCTAAAGATTTTTTAAATGGAATAAGTAAGGCAGGTATAAAAAAAACTAAAAACAAAAGAAAATATTTAAAAGTTCAAGAAAAATTAGAATTAATTGATAAAGAAAAAAAAATTTCTATTGAGCCTAGCAACTCTTTTGAGGTATTTTTCCAATTAGATTATCAAAATAAAATTATAGGAAATCAAAAAAATATTATTAATTTTAACTTAGACCCACTTGATGACGTTGTGTCTTCAAGAACATTCTGTCTTTTTGAAGATATAGAAATAATTAAAAAGAATGGACTTGCTCAAGGTGGATCCTTAGAAAATGCTTTAGTCGTCGACAAAGACAAAGTTTTAAATGAGGGTGGATTAAGAAATAGTAAAGAGTTCGTTAATCATAAAATTTTAGATTTAGCAGGCGACTTCTTATTAACAGGATTTAGAGTTCTTGGAAAAATAAATTGTTTTCAAGGAGGACATAAACTAACTAATACGTTTTTAAGAAGACTATTAAAAACTAAATCAGCCTATTCAATTACTGAGTTGAAAGATAACTTGATAATTTCCAAAAAAATTAGATCACACCAACCATTAAGAATTGCAGCTAACGCTTAATTCGTAAATTTTAACCATATTATTTTTAATTAAATCTGCTATTAATTTAGCAATGTATTTACGAAAAATTATATTTTTATTTTTTATTTTATTACTTTTCGCATGCTCAAAAAACGAGACTGTTTATAAACCGACTGAAAAAATAGACCCTTTTGTTTTATATAAAGAAGGGTTAGAGGCATTCGAAACAAATGATTTTTTTTATGCTAGCAAAAAATTTTCTGAAGCAGAGTTAAATTTTTCTGATGTTGATTTGGCAGCTAAATCAGCAATTATGTCCTCTTTTTCTTTATATGGAATTAACTTTTATTCTGAAGCTTTGGAAAATTTATACAGGTATCTAAGAACTTATCCAGCTGACTCAAATGTCATTTACGCCCATTACCTTGAGGCGGTAATTTACTTTGAACAAATAAGAGACGAACGTAAAGATTTAAAACCTTTATTAAAAGCTAATGAAAAAATTAATTTCTTTTTAGAAAAATTTCCAGAGTCCGACTATGCAATTGATTTAAAATTCAAAAAAGACTTAATCCAAAATCAACTAGCTGCTAAAGAGCTCTACATCGCTAAGCATTACATTTCTACTCAAAAATGGGTTCCAGCAATTAACAGATTGAAGATTATTGTAGATGATTATGATAGAACTATATTTATTGAGGAGGCCTTACATAGGCTTGTAGAAATACATTATCATTTAGGACTAGAAGATGAGGCTGACAAATACGCCAAAATTTTAGGATATAATTATAATTCTAGCGAGTGGTTCAAACAATCCTATAAAGTTTTAAATAAAGATTATAAAATTTCTAAAGCTCCAGAAAAAAAAGATACTCCCCTTAAGGAGAAAAACTTTTTAGATAAAATCATTAAAATAATAAAATAAAGTTAATGAAGGATAAAAAAAAAATCGTCAAAGAATATAAAGAAAAAATTAAAGAATTAAAAAAACACAATAAACTCTATTTTTCAGATGACAATCCTAAGATAACTGACTCAGATTATGACCTTATTAAAAAAGAGATTATTGATATGGAAAAACAATTTCCATTTCTAGAAAAAAAATCTTTTTCCTCAAGCAACATTGTCGGATCAAAACCATCTAATAAATTTCAAAAAATAAAACATCTAAAGGCGATGTTATCTCTTTCGAACGCATTTAATATTAATGACATAGTAGATTTTTTGAAGAAAGTGAATAATTTTCTTAATACTGAATCTGATTTTATTAATTTATTCGCAGAGCCGAAAATTGATGGGATTTCAGCTTCTCTTACATATGAAAAAGGTAATTTAATTAAAGGTTTATCCAGAGGCGATGGAGTAACAGGCGAAGATATCTTAGAGAACTTGAAAACAATAAAAAGCATACCTTTGAAATTAAAAGATCCAAAAATCCCAAATATAATGGAAATAAGATGTGAAATTTTTATCAGTAAAAAGGAATTTTCAAAAATTAAAGAAAAATTTGCAAATCCTAGAAATGCTGCAGGAGGATCGTTAAGGCAAAAAGATCCAAAACAAACATCAAAAATCCCACTTGAATACTTTGCTTATGGCTTCGGTGAAATAAATCCCTCTATATTCTCTAAGCAATCTGAATTTTTAAATCAGATTAGCAAATGGGGTTTTTCTACAAATCCACTATCTAGAGAAATAAAAAGTATTAATGATATTGAAAAATATCATTCAGAAATTGACAATTTAAGATCATCTCTTAATTACGATATTGATGGCTTGGTATTAAAAGTTAATGATCTTAATCTACAAAAAAGGCTGGGGAATACTTCTAATTCTCCAAGGTGGGCTATAGCTTATAAATTTTCTGCAGAAAAAGCAGTAACAAAAATTAAAGACATAATCATTCAAGTTGGACGAACGGGAGCAATTACACCAGTTGCAAAAGTTGAACCTGTAACCGTTGGTGGAGTTGTTGTTTCTAATGCTACGTTACATAATGAAGACGAAATTACAAGAAAAGATATTAGAATTGGAGACACTATTGAAATTCAAAGAGCAGGAGATGTAATCCCACAAGTTTTAAAAGTAGATATTTCTAAAAGAAGTATTAAAAGTAAAAAATTTAAATTTCCAAAAAACTGTTTGTGTGGAGCAGTTACAAAAAAAGAAGTAAGTAAGAACACAAAAAAAGAGGACGCTGTTAGACGGTGTACAAAAGGATATGACTGTAAATTTATTGCAAGAGAAAAACTTAAACATTTAGTATCAAAAGAAGCTTTAAATATTGATGGATTAGGAAAAAAAGTTATTGATCAATTTTGGGCCCTTCATCTCATTAAAGAACCCTCAAATATATTTAATTTAGATTACAAAAAAATTAAGGAACTAGAGGGCTGGGGAGACTTGTCAGTAAAAAACTTACAACAAGCCATTGAAAAATCAAAAAACTTGAGTTTAGAAAGGTTTATTTACTCAATTGGCATCAGACATATTGGTCAAGAGAATGCAAAAATTATTGCGCAATTTTTTTCTTCGGTAAAAGAATTTACTAAACTATTTCAATTAAAATATAGGAAAAAAATTTTACAAAGTTTAGCAGAACTTGATGGAATCGGTGATACTCAAATACAATCTATAAATAATTTTTTTTCAAAAGATCAAAATATAAGAATAGTAAGTAATTTAATTAGTCATCTCAATGTAATTGATTTTATTGTTAAAAACTCTGAAGGTAAATTTTTTAACAGACGCTTAATGTTTACTGGCGGATTTAAAAGAATGAGCAGGTCCGAGGCAAAATCTATAGCTGAAAATAATGGAGCCAAGGTACTTGGATCAATATCAAAAAAATTAGATATTTTAGTTGTTGGAGATACGAAACCTACGAAAAAAAAAATAGATCAAGCAAAAGAATTTAACATTAGAATTATTACAGAAAAAGAATGGAATGATATTTTAAATAGCTGAACAAGCTTTTTTTAGATCTATAATTTCTGTTTTATCCATTGCATTTTTAAGATTTTTATAAACCTTTTGATGATATTCATTAAGCCATTTTTTCTCATTTTCACTAAGCATATTTCTTTTTATTAGTTCTTTGTCTATTGGTGCCATAGTCAAATTTTCAAAATACTTTTTGCCCCTTACTTTTTTAACGTAAATTAAATTTTCGATACGTATACCAAACTTATTTTTCTCATAATAACCCGGTTCATTTGAAACTACCATTCCTTCTTGCAAATTTACTTTGTTATTTCTAGAAATTGCATGTGGTCCCTCATGAACATTTAAAAAATAACCAACTCCATGTCCTGTTCCATGAGGGTAATTTAAACCAATTTTTTTCAAAAATTTTCTAGCCTCAGAGTCAATTTTTGATCCAGAAGTGTTTTTTTTTATTTTAAATTTAGCAACGGCTATGTGACCTTTCAAAACTCTAGTAAAAATATCTTTAATTCTTTTATTTGAATTTTTTAAAGATATCGTCCTTGTAACATCTGTTGTTCCAAACTCATATTGACCACCGGAATCCACTAAATAAATATCACCATCTCTAAGTAATCTATTTGTTTTTTTTGAAGCGTTATAATGAATTACGGCCCCGTTAGGTCCAGAACCTGATATTGTAGGAAAACTTGAAAATTTGAATTTTTTACTTTGTTTTCTAAACTTATATAATTTTAGTGAAGCGCTAATTTCTGAAATTTTTTTCTTATCAAAATTTTTTTTTAGCCAAAATAAATATTTTGTTAAAGCAATACCATCATAAATGTGTGCTAGTTTTATATTTTTAATTTCATTTTTAGTTTTAATCGCTTTTAAGTTATAAATTGGGTCACTTAAATTTAAAATTTGGTTATCTTTTGAAATAATAGTTTCGAATAAAAAAGAGCAGGTATTTCTATCTATTATAAATTTTTTTTTTTTAATTCTTGAAAGAAAATCGCTAATCGTTTTAATTTCATAAAAATTGATTTTTTTAAAATGTTTTTTTAGAGAAGAAGTTATTTTTTTAAGATCACAAAAAAAATGAATATTTTTATTTTTATCAACTAAAATGTAACTATTAGGTATTGGAGAATACTTTGTATCTCTGCCTCTTATATTTAAAAGCCAAGCGTTATTTTCACTAGCAGTAATGAATTGAAAATCGGCTCCAACAATTTTTAGGTTTAAGACAATATCATTTACTTTTGATTTGTAATTTTGACCCACAGAAATTTGAGGCAGTTTATAAAAATTAAATTTTTTATTTATTTTTTTTCTTTTCCAGATTGTATCAACTAAGTTTTTATTAATAGGTTTAAACTTGCAACTAGTTTTGGTAAAAAAAGTGTTCAAAGTTTTTTTAGTAAATAATCTTGGATCAAATCCAATTAGCATTTTCTTATGTTTAAATATATCATAAGGCATTTTATTGGGAATTATCGCTATCTTATAAAATTTACCACTTTCTTTAGCAGCTTGTAGAGAATATCTGCCGTCAACAAATAAATAATTATTTTTTTTAAGCAACAAAGCAAAGCCGTAAGATCCTGAAAAGTTTGATACATATTTTAATCTATCATTATGTTTTGGTATATATTCGCTAAAAAACTCGTCATTTTTTGAAATTAAATAACCATCAATTTTCTCTTTTTTAAATTGTATTTTTAATTTATTTATTTTTTCCATTTAAGAATCTTATTTTTTCTATATCTATCCCACCCAGGGCTTCTATATTCCTCGTCAAATTCTATAGAATTATCTTGATTGAATTCAAAATCATCTATCTCAGTGATACCAATTTCATTTTTTTCAACACTTTCATCTGGTATCTCATTGATAAATCTAGATGGCAAAGCATCCATCCAATCTCCATGATAAGCTCTTTTCATAGCAAAAGATAAATAAGCCTCTTTTTTTGCTCTAGTGATACCTACATAAGCCAATCTTCTCTCTTCCTCCAAAGCAAAATCTCCCTTTTCCTCTAAAGACTTTTGATGTGGAAACAAACCTTCTTCCCATCCTGGGAGAAAGACAACATCAAATTCTAATCCTTTTGCCGCGTGCATTGTCATAAGATTTATTTTAGCGCCTTCCCACTCCTGATCTATTGATGTAGCTAAAGCGACATGTTCAAGAAAACTTTGTAAACCATCGTAATCTTGCATAGCTCTTAACAATTCTTTTAAATTTTCAAGTCTATTCTCGTTTTCCAAATCTTTTTTGTTTTTTAGCATTGCAGAATATCCCGACTCATCCAATATAAGTTTTAACAAGTCGTAATGCTTAATTTCTTGCGAGTCTTTTCTCCATTTGTGTATCATCTTAATTAATTGACTGAGAGAATTTTTAATCTTTGGTTTAAAATCTCCATTTTCTAACATTTTAATAATAGAGTCCTCAAGACATAATTTATTTTTCTTTCCAAAGGTAAAAATTTGATTAAGAGTGCTTTCCCCAATCCCTCTTTTTGGTGAACCAATGACTCTTTCCAAGGCAAGATCATCGAACTTCTGATTTATAATTCTTAAATAAGAAATAGCATCTTTAATTTCAGCTCTTTCGTAAAACTTAATACCTCCTAAAACTCGATAACCTATCCCGACCTGCAAAAATCTTTCTTCAAACTCTCTTGTTTGGTATATAGCTCTTACTAATATCGAAACATCATTCAATGAGTATTTTTTTTTTAATTTCTTTTCAATAATATCGCTGACTCCTTGTGCTTCTTCTTTACCTGTTCTATAACAATTTAGTTTTACTAAATCACCTTGATTTGCTGAAGACCATAATTTCTTGCCGACTCTATTTGAATTATTTGAAATTAAATGAGAAGCTGTATCTAAAATATTTTTTGTAGATCTGTAATTTTGCTCTAACTTGAAAACTTTACAATCTTTATAGATTTTATCGAAAGTCAAAAAATTTTTTATTTCTGCACCTCTCCAACTATAAATTGACTGATCATCATCGCCTACACAACAAATATTTTGTTTCTCATTAACTAATAAATTTAACCATTTATTTTGAATGAAATTAGTATCTTGATATTCATCAACTAAAATATATTTAAAATTATTATGGTATATTTGTCTTATGTCACTATGATCTTCAAAAAGTTTAACTGAAAATAAAATTAAATCACCAAAATCAAAAGCATTTAAATCTTTGGTTTTACTTTGATAAATTTGATAAACTTTTAAAATAGATTTGATAACCGTACCTAATTTATTTTCTTTTACATCTTTAGGCAATAAACCCTTATTTTTCCATTGATCTATGTGATACATAATTAACTGAGGTGAGAATTTTTTGGCGTCTAGATCCTCAGCTTTAACAATATTTCTTATAAGTTTCTTTTGATCATCTGTATCAATAATCGTAAAATTACTTTTATATCCTAGCGCTTCCGCATGCCGCCGTAAAATCTTCACACTTATTGAGTGAAATGTCCCTAGCCATGGAATTGCATTAGAGCTTCCCTTGACATGTTGCATTACTCTGTTCTGCATTTCTTTTGCTGCTTTGTTTGTGAAAGTCACACATAAAATTTGATTGGGAAAAGCTTTTTTTTGGTTAATTATATGAATTAGTCTAGTAGTTAAGACTCTTGTCTTACCAGATCCAGCTCCAGCAACAATTAAATTTGGTCCTTCAATGCTTAGGACCGCATCTTTTTGCTCCTTGTTAAGGTTTTCAATTAATTTATCTATACTATCCATAACTTAGAATTTTAATTTATATACTAGTTGTAAAAATAAAAAAAATGATAAAAAAAATTTACATAACAATTAACAATAAGTTTTCTAGTATTTTTAAATTTATTTTTTTTATTAGATACCTTATTGCAATCTTCTTTGTCGCAATTGTACTCTTTTTATTAATTCCTCATTTTTTTGATTACAAAAAAAAAGAACGAGTAATTATTAATTATTTGTTAAAAAATTACGAAATTGAATTAAAAAAAATCGAAAAAATTCAATTCAAATCTTTCCCAACTCCTCATTTATTTTTAAGTAATCTAAAAACAAATTTTCATAAAGAATCAATAAATCTTAAGATTAATAATATGAAAATTTACCCCAAACTATTTAGCATATTTAATTATGATAATTTTCAAGTAAGAAAGATCGAATTAAAAAATAATAATGCTAATGTAAATATTTATGAAATTATTCCCTTAACAAAATATTTATTGAACATTGAAAAAAAAATTTCTATTAAAAATTTAAGTTTAAAAATAAATGATAAAAATAGGCCAGTTATTCTTTTTGAAGAAATAAATTTTTCAAACTACGGGTACAAAAAAAATAAGATAAATGGCTTAGTTTTTAATAAAAAATTTAGAATAAATTTTGAAAATGAATTTAATAAATTTAATTTAAAGATACCTGATATCGGTGTCTCTTCAAACATAAATACTTTTAAGGACGATAACTCAAAATTAGCAGGAAGTTTGCAAGGTAAAGTTTTAAAATTAAATTTAAAATTAGATTTTCTTTTAAATCAAGGGACTGTTAAAATTAACAATTTTTTATTAAGAGATAAAAAAATATTTTTAGATAGTGATGGATATTTTGATTTTAAACCATATTTTAAAATAAAGTTAACATCCCAAATAAAAGATATAGATTTAGACCTTTTAAAAAATTTAGACCTAAATATTATTTTTGCTAAGAAAGACCTCCTAAAAAGAATTAATAGTGAAAATATAATAATCTTTAGATCAAAAAAGTTTAGTAGAGATTTAATTAGCCAACTAGAAATTCAAACTAATCTTGCATATGGAAGATTAACTACATCTAAAACTTTTTCTATTAATGGTAATAATTTTTTTTGTAGTAATGAAGTAAATCTTATATTAGATTATCCAGTACTTTACTTTAATTGTTTATTAAATTTCTCTGATAAAAAAAGCCTGTACAAAAAACTTAAAATTGATCTTAAAACTCAAAATGAGCCTTTGAATTTAAAGGTAATAGGCAACCTTAATATTTTAAATAAAAAAATTAACTTTGATAAAGTTGAGATGAATAACAATTATAATGCGTCACAAGAAGATTTAAAATTCTTTAAAAATTCTTTTGAAAGTATTTTATTTGATGGAAATTTTAACGAAATATTTAGATTGTCTAAAATAAGAAAATTTATTTATGAAATAAATTAATTTACTTTGGTTTTGTCATTTTGATAGGATCCATAATTTTATCATAATCTTTTTCTTTAATTAATCCCAATTTAATAACTTCTTGTTTCAAAGTTGTTCCATTCTTATGAGCAGCCTTTGCAACACTAGCAGCTTTGTCGTATCCAATTTTTGGAGCTAATGCAGTCACTAACATTAAAGAATTATTTAAGAGATGTTTAATCCTTTTTTTATCTGCCTTAATGCCTTTAACACAGTAAAGAGCAAAAGTTTTTGCAGAGTCACTCATTATCTCAATTGATTGTAAAATATTATGTATAATTAGAGGTTTGAAAACATTTAGTTCAAAATGACCGTGGGATCCAGCCATAGTAATACCATTATGATTACCTATAACTTTAACACAAACCATGGTCACTGCCTCTGACTGTGTGGGATTTACTTTACCTGGCATGATCGAAGAGCCAGGTTCATTAGAAGGCAATATTAATTCACCATAACCTGCCCTTGGACCTGATCCTAAGAATCTAATATCGTTTGCAATTTTCATGAGACAAACAGCAGTAGTATTTAAAGTGCCTGAAAAATTTACTATTTCATCATGGGCAGCTAAAGAAGCAAATTTATTTGTTGATGGTCTAAAAGGCAGTTTAGTTATTTTGCCAATTTCTCTTATAATTTTCTTATCAAAGTTTTTTCTTGTGTTTAATCCTGTGCCAACTGCAGTCCCTCCTTGAGCCAAATAGAAAATTTCTTTAAGAGCTGCCTCAATCCTCACTATACATTTCTTTAATTGAGCATGATAACCTGAAAATTCTTGACCTAAAGTTAAAGGAGTTGCATCTTGTAAGTGAGTTCTGCCAACTTTGACTATTTTTTTAAACTCCTTTGATTTATTAGCTAATTCTTTTTCTAAAATTTTTAAGGATGGTAAAAGCTTTTCTTTTGATCTTAAAGCTATTGCTATATGCATAGCTGTAGGAAACACATCATTAGTTGACTGTGACTTATTTACGTGATCATTTGGATGAATGGGTTTTTTAGTTCCCATTTTACCACCCATCAGTTGTATGGCCCTATTGGCTATCACCTCATTAACGTTCATATTTGTTTGAGTGCCAGAACCTGTTTGCCAAACTTTAAGTGGAAAATGTTTGTCGTGCTTACCATTAATGACCTCATTAGCAGCTTTAATTATATATTTACAAATTTTTGGATCTAAATCCCTGTTTTTTGAATTAACAATAGCTGCAGCCTTTTTAATTATTGCAATTGAGTGGATAACTAATGGTCTTACTAAAAAGTCTCCAATATTAAAATATTTGTTAGATCTTTCTGTTGATGCTCCCCAATACTTATCACCAGGCACTTTTATTTTTCCAATACTGTCAAATTCTGTTCTGTATTTCATTACTGATTCTTTGATATAATACACTTTTATTGAATAATTATAAAATAAAAGGATAAAAAATGAGCAACTTTGATAGTGTAAAAAAATTCATGAAAACATTTGGTCAGGAAGTTAAAGAAAAAGCAGGTTTTCCGAATGAAAAAATTACCTCTTTGAGATATGATTTAATTAAAGAGGAACTTGACGAGTTTAAAGAGGCACTTGATAAAAAAGATATAAAAGAAGTTGCTGATGCTTTAACTGATATACTGTATGTTACTTATGGAGCTGGACATGCTTTCGGCATAGATTTAGATAAATGTTTTGAAGAAGTACAAAATTCAAATATGAGCAAGCTCGGTGTAGACGGAAAACCAATTTATAATGAAAAAGGCAAAGTTTTGAAGGGTCCAAAATATTTCAAACCTAATTTAAAAAAATTTGTTGCTTAATGAAAAATAATTATCATTGGATACTTTTAGGGATCGCAGTAGGTATAGTTTTTTACCTGATAGATAAATATATCTTTTAAGGGGCGTTCTGTTGCCAGGTGCCCCAAACCCCGTAACTTAATTAACTAAGTTAATTAAGCTGCAAGTGCAAATTTTTGATTTGCATTTATAAATTAGCCCGTTACGTCGGAACTATCTCGAACGAAAGAACAGCCTTTAGACACCCGTCGATCCTAATTCACCCCCGTAAGTTGTAAATGGTGGAGGTGGTGGGTACTGCCCCCACGTCCGTGATGTTTATTACGAAATTCGTTTATCGTCATAGTTGGAAAACCAACACTATTAATATAAAACTCTTTAAAATAGATTCAATAACTATTTCGAAATGAAACTCTTAGAAACACTAGCGCGAGACGAAAATAGATGTAATAAAAATTTATATTCTTCTGGGATTTATTGGGATTATAAAAATAAAGTAAGTTTAAATGAAATAAAAAAAAAAGGTTTAAAGGATTTTAGAGGTACCTCAGCTGGTATAGGCACATCTTTTACCGATAGCCTTGTTTTAGATATTAGAAATGAACTAAATGTAAAAGGTAGGCTAATTTCGAGCTTTCTTTCCTTTCCTATAATAAACAGAATATTTAATTCACAAATATCCTTGACTAAAAATTATTTGAATTCCTACATAGAAAATTTAGCTTTAGTATATAAAAATAATAAAGCTGTACAGAAACTAATTGAAAAATACAAATTTATAGAAACGACTAAATTTGGCTGTATAAGCAAATTTCATCATGGAGAACAAGAATACTCAATACACTATCTAAACATGGCACATCGAATAGAAAATTTATCTGAAAAATTTGATTTTGGAAAAATTCAAAGTTTTTTTGAAATCGGAGGAGGTTTCGGTGCCAACATTCATTTCTTAGTTACAAACTTTCCGAATATAAGAAAAGTAATTTATTTAGATACGGTACCAAATATATTTGTTGGGACAGAGTATCTTAGATACCACTTTAAGGATAGAGTGAAAGATTATTTAAAAACAAAGAACGAGAACGAAATAGTTTTTAAAAATAACGATGAACTAGAAATTATTTGCGTGCCCCCTTGGGAGATAGAAAAAATTAATGTTGAAATTGATCATTTTCATAATGCCGCAAGCTTTGTGGAAATGCCTGAAAAATGTATTAAAAACTATGTAAAGTATGTGAATAAGTTTAAAACAAAACAAATATCACTTATTTCTTATGATAATTATGATCCTAATACTACTTTTGATCCTAATCTTTTATCAAATTATTTTGATAATAAACTTAGCATCAATAAAGAAAATCATTTAATTAATGATTATAAAAGAAAGGAAATCTATTTAACGTTTTGAAACTTACCGAAGAACAAAAGAAAGAAATTGCTGATCAACAGTCACAAAAGAATCAAACTAAAAGAGTAACATCACCTGAATTAGAAAAAATTCTTTACGAAGCACTTCCCGTTTTAGACCATGGATTTGTAAGAGTAGTTGATTATATGGGAGACGATAGTTCAATAGTTCAATCCGCTAGAGTTTCTTATGGAAAGGGAACTAAAAAAGTATCTACAGATGAGGGGTTAATTAAATATTTGATGAGGCACTGGCATTCAACTCCATTTGAAATGTGTGAAATAAAATATCATATTAAACTTCCTATATTTATTGCTCGTCAGTGGATCAGACATAGAACTGCTAATGTAAACGAATATTCAGCAAGATACTCTATACTAGATAAAGAGTTTTATATTCCATCAAAAGAACAACTTTCATCTCAATCAACGTCAAACCGACAAGGTAGAGGTGATATTATTACAGGCGCTCAAGCAGATGAGGTGCTTAAAATATTAAAAGATGATGCAACAAGGACTTACAATAATTATGAAAAAATGCTCAACGAAAGATATGATGGATCAAAAATTGATGAAAGTAAAGCTGGTTTGGCAAGGGAACTTGCAAGAATGAATCTAACTTTAAATTCTTATACTCAATGGTATTGGAAAACAGACTTATTAAATTTGTTAAATTTTTTATTTTTGAGAGCTGATAGTCATGCGCAATATGAAATAAGAGTATACGCTAACAAAATGCTTGAGACAGTAAAAAAATGGGTTCCAATTACTCATGCAGCATTTTTAGATTATAGAGTAGGAGCAGTGCATGTATCCGCTAAGGGAAAAAAAGTTATGCAGAAAATGGCAAGAGGTGAAAAAATTTCTCACGAGATATCAGGTTTGTCAAAAAGAGAGTGGAACGAATTGATGACTTCTTTTGGTTTTACTGAAAAGATAGTTTAATTTTCTCTGCTATACTTAAAAATATTTTAGAAATTTCATGATCTGGTTTTGAGCAAGTTAAAGGTTCACCATTATCAGCGGAAATCCTCAAATCTTGATTTAAAGGTATGTAACCTAAAAAATCTTTATTAAATTCTTTAGCAGTTTTTTTAACTCCTCCTTCACCAAAAATCTTATACTCTTGACCATCATTTCCTTTAAAAATACTCATATTATCTATAAGCCCTAAAATTTTTACACCAGTTTTTTCAAACATTTGAATTCCTCTTTTAACATCTAATAAAGCAAGATCTTGAGGAGTAGAAACAATTATTGCTCCATCTATTTTTATCTCTTGCACAAAAGTTAATTGAGTATCACCGGTCCCTGGGGGCATATCAATTATGATCACATCTCTATCTTTCCATAATACTTTTTGAGTCATAGTTTTAATTGCACTAATTACCATTGGTCCCCTCCACATCATTGGTGTCTGCTCATCAATCAATAAGCCCATAGACATACATTGAGCTCCAAATTTTTCTAACGGAATAATTGATTTGTTGTCTTCACTCTTTGGTTTTTCTTTTAAATTTAAAAGTTTTGGCAGAGACGGTCCATAAACATCTGCATCAAGTATTCCAATTTTTAATCCTAATTTTTGTAAAGCAAAAGCTAGGTTTACAGCGATAGTGGATTTACCAACCCCACCTTTAGCACTTGAAATCATAATAACTGATTTTGTTCCTGTAATAGGTGCTTTAGTAAATTGTTTTGGAGGTGGTTTTTGGCTCATGTTTCAATTTTATCAAATGTTATAGACATTATAGCGCTCCTTCTTAACTTGTTTTTAGGAGAAAAGTCACTATATAAAGTTACATGAGTTTCAAAGATAAGATATTAAAGAATCAATCGCCGTGGGGTACACCTCCAGGTGGAGATGGGGGTAGAGGTTCGCCTGGTGGGAATGGTTCTGGCTCACGACAAGATCCACCAAGTCTTGATGACGTTATAAAAAATTTTCAAAAAACTATTAATAAATTTTCTGGTGGAAAATCTGGAGGTTCTAGACCAATAATCATTGGCTTAATTATTGTAGCATTACTTTACGTTGCAAGCGGACTTTATAGAGTATTACCTGATGAACAAGGAGTAGTTTTAAGATTTGGAAAATATGTAAACACAACTAAACCTGGATTACATTATCATTTTCCAACACCTTTTGAGAGAGTTTTAACACCTAAAGTTACAAAAGTTAATCGGGTAGACGTTGGTTTTAGACCTGCAAGCGATAGCGGCAGATCGTCTGGAGTTGGAAATGTGCCTGAAGAAAGCTTAATGTTAACCGGTGATGAAAATATCGTTGATATAAACTACTCAGTTTTTTGGGTGATTAAAGATGCACAAAAATTTTTATTTAACATTCAAAGTCCTGTAGAAACAGTTAAAGCAGCGTCAGAAACTGCAATGCGGGAAGTAATAGCAAAAAATAGAATTCAAAACATATTAACTGAAGGTAGATCTAAAATAGAGGTTGAAGTTCAAGAAATAGCTCAATTAATTTTAGATGAATATGGATCTGGAATACAATTAACACAAGTTCAAACTCAACAAGCCGATCCACCTGAACAAGTAATTGATGCTTTCAGAGATGTGCAAGCCGCAAGAGCTGATAGAGAAAGATCGAAGAACGAAGCAGAAGCTTACGCAAATGATGTGATCCCAAGAGCTCGAGGTGAAGCCGAACAAGTTTTACAACAAGCAGAAGCTTATAAAAAAGAAGTTGTAGCAAAAGCAGAAGGTGAGGCGAGCAGATTTTTAGCAATATATAATGAGTATAAAAATGCTAAACAAGTTACACAAGAAAGAATGTATTTAGAAACAATGGAAAAAGTTTTAGCTGATATTGACAAAGTTATAATCGATAAAGAGTCTGGCTCAGGTGTTGTGCCGTATTTACCATTACCGGAATTAAAAAAAGGGAGTAACAATTAATGAAAGGCGTTAAATTTATAGTCCCAGCAGTGATATTAGTTGGAGTAGTAATCTTCCAATCTTTATTTATTGTACAAGAAATTAGTCAAGCAATTGTACTTCAATTTGGTGATCCTAAGAAAATTGTTACAAAAGCAGGATTAAACTTTAAATTACCATTCATACAAAACGTAGTGTATTTAGATAAAAGAATATTAAACTTAGATAATGATCCTGAGGAAGTAATTGCGGCTGACCAAAAAAGATTAATTGTAGACGCCTTCGCAAGATTTAAAATTGTAGATCCATTAAAATTTTATATTTCAGTTGGAAATGAAAGAGTTGCTAGATCGAGATTATCTACAATCATTAATTCTCGAATTAGAGGGGTATTAGGTACTCAGGAATTAGCTACTTTATTATCTACTGATAGAGCAAGGCAAATGCAAATAATTCAATCACAAGTTAACGAAGAAGCTAAGAACTTTGGAATAAATATTGTTGATGTAAGAATTAAAAGAGCCGATCTACCTCCAGCTAACAGTGAAGCCATTTACAAAAGAATGCAAACAGAAAGAGAGAGAGAAGCAAAAGAATTTAGAGCACAAGGTGCTGAGATAGCACAAAAAATAAGATCAACAGCAGATAAAGATGTAACTGTCATTTTAGCTCAGGCAAATAAAAAGTCTGAAATAATGAAAGGTGAGGGAGACGGACAGAGAAATAAAATATTTGCAGATGCATTTGGAAGAGACCCACAATTTTTTGCCTTTTACAGAGCTATGCAAGCATATGAGAAAGCTTTAATAGGTGGAGAAACATCACTTGTTTTATCGCCAGACAGCGATTTCTTCAAGTTTTTTGGTAAATCAATAAAGCCTAATATTAAAAGATAAGCCTTATTAAAATTGTGAACGAGTTTATTATTGCAATTGGCCTAGTTTTTTTTGTAGAAGGTCTGTTTTTAGCCATTTTCCCGTCAAGAATTAAAAGCATATTAGAATTAATTAAAAATACTCCTGAGAACAAACTAAGATTTTTAGGAACAGTTTTTTTGATTATCGGTTTTTTAATAATTTGGTATATAAAAAGTTAAATGACTTCTATTAAAAAGATACTTATTTTATTTTTAATAATAAATTTCTCGTTTGCTAACGCAAAACCTGTACCAGAGTCTTTTGCTGATTTAGCTGAGAAATTAATGCCTTCCGTAGTCAATATTTCAACAACTCAAACCGTAAGAACAACAACAAATCAATTTCCATTTCAGTTTCCTCCTGGATCACCATTTGGAGAAATGTTTAAAGATTTTGAAAGACCAACAGAGAGAAAAGCTTCATCTCTAGGATCTGGTTTTGTCATAGATGAAAAAGGAATTGTTATTACAAACAATCACGTAATTGCTAATGCAGAGGATATTTTAGTTAGAGTAGGCGAAAAAGAATATAAAGCAAAAGTTATTGGCGCAGACCCATATATGGATATTGCAGTTATAAAAATGGAAACCAAGGATAATTTTAAACCAGTTTCATTTGGTGACTCTAGCAAAGCAAGAGTTGGTGACTGGGTTGTAGCAATAGGAAATCCTTTTGGTTTAGGTGGCACTGTAACCTCTGGTATAATTTCTGCTAGAAACAGACAGATCGGATTAACAAGATATGAGGATTTTATCCAAACTGATGCATCAATCAATCAAGGTAACTCCGGTGGACCTTTATTTAATATGAAAGGAGAAGTAATTGGGATTAATACTGCAATTATTGCTCCTGGTCAGTCAGGTTCTATTGGTATTGGTTTTGCTATTCCAGCTAACGCAGCATCGAATGTGATAGATCAATTAATTAAATTTGGGGAAACAAAAAGAGGCTGGTTGGGTGTAAGAATACAAGAAGTAAGTAAAGAGATTGCTGAAGTAGAAAAATTAAAAAAACCTGAAGGTGCATTAGTTGCAAGCGTTGGAAAAAATAGTCCTGCGGAAAAAGCAGGGATAAAGGCTGGAGATATTATATTGGAATTTGACGGCAAAAGAATTAATACAATGAAAAAACTTCCAAATGTTGTTGCTAGCACTGAGGTTGGCAAAAGTGTTGAATTAAAAATTTGGAGAAATAAAAGATTAATTTCCAAAAGATTAATTCTTGGTAGACTTGAAACTTCTGAAGAATTTAAGGAAACAAAACCTAAAAAAGTAAAAAAAGATATTGATATTGAGAATTTAAAAATAGCTGTAAGAGAAATCACAAATGAAGATATTTCTTCAAGAAATTTAAATAAAAAAACTACAGGAGTAGTAATTACAGATATCTCAAATCGAAGTCCTTTGTATAATTTATTAAATATTAATGACATAATTATTGAAGTTCAAAAAACTTCTGTAAAAAATTCTTCTGATCTTAAAAGAAAAGTTGAAGGTTTTTTTAGAAAAGGTGAGAAAACATTATTATTAACAATAATTAATAAAGATAATCGAAGACG
>CACLUK010000010.1 GCA_902610115.1 uncultured Pelagibacteraceae bacterium
AAATATTGTTGAAGATAAAAAAAGTGGTGAGTATAAACTCTCACATCATGTTGATCTAAAATCAGGTTATTATAACGGTAAAAAAATTTTAGACATTTAATAATTATTTATGACAAAAAAAATTACTATTGCAATTGATGCAATGGGTGGTGAAAATTCACCTTTCAAAACTATTAAAGCTATAGACCATTTTTGTATAAATAACAAAAATAATAAAGATTTTTTAATTAATATATTTGGTGACGAAGACAAGATTAAAAAAGAGTTAAACAAATATACATTAGATGAGAATTGTATTAAAATAATTCATACTACTTCTGTAGTTTCCGATGAAGAAACACCTCTTACAGCAATTAAAAATTCAAAACATACAAGTATGTGGAATTGTATTCAATCACAAGTTAGTGGAAATTCAGATATAAGTCTTTCAGCTGGGAATACGGGCGTTCTTTTAGTAATTTCTAGAATGATATTAAAAATGATGGATCAAGTAAGTAAACCTGCTTTGGCAGGTCTTTGGCCTAATAAGAATGGTATGAATGTAGTTTTAGATCTAGGTGCAAATATTGAATGCGATGAAAATAATCTTGTTGATTTTGCTGAAATGGGATCTGCACTATATAAATCTCTTTTCCCAAATAAAAAACCATTAGTATCACTTCTTAACATAGGATCAGAAGAGATTAAAGGAACAGAAACATTAAAAAAAACTTTTAAAAAATTAACTAACCTAAGTAATGAAAATAACTTTTTATTTAATGGATATATTGAAGGCAATAAAATTATGGACGGTGAGTCAAATGTCATAATCACTGATGGCTTTACAGGAAATATTGCACTTAAAACTGCAGAGGGAACTGCTAAATTTATTACAGATAGTCTTAAAGAATCTCTAACAGAAAATCTTTTCTCCAAGTTATCATTAATTTTTAGTTATTTTTCTCTCAAAAAATTTAAAAAAAAATTAGATCCTAGGAAATATAACGGAGCAATTTTCTTAGGCTTAAATGGACCAGTTGTAAAAAGTCATGGTGGGACTGATTATTTAGGTTTTTATCATTCAATTGATCTTTGCTATAAGATCATTAAGGGTGATATGATGATGCAAATTAAAGAAAACTTGAGCCATTTAAAAAAGGATGACCAATAATTATAAAAAAGAAGATTTAACTAAGCATATAAGAAATAAAATTGGTTTCTCTAATTTATATTCAAAAAAAATAGTTGAAGACTTAATTTTTATTTTTAAAGATACTATAAAAACTAATAATTTGAATCTAAAAAATATTGGGTCTTTTAAATTAATTTCAAAAAAAGAAAGAGTTGGTAGAAACCCAAAAACAAAAGAAAATTTTAAAATTTCATCTAGAAGATCTATTAGTTTTAAGGTTTCTAAAAACCTAATAAATATTTTGAACAAACATGAGTAAGTTTATAAATATAAGTGAGTTATCAAAAATCTTAAATTTAATAAACCCAGACAATAAAAAACCACTAAATCATGTTATTAGATTTTGGGAAAAGGAATTTAAAGAGATAAAACCAAAAATCATAAATAACAGAAGATACTATTCTCCTAAACAAGTTGAAATTATTAAATTAATTAAGTTTTTATTGAAAACGAAGGGTATGACTATAACTGGTGTAAAAAATGTATTAAATTCAAAAATAAATAAACTTGACGACTATGATTCCTTTAGTTTAAGAAAAGATTATTATAAGAAAAATATTAAAGAAAAAAGTACGAAAATTTTAGATAAAATAAATAACTTAAAAAGATATGGCAAAAAAAACCCACATTAAAGTTAGAATGGTTCCTGAAAGTAACCCAGATAGTAAATTTATATATTATGCTAAAAAACCTACAAAAGGTGAAAAAGCAAAAGATAAACTAAAGCTAAAAAAGTATAATCCAAACACTAGAAAACACGAATTTTTTGTAGAAAAAAAACTACCACCTCATAGTAAGTAATTCATTTTTTAAAATTTCTATATTCATATTGAATATAAGCCTTTATCATTGCCTTCCAAATTTGTTCGGTAATTTTTGGATCAATGTTTTTTTGTTTAGACTTTCTTTTTATGTTCTTTATAATTATCTCAATTCTTTTATTATCAATTATATCTTTTTTATATCTCTTGTTTGATAAAACTTTATCTACAAGTTTTGTTCTTTTCTTAACAAGATCAAGAAATGAATTATCTAGTTTATCCAATTGTTTTCTAATTAAAAGTATATTTTTATTAGTCATAGCGACATTTATTCATAAAGAAAATTTAAAATATATATATATTAAGATTAATGATGTCATATGATAAAAAAATAAACAATATAATATTTTATTGGTTGAATTTGGGACTAGCATTGATCTTTTTAATGATAATTGTTGGTGGTTTAACCAGGTTAACAAATTCAGGCTTATCTATTACTGAATGGGAATTATTCAAAGGTGTATTTCCTCCATTTAATGAAACAGGATGGAATGATTACTTTCAATTATATAAACAAATTCCTCAATATTATATTTTATACCCAAACATGACATTAGATGAATTTAAGATAATATTTTATTGGGAGTATGCACACCGAGTTCTTGGTAGATTAATTGGTTTATTTTTTCTAATTCCAATTATTTATTTTCAATTTATAAAAAAAATTAGATTTTCAGAACTAAAGCCATATTATTTAATTTTATTTCTTATTATATTACAAGGAGGTCTAGGCTGGTATATGGTTAAAAGCGGTCTAGTAAACGACGTAACTGTAAGTCATTATCGTTTATCTCTTCATTTAGGTTTAGCAATTATCATAATTTCAATTATTTTTTGGCAAATTATGATGCTTAGAGAAAATAAAGAAAAAATTTTTTTTAATATAAATAAAGATAAGATTCCATTTATAATATTATTTTTTTTAATTTTTATTCAAATAATTTTTGGTGCTTTTGTTTCTGGTTTGGATGCTGGAAAAATTTATCAAACATGGCCTCTTATGGGTTACAATTATTTTCCAGATGACAGTATTATCAGAAATTTAAATGATCTTATAAATTTTGAAAATCATTCGCTAGTACAATTCTACCACAGGAACCTTGCTTACTTAGTTACAATTTATGTTTGTTTCATAAGTTATTTAGTTTTGAAAAAAAAAGATAAAAAACTTAATAAAATTATATTTATTTTTATTATAGTTCTATTGACACAAATATTATTAGGTATTTTAACTTTATTGACAAATCTTCATATAGTTTTGGCTTCAGCTCATCAAATATCTAGCGTAATTTTAATATTAACTGCCTTAAGATTATATTATTCAATAATAAAATAAATTGACTTTAATAGTTATTCTTTGTATTTATCGCCCATCATTATGACGCCATTTATTAAAAAGAAAGACATCAAAAAAGATTGGTACCTTATCAATGCCGAAGATGCTGCAGTTGGTAGATTGGCATCATTTATTTCTAAAGTTCTAAGAGGTAAAAATAAGCCAACATTTAACCCACATATTGATAACGGAGACTTTGTTGTAGTGACAAACATTGAAAAAATAAAATTTACTGGAAAAAAATTTAAAGAAAAAAAGTATTATAGACATACTGGACATCCAGGTGGAATTAAAGAAACCTCACCTTTAAATTTATTTAATAAAAATAAAACTGAAGAAATTCTTAAATTAGCTGTTAAAAGAATGTTACCAGGTGGACCTTTGGCGAAAAAACAACTTACAAAATTAAAAATCTATAGTGGTGAAAAACATCCTCATGAAATGCAAAAACCGAAAATTGTAGATTTCAAAAAATTGAACAAAAAAAATATAGTTAAATAATGGAAGCAGCAGTAAATTCAGAAAATAAAATAAAAAAAATAAAATTAGATTTCAAAGATAGTAAATATGCCACAGGTCGAAGAAAAAAATCAATCGCAAAAGTTTGGATAAAAAAGGGATCTGGGAAAATTCATGTCAATGGTCTTAAAATGAATGATTATTTTAAAAGACCTGTTCATCAAATTATAGTTACAAGACCTCTTGAAATTTGCAAAGTTTCTTCAAGCTATGATGTAAAATGCTCAGTTAAAGGTGGTGGTTTATCTGGACAAGCCGGTGCTATAATTTTAGGTATTTCCAAAGCTTTAATATTGTTCGATCAAACACTTAAAAAAGATCTTAAAATAGATAAGCTTACTACGCGAGATTCAAGAGTTGTCGAGAGAAAAAAATACGGTCACAGAAAAGCTAGAAGAAGCTTTCAGTTTTCTAAACGTTAATCATTTAAATTTAATTTTTTTAAAGAGAATGATATAAATCATTATGTCATTAAAAAATAAAATAAAAGTTTGTGTAATAGGAGCAACTGGTTATACAGGGCTTGATCTTATTCTTTTATTATCAAAACATCCAAAAGTTAAAATTTTAAATTTGTGTGCTAGCAAAAATTTAGGGAAAAAAATTTCATACTTCGATAAAAGAATTAAAAAAAAACTTCCAAGTGTTTCGTCTGTTAAAAGTATTAATTGGAATAAATTAGATTTAGTTTTTTTATCTTTGCCGAACGGAGAAGCTCAAAAGTTAATTAATAATACTTATTACAAATTTAATCATTTAAAGTATATCGATCTATCGGCTGATTTTAGGTTAACAAATGCTAATACTTATAAAAAAGTTTACAAACAAAAACATAAAGCGATTAAATTAATCAAAAGTTCGATTTACTCAATCTGTGAATTAAAAAAAAGAAAAATACAGAAATATAGAATTATTTCGAATCCTGGTTGTTACCCGACATCTATACAGATTCCAATTATTCCTTTGATAAAGAAAGGATTAATTCAATTCAATGATATTACTATTGACTCGAAATCTGGGTACTCCGGAGCAGGCAAAAATTTAGAGAAAAAATTTTCTCATAAAAATATTTATGAATCAACTTACGCTTATAGTGTAAATTATCATAGGCATATGTCCGAAATTGATCAAGAGTTCGCAAAGGTAACAAAGAAAAAAATATTATACTCTTTTAACCCACATCTCATACCAACATTTAGGGGAATCTTGTCGTCGATATATTTGAATACAAAAAAAAATATAAGTGCAAATCAAATTAGGAATGAGTTAATTAAGTTTTATAAGAAATCAAAATTTATAAAAATTTTAAGTCTTAATTCCCAAATTGGAACTGGCGAGGTATTAAATTCAAATAATTGTATAATATCTATTTGTGAAACTAGAATTAAAAATAAAATAATAATTTTTTCTGCTATTGACAATCTTGTTAAAGGCGCCTCTGGCCAAGCTATACAAAATATGAATTTATTATTCAATAATAATGAAAATTTAGGTCTTAAATGAAAAAAATATTACTAATAACAATATTATTTTTAGTAGCATGTTCAAAACCTAAAACCGTATTGATATGTGGTGATCATATTTGTGTTAATCAAACAGAAGCAAACCAATATTTTGAAGAAAATTTATCAATTGAAGTTAAAATTATAGATCATAAAAAAAAGGAGCAATTTGATCTAGTAGAACTTAATTTAAACTCTAATCCTGCTGAGAATAAAAAAATTAGCTTAACAACAAAAAAAGAAACAAGAAAAGAAGTAAAACTTTTGACAAAAAAAGAAATTAATCAAATTAAATCTGATGTAAAAAGCAAAAAAAAGGAATTAGAAATTTACAAAAGGACAAATCCAGATCAAACTTTAAAAAAAGGTAAACTAAAAAAATTGAAAGTTAAAAAGGAAACGAAATTTAATGTTCGCAAACAAAAAAATAATGTTATAGATATTTGCACAATTATTGAAAAATGTAATATTGAAGAAATATCTAAATATTTAATTAAAAAAGGAAATCAACGCAAATTTCCAGATATAACTTTAAGAGAGTAAGAAATGAAAAAGATGAACATTGCCATTATAGGATTAGGTAACATAGGAAGTTATTTATACAAATATTTAAATAAAAACAAAAAAATTTTATCAAAAAAAAATAATTGTATTCCCAATGTTTTATATATATCTGCAAAAAATAAAAAAAAGAAAAGAGATTTAAATGTTAAAAAAAAACAATGGTTGAATAATTACTTATCAGCTACAAAAAAAAAAGATATTGATCTTATTGTCGAGTTAATAGGTGGAGCTGAAGGACCGGCAAAAAAATTAGTTTTTAGTGCACTTAAAAATAAAAAGCACGTTGTAACAGCAAATAAGGCTTTAATTGCTAAATACGGTGATCAATTATCAAAAATTGCAGAAAAAAATAAAGTTAATTTAGAATTTGAGGCATCTGTGTGTGGAGGAGTTCCTATAATTAGATCTTTAAAAGAGGGTTTAATAGCAAATAAAATTAATAAAGTTTTTGGAATTTTTAATGGAACATCAAATTATATACTTTCATCAATGGACAAAGAAAATAAATCATTCAAAGAAGTATTGCAAAATGCGAAAAAATTAGGTTATGCAGAGTCAAACCCTACATCTGATCTGAACGGAGACGACGTTGCATCAAAATTAAAAATTTTATCTTCGCTATGTTTTAACTCTTTTTTAAATAAAAATATTCATGTTGAAGGAATTAAAAATATAGATAAAGATGATATAAATTATGCTAAGAGACTTGGTTATAAAATCAAATTGCTTGGTTATGCTGAACTTATAGGAAAAAATATTTTTCAAAGAGTTCACCCTACATTAATAAGGAAGAGTTCCTATGTAGGTAGTATAGATGGAGTATTGAACGCTGTTATTATATATGGAATTCCAGTTGGTCAAAGTATAATACAAGGTGAAGGAGCAGGTCCAGCAGCGACAACATCTGCATTAATTTCAGATATTTCATCTATTTTAAGAGGTAATATCAAATTTCCTTTTTCTATATCTAATAAAGAAAGAAAAAAATTAAATTTTAAACAGATATCAGAGCGCTTATTCTCCGCATATTTTAGATTCAATGTAATTGATAAACCGGGAGTTTTGTCTAATATCACTCAGGTTTTCTCTAGAAATAAAGTTTCTATTAAAAGATTAGTTCAAGACCCAAATAAAAATAAAAAATCATCGTCAATAATAATTATTACTCATCCTTCAAAAGATAAATCATTAAATAGAATTATTCAGACTATTAATAAAAGATCTTACGTAAAAAAAAGATCAAAATTAATAAGAATAGATAATGAATAAATGTCGATAGATCAAAAATTTTTAAATCTCTTTATAAAAGCCACTGAAAAAGCAGCTATTGGCGCATCAAAATTTATAGGCAAAAAAGATAAAATCGCTGCTGATAAGGGGGCTGTTGATCCTATGAGAAGAGAATTGAATAAAATTAATATGGAAGGAACAATTGTTATAGGAGAAGGAGAAATGGACGAAGCTCCTATGTTGTATATTGGTGAAAGACTAGGAACATTAAATGGACCTAAATTTGATATAGCAGTGGATCCATTAGAAGGAACAAAATTTACAGCAAACAATCAGCCAAACGCTTTCTCTGTAATAGCAGTAGCAAAAAAAGGTGAATTATTATCAGCTCCAGATACTTATATGGAAAAAATTGCAATTGGATCAAATTTACCTAAAAATTTATTAGATATCGACAATGGAGTAGAAACAAATATCCGTATACTAGCTGATGCAAAAAAAAAAAAAATTTCAGAAATAAATGCATGCGTTATGAAAAGAACAAGGCATGATGAAATAGTTGATGTAATGAACAAGCTAGGGGTGACTATAAATTTTATAACAGATGGTGATATAGCTGGTGTTTTGAGTGTAATAGGAGAGAAACCGAAAAATGATATTTACTATAGCACAGGTGGAGGCCCAGAAGGAGTTTTGGCAGCATCAGCATTATCTTGCTTTGGAGGTCAAATCCAAGGTCGATTAGTTTTAAATGAAGAAGAAAAAATTAGAGCAAAAAAACTTGGGATATATGATTTTAAAAAGAAATATAATATCGAAGATATGGTAAAAGGAGATGTTATATTTTGTGCGACTGGTGTAACAGATGGAGATTTAACTAAGGGAGTAAAGGACCTCGGAAATGAATTTGAGGTAACAACTTTTGCATTGCATAAAAGTAAAAAGATTAACAAAATAATTAAAAATATATACAATAAATGATTTCAAATTCAGTAAGTAACAAAAACTGGATTTTTAAAAAATACAATGAACAAGATGTTACATTTTTCAAAGAAAATTATTCATTAGATGAATTAACATCAAAGCTTTTATCAATTAGAAATATTAAAAAAGAAGACGTTCAAACTTTTTTAAATCCGTCTATAAAGAACTTCTTGCCTAATCCTGAGATTTTAAAGGATATGCAAAAATCAGCAAAAAGAACAATACAAGCGATTTCTCAAAAGCATAAAATTGGTATTTTTGGTGATTATGATGTTGATGGGGCTTCAGCAACAGCATTACTTGCAAATTTTTTTAATTCAATAAATGTTCCTTACGAAATTTATATACCAGATAGACAAAAAGAAGGCTACGGTCCTTCTGCTGAGTCTTTTAAAAAATTAATAGATAACGGTACAAAATTGATTTTCACTGTTGATTGTGGAACACTATCATTCAATGCTATAGATTACGCATCTAATAATGATATTGACGTAATTGTTCTTGATCACCATCAATCAGAAATAAATTTGCCTAAAGCTCACTCTATAGTAAATCCAAATAGGCTAGATGATGAATCTGATTTAAAATACTTATGCGCTGCTGGAGTTACATTTATGTTTTTAATTTCCTTAAATAAAGAACTTAGATCAACTGATTGGTTTATCAAATCAAAAATTACAGAGCCAAATTTACTTGAATACTTAGATTTAGTAGCTCTAGGAACAGTTTGTGACGTTGTTCCTTTAGTTGGTCTAAATAGAGCAATTGTCTCACAAGGATTAAAAATTTTAAAATCAAAAAAAAATCTTGGATTAAAAACATTATTTGATATTTGTGATATCCAAACCAAACCAAATGTTTACCATATTGGGTATCAACTAGGTCCAAGAATTAATGCTGGAGGTAGAGTAGGAAAGTCTTCTCATGGGGCAAATTTATTAATTAGTAATAATCCTAAAGATGTTTTCAAAATTGCAACCGAGTTAGATCATTTTAATAAAGAGAGGCAAATTTTAGAAAAAGACCTAATGGACAAAATTTTAAAGAATTTAGAAAATAAAACACATGAATCAGTAATGATCATTTTTGGAAAAAATTGGCATGAGGGCGTGATTGGAATAGTTGCATCTAGAATTAAAGATAAATTCAATAAACCGGTAATAATTATATCTATAGACGATAATGGCATAGGAAAAGCATCAGCTAGATCTATTGTAGGTTTTGATATTGGCTCAGTAATTATTTCCGCTGTTCAAGAAAAAATCTTAATTAAAGGTGGGGGGCATAAAATGGCTGGAGGATTTACAATAAAAACTGAAAATGTTGAAAAATTTAAAAAATTTACCTTAAAAAAATTTGAAAGATTAAGTGATAGCAAGATGAATATAAAACCTTTATTTTTAGATAGTATAATAGCTCCCACCGCATTAAATCTTCAATTCTATAATAAGATTAATTCACTTGCCCCTTTCGGTTCAGGAAACCCAGAGCCAAAGTTTGTTTTAGAAAATATGAAATCTATAAATTATAAGATTATAAAGGATAAACACATAAAATCAGTTTTAGTTGGATTAGATGGATCTAGTGTCAAATCTATAGCATTTAACTGCGTCGAAAATGAAATTGGAGCTTATTTGCTTAAAAAAGATAAAAAATTATTTAATATTGCTGGTAAATTATCCTTAAATGAGTGGCAAGGGCAATCAAATGTAGAGTTTATTATCGATGATATTTCTGTTAATAAGACAATCAAAAAAACGGTCCCATCGTCTATCGGTTAGGACAGTTGGTTTTCATCCAACAAAGAGGGGTTCGATTCCCCTTGGGACCGCCAAAAAAAATGCATAAAGTAGCAATTATAGAAAAAATTCACCAAGACGGAATAAATTTATTAAAAAATAATCCAGCGTTTGAATTTGAAATAATCGAAGATACTTCTGAAGAAAATTTAATAAAAGTACTACCTAATTTTGATGCTTGTACACTTAGAGTTTCAAAATTAAATGAAAAAATTCTATCTAAATGTAAAAATTTAAAAGTTATATCTAGACATGGTGTTGGATATGATAATGTCGATTTAAATTATATTAAAAAAAACAAAATAACTTTATTAATAACTGCTACCGCGAATGCAGTAGCTGTAGCAGAACATGTAATTTACATGATGCTGTCTATATCTAAAAGTATTAATCAATACGACCAGGAAGTTAGAATTGGAAATTTTAAAAAAAATGCATCTACTATTACTACTTTAGAACTTTTTAAAAAAGAGATTCTAATAATTGGATTTGGAAGGATAGGTCAGAGTTTAATCAAAAGATGTAAAGGTTTCGAGATGAAAGTGAAAGTATTTGATCCTTTTGTTAATAAAGAGACTATTGAAAGATTTGGAGGACAAAAAATTGAAAATCTCGATGATGGATTAAAAATTTGTGACTATGTTTCTTTACATGTTCCGTTAAACGAAAAAACTAAAAATTTAATTGATTATTCTAAACTTAAGAATATGAAAAGAGAAGTGATTGTAATCAATACTGCAAGAGGTGGAATTATCAACGAAAATGATTTAGATAAAGCATTGAGAGAGAATATAATTTTTGGAGCTGGATTAGATGTTTTTGAAAATGAGCCTATAGATAAAAGTAATCCTTTGATATCAAATAAAAAAGTTTTATTAAGTCCACATTCAGCAACATTTACAAATGAATGCAAATCAAGAATGTCTTTAGAAACAACTAAAAATGTTATTGATTTTTTTGAAAATAAGATCGATAAATCTATGATTGTAAAATTATGATAGATATAAATAGGAAATTGAAAAATTTTGGTCCATTAGAAGTTTTAGTATTAAGTTCTATTACATATGTGGTAGTAATGCTATTATGGACAGCTTCAACAAGATCAGAAGTTTTACAAAATGCAAACGATATAAAATCAAATCATAAGTCTGTGGTTGATTTCATAAATGACGAGGTAAATAGTTGCAGCTCAAATGAAGAGGGCTCAACGTCTTGGGGTGAAAAATGCAATTCTGTTTGGAGTTCAGATAAAATCGTTAATTATGTGTTAAATAATATTGATCTAAAAAACCCATATTCAATTAAAAAACCGTTAATACAAACCTCTCAAGATCCCAGGATACAGGCCGAAGGTAAAGCAGGTCAATCAACAGATAAAGGTATAATTTTTGTTTCTTCAAATAACTTTGAGTCAGATGCAGGCTCAGAATGGGTAGTTGGTACTTGTATAAAGTCACCTTGCGTAGCTGCGGGTAATAATGAATTAGTCTCTGTATACCGTTAATTAATAATTTCAAAACCACATTGTTTTGCAGTTTTAGTTAAATAATTGAAACCAATTTTTGCATATTCAAATGGATTTGCTTTAGCAGGGTCTTGTTCTGCTTCTACCACAAGCCATCCTGAATAATTTTTTTTCTTCAAAGTATTTAAAAAAGGAACGTAGTCAATACATCCATCACCTGGCACAGTAAATGCCCCATCTAAAAATGCTTGTCTAAATGTTGCATCATTTCTCAGTGATTTTTCCAAAATATCTTTTCTAATGTCTTTACAATGAACGTGAATTATTCGTTCATAAAAATTTTCAACTAATTTAATAGAGTTTCCTTGAGCAAACAACATATGACCGGTATCTACTAATAATTTAACTGTATCCTTTGTATTTTCTATTAGTCTAGAAGTATCTTCCTCAGTTTCTATTATAGTTCCCATGTGATGATGATAAGCTAATGGCATATTTTCATCTATCATCATTTTACTAATTTCATTTATTGAATAAATAAATTTATTCCAATCATCTTTATCTAATTTAGGCCTTTTTGATAACGGTGTTATAGGATCTCCCTGGACGGAGTCTGTAATCTCAGCAAATACCATGCAAGGTGCTTTACAATCTTTGAATAATTTCAGTTGTTTTTGCATAAGTTTAAATTCATCTTTGGGTGATCTTTTTAAAAGTTGAGCTCCATACCAGCCTGAACATAATTTAAGGTTCTCTTTTTGAAGTTTAGGAATAAGTTCTTTCGAATTCATTGGAAATTTTCCGCCAGACTCAATTCCAGTAAAACCTGCCATACTTGCTTCTTTTAAACATTGTTCTAATGGAGTTTTTCCACCTAATTCAGGCATATCATCGTTACTCCATGCAATGGGTGCTATTCCTAATCTTATCGACATAGTTTTAAGAAAGTAATAATATTTTATATTATAAATAATTAACTTACAAAAGAATTTATGATCAATGTAGCACTTTTGGGTTTTGGTAGAATTGGGCAAATGCATGCTCAAAATATATATCTAAATAAAAGGCTTAATTTATTATATGTATACGAAAAGATTGATAAACTTAGAAAAAAAGCTAAAAATCTTTACAATTGTAAAATTGAAAAAAATTATAAAAAAATATTTACAGACGAAAATGTAGATATTATTTTTATTTCTAGCCCTACAAATACTCATATCAGATTTATCGAAGAGGGCATCAAATACAATAAAACTATTTTTTGTGAAAAACCTTTAGACTTAAATATAAATAAAATTGTAAAAACTTTTAAAAAAGTTAAGAAAAATAATTCGAAGATACAGATGGGGTTTAATCGAAGATTTGATCCTAGCCACCACTCAATTAAAAAAGATTTAGAAAAAGGAAAAATAGGAAGATTGGAAAAAATAATAATCACAAGTAGAGATCCAGCACCTCCTTCAAAGACTTATCTTAGATCTTCTGGAGGTATTTTCAGAGATATGATGGTACATGATTTTGATTTATGTAGGTATTATTTAAATAATGATGAAATTTCCGAAATAAGTTCATCTGTGAGCTCATTTGAGAATTTTTACAAAAAAATCAAAGATCATGAATTAGCTACAGTTACTATGAAATCAAAGAAAGGTGTTATATGTGTAATAACAAATTCTAGACATTGTTCTTTTGGATACGATCAAAGAGTTGAGTTATTTGGAAAAAAAGGAATGCTTTTATCAGGCAATCAAAAGAAGACAGCTACAGAGATATTTAATTCAAATCAATCCCATTCACAAAAACCCTTTTTAAATTTTTTTATTGAACGATATAAAGAAGCTTATAATTTGCAATTGAATGAACTAATTTCTCTTCATAAAAACAGAATAAAACCTAGATCAACTTTTAACGATGGTTATTTAGCATTAAAAATTGCTAATGCCGCATATCTATCTTTAAAACAAAAAAAGATAGTAAAATTGAAGTAATTATAACCACCTCTAGTTGTATATGCATTTTTTCCTTTTGTATTTTTATAAATTTTTTGTTTAAATTGCGCAAATTTAACAAACAAATGAGGGAAATAATCATGAAAAAAGTATACTTAACAATTGCTGCTCTAATGAGCTGGGCAATGATGTCAGTAGCTGCTCTAGCAGTAGATATTATTGTAGTATCTCATGGACAAGCAAATGACCCTTTCTGGTCTGTTGCAAAAAATGGAGTTGATAAGGCTTGTAAAGATATGAAAGTATCTTGCAAATACACAGCCCCAGCAACATTCGACATGGTCGAAATGGCAAAATTAATTGACAATGCTGTTTCTCAAAAACCAAAAGGTATTGTGATAACTTTACCAGATGCTGCCGCTTTAGGTAAATCTGTTAAAGCTGCAATATCTGCAGGTATCCCAGTAATCTCTATGAATTCAGGTTCAGACGACTACATGAAACTAGGTATTAGTGCTCACGTAGGTCAAACAGAGTTTGAAGCTGGCGTAGGTGGCGGACAAAAAATGAAAGCTGCTGGTGGTAAAAAAGCACTATGTGTTAACCACGAAGTAGGTAACGTCGCTTTAGATAGAAGATGTGCTGGTTTCAAAAAAGGCTTTGGTGGATCTGTAGACATATTAGGTACATCAAATGACCCGACTGAAATTCAAAAAGCTGTAGCTGCTAAACTAGGTGGTGGATATGACACTATTCTTACTTTAGGAGCTGGTCTTGCAGGAGAAGCTGCTCTAAAAGCATTAGAGTCTGCTGGTAAAGTTGGAAGCGTTAAACTTGGTACATTTGATATGTCGCCAGGTATGCTAAAAGCTGCTGCTGCTGGAAAAGTTGAGTTCTTAATTGATCAACAACAGTATCTACAAGGTTATTTACCTATAGCTATCTTTTCTCAATATATGAGATATGGAACAATGCCAGCTGGTGTTGTTATGACAGGACCTGGTTTTGTTACTCCTAATAATGCGAAGGATGTAATAAAATGGGCTGCTCAAGGTTATAGATAAGAAAAATATTAAAAAGGCCTAGTGATTACTCACTAGGCCTTTTTTTTTAAGTTTTTTTATATGTCTACAAAGTCTAAAAGTATTGAAACAAAATCCTACTTCAATCAGGATGAAAGACTCAAAAAAGTTTCTAAATTAAGGTTATTGTTAAATAGACCTGAACTTGGCGCTCTTGGTGGAGCTATACTTGTATTTATATTTTTTGGTATTGTTGCTGGTGATACGGGAATGTTTAGTGCATATGGAGTATTAAACTTCTTAGATGTCTCAGCTAATCTAGGAATAATAGCAATTGCTGCTGCTATGTTAATGATAGGCGGAGAATTTGATTTGTCTATTGGATCAATGATTGGTTTTGCAGGTATATGTATAGCTATTCCAGCAATTTATTGGGGATGGCCACTATGGACGAGTATTATTTTTGCATTCTCAATGGCAGTGCTAGTAGGTTATTTTAATGGAATATTAGTTGTAAGAACAGGCTTGCCATCATTTATCGTTACACTTGCAATGCTTTTTATTTTAAGAGGGGCAACTTTAGCTATAACAAGATTGATTACTGGTCGAACGCAAGTTCCAGGCTTAAGAGTTTTAATTGAGGATGATCCATTAGCATGGATATTTGCAACTGATACTTTTAAGTGGGTCTTTACTTGGTTAGGTTCGATGAATTTGATTGCACTCAGAACAGATGGAACTCCTCTAGCTACAGGCATACCTCCATCTGTAATTTGGTTTATAGCTTTAGCAATCATTACAACATGGATACTAATGAAAACAAGATACGGAAATTGGATATTTGCATCTGGGGGAGATAAAAATGGTGCTAACAATGTTGGAGTACCAGTTGGTAGAGTAAAAATAAGTTTATTTATAGGTACCGCTGTAGCAGCAACTATTTTTGCAACTATTCAAGTTTTGGATGCTGGTTCAGCTGATACAATGCGTGGAACTTTAAAGGAGTTAGAAGCTATTGCAGCCGCAGTTGTTGGAGGGTGTTTATTAACTGGCGGTTATGGTTCAGCAATAGGTGCTGCATTTGGAGCTTTAATTTTCGGGACAGTATCAATGGGTATATTTTATACCGATGTGGATACAGACTGGTTTAAAGTTTTTTTAGGAGCAATGATGTTAATTGCGGTAATCTTTAATAATTATATAAGAAGAAAGGTAACGGAAAGCAAATAATGTCAAATTATTTAGTTCAATTTAACAACATAAGCAAATTTTTTGGAAAAGTAATAGCTCTTAAAGATGTGACTATGAAATTAAAAAAAGGTGAAATTATGTGTCTTCTTGGTGACAACGGTGCAGGTAAATCAACTTTGATAAAAACATTAGCTGGAGTACATAGGCCTGATGAAGGAGAAATTATTGTTGAGGGAAAAAAAACAATATTTGATAGCCCCAAAGATGCATTAGATATGGGCATAGCTACCGTGTACCAAGATTTAGCTTTAGTCTCTTTAATGAGTGTAACAAGAAACTTTTTTATGGGAAGAGAACCGATGAAAGGTCCACCATTTTTCAAAACATTTGATATAGATAAAGCAAATAAAATTGCTGCCGAGAGAATGGGGCAGATTGGTATTGATGTTAGAGATCCATCTCAGGCAGTCGGAACTATGTCGGGAGGTGAAAGACAGTGTTTAGCGATAAGTAGAGCTATATATTTTGGAGCAAAAGTTCTTGTTTTAGACGAGCCTACTTCTGCTCTCGGAGTGCATCAAGCTTCAGTGGTTTTAAAATATATAGTTAAAGCCGCTTCAGAGGGATTAGCAGTAATTTTAATAACACATAACGTTCATCACGCTTATCCAGTTGGAAATAGTTTTACAGTATTAAATAGAGGAAAAAGTTTAGGCACTTATGAGAAAAAAGATATTTCTAGAGAAAAACTTTTAAGCATGATGGCAGGTGGTGAAGAGCTAAATAAATTAGAGGTAGAGCTTCAAGAAATGAACAGGTCTTCAACTAATTAATGCAAATAGGAATAGATTTAGGGGCAACTAAAATAGAGTACGTTCTTCTAGATAATAATAATAAAGAATTAAAAAGAGACAGAGTTCAAACACCTAAAGATTATGAAAACACAATAATTTCAATAACTGAAATTGTAAAAAAATTAGAAAATAAATCTGGAAAATTTAATGTAGGCATATGTCATCCTGGAGCAGTAGATAAAACTACCGGATTAATTAAAAATGCACATAACTCTCAATGGCTAAATAATAAAAACTTGATAAACGACCTAAAATTAAAAATAAATAATAATTTTCTTTCGGAAAATGATGCTAATTGTTTTTGTTTATCTGAGGCTTTTGATGGATCAGCTAGTAACTATGAGTCGGTATTTGGAATTATATTGGGATCAGGCTGTGGAGGTGGTCTAGTAATAAATAAAAAAATAATATCTGGAGCAAATGGTTTGGCAGGAGAATGGAGCTTAAATCAAATGCCACTTACAAATACACCAAACCTGAAATCTGATAAAATCTTAAATTTTTCAAATAGATTAGAAGGTTATTTATCTGGTAAATCAATAGAAAAAAGATTTAATCAACAATTTAATGAAAACATTTCAGCAAAAGAAATTTTTAGCAGATATAGAAAAAAGGATCCTAACTCCACTTTATTTATAAATGAGTATAAGGATATTTTAGCAAGATGTTTGGTAATAATAATAACAACCCTTGATCCGGATGCTATTGTTTTTGGTGGTGGAATTTCTAATGAAGTAGATTTTTTAGATCAAATTAAAAAAAAGATATCATCATTTATAAATGAACCTAATCTTAAAACAGTATTTTTAAAACCAAAGTACGGGGACGCAAGCGGCGTTAGGGGTGCAGCTATATTGAGTAGGCAAAGCTCTATTTAAGTATTAAATTGATCTCTTTGTTTGTAAATGGTTTCGGCTTTTCACATTTAATAGAAATTCTTTGTTTTTTATTATTTCTTGCAGATAAATGAATTGCTTCTATAATATTTAAAACGTGAAGAGACAAATTTCCGTTACATCTATGTGTTTTCTTATTTTGAATTGAATTTATCATCTCCGATAATCCAACGCCTCTGTAATTTGCGTTAGTAGGGGACTCATTAGCTCTAGAGCTTTGGGTTCTTATATTTATTTTTCCCAAGGACATTCTGTTTGTTTGATGGTTCTTCCATGAACTGCCTAATTTCTTACTGATTAAGACTGATCCTCCAAACATATTTGGATCTGGAACTATCATAGAACCGCTTTCTCCGTAAAGTTCTATATGATTCCTAAGATGAGAAATAACATCAAAAGATAAAGTTAATCTAATTATCGTGTCATTATGAAATTTTATAGTAGAAAAATAAGTTGTTGGACACTCTACTTTAAATTTTTTCCCTTTTTTCGGTCCTATACCAATAGTGCGCTTGTTAACTCCATTTGAGCTAATACTTGTTACTTCTTTAGCTGGACCCAATAAATTTACTAAAGCCGTTATATAATATGGACCCATGTCTATAACTGGTCCTCCTCCTTTTTTAGCAAACCAAGGCTCTGGGTTAGGATGATAAGATTGTATACCTGGATAGGCAAATATTCCTGTTCCGAATTTCACTTTGCCTATTACTTTTTTGTCTAAAAGTTCTCTTGCTTTTTGATTTCCTCCACCTAAAAAGGTATCAGGAGCATTTCCTATGAAAAGTTTTTTTCTTTTTGCTATTTTTATAAGTTCTTTTCCATCTTCTAATGAAACCGCTAATGGTTTTTCAGAATAAACGTGTTTACCATTAAGTAATGATTTTTTAGCTATTAAATAATGTGCTTTAGGTATTGTTAAATTAAGAACAATTTGAATTTCTTTATCTTTAAGCAATTCATTAACTGAAGTTGAACTTATCTTATAAGTTTTAGCACACTTTTGAGCTGCGAATTTGTTAATATCAGCACATTTGATTATCTTAAAGTTATTGAAATATTTATGAGCCCTAAAATAAGTTTCAGCTATATGACCGCAGCCAATTAGACCGACTTTATAAACTTTTCCCATTGAAAGGTTTATACACCTTTTCTCTGTTTTTTCTTCCCCTCTAGGTGTTCTTTTAGGGCTCTTTCATTTTCCTTAGTCGTTGGTATTGAAAGAGTAGGGCTTTCCCAGTATGCAGAACCTTCTAGCCATTGATATCCGTCGGTATGAATACTTATAACATACGTTTTCTGTGATTTTTTTGCTCTTTTAAAAGCCTCTTCTAATTCAGATATTGAGTTAACTTGTTCTCCCTCTGCACCCATACTTTTAGCATGAGATGCGAAATCAACTGGAACAAGATTTGGAGTTTTCGAACTTTTTAACAAACAATTAAATTCTTTACCTCCCTTATATAATTGAAGTCTATTAATAACTGCATGACCGCCGTTATCGCAAACTATTATAATTAATTTATTATTAGTTATTACCGAACTGTAAATATCTGAATTATAAAGCAAATATGATCCGTCTCCAACAAATGCTATAACTTCTTTATTTGGGTTTGCCATTTTAATCCCTAGAGCCCCTGAAATTTCATAACTCATACAACTAAAACCCCATTCAGTTTCATGAGTATTTAATTCTCTAGGTCTCCAAACTTGCACAACTTCTCCTACTAAACCACCTGCCGCAGTAACTGCTATATCTGATGGATCAGAATTTCTATATATTGCACCAACTGCATGAGCATAACTAGGTAATTTTTGATTAGTAGGACCACTTTCTTTGTCTACATATTCATTCCAACTTTTTAACTCTGATTGTGCTTTTTTATTCCAGCTATCCTCTGCCTTCCAACTTCCAAGAACTAAAGATAATTCAGATAATGAAACCTTAGCATCACCAACTACAGCTTGTGCCATATGTTTATTTGCATCAAATCTAGCTGCGTTTATAGATACAAGTTTGAAATTTGGATTTTCAAAGTTTGCCCAAGATCCCGTAGTAAAATCTGCTAGCTTAGTACCTACTGCTATAGCTAAATCTGTTTTTTTAGCCATATTATTTGCAGCTTTACCTCCAAGACCACCTATTGGTCCTAAAAAATGAGAATGGTCTCTTTTCATAGTAGAATAACCCATGACGGTTTGTGTTACTGGTACATTATGTTTTTTTGCAAAATCAGATAATTCATCCATTGCATCAGAGTAAAATACTCCTCCTCCTGAAATTATTATTGGATTTTTTGAGGATTTAATTGCCTCAGCTGCTTTTTTTAATTGATAATCATCTGGACGTGGACGTCTAATAGAATGAACTCTTTCTTCAAAAAATTCTTCGGGATAATCGAAAACTTCGCCTTGGACATCTTGACTTAAAGAGATACATGCAGGACCACAGTCTGCAGGATCAAGCATAACTTCAATTGCCTGAGGTAAAGTAGAAATTATTTGCTCAGGACGAGAAATTCTATCAAAATATCTAACTACCGGTTTAAATCCATCATTTTGTGTAATCCCAGGATTATTAAAATGTTCAACTTGTTGTAATACTGGATCTGGCATTCTATTCGCAAAAGTATCTCCAGGTAAAAATAATATTGGAAGTCTATTACTCATTGCAACAGCCGCTGCTGTAATCATATTTGTAGAACCAGGCCCTACTGAGCTTGTTGCAATAAAAATTTGCTTTCTCCTTTTTGCTCTTGAATAAGCTATTCCCGTAAGAGCCATATTTTGCTCATGATGACCTCTCCATGTAGGAAGTTCTTTTTGATTTTCTTGAAGCGCTTGCCCCAAGCACGCTACATTACCATGACCGAAAATTCCAAATGCACCTGGAAATAATGGTTCTTTCTTTCCATCAATTAAAATTTTTTGTTTTGTAAGGAATTTAACTAGCGCGTGAGCACAAGTAAGTTGAATGTTTTTCATAAATTCTTTATAAGATAGTTAATTAACTTAATATATTCAATAATTATATATAATTTATGTACGAGAAATTTGGTCAGTTTATTGACGGAAAATGGGAACAATCATCTAGTGGTGAAACTTATGAAGTTATTAATCCAGCTACCGAAGAAATAATTGGAAAAGCGTCGAAGGCAAATAGTAAAGATATTCAGAGAGCTCTTAAATCAGCAGAAAAAGGACTGGAAATTTGGAGAAACACCTCACCATGGGAAAGATCAAAAGTTATTAGAAAAATTTCTGAGTTAATGAGAAAAAAAGTAGATACATTATCAAAATGGTTAACTTTAGAAGTAGGTAAACCTCTTACTGAAGGTGCGGGTGAAGTGGGCGGTGCAGCTGACATATTTGAATGGAACTCGGAAGAAACAAAAAGAATTTTTGGTGAAATAAATCAAAGTCGTTTTCCAAACACAAAAATACATGTGATTTATCAGCCCGTTGGTGTAGTAGCAGCGCTAGTTCCTTGGAATTTTCCTGTTATTTTAGCATCAAGAAAGATTTCTACCGCTTTAGCTGCTGGATGTTCAGTTATAGTAAAACCTGACGTTATTACTCCAGGAAGTGTAATGGAAATAGTTGATATATGTAAAGAGGCTGGTGTTCCACCAGGTGTCGTCAATCTATTATCAGGAGATCCAGCAGGTATTTCATCTGAATTAATTCAATCAGATATAATAAAAAAAATATCTATTACAGGATCAACTAGAGTTGGTAAACTTATTCTTAAACAAGCTGCAGATAAGGTACAAAGAGTAACAATGGAACTAAGTGGTCACTCTCCATTTATTGTTTTTGACGATGTTGATTTAAATAAAGTAACAGATATGGCTATTACAGCTAAATTTAGAAATAACGGACAAGTCTGTATATCCCCAAATAGATTTTATATTCATGAGAAGAAAAAAGATGAATTTGCAGACTTGATGGTTCAAAAAACTAAAAAATTAAAAATGGGTAATGGTATGGACAGGGATACTTTGCTCGGACCTTTATGCACAAAAGAGAGATTAGAGGGTGTTGAAAAATTGGTAGAAACGACTAAGAAAGAGGGTGGAAAAGTTCTCTTGGGTGGTAAAAGAGCAGCTAACTTCAATAAAGGTTACTACTATGAACCAACTATTTTTGATAATATTCAAGACAATTTTACAGTCATGAAGGAAGAACCATTCGGCCCGATAGTCCCAATTCTTAGTTTCAAAAATTTTGATGAAGTGATGAGTAGAGCTAATGACAATGATTTAGGTTTAGCTAGTTATGTTTATACAACTGATTTAAAAAAAGCAAATCAAGCATCTGAAAAATTAGAAACAGGCTGTGTTGCTGTTAATACGCCAGTTGTGGCAGTTGCAGAAGCTCCATTTGGAGGAATTAAACAAACAGGTTACGGAAGAGAAGGTGGGTCTATGGCTATTAAAGATTATTTAAATATAAAATACACTCATTTTGGTATTTCATACGAATGAGGAAAAATAGACTAAAAGAGATTTTTAAATCTGGTAAATCTGCTGTTAACGGCTGGCTTCAAATACCTAATTCATTTACTGCAGAACTGATGGCAAATCAAAATTGGGACTCTTTAACGTTAGATATGCAGCATGGAGTTATAGATTATCCGAATGCAGTAGGGATGTTACAGGCAATATCTACAACCAAAGTAGTGCCTATGGCTAGAGTAAATTGGAATGAACCAGGCCAAATAATGAAAATTCTTGACGCAGGAGCTTATGGAGTTATTTGTCCAATGGTAAGCAATAAAAAAGAGGCAGAAAATTTTGTCAAAGCTTGTATGTATCCTCCTAAAGGTTATAGAAGCTATGGTCCAATTAGAGGTTTAGTTTACGGAGGACCAGACTATGCTGAAGAGGCTAACAATGAGATATTAAGATTTGCTATGATAGAAACAAAAGAGTCTCTAGAAAATTTAGATGAGATTATGAAAACATCTGGTTTAGATGGAATTTATATAGGTCCTGCTGATTTAAGCTTAGCTATTGGCGAAAAACCTAGTTTCGATAAACCAGAGGGTGATCCGGTATACGAGGTTATAATGAAGATTTTAGACCATGCAAAGAAAAATAATATAATTGCAGGTATTCAAAACGGTCAACCAGAATATGCAGAAAAAATGATAAAAAAAGGTTTCCAATTAGTAACTATTGGATCTGATCAAAGATACATGACAGCTGCATCTAAAACAGCTTTAAGTAAACTGAAAAAAGATACAAATAAAGACCCAGCCAAGGGATACTAAATATAATGATTTATCATGTTTATATGCTCAAATCTTTGGGTAAACATTCTGTAACTTATGTTGGATACACTAATAATTTAAAAAAAAGAATAACTCTTCATAATAGCAGCAAAGGTGCAAAATTTACTAGAGGAAGAAAATGGAAACTAATTTATAAGGAAAAACTTAATTCAAAAAAAGAGGCAATTTCTAGAGAATATTATATAAAGCATAATAGAACTTTAAGAAATAAAATTAAATATGAAAATTTCGATCCTTCTACCGTATAAAGAAAATTTCTCGCCAGATTATCCAGGTGCTGTGTCTTTATTTGTTTATGAAACTTCCTCAATAAGTAAATACAAAAATAACATTACAGTTTTCGGTAACACTGAATATTCTAAAAAATTTAAATTAAAATATATAAATATCGATACTAAAAAAAAATTATATTATTCACAAACTAGGGATTATGTATCAAAGTTTATAAAA
>CACLUK010000011.1 GCA_902610115.1 uncultured Pelagibacteraceae bacterium
AGTCACTTATTATATTTGCTCTACCACAGCCAATATCAAGTATTTTTGTATTTTTATTAAATCTTACCCTTTTATTTAAAAATTTATTGAACTGAAAAATATAATTTTTCGAAGATAACCAAGTTTGGTTGTCCCAGTTTTTTAATTTTTTCATAATATTTAGATAGCATTCAAAAAATTACTTTGCTATAATTTAATAGTGAGTACATCATTTCTAACAAAAATACCTAATTCTTTAAATGAACATTGGATGCCATTTTCATCTAATAAAGATTTTAAGAAAAACCCTCGTATTATAGTAAAAGCAGAGGGTATTCATCTTCACACTCATGATGGTAAAACTTTAATTGATGGTAGTTCTGGATTATATTGCAATCCCCTTGGCCATGGTCGCAAAGAGATTATTGAAGCAATTAAAAATCAGTTAGAAAATTTAGATTACACAATGCCTTTTCAACAAGGTTATGGAGGATCGTTTGAATTAGCAACGATGATAGCTCAAAAAACTCCAGAGGATTTAAACAGAATTTTTTATACTATTTGTGGATCTACTGCAGTAGAGACGGCAATTAAAATTGCCGTAGCTTACTTTAGATCAATCGGCCAAACTAATAGATTTAAGTTTGTTGGGAGAGAACGAGGTTACCATGGCATGAACATCGGAGCCTTGACTGTAGGCGGTATACCAAATAATTCGAAAGAGTTTAAAAATATCTTAATGCCAGGTGTAGAACACATGAGACACACTTTTTTACCTGAACATAAGTTTGTTAAAGGCCAACCTGATACAGGATCTGAGTTAGCAGATGATTTAGAGGTTATTGCTAAAAAATTAGGTGGTGAAAACATAGCAGCATGTATTGTTGAACCAATTGCAGGATCTACTGGCACTTTAATCCCTCCTAAAGATTATTTACAAAAATTAAGAAAAATTTGTGACAAACACGGTATACTTTTAATTTTTGATGAAGTTGTCACTGGTTGGGGAAGGACAGGTTCAGCGTTTGCAGCTCAAGAATTTGGTGTAACACCAGATATTATAACAATGGCTAAAGCTACAACAAATGGAATAGTACCTATGGGTGTTGTTGCAGTGAGAGAAAAAATTTATGAGTCAGTAATGGATGCATCACCAGAAGGAGCTGTTGAATTGTTTCACGGTTATACATATTCAGGAATACCAGTAGCAGTTTCAGCTGCTATAGCAGTTCAAAAAATATTTGAGCAAGAAGATATTTTTAATAGAGTTAAGAAATTATCAAAATATTTTGAAGATGGTTTACATTCTTTAAAAGATTTAAGTTGCATTGATAGTATTAGAAATTATGGATTATTGGGTGGAATTGATATTTCAATGCAAGAGAAGCCAGGAAAAGCTGGTTTTAACGTTTATAAAAAATGTTATGACGCCGGGGTCAATATAAAACCTACAGGGGACGCTCTTATAATCGCACCTCCATTTGTTTGCGAAAAAAAAGATATTGATGAAATAATCGAAAAAATGCGAAAGGGTATCTCAAATCATCTAAAATCTTAGTCATTCATTTTGGGCCGAATCACTACTTCCAGACCAATTTGATCAAGCTTTTTATTTTAAATAATAATAGTTGTGATTAAATAAACTTATGAGTTCACAATATAAACTCGATGATCGGTCAACGGAAATTAGAGAGCAAACTAAAGTCAAGCTCACAGATCTTCTATCAAGAATTAATCAAGAGAAAAAATTAGAAAGAAACAGAAATTTAGCTCTAAGCGTAGCAGCAATATCTGCAGTAACAGTATTCGGGATAATTCTCACACTTTAAAGACTAATAAACCAATAAATATAACATTAACTAAACTAATGATTTAGTTAATTAAATATATTATAAAACTTTCAAAGGCGAGGTAGCTCAGTTGGTTAGAGCACAGGACTCATAAGCCTGGGGTCGGCGGTTCGAATCCGCCCCTCGCTACCAATTACTCTTCAAACTTTAATTCAATTTCAGGTAATGAAGGATTTGCAGGCTGATCTAAATAATGAGGTATTTTTGCCTTCTCACTTATAATTTTAGGATTTTTTGCAAATGTTAGTTCTAATTGAGTAGGAATAAAATCTTTTGTGACAAATGCAGGATTTTGAGGATGAATATGAACAAGTTCCATGTCTAAATTCTCAATAAATTTTTTAATTTTATCTAAATGAAGGTCTACATCATGTAACTCAATAGCTATTCCTGTAAAATTTTTTTGATTTTCAATAATCTCATCAAATATTCTATATTCAGATCCCTCAATATCAACTTTAAGAAATAATGGACAAATATTTTTTTTTGTATTTAAAATTTCATAAAGCATTATACCACCATCACCTGACCCTATTCTTTTTTCTATGTGTTGAGCATTATCTGAAAAGAAATTTTTATAGTCTCTATATAAAAAAATATTTTTAAACAAATGTGCAAAAAAATTTTTTTTCAAAAAATATTTAGGTTTAAAAACCCTAAAAAAATAACTTGCGATAAATTTTCTGCATAATTTTTTAATGGCAGAATAATTTACAGTATGATCATAACAAAAAATTGGTTTTTTGAATTTTTCTTTAAAGTCTTTTTCAAAAGACCAGTCGTATCCTAGACCTAAGGTTATTAGTGCTTTTGAATTAGCAATTGAATCTTTTTCAACTAAATATCCACCATCATTATCCTTGCCTAGTCTTATTAAATCATATTGTTTATTAGGCTTTAAATATCTCGGTATCATTATTGTAAATATTTTTTTAATTTTGCTAAATTCATTGAAGTATTCATTGGAAGTTTAATTTTGTTCTCTTTTTTCAAATATTTTTTTTTTACTTTAGTGTTATAATTTTTGGCAAATTCATATACTGTCGTGGAGGGGCCTCCTATATTTAGCACGCCTTTTTTGGTTAAAACTTTTTTAAAAATTTTAATAAATTCATCGTGAAAGATGAAGTTAGTTTTCATATCCGCAAAAGCGTGTTTGTGTATAAATGGTCTTTCAGTCATACTTACTCTTAGAATGAGGGAGTTATGGTACATTTTTACGGCCGATTCTGCTCCAAGTTTGGACCAAGCATAATTATTCTTTGGCAGAAGTGGATCAGACTCTTTGTAATTCCCTTTAGTTCCTGGATATACATATGAAGTTGAAAAAAAAATAAGTTTTATATTAAGCTTGCTGCATGCAATAGTTACATTTGCGGTGCCTATAATATTTAAGCTTATACTTTTTTCTAAATTTTTTTCGTGTAAATCTAAAGGCCTAGATAATCCAGCAAGATGAACCAAATATTTCGGTTTTGTTTGTTTTAAAAACTTAATTATGGAATTTAACTTAAGTATATTTAATTGTTTTTTATTTGGAAAAATATAATTTTTCCCTACATTTTTTTTCAAGACTTCACCAAATCTTCCAGAACCACCAGTAACTACTATTTTAAATTTATTTGACATGAGAAATCCATTTACCGCCTTTTTTTCTAAATTTATACTCTTTTTTTAATATTTCTTTTTTATGATTCCATGAATTTAAGATCGCAATATCTGGCAAATTTTTTCTAAAATACTCAATACTCTTAATCGGTATATGTGTTCCAGGAGTGAATTTTCCAACTTTTTCTTTTGTGGAGTCTGCAATAAAATCGATATATTTATTGTCAATTCCGCAAAAATTAAGTGCGGTAGTACTTTTAGCAGATGCTGCATAACCACAAATTTTTTTGCCTGTTTTTTTTAAATTAAATATTTTAGATCTAAATTTATCTCTCGATTTTTGACATTTTTCTTTAAATTGCATACATGAACTTATTTTATTCAATTTCAACTTCTTCTCTCTATTAATTAAAAATTTTACTCTTTTTTTTATTTTGTATACTTTTTTTCTTGCAACAACATATCGCATTGAGCCACCATGAGTTTTCTGAGCTAAAGCATCAATTAAATCAAAACCATAACTGTTAAAAATACTTTGAACCGAATGCAATGAAAAAATAAATACATGAGCATCATAAATTTGATCATAAGAAACTTTTTTAAACATAGAACCCAAATAAGGTTCTTCAAATATAAATAATCCATTCTTAGAAAGCATTAGATCTATACTTTTTATCAAATCTCTTAAATTAGGTATATGACAAATAACATTTGCAGCACAAATAAGATTTATTTTTTTTTTTAAGTTTTTTAGTTTTGAAGTATTTTTGTAATTAAAAAAATTTGAGATAACTTTTAATTTCTTTTTTCTCGCGATCTTGGCGACATTTAAAGAAGGTTCAAAACCTAAGATATCATATTTTTTTTTTGCAAAATATGAAGAGAAAGTTCCGTCATTTGATCCTATTTCAATAATTTTTGCACCTTTCTTAAGATAATTTTTATTCAACCAAATAAAAAATTTTTTAAAATGATTAACCATTAATTTAGATTTATGAGTAAAAAAAGGGTATTGATTATTAAAAATCTGAGAAGACTTTGGATGGTTGCCTACCTGAAATAAATAGTTTTTCTCATTAAAGCCAACTTTTAAATCATAAAAATACTCTTTCTTAAAATCTGTTTTTTTTAAAAAACCATTAGCCATTGGCATTTTACCGAAAGACATAATAGTTTTTATTTTCTTTTTCGTTATTTTACACCGCATAGACTAGCATTTTTTCTCTTTATTAATATTGTAAAAAATAATTGGCCAAACTCTTACTTTTGAATATTTATTAAACCAATATGATATAAATCTTTCCATTAAAAAACCATAAATCCTTGTATTACCATACGTACTACCATGAAATCCAAAAACCTTTTCACAACGTTTTAGCCAAGGAAAAATTGTTTCATAAAAATCATTAATTATTTTTTTATTATTTGTAATAAACATATTTCCTCTATTATAGAAGTTCTGATTTTCCATAAAAAACTTAAAATCAGTCTTATCATTGTCTTCTAACAATTCAATTGCTTTATCTAGGTTTCCATAACCATGAAAAGAGTCAAAATGTAATTTTAAGTTTTGATTTTTTTTTAAAAAATACTTAGGGTTGAGTAAAAATGATCTTAATCCATGTTTGATTATTTTCATCTTCGACCAGCCATCCATATAAATATTTTGACCTAATATAACTTCATTATCATTCCATTCATCTGGAACCTTGTTTAAAAAATCTTTATTATTTATTATTTCTGATGTAGCAAGATTGTTTGCCCAAAAACGCCTATATGCACAAAATCCTACCCAGGTTTTTTTGTCAATATTTGATAATTTATTTTTCCAAAACCAATAATGAAACGTATATTCTCCATAATATTTATTTTTGATTGATATATTTTCTCCTAAGTTGTCTCTCAACCAATCAGAAGTAAACTCTTTATCTCCTAAACCTACAGGAATATAATCAAGAGATTTAATTTTATCTAAATCTTCATTGTTTAAGCTTAAACAATAAATTAATAAATTTTTCATTTATCTTACTAGATTATTTTTATAGCAATACTCATCAAAACTTAAGTTGTTTTTATCTTTTCTAGAAATTATGAACTTTTTTTTTGGCCATTTAATTTTTAATTTTTTATCATTCCACATGATACCAGTCTCGCTTTTTTTAGATCTGTAATTATTATTACTGTAAAGAATTATATTTTCGTTTTGTAATCCAACAAATCCATGTGCAAAACCACCTGGAATTAATAAAGATTTGGCATTCTTCTCTGATAGTATAATTTTAAAATGTTTCCCAAATGTTTTTGAGTTTTTTCGAAGATCTACAACTACATCTAAAATTCTGCCCTTAATCACTGAAACAAATTTTTCTTGACTATCTTGAGTTTGTAAATGTAAACCTCTGAGAACATTTTTTTTTGATTTTGACATGCACCAAAAAATTGGATCATGTGATTTAATCTTATTTTTTTTAAAAATTTCTTTAAAAAAACCTCTAAAATCATAATAAATTTTACCTTTAATTAATTTAAGTCCTGAAAAACTTGTTTTATATATGTTCATTTAATTAAACTTTTTAAATATTTTGAGTAGTCGCAGTTACCATAAAATGAAATCATTTCTCTGATCTGGATTTTTTTTATCCATTTATTTTTAAATGAGATTTCCTCTAAACAAGCAATTTTGAATCCTTGTCTATTTTCAATTGTAGAAATAAAGCTTGAGGCACTATAAAAGTCCTCAATACATCCAGTATCTAACCAAACTCCACCTCTACCTAAAAACTCTGAATTTAATTGCCTTTTTTTTCTATATATATTTAGCAAATCTGTGATTTCAATTTCTTTCCTTTGAGAGGGTTTTAAGTTCTTGCTATATTTAACTACATTATTATCAAAAAAATAAAGACCAGTTACTGCTAAATTAGATATGAATTTTTTTGGTTTTTCAATAATCTTTAAGATAATATTTTTTGAATTAACTTTTGCCACACCATAAAGGTTTGGATTTTTTACAGGATGAACAAAAACGCTAGCACCTTTTTTAAGTTTTATACATTTTCTTAATTTATGAGTAAAGTTTTGACCATAAAAAAAATTGTCACCTAATATCAGAGCTACATTATCTTTACCAATAAACTTTTCACCAATTAAAAATGCATCAGGTAAACCTCTAGGTTCTGGCTGCTCCTTATATTGAATATTTAATCCAAGATGATTATTTTTTGGTAAAATTTTCTGAAATTGATTAAGCTGACCTTTGTTAACTATTATTAAAATATTTTTTATTCCAGCTAGCATTAAAACTGATAACGGATAGTAAATAAGTGGTTTATCGTATAATGGAAGTAATTGTTTATTTACAGCTTTTGTAATGGGACTCATTCTAGTACCCAATCCACCAGCTAAAATAATTCCTTTTTTAATCATAACTTTAATCCCAATCTCTTTAAATAATTAGCTCTTGGAATATTTTTAATAAAATTTTTATTTTTTAGATACCAAATTACTGTTTCTTTCAAACCTTTCTCAAAATAAATTTTTGGTTTCCATTTTAATTTTTTTAAGATTTTTTTACTATTTAATGCATATCTAAAATCATGACCGGGTCTATCCTTAACAAATTTAATTTTTGTTTTTTTTCCGATTCTAATACCCATAGATTTACAAACTTTTAATAACTTCTTGACTAAATCAATATTTTTCAAATTAGTACCAGATCCCACATTATAACTTTCACCGTTCTTACCTTTTAAATATAGCGTGAATAAGGCCTCACAATGATCAAATACATGTATCCATTCCCTCGAATTTTGACCCTTAGCATAAACAGGTAACTCTTTGTTGTTAAAAATATTTGAAATCATTTTTGGTATTAGTTTTTCTGGAAATTGATATGGCCCATAATTATTGCAACAGTTAGAAATCACTGCATTTAATTTATACGTTCGAATATATGATTTTACCAAATGATCGGCGCCTGCTTTTGATGCTGAATAAGGGGAACTAGGCTGGTACTGGTAAAATTCATCAGACCTCCCATTTTTTATATCTCCATAAACTTCATCGGTAGAAATATGAACTAACTTTGGTCTAATATTTTTCTTTTGCAAAAGTCTTAGAGACTCTAGCAAATTAAATGTACCATTAATATTAGTTTTAATAAAATTTTCAGGTCCATCTATAGATCTATCTACATGTGTTTCAGCGGCTAGATTAAATATAACTAAAGGTTTATGTCTTTTTATTATTTTAAAAAGTTTATTCTTATTGTTAATGTCAATTTTTATAAGTTTATAATTCCGTTTGTTTCTTATTTTATTATGGTATTTATTTGATGCATAAGTAAGTTTGTCTAGATTTATTACGAAATATCTTTTTTTTATCAAATAGTTTACTAAATTACTCCCAATAAAACCGGAACCACCTGTAACTATGATATTTTTCATTTATATAAAGAAATTAAAGCTTAATGTGTTAAATTAGTAAAAGAATTATTACTCAAAATCAATTAATATTATCAAATGGACTTAAATGATCTTACTATAGTGATTGTAACTTTTAACAGTGAATTAAAAATAGCCGATTGCTTAAAATCTATAGAGAATAAAGCTCAGATTATAGTTGTTGAAAATTCCAATAATGAGACTTTTAAAAAAAATCTTGAAAATCAATATCGTAATTTAAAATGTATATTAACAGGCGGAAACAAAGGATATGCTGTAGCTAATAATATTGGCTTAAAGAGCGTCAAAACAAATTATGCTTTAGTTTTAAATCCAGATACAATTTTAGATAAAAACGCTATCAATAATTTTTTAATTTCAGCAAAAAAAAATGATGACTTTTGGCTAATGGGGCCAGCCTCAGATCAAATGGTTAATTTAAAATTTGAGGCGAACAAACTCGTTGAAGTAAATAATATAAAAGGTTTTGCGATTTTTTTAAATTTGCAAAAGTTTAAAAATGAATTTTTTGATGAAAATTATTTTTTATATTTTGAGGAAATAGATCTTTGCAAAAGGGTCAAGAAAAATAGAGGAAAAATTTATTTGGATCCTTCAATTAAAGTGAGACATAGCGGAGCTAGCTCTGTAGACAAAATTAGCAATATTAAATTAGAAAAAAATAGAAATTGGCACTGGATGTGGTCAACATTTTATTTTCATAAAAAACACCAAGGATTTCTTTTAGCTCTATTAAAAATTTTACCTAAATTTATTTCAGCATTTATTAAAGTTATAATTTATTCAATTATAATAAATAAAAAAAAAAGAGATATTTATTACTGTAGGTTAAGCGGTATTTATAATTCAATTATAGGAAAGAAGTCATGGTATAGACCTTCATTAGATTGATTTAATTAGCTTTAAAAGATAAAAAAAGAAATGTCAAAAAAAGATATTATAATAGTAACAGGAGGAGCAGGATTTGTTGGTACAAATTTAATAAAATTACTTCTTAAAAAGACAAAATATAAGATTGTTAGTTTAGATGACTATTCTTCGGGTACAAAATTAAATCATTTAAAAAGCTCACGATTAAAATATATTAAAGGAAAAACGGTTAATATTTCTAACCTGATAAGAAATAATAGAAGAATAAATTCTGTATTTCATTTTGGTGAGTTTTCACGAATTTATCAAAGTTTTGTAAAAATGAATGAGTGTATAGATTCCAATTCAGTCGGTTCTAATGCGGTTTTTAATTTTTGTTTAAAAAATAAAATTAAACTCATCTATTCTGCAACTTCTGCATCGCTTGGTAACAAAGGGAGTGATAAAAATTTGTCACCTTATGCATTTTCAAAAGCTAAAAATTTAGAATTATTAGAAAACTTGAAAAAATGGTTTAATTTTAAATATGAAGTTATTTATTTTTATAATGTTTATGGACCTCATCAGATTTCTCAAGGACAGATGTCAACAGTCATAGGAATATTTGAAGATCATTTTAAAAAAGGCAAACCTCTTCCAGTGGTTAAACCTGGTACGCAAACAAGAAGGTTTACTCATATAGATGATACAATTCAAGTTTGCTTCATTGCTTGGAAAAAAAATCTTTGTAGACACTACAGTATTGCAAATAAAAAATCTTATTCATTAATTGATGTTGCTAAAATGTTTAATTCTAAAATTAAATTTTTACCTAGGAGACCAGGTGAAAGATATGCCTCTGCTTTAACAAATAAAAACCTATCAAATAGAATATACAAATATTTTGGAAAGATAAGACTAAAAGATTACGTAAATAGTTTTATTGCAAAAAATAGCTAGTGTCCTGGAAACTCTATAAGACTTTCTGTTTTGTAACCCTTTGTTTTCAGTAAATTGTTACCTGGTAAATCAAATAAATTAATAACAAATATAAAGCCCGCAACTTTTCCCCCTGAGATTTCAACTATTTTTGCGGCTGCATTAGCTGTCCCTCCTGTAGCTATTAAATCATCAATAATAAGTACTTTATCCCCTTTATTGATAGAATCTTTGTGAACTTCAATGGTTGCGTTTCCATATTCTAGTTCAAAATCAATTGAATGTACCTCTGCTGGAAGTTTATTTTTTTTTCTAAGGAGTATAAATGGTTTCTCTAATTTGTAAGAAACTGCTGATGCAAATACAAAACCTCTAGACTCAATAGCGGCTACTTTGTCAAATTCAATTTTTTTTGCTAAATCTATAATTTTGTCGTTAGTATATTTAAAAGCTTTAGCATCTTTTATTAAAGTTGTTATATCTCTGAATAGAATTCCTTTTTTTGGATAATCAGGTATTGATCTTATATGTTTTTTTAAATCCATAATTTGCTTCAAGTTCTAACAAAAAAGGATTAATAATTAAATGATGAAAAAAAGAAAGCTTGGGATAATTGGGGGGAGCGGCCTCTACAAAATGGAGGGATTTGAAAAATCTAAATGGAAGAAAATTAATACTCCATGGGGAAAACCCTCTGATGAGATTTTATTAGCCTCACTTGAAAAAGAGGAAATATGTTTTATTCCTAGACACTCCAGAGGACATAAAATTAATCCTACTAACATAAATTTCAGAGCCAATATTGACGCTATGAAACAATTAGGAGTAACAGATATAATTTCGGTTTCTGCTGTAGGATCACTAAAAGAAGTTTTAGAACCGGGAAAATTTGTAATAGTAGATCAATTTATAGACAGAACATTCTCTAGAGTTAAAACATTTTTTGATGAAGAAATAGTAGCCCATGTTTCAATGGCAAAACCAACTAGTGCTGGGCTTTCAAATTGTTGTGAGGCTGCATTGAAAAAAATGAATATTCCTCATCAAGTTGGAGGCACCTATGTTGTTATGGAAGGACCTCAATTTTCCACACTAGCAGAGTCAAATTTATATAGGACTTGGGGAGCAGATGTAATCGGCATGACCAATATGCCAGAGGCTAAATTAGCACGAGAGGCAGAAATCAGATATTCCACTGTTGCTATGGTGACCGACTACGATTGTTGGCACCCAGATCATGACGAGGTTGATGTAAGCATGGTAATCCAAACTTTGATGAAAAATGCAGCTAACGCTCAAAATATGATTAAAGAAATTATAAAGACTTTTAAAGATTATTCTGTTGAAAAAGATCCTGCTAATGACTGTTTAGATGTTGCAATCATAACAGACCCAAAATTAAGAACAAAAAAAACAATAAAAAAATTGAAGAATATTGCTGGAAGAGTTTTAAATAAAAAAAAATAATTTAATGCCAACATATACTGTAAAATATTCAAATTTTAATCTTTCTCATAAGCAAAAAAATTCATTGGCCAACGATATAACAAACACTCACAGTAAATTTACAGGTGCAAATACTTTCTTTGCCCAAATAATATTTCAAAAAAATGAAAATAATTCTCATTTCATGGGAGGTAAATTAGTAAAGACTAAAGAAATTTTTTTAAATGGACAAATAAGATCTGGACGTACTGCAAAAGTTAAAAAACAATTAATTTTAGGGCTAAGAAAAATTTTAATTAAAAATACTAACTTAAGAAAAGAAAATGTTTGGGTGTATTTGGAAGATTTGTTGCCAGATCAAATGATTGAGTATGGAGAAGTTTTACCTAAATCAGGGCAAGAAAAAAAATGGTTTAATTCTTTAAATTCAAGTTTGAGAGAAAGATTGAGAAAAATGGAAAAAAAAAAATGAAAATAGAAGGGAAGTCTTACAAAACAATTTGGTTTGAGAATAATTTAGTTAAAATTATTGACCAAACAAAACTACCTCATAAGTTTGTAATTAAAGACTTAAAAACAGTAAAAGACTCAATTAATGCAATTAAAACGATGGAGGTAAGAGGTGCCCCGCTAATTGGCGCAACAGCTGCCTATGGTTTAGTTTTATCAATAATTGAGAATAATGATTTGTCTTTTATAAAAAAATCTAGTGAAGAATTAATTGCCTCTAGACCTACTGCAATCAATCTTAAGTGGGCAGTTGATAGAATGATGAAAAAATTAAATGGCATTAATGAGAAAGATATTTTGAAAATAGCTTTAAATGAAGCAAAGGCTATAAAAGAAGAGGATGAAGGATTTTGCAAAAATATCGGTTTGAATGGTCTAAAAATTATTGAGGAAATTTCAAACAAAAAAAAAGATACAGTCAATATATTAACTCACTGTAATGCAGGATGGTTAGCTACAATAGATTGGGGAACTGCTACCTCACCAATTTATCACGCACATCAAAAAGGGATTAAAGTTCATGTCTGGGTTGATGAAACTAGACCTAGAAATCAAGGAGCTAACTTAACATCTTATGAATTAAATGAGGAGGGAATTTCAAATACTGTAATCACTGATAATGCAGGTGGAATTTTAATGCAAAGAGGACAAGTTGATATGTGCATTGTTGGAACAGATAGAACTTTATCCAATGGTGATGTGTGTAATAAAATTGGAACATATTTAAAAGCGTTATCTGCAAAAGATAATAATGTTCCTTTTTATGTCGCTTTACCTAGTTCAACTATAGACTGGAGTATAAAAGATCATAAAAAAATTCCCATAGAAGAGCGAAATTCCGAAGAATTGTCCCATATCGAAGGTGTTGATGAAAATAACGAGATTCAAAAAATAAGGATTTACCCAAAAAAAAGTAAATCACTTAATTTAGCCTTTGATGTAACACCGGCTAAACTAGTAACTGGTTTAATAACCGAGAAAGGTGTTTGTGAGGCATCAGAAAAAGGACTGAAAGGTTTATTTAAGTGAGTAAATTAAAAGCTGAAGTAATAAAATATTCAAAGAAATTAAATATTACCAATTTGTCTGCCTTAAGGTCTGGAAATATCTCTGCTAGAGCTAAAGAAAAAGGAGTGAATGGTTTTTATATTACTCCATCGGGAAGAAAGTATTCTTCTTTAAAACCAAAAGATATTGTCTTTGTATCACTTAAAGGTGTGTATGATAAAAAAAAAGGCAAACCATCTTCGGAGTGGAGATTTCATCAAGATATTTATGTGAATAAAAAAGAGGCTAAAGCCATAGTTCATGCTCACTCTACTTGTGCTAGTGCAGTTTCAACTCACCAAAAAACCATTCCAGCGTTTCACTATATGGTTGCAGTAGCAGGCGGGGAAGATATTAAATGTAGTAAATACGCAACTTTTGGAACAAAAAATCTTTCAAGAAATATTATTAAAGCTTTGAAAAATAGATCAGCGTGTTTGATCGCTAATCACGGTCAGGTTGCTTTTGGAGAAAATCTAGAGAAGACTTTTGAACTTGCTCAAGAAATAGAAAATATTTGCCATCAATATATAAATGCCATAAGAATTGGAATACCTAAGATACTTTCAAAAAAAGAAATGAAAATAGTTTTAGGAAAATTTAAAAATTATAAAAAAGGATAGTTTTTAATGATTAAGGTTGGTGAGCACATTACCATCGATTTTCTAGGTGTAAAAAAAGATTATTCACCTGAATTTTACGAAAAGGTTATTTACAAAATAGCAAAAGCTGCAAAGGTTGAAATATTAAACGTTGCTTCTCACAAATTTGAACCACAAGGCTTTACCTTAGTTGCTTTATTGTCAGAAAGTCACTTCAGTTTTCATACTTTCCCAGAAAGGGGCGTAATAAGCTTTGATTTTTTTACTTGTGGAAAGGTAAACCCTAAAGTTGCTCTTAAAATTTTAAGAAAAGAGATAGACCACAAAAGGGTAGTTACCAATGCTTTTGATAGAAGTAGCATAGGTCTTTATGATGACATTTACAGTACGCCTGGACAAAAGAAATTTTATGTTGTCAAAGATGTTTTAGAAAAATTTACTTCTAAAGTTGGTCAATTTGTTGAAATAATGGATTTAGAAGAATTCGGACATGCTTTGTTTATTGACCATGAAATTCAAGTAGCTGAAAAAGATGAAAAAATTTATAGTTCAAATTTTTTCAAATCTAGTTATGATTTAAGTAAAAAAAATAATAATGTTGCGATTATTGGCGGGGGAGATGGAGGAGTAGCTAGGGCATGTTTAGAGAATAATTCTAACTACATCGATTGGTTTGAATTAGATCCTGAGATTGTAGATGTTTGTTATCGTCACTTACCAAAAGTTTGCTCAAAAGTAAAAAAAAGCAATAAAATTAAAACGTTCTGGGGAGACGCATTTAAAAGTATAAAAGAAATAGAAGATTCTAAATATGATAAAATTTTTGTTGACTTAAATGATGATCAATACTGCATAGATTTAGCAAAGAAAAATATGAAAGGTTTAAAACGAATTTTAAAAAGAGGCGGTGTAATAACTGCTCAAGTCGGAAGCCAGGATAAAAAACCTAAACAAGTTGATAACTGGTGTAAGGTTTTAGGAAAAAGCTTTGGAAACGTTAAATTATCCGGAGCTTATATCCCTAGTTTTGACTGTAAATGGAATTTTGCTTCATCTATAATGAAGTAATGTTTCGTGTTTCTTGCATTCAATTAAGATCAAATAACAACATTCATTATAATTTAGACAAAACATCGAGTCTAATTATTAAAGCAATTAAGCAAAAAACTGATTTCATAATTACTCCAGAAGTTTCTTCTCATTTTTCATTAAAAAAAAAAGAGTTGTTAGAAATTTGTACATCAATGCAAAAGGATATTTACCTGAATGGAATTAAAAAACTTGCAAAAAGGTATAAGAAATGGATTTTGGTAGGCTCTTTGATAATTAAAATTTCAAAAAATAAATTAGTTAATAGATCTGTTTTAATTGATAGAAGTGGTAAAATAAGAACTTACTATGATAAAATTCATATGTACGACGTTGTTTTAAGCAAAAAAGAGAAATATTTTGAGTCAAAGAGTTTTAATCCAGGAAATAAAGTAAAGACTTTCAACTTACCTTGGGGAAAGATTGGTTTAACTATTTGTTATGACCTTAGATTTCCAATTCTATATAGAAAACTGGCTAAAGCAGGTTCATTATTTTTATCTGTACCTTCAGCTTTTACTGAAACCACAGGTAAGAAACACTGGCATTCATTATTGAAAGCTAGAGCTATAGAAAATTTTTGTTATATTTTTGCACCTGCACAAGGCGGAAAACATTATAATGGAAGAAAAACTTTTGGACATTCATTAATAATTTCTCCGGATGGTAAAATAATAAAAGAATTAAAGAAATCAGAAGGTGTGATCACGGCTACTATAGATCCTAAATTATCAAAAAATCTTAGATTAAGAATACCTAGTTTAAAGGGCGACTAACTATTCGTAAGACTTTACTTCCTTTATATTTGATCCAAGAGCATTGTTAATTGCTAATTTGATTTTTGCTCTTTCGTCATTAAATTTATAAACACTTCTAGCAAGTTCGATAAATTTTTCATCAAATTTATTATTTTTTTCAGCTGCTCTTTTTCCATCCTCTATATCCCAAAGTTTTAAATTTACATTTTTAAGATTATTCTTATAAATGGAAATTTTACTTTCATCATTAATCGATTTTTTTAAAGTTTCATTTAATGAAATTAACTCTTTATTCACCTCTACTAATTTTTCTGTATTACTTATTTTTTCTTTTTTGATTTCTAAAATGGTAATTTTATCTATTAATTCACCAGCTGATATTTCTGCCAATATTTTGTCCATTTTCTTGCTCATATTAATATTTGACTATATTAATAATTAAATATACTTCGAAATAATAATGTCAAATATATTAATAATAAAACATGGTTCTTTAGGTGATTTAATCCAAGCAAATGGAGCCATGAAAGATATAAAAAAATTTTATAGAAATAGAAAAGTATTTTTACTTACAGCTCAGCCATATGCAATTTTTATGTCAGAATGCCCTTATTTAGATGGTGTCATAATTGATAAGAGATTGCCTAGATGGAATTTATTTTATTTAAAAAATCTAAAAAACAATCTAGCAAAATATAATTTTACGAAAGTTTATGATTTGCAAAATTCAAGTCGAACGAAGTTTTATAGAAAATTTGTTTTAAAAAATGTAGAATGGTCTTCCTCAGAAACTTCATTAGAACCAGGGCAAAAAAAGAGTGATTTCGATAAAGACCCTGTACTTGATAGAATTGAAATTCAATTAAAAAAAAGCGGTATACAAACCGAATTTGTAAAAAATATTGATTTAGATTGGGCTGTATCAGATATTTCCAGGTTAAAAAAACAATATGCCAATAATGATTACATTTTGTTATTTCCCTTTTGTTCAAAAAAACTTCCTCAAAAAAAATGGCCTTTTTTTAAAGATTTAATTTCACGATTAAAACAAGATTATAAAAACAAATATCCAATTTTGCTTGCTCCAGGACCGGATGAAATAGATGAAGCTAATGAACTTAATGCTAAGGTAGTTTTAGACAATAGTAAGCCAATTAATATTAAAACATTAATATCTTTGATAAGTAACGCTAAATTTATAATTGCCAATGATACTGGACCCGCACATATAGCTTCACATCTAGACAAAAATGGTGTCGTACTTTTTGGAAGTCATACAACTGCTAAGAAAGTGAGTATGGAAAATTATAATTTTAAAGCGATCAGTGTTGAAAATCTAAATGATTTAACAGTCAAAACCGTCATAGAAAAAGTAAAATCTAAATTAAATTAATATAATTCTTAATAATTTTATCCCAAGCAAAGCCTTTGGAAAATTCAAAAGCATTAGCACCTAGTTCTTTATATTTTTCGTTTGATAAGACTTTTAAAAGTGTATCGTAAATAGCATTTAAGTCGTTACCATTACAAAGATATCCAGTTACACCAGATTTAATTGCATCTCCTTCACCACCATATATTCCTCCAATAGACGGCTTCCCATAGGATGCAGCTTCAATATAAGTAATACCAAATCCCTCAACTGATTTTTTGTAAACAACCGAAGGCATTACGAAAACATCTGATTGTTCAAGTAAACCAACTTTTTCTTGTTCTGTAGAGCTAAAAATTAACTCAACATTTTTTTCTAAACCTAATTCTTTTCTTAATTTCTCAAGATTTTTTCTTTCATCCCCATCACCAATAGATACATATTTTAAATTTGGAAATTTCGGTAAAAGATTTTTAATTGACATTAAAATATTTTGATGGCTTTTACGCCCATCTAATCTTGAAACAGTAATTAATTTAGGTGACCCGTTGCCAAAAATATTTTTAGAAAACTCTCTAGCTGGCTCACTAACAGTTATAGGATAGTTACAACCAGGATTAATGACATGAATATCTTTTAATCCAAGTTTTAAACCTAATTCCTTTGTAAATTTAGAATTCGCAATTATAAAATCTGCTTTTTCTAACGATTTTAAAACTCTTTTATTTAATGATGTGCCAACAGGATGATTTATTTCCTTTGAGTGAATTAAGCAGAAAGATTTTGTTTCCTTAAGTGTCTCTAATTCAATATTTTCAATACTTTTCCAATGATCAAAGAAACATGCTCTTATTTGATTTTGTTTAATAAAATCTTTAACTAAATTAGCTTTTCTATACTTTCTAAATATTTTAAAACCTGAAATTCTTTCTATATTTAATTTAGAATTTTGATCATAAATATTTGCGTCTTGATGATTATCTGCAAAAACTGTTACTGGACCATGATTTGTCAGAGCATTAGACAAACCTTCCATGAGGTTTTGCATACCACCAAGCTCAGGAGGAAAATTTCTTGTAGAAACTAAAAACATTAATTAAACCACTTTATATTACATCCCATACTAGGAGTTTGACTCTTTGGACCGGCTTGCGTTTCAGAAATCATTTTCATCGCAACTTTTAAATCACTATCTCCAGTTGAAACAGGTTTTAAATCTTTAAGTTCTCTAAACCTTCCTCGATACTGAAGCTTTAATTCCTTATTGTATCCAAAGAAATCAGGTGTACAAACTGCTCCGTACTTTTTTGCAATTTCTTGCGTTTCATCTATTAAATAATTAATCTCACCAAAATTATTTGTTTTTGCAAATTTAATCATGTTATCGAACGAGTCTTCAGGATAATTTTTAGTATCATTAGACATGATTGCAACAGAGTTAATCCCATCTTTTTTTAATTCATTGCAATCTTTTGCTAAATCACGAATAATTGCTTTCACGTAAGGGCAGTGATTACAAATGAACATTATTAGTGTTGCTTTTTCACCTTTAACATCATTTAAAGAAATTAGTTTATTTTCTATCGATTTTAGTTTGAAATCTTCAGCTTTTTTTCCAAAATCGCAAACTGGTGTCTTTGTTAAAGCCATAATATATTATAAGATAATTAATAATACATTACAGCAAATTTATGATTTACGATGTTAATGGTCACACTCCTAAAATGGATCCAGAAAGCTGGGTAGCTTCTAATGCAGTTATCATTGGCAGAGTAGAATTAAAAAAGAATTCAAATATTTGGTTCAATGCAACTTTAAGAGGTGATTTAGAACCAATTATTATTGGCGAAGGTTCAAATATTCAAGATGGTAGCGTAATACACACAGACCCAGGATGTCCAACTATTGTAGGCAAAGGAGTTACGGTAGGTCATATGGTTATGCTTCATGGATGTGAAATTTCAGATGATTGTATTATAGGAATAGGTTCAACTATTTTAAATAAAGCAAAGATTGGAAAAAATTGTATCATCGGAGCAAACTCATTAGTCACAGAAAATAAAGTTATTCCAGACAGATCACTTGTCTTAGGAAGCCCTGGCAAAGTAGTCAGACAAGTTACTGATGAAGAAATAAAACATATCAAAGAAAACGCTAAAGATTATGTTGAGAATATTAAAAAATATAAAAAATAATTTTATTATTTTAATTTCTTTATTTTTAATAAGTCCTGTTTTTGCAACTGGCAAACCTTCGTCAAAGTATGATGGGGTATATACATTTAGCGATTATTGTAGGGGAAGTAAAAATAGTAACGCTTATGATGGAAGTCAATTCATAATTAAAGAGGGAATGGTAACAAATGATAGGGGCGGAGCTGGTAGGTGGACTATAGATGAAAAAAAATCAAGAGTTGATGATAAAGGTAAAATTTATATTAAAGGTGAAAGACGTGGTAATAAAAGTATCATCAGAGGTAATTTGAATGATGATGAAAAAAAATATTTTGTTTATCAATTTAAAAGAAAGGTAGGAGGTAAATCACAGTATTATGGAGATAAAAAATACGGGAATCTAAAAATGAAAAGAAAATATAAAGGAGACAGTGATTATGTTCCTTGTGTTATTAATTTTAAAAGAGTTGGAGATGTTCCAAAAAAAATTGTTTCGAAAGATGATAGGAAAGTAACAGAAATATCGATAAATTCAAAAAATACTAATGATGATTTAACTTTATTAAATAACAAAGGTAAGGATCAAAAAGTAAGAGTAGAGTTAAGAAATCTTGAGTCAATTTCAAATGGACTAATAATTATAGTTCCTTCAAGCACCCCCAACATGGATGATGAGATTTATTATGAAAAGCAAGTAAGCAAACATGGATACGCAACTGCAATAGTGTATGGAGCTGAACCAAGGTATCAAAAAAAGTTTACTGGATCATACACAAGCTCTATGATTCTTTATGATGCTATAGCTACTATAAATGAAGTCACAAAACTTTACGGAAAAACTAAAGAAGTAATTTTAATTGGATCCTCAACAGGATCATTAGCTATATTTAAAGCAGGTTGGCAAGATTTTAGGGATAAATACCCTTCGATGAATTTAATTACTAAAGGATTTATGATTAATGCCGCTTGTCCAGATATATCAGAAGTTAATTATAGTGATAAAATTGAAATGTTTGCAATAAATGGGCAGCAAGATGAATCAACACCTCCGTGGGTCTGTAAAAATTTAAAAGACTCCTCAAACAATCCTATCTTACATCTTCTAACTTATTCAGGCGGACATCATTTTGAAAGTAGAATGTATCCACCTTCAAGATATGATACCGAAAGCGCACACGCGCTTCCAACTTGTTCATTAAATTATAAATCTAATCTTCATCAAGTTATTAAAAAAAGAGATGGATCAAAAGAATGGAATGGAGAAAAACAAGGATATAAAACAGATCAAAAAAAATGGTTTGGAGAAAATTGTATAGATAAAGGAACTCTACAAGGGTATGAAGAATATGGCGCCA
>CACLUK010000012.1 GCA_902610115.1 uncultured Pelagibacteraceae bacterium
TTATTAAACTCTACAAAAGAAGTGTTGATAAAAACAAAAACTAAGTTCAAAATAATTAAAGTAAATGGTGCTTTTGAAATACCTGTTACTATTTCAAGAAATATAAAAAAGTTTGATGCTTTTATAGCCTTAGGAATTATTATTAAGGGCGAAACATTAAATTTTGAGTTTATATCTCAAGCAATTACTAATGGATTAATAAATTTATCTATTTTAAACAAAAAACCTATAGGGAACGGAATTTTAACTTGTTATGACAGTCAACAAGCAATTAAAAGATCTAACAAAGGCGCAGAAGCTGCTGAAGCTGTAATAGATGTATTAAATCAGAAATTATTGTGATAAAAAAAAATATTTCTCAGGAAAAAAGCCCTAGAGTCAAAATTATTCAAAAGATTTACAATTCTTTAATGAATCCAGATAGCGAAATTGAATATCCTAAAAGTAAGTACAAAAAATTTATAAAAGACGTTGTATCTGGAACGCTTGAAAGATCTGAGTTAATTGAGGAGACTATTCTTAAAAATCTTTCAAGCGATATAGATTTTAAGAAAACCGATAAGTTACTCAAAATAATATTGTTTGCCGCAGTATTTGAATTATTATTTAAACACAATAATCCAAAAAAAGTGATTATAAGCGAATATTTACAAGCATCAGAATATTTTTTAGAAAAAGTTCAAATCGGATATTTGAACGCTATTTTAGACAAAATATCAAAAGAGCTAAGAAAAGATGTGTAAATATCTATTAAAATTAATAACTTTAGCTTGCGTTTTTAATTCTTTTGAGGCATTTATCCGATAAACATTTAAGAATGACAAATTATTTAGAACTTCTTTACTTAATTTCATTTACAGGCTTACTAGCTGTGGCTTACAGTTATCTTTTATCTGGACAAATTATTTCTTCAAGCCCAGGTAATGCAAGAATGCAAGAAATAGCAGAAGCTATTCAAATTGGAGCTAAAGCCTATCTCAACAGACAATACAAAACTATAGCAATCGTAGGAATTTTAGTTTTAGCAATTGTTACTTATTTTTTTAATTATTTAGTTGGATTGGGTTATTTTATTGGAGCTTTTCACTTTAGAATTAGATGATATTAATTTTGAATTTTTTAAAGTTGTTGATATTACTCTCACTCGAATTGATTTTTTAGAATTTATATTTCCTTTTTTGATTACATAATTTTTTGAACCATTAAGTTTGTTAATGTATGTTAAAAATTCAAATTTATTTTTTTTGTGTGTTTTTAACTCTTTTGAATTAATTTTAAATATTAATTTTTCATTTTTTAATTTATACTCAATTAATTCTTCGATAGATGCGATCTTAATTTTGTGCTTAATAGAAAATTTTTGTAGATCTTTTAATCTGGCCATTCTTCCATCTTCATTCATTACTTCACAAATTACTGCGCTTGGATTTATTTTTGCTAATTTTGATATATCAACAGATGCTTCCGTATGACCAGCTCTTTCTAATACACCGCCCGGTCTAGCCACTAGAGGAAAAACATGTCCAGGTGAAACTAGGTCATTTTTTTTTGCTTTTCTATTAATAGCAACTCTAATTGTTTTTGCTCTATCATAAGCTGATATACCAGTTGAAATTCCTTTTTTTGCCTCAATAGAAATAGTAAAAGCTGTCTGCATTCTAGATTTATTTGTTCGAGACATTAACGGTAATTTTAATTTGTCAACTTGATTTGACGTTAGAGCTAAGCAAATTAAACCCCTTCCATGTTTAGCCATAAAGTTAATACTTCTCGAGTTACATTTTGAAGCTGGAATTACAAGATCCCCCTCATTTTCTCTGTCTTTGTCATCTACTAAAATAAACATTCTGCCTTTTTTAGCGTCATTGATAATCGAAGATATAGATGAAAATTTGTTTTTAGACATGTCAGTTGTTGTATTTATATACATATTTACCAAATATATCTAATTCAACGTTTACAATGTCATTTTTTTTTAAGTATTTTAGATTTGTAAGTTTTAGAGTGTGAGGAATGATGTTAAGTAAAAAAAATCTTTTTGACACGTAAGAAATAGTTAAAGAGACTCCATTGATTGTTATGGATGCTTTTTCCTCTAGATATTTATTAAATTTTTTATTTTGAATTTCTAGTTTTAATATCCAAGATTTGTCAATAAAATCGATTTTTTTAATTTTTGCAGTGCAATCTACGTGGCCTTGAGAAAAATTTCCCGATATTTTTTTTCCAAAAATAAGTGAAGTTTCTAAATTTATTTTACTTCCAATTTTTAAATTTCTAAAATTTGATCTTTTAATTGTTTCATTTGAAATATAGAAAAAAGATAAATTTTTTTTAACATTACTTAATGTCAAACATACCCCATCACAGCAGATTGATGATCCAACATCTTTTTTTTTCAAGCTTATATTACTTTTAATACCAATTAAAATACTTTTTTGATTTTTTTTAATTGAGTGAACTTCTCCTATATTAAAAATTACACCGTTAAACATTTTGAACCTTTATATTATATAATTCATCCTTATCTAAATTAACGTTTATCTTTTTTTTTAAACTAAAACTTTTTAAAAAACTTGAACTAATATTATTTATTCCGTTTTTTTTAAGTTGTATGCTAGATTTAAATAAAAATAATTCGTTTATAAGATTAAATTTTAGAAGTTTAAATAAAAATATTAAACCAGATTCTATCAAAATTCTTCTTTTACCTATCTTGTATAAGATTTTCAAAAAATTAAGAAAATCTTTTTTATCATCAAGATTTTGTATCTTAATAATTTTGCATCCTTTTTTTTTGAAAAAGGAAATTTTTTTTTTATCATTCGATTTAGTAAAAATAAGTGTTTGTCTATGTTTAGTAATTTTAAGTAATTTTAAATTTCTTTTTAATTTTAATTCTCGATCAATTATTATCAAATTAGGTTGATTAGATCTTAGTCCTTCTAGCCTACAATTCAAAAGCGAGTTATCTTCATTTATTGATTTTGAGGTTGAAATAATTGAGTCATATTTTGATCTTAAAAGATGAGTTATTTTTTCAGACCTTTCATTAGTAATTCGCTTATTTTTTTTATTAATTGTAAAAAAATCTTTAGATATAGCAATTTTAGCATCAATTAAGGGTAAACCTTTTTTCTTATTATAAATATAGCTTCTATAAAAATTTTTATTTAATCTAATTTGTTTACATTTAATATAATTTCTTTTTAATAATTTTTTTGCCTTTTTGTTAGTTCTTAAATCCGGATCATTTACAGAAAAAAAAACATTTTTAATTTTTTTTCTTTTAATAATATTTATACAAGGAGGTGTAACACCGTAATGGACACAAGGTTCTAAAGTAACATAAATACTCGCTCCTTTAAAATTTATCTTTTTATTCAAAGCATTGAATTCTGCATGTGGCCTTCCGTTTATAGAAGTTACTCCAGAACTAATCACAGTATTATTTTTAACTACTACACATCCAACAGAGGGATTGTGATTTGTTTTCCCTAAATTTTTTTCAGCTAAATTAAAAGCTAAGGAGGAATAGAAATTATGATTTGTTTTCATCTAAATTGCCTACAAATTCCTCAAAGTCTCTTGCTTCTTTAAAGTTTTTGTAGACGGAAGCAAAACGTACATAAGCAACTTTATCTAAGGATGAAAGACCTTCCATAATAAACTTACCTATAGTTGGTGTTGGTATTTCACTTTCACCTAGGCCTTCAAGATTTCGTACAATTTTGGAAATAAATTTTTCAATAGTCTCTGAGTCTATAGGTCTCTTTCTTGTAGCAATTCTAATTGATTTTGAGATTTTATCTCTATCAAATGGCTCTCTTTTACCATTGCCTTTTATAACTGTTAGTTCTTGAAATTGAACTCTTTCGAATGTTGTAAATCTTTCTTTTCTCTCACAACCACATAATCTTCTTCTTCTAATGGCAGTGCCATCCTCAGTTGGCCGTGAGTCCACGACTGATGTGTCTTTTTCTCTACAAAATGGGCAAAGCATAAATATTTTAACTACTATATATAGGAAAAGATGAGCAAAGTTCAATTATTTCTTTTTGAACTTCTTTTTCTATTTTTGAGTTATCTTCTTTGTTCCTGCTTAATCCTTGAACTACTTTAAAAATTAAATCTCCAACTAACTTAAATTCGTTCTCTCCAAAACCTCTGGTAGTGCAAGCAGGTGTACCCAACCTGATGCCAGATGTTATCATTGGACTTTCAGAGTCAAAGGGAATTCCATTTTTATTACAAGTGATATTAGCTCTACCAAGAGAAGCTTGAGCATCTTTACCAGTCACACCAAAAGATCTTAGATCTATTAACATTAAATGAGTATCAGTCCCACCTGAAAAAATTTTAAAACCTTTTTCAGTTAACCTTTGAGAAAGAACTTTAGCATTACTTATTACATTTTTTGTATATTCTTTAAAATCTTCTGATAGAGCCTCTTTGAAACAAACTGCCTTTGCAGCAATTACGTGCATCAATGGTCCACCTTGTAATCCTGGAAATATTGCACTGTTAAATTTTTTAATTAGATCTTCTTTGTTTGTTAAAATAATTCCACCTCTTGGACCTCTCAAAACTTTATGAGTTGTTGAAGTAACTACATCTGCATATTTAGTAGGATTTGGATAAGCACCTCCGGCCACTAAACCAGAAAAATGAGCCATGTCTACTAGAAAGTAAGCTCCAACTTTATCGCAAATTTCTCTAAATTTTTTAAAATCAATGACTCTAGAATAAGCACTACCTCCTGCAATAATAAGTTTTGGTTTTTTTTCAAAAGCAATTTTTTCTACACTATCGTAATCAATTAATCCTGTTTCTTTGTCAACTTCATAATGAAGTGCATTAAACCATTTTCCTGATTGGGCTGGTTTTGCGCCATGAGTAAGGTGTCCACCTGAATTTAAACTCATGGCAAGAGTTGTATCGCCAGGTTTTAGTAGAGCTAAATAAACAGCACCATTTGCTTGAGCACCTGAATGAGGTTGCACATTAGCAAACTTACAGTCAAATAATTTTTTAGCTCTTTCAATTGCTAAATTTTCTGAGATGTCTACATGTTCACATCCGCCGTAATACCTTTTACCGGGATAACCCTCAGCGTATTTATTAGTTAAAACAGATCCTTGCGCCTCTAAAACAGCTCTTGAAACAATATTTTCAGATGCAATTAGTTCTATATGATTTTGTTGTCTTGAAAACTCAGCTTGTATTGATTTATATAAATCATTATCAGCTCTTTTTAAATCTAATTTAAAAAAACTGTTTAAGTATTTATTTAATTTTAATGCTATTGACATAATTATATTTTTTTTACCCTTCTTAGATGTCTGCCGCCCTCAAATTTAGTCATTAAAAAAGTTTCGACTAATTTTAGCGATAATTTTTTTTTTGTTAATCTGGCGCCTAATGCAATTATATTAGCATTATTATGTTGTCTAGACAATCTTGTAGACCTCAAATTATAGCAGACAGCTGCTCTAATTGTTTTGATTTTATTGGCACTTATTGCCATACCCGTCCCTGAACCACAAACTAGTATGCCTACATCACTTTTATTTAACTTGATTCTATTTCCAAGCTTTTTGGCATAATCTGGATAATCGACCGAATGATTGTTATAAGGGCCTAAATCAAATACAGAAACACTCTTATCGATTAAATAATTTTTTATATTTTCTTTTAAATTAAAACCTGCATGATCTGAGGCAATACATACGGTTTTAAAAATCTTATTTAGTTTTATATTGCTCATAATAATTAATTAAATTACACTATTTACAATAATATTAATATATTTGTCGCATTACATATTAAATTATCAGGACTATACATGAATATTTTCGGCTCATACCCCAAAACAAGGTTAAGAAGACTTAGAAAATCAAGATGGATGAGGAATCTTATTTCAGAAACCAGTATTTCAAGTAATGACTTAATTTTACCAATATTTATCAGAGATGGTAAAAACAAAGTAGAAATAATTAAATCCATGCCTGGAGTAAAAAGATATACAATAGACAAACTCCCAACTATCCTTAAACAGGTAAAAAAATACAAAATACCTATGGTTGCTTTATTCCCATATACGCCTAATAATAAAAAAGATGATCTAGGTAGTGAGGCTTTGAATTCAAATAATCTAGTATGTAGAAGTATAAGACTTATAAAAGAAAAATTTCCAGAAATAGGTGTAATGTGTGATGTAGCATTAGATCCTTATACATCGCACGGCCATGATGGAGTAATATTCAACAAACAAGTTGATAATGAACGGACAATAAAGATATTAGTCAAGCAAGCTTTATTACAAGCTAAAATGGGTTGTGATGTAATTGCTCCATCAGATATGATGGATGGACGTGTTGGAGAAATTAGAAAAGTTTTAGATAAAAATAATTTTAAAGATGTAAGCATTTTATCTTATGCAGTAAAATATGCATCGAGTTTTTATGGTCCCTTTAGAGATGCTGTTGGAACGAAATCCAAATTAAAAAGTGATAAAAAAACATATCAAATGGATTATAGAAACACATTGGAATCTTACAGGGAGGTTGGGCTTGATATAAAAGAGGGAGCAGATATGGTTATGGTAAAGCCTGGAATAATATATTTAGATATAATTAATAAAATAAAAAAAAATTTTAAGATTCCAGTATTAGCTTACCAGGTGTCTGGAGAATATTCGTTAATAAAAAATGCAATTCAAAAAAAAATTTTAAATGAGGAGTCTATAATAGAAAGCATTTATTCATTTAAAAGGGCTGGGGCGTGCGCAATAGTAACTTATTTTGCAATTGATATAGCAAAAAAATTAAAAAAATATTAATTATAATAACTTTCTAATAAAATTCTTGACTTTGGGAAATGTAAATTATTTGGGAAAAAAAATTTATTTTGAATAATATTTCTCGTAAAATAAAGTGATTTCTTTATTAGAATATTTGATAATTTTTCTGGGAATTTTTTTTCTATAAGAAATTTCGGCACCTCATAATTAAAATTATCAATTTGTATTTTTTGAATATCATTTTGAAAATTATTGTCTTTAAAATTTTCTAAGTTTGTATCATAACCTAAATTTTTAATTAAATTCAACTCTAGAAAGATAAATAGTATTATCCAATTTTCTAAGTTAATAGAATTTAGAAATTCCTCGAAAGACTTATAAATATTTTCATTTGGTTGGGAGTCTGGTAATAAAATATTTAAAATTGATGATAATGATAATAAAGCTGAAGATCTCTCTTTATCATTGAAATACAATGGTGATACTGGTTTCACTAATTCGGTTTTAAAGTATCCTAATCTGTTTTCATTTTTTGCGTTATGAATTATGTGAAGTTTATTTGATATTTGTAAATAATTTTTAATTTTTCTTGAATTCCCCCCGTATACGATGCCAGAAACTTTACCTTTATTCTTTGTAAATACATCTATTATACTAGCATTTTCTCTAAATTTTCTTTTTGATAAAAGATAACATTCATCTTCCCAGTTCATATATTTAAAATTTTAATTAATTTTGCTGCAGCATTTTGTTGTGCATTTTTTTTTGATGTGCCTTCTCCTATTATCTTTTTGGAAAGAGGTATTTCAACTTCAGTTTTAAATATAGGTTTATGTTGGGGGCCAGTTTTTTTAAAAAAAGTATATTTTGGTAATTTTTTATACTTTTTTAAGCTATATTCCTGAAGTTTGGTTTTAGAGTCTATCAACGTGATAACAGATTCTAAAATGAATTTTTCCCATAAATTAAGAATAAATTTCTCAGATTGCTTGAGACCTCCATCTAAATAAACTGCACCAACGATAGCCTCTAAACAATCAGCTACAATTTTATCAGCAGATCTTTCTAAATTTTTATGAGAAGCGCCTAAATAAAGAAATTTTCTCAAATTTAGTTTTTTTGCAATATTAACACATGTACGCTTATTAACTAAATTTGCAAATTTTTTATCAATTATCCCCTCTTTTTCATCAGGATATTTGTCTAAAAGTATTTTTGCAATAATTAAACCTAGCACTCTATCACCAAGGAACTCTAACTTTTCATTATTTTTATTCGTATTAAAACTTTTGTGAGTTAAGGCACTTTCTAATAACCTTATATTTTTAAAATTATATTTTAACAAATTTTCTAATTCTTTTAGAGATCTGTTCATTATAAAATTTTAAATAGCCTTTCTAACCTAAAAGATTTATTTAAATTCCAAAATTTCAATAAGCTGCTTTTGTTCGTATCATTTGAAAAGAAAATTATTTTTGCTTTACCAACTAGGTTTAAATTGATTACGTATCCAACTTCATCAAGAAATCTACTATCCTTCGAGCAATCTCTATTATCACCCATTAAAAAATAATGGTTAGACGGTACCTTATATTTTTTTGTATTTTGTAAAGTCCCAGCTTTATTATAAGAAGCTAAATGGCTTACTCCGTTAGGCAATGTTTCTATAAACGTATTGGTATCGAAGTTAAAATTACCGCATTTTATTGGAGTGGAAATTTTTGTTTTTTTTCGTAAAATTTTTTTTCCATTTATAAAAAGTTCCCCTTTAATAAATTGAATTTCATCTCCTGGTAATCCTATTAATCTTTTAATATAATCGGTTCTATTGTCTGCAGGTGTTTTAAAAACAACTAAATCACCTTGGATAGGATTTTGAGACAAAAAACGATTGTTCGAAAAGTTTGGACTAAAAGGGAAAGAGTGTTTGCTATACCCATAAGTATATTTAGTAACAAATATTCTGTCACCGACTAGTAATGTGGGTTCCATTGAGGATGAGGGTATATAAAAAGGTTGAATAATTAAGGATCTAATTAATATGGCAATTATTAAAGCTCCAGCTAAGGTTTTAATATTATCAGTAATTATAGGTAAAATTTTATTTTTTTTCATATTGAAATAGTGACAAATGCAACAGCATAATTGTCCTCGTCTGTTAACGATAATGATATTTTATAAGATTTCCTTTTGAATTTTTTTTCAACAATTTTTTTTGTATTATGGATTAATTTTATAAAAGGTTTGCCATTTTTTTCATTCAAAATAATTATTTCTTTAAAATTAATTCCTTTTGAAATTCCGGTTCCTAAAGCTTTAGAAAAAGCTTCTTTTGCGGCAAATCTTTTAGCAAAACAATTTAATGTTTTTTTTGTTTTTTTACATTTTTTTATTTCTTCAGTGCTAAATAATCTTTCTAAAAAATTCTTTTTTTTTATAAATTTCTTTATTCTGTTAGTTCTTATTATATCAGTACCTATTCCATAAATCTTCATTATTTGATGATCTTTTTAAATTCTTTTATTGTTTTGCCAAGACCAACAAAAATTGACTCTCCAACTAAAAAATGACCTATGTTAAATTCTTTTATACCTGAAATTTTAGAAAGTATTTTTGCAGATCTATATGTTAATCCATGCCCTGCATGAACCTCTAATCCTAATTTATTTCCTAATGTTACTGCTGATTGAATTTTTTTAATTTCTTGAGAATATTTTTTATTTTTATTAACTAGGTTACAAAATTTACCGGTATGAATCTCAACACAATCTGCATTTAATTTTTTTGATGTATTAATATCTTTTAAATTAGGCTCAATAAATAAACTTACTCTTAGACCTTTTTGTTTTAATTTCTTAATCATCATTTTCAGATTATTTTTTCTGAAATTTAAATTAAGTCCTCCCTCTGTTGTAATCTCTTGTCTTTTCTCCGGCACAATACAAATAAACGGGGGTCTGCTTTTTAAGGCAATTTTTAACATTTTATCAGTAGCTGCTATTTCAAGATTTAGTGGGATTTTTAATTTTGATCTAATTTTTTTGAGATCTGAGTCATTTATATGTCGTCTGTCCTCTCTAAGATGAATAGTTACTGAGTCTGCGCCACTCTTTTGAGCAAACAAAGATGCTCTTAAAGGGCTCGGATAATTTTCACCTCTTGCATTTCTAACTGTTGCTACGTGATCTATATTTACACCAAGTCTGATTTTACTCATTAGAGATTTCTACTTCCGGGTTTTATAGCTTTCAGAATAGATAAATTTTTGGGTAAATCTTTTTCTGTGTAAGTAGGTATATTTAATTTTATTTGTGATACGATTTTTTCTTTAATTTCAGATTTGTCATTTGATCTATCTATAAGACAAGCGTATCCAACAATTATAGCATTGTTATCTTTTACAATTTTAGAACATTCTAAACTAGATTTTCCAGTAGTTATAACATCCTCTACAATCAACACTCTTTGATCTTTATTAATTACAAAATCACGTCTAAGTTTAAACTCACCATTTACTCTTTCAGAAAATATTGTCTCTTTGTCTAATATCCTGCCAATTTCATAACCAACAATAATACCACCCATTGCAGGTGATAAAATTAAATCAAATTCTTTAAATTCTTCTTTAATCTTTTCAGAAAGTGAAAAACATATTTTGTTTGCTTCTTTTGGTTTGCTCATCAACTGCGCGCATTGAACGTATTTAGGACTATGAAGTCCAGAAGACAAAATAAAATGTCCATCCAAAAGTGCGTTAGTTTCTCTTAAAATTTTCAAAGATTCTTCTAATGAAAGCATTTTTTTTCTCTTTATGTCTTATAATTTTAAATCGCAAATTACTTTGCTTTATTTGACTTATCAAGTTTGTAAAATTTTTCAAATCTTTAATTTGAAGTTCAAAGGAAAAAGTAAGATATTTTTCTTTTCTTTTAATCATTTCAATATTTACTATATTTCCTTTATTAAGGCCTATAAGTGAACTTATGTGACCTAGTGCACCGGGTTTATGAGGAAGATCAACCTCTATTGTGCTGGAGTAATTTTTATTAGTTTTAATTTTATCCTCAGTAGACTTATCCTGCCAGTACCTCCTGATCGCAGAACGTGCTTTACCTGTAGCAGATGAAGTTAACCAATGTAGAGATGGAGAGGCATTTTTTGAAGTTTCTATGTTAATCATGTCACCATTTTTCAAAATGGTTTGCAGTGTTGATTGACTTCCATTTATAGTACAAGATATAGCACTGTTTCCAACTTTTGTATGAACTGCGTAAGCAAAATCTATAGGTGTAGCATTTTTTGGAAGTTTAATTACTGCACCTTTTGGAGTAAAACAAAAAACATTTTCTTGAAACATTTGAAGTTTTGTGAATTCATAATAATGTTCTGGACTAGTGCCCGCTTCTATTATTTCTACTAAATCCCTTAACCAGTCATATTCTTTCCAAGATAAATCAGAAAATTTTTCAGAAGATTTATACTTCCAATGAGATGCTATACCTCTTTGTGCAAATTCATTCATTTCAAAAGTTCTAATTTGAATTTCAATTCTATTTTTTTTTGGTCCAATCACAGCCGTATGAATTGATTTGTATTTATTTATTTTTGGAGTAGAAATATAATCTTTAAATTTGCCTGGTATCGTTGAAAATTTACTGTGAAAAATTCCTAAAGTCTTATAACAATCCTCTACAGTCTTTACTATAACTCTAAAACCAATAATGTCCGTTAATTGCTCAAGTGATATCTTTTTATTTTGTATCTTTCTCCAAATAGAAAATGGCGTTTTTTCTCTACCTGTTATTGTTGCTGTGATGCCATTACTTTTTAAAAGATCAATTAAATCATATGAAATTGATTTAAACGTATCGTCCTTATTATTTTTAATAAAATTAAGTCTTTTTAAAATTAAATCTCTTGCCGGTTTGTTTAAAACTGAAAAAGATAGATCCTCTAATTCATCTCTAATTCTATTCATCCCCATTCTATCAGCTAATGGAGCATATATTTCCATAGTCTCTTTTGCTTTTCTAATTATTTTATCTTTATCTTTAACAAATTGAATAGTTCGCATATTATGTAACCTATCAGCCAATTTAACTAATAAAACTCTTATATCTTTTGAAGTAGCTAAAATTAGTTTTCTGAAATTCTCTGCTTTTGAGTCATCTGATGCTTTATCTTCTAATGCTGAAATTTTTGTTACACCTTCTACTAAATTAGCTACTTCTTCACCAAATTCTTTCTTTACTGTTTCATAGGTGACGTTCGTGTCTTCGATAGTATCGTGAAGTAAACCGGTTGTAATTGTAGCGCTATCTAATTTTAATTCTGTCAAAATTTTTGCTACTGCAACTGGGTGAATAATGTATGGTACTCCCTCTTCTCTTTTTTGGTTTTGATGAGCCTCGAGGGCAAATGAATAAGCTTTATTTAAAGAGTCTGAATTTAAGAATTTATTATATGATTTAATTTGATCAATTAATTCATTATTATTTATCATGTAACAATATTAACATTTTTCTGTAATCTTGTAATCTCTATCCTAGATTTTTGACTTAAATTATCTATTAAAAATTGCACATTTTTCTTTAATATTGGATGTGACCATTTAGGATCAATTTCTAATATTGGGTATAAAACAAAATTTCTTAAATGAGCTCTTGGGTGAGGTAAAATAAGATAGTCACAATCTTGGATAGATCCATAAAAATCAACTATATCAATATCGATAACTCTGGGATCATTTTTTTTTGTTTTAATTCTTCCAATTTTTTTTTCAATAAGATTAATTGATTTGTACAATTTAGAAACATTTTCTTTGTAATTTGCTAAAATTCCAATATTAAGATATTTCGGTAATTTCTTATTAGGATATGACGGTGTTTCGTAAAAATGAGATATCTTTTTAATTTTAAGCTTTTGTTCGATTAAAAGATTTATTGCTATAGATATATTATCAAACCTGGATCCATGTCGAGAGTCTAAATTTGATCCTATGTTGAGGTGTAGCATTTATTATTTATTATTTTTACTTAATAGTCTTGCTTTTTCCCTGTTCCAATCTCTTTTTTTCTTCACTTGTCTTTTGTCATAAAGTTTTTTACCTTTTGCAACAGCAATTTCTATTTTTACTTTACCTTTTACAAAATACATTTTTGTAGGAATAATGGTTAATCCTTCCTGATTAATTCTACCTATTAATTTATTAATTTCTTTTTTTTTTAAAAGAAGTTTTCGTTCTCCTTTAGGATTATGATTATTATAAGATGACTGCCTGTAAAGAGGGATATGTGAATTGATTAAAAATAATTCACCATTGTTATCAATGGCGTATGAGTCAGCAATACTCCCTTTTCCATCTCTTAATGATTTTACTTCAGAGCCTTTTAAAGAAATGCCTGCCTCTAAAGTTTCTAAAAAAAAATAATTAAAACTTGCCTTCCTATTTAAGCAAATTATTTTTCTTCCAGGTACTATTTTTTGCTTCATTAAAGTAATTTAGCTACTTTAAGCGCTTCTGAAACTCTCTTTTTTGTTTCTTCTCTAATTTCAACTAATGGCAATCTAACTGATGAATTACACATACCCAATAATGATGCTGCATATTTTACTGGTGATGGATTACTTTCAATAAATAATGCTGAGTGTAACGGTTGTAAAAGTTTATCAAGTGTTTCTGCCATTCCATTTTTTTCCTCGCAAGCTTTTTGAAAATCAGAAGAGATTTTTGCAGCTATATTTGCAGTAACTCCAATAGCACCTACTCCGCCTCTTTTGTTAAACTCTAAAGCATTATCATCGTTTCCAGTAAGTTGAATAAATTCTTTTCCCATAGCTTTTAATTGCTGATCTACTCTATTTAGATCACCAGTTGCATCTTTTACACCTGTTATATTTTTTAGTTCATATAATTTACTCATAGTTTCCACGGACATATCTATTACAGACCTGGATGGTATGTTGTAAATTATGATTGGTATACCAACACTATCATTAATTTTTTTATAGTGTTGAAACAAACCTTCTTGAGTTGGTTTATTATAATATGGTGTAACAACTAACAGCGCGTTTGAACCTGCTTTCTCAGCAAATTTAGAAAGTTCAACTGCTTCATCTGTTGAATTAGATCCTGTGCCGGCTATTACCGGTATCTTTCCTTTACATTCTTTTACGGCTATTTCGATAATTTTTTTGTGTTCACTATGAGATAAAGTAGGAGACTCCCCTGTAGTGCCGCCAGGGACAATACCGTTAGTACCATTATTTAAGTGATAATCTATTAGTTTCCTATATGTATTTTCGTCAAGATTATTATCTTTAAATGGGGTTATTAATGCAACAATTGATCCTTTAAGCATAAAACAATATAAGATAGATATCCTTAAACTTATGCTTAATAGATTAATTAGTCTAGTATTTTTATTATCATTTTTAAAAATTAGCACCGTATACTCTGAAACAAATTTCTTATTACCGCAGAAAAAACCATCAATTTTTAAGAAATCTGAAATACAGGTCCAAGAAAATATAAATAATAATCTGCCTGTTCCTAAACCTTTATTGAAAAAAAAAGATGAGACTAAAGAATCAATAGTTGAACAAGAAAAAGAACCAAGTAAGAAAAAGGAAATAAAATTAGAACCTAAAGAAGAAATTAAAAAACAAATATCTTCTACATTTATCTATCCTCAAAAAAAACCAATTACATACAAAGTTTCTTCCAAAGAAATTGAAAGCTCAAAAGTTCTTAATAAAAAAGATTTTGAAAGGGCAAAAGAAACTATTAGTTTTATTAAACAAAAAAAATGGAATAGTGCATTAAAAAGTGCTCAAAAAGTAAAAGACAACGAATTTAGAAAATTAATTACATGGATGCATTTAAAGACTACAAGAAATGGAGCTTCATTTGATGAATATAAAAAATTTATAGAGCAAAATGATTATTATCCAAGAATTAATAGAATTCGATATTTGGCAGAAGAAAAAATATATTTGAGAAACAATTCACCTACATCTGTAATTAGTTGGTTTGAAAAATATCCTCCGCTAGGTGGTTTAGGTAAAATAAAATTGGCTGAGGCCTATTTAGAACAAGGAAAATTAGAAAAAGTTAAAGAATTAGTGAAAGATGGCTGGATAACAGCTGAAATAAGAAAAAATGATTTAGGTTATTACAGAGCTAAATTTAAAAAATTTATTACCTCAGACGACCATGTAAAAAGAGCTGATTATTTAGCATGGGAAAAAAAATATTGGGATTTAAAAAGGATGCTTAAATATTTACCTACAGATCAAAGAGCGCTTTATAATGCAAGACAAATTTTAATGAGCAACTCTTATGGAGTAGATAATGCAATTGCTAAGGTTCCACAATATTTAAAAAAAGATCCTGGATTGGAGTTCGATAGACTAAGATGGAGAAACAGAAGAGGAAGATTAGAAGGTTCATTAGAGATATTATATCAAAATGCTAACAAAACCGAGTCCCAAATGGTGAGACCAGATAAATGGTGGGAGCAAAGGGAAAGTGTTACTAGAAGTTTGATTTATAAAAAAAGATACAAAACTGCGTATAAAGTTGCTAGTGAACACTCACTTTCATCTGGACCATCCTTTGCTGAAGCTGAATGGTTGTCAGGTTGGATAGCTCTAACTTTTTTAAAATCTCCTGAGTATGCAATTAATCACTTTCAGAATTTTTACAATAACGTTGGTTATCCTATTAGTTTAGCCAGAGGGGCTTATTGGTTAGGAGAGTCGTACGAAAAATTAAATGAAAAAGAAACTGCGAATAGATTTTTTTCAGAGGCAGCAAAATTTCCAATGACTTATTATGGACAACTAGCTTTTAATAAAATAAATCCTGGTGGAAATTTTGAGCTGAAAGATGAAAGTAATTTTGATAAGGATTATGAAAAAGAGTTTAAAAAAAATAAACTTATTAAACACGTTATTTTACTCCATGAACTTGATGCAAGCCAATACGCAAAAGATATTCTTAAACATTTAGCAGATTTAAATATTGAAAAAGGAAGCGAAGTATTAGCGGCAGAGTTATCAACCTCTGTTGAAAGATATGATTTTGCAATACAGATATCAAAAAAGGCTTCATATGAAAAAAGATTTTTAAATAAATATAATTATCCAGTTATAGCAACGCCAAAAATTGTAAATAATAAACAAATGCCTAAACAAGAAATAGTGCTGGCAATAATTAGACAAGAAAGCGAATTCGATCGAAAAGCTAATAGTTGGGCTGGAGCTAGAGGTATGATGCAGTTAATGAAGTACACTGCTAAGATAGTGGCTAAACAAGCTAAACTACCATACAGCATAAGCAGATTAACTTCGGATCCTGAATATAACATCAAACTTGGTTCTTATTACTTTAATGGATTACTTAACGATTATAATGGTGTTTTTCCGTTTGCTATTGCTGCATACAATGCAGGTCCTAATAGAGTCAAAACTTGGAGAAGAGTGAATGGTGACCCTTCTAAAGGTCAAATTTCATATATTAACTGGATAGAGCAAATTAGATTTGAAGAAACTAGAAATTACGTCCAAAGAGTTTTAGAAAACATCAATGTTTACAAATATATTTTAAGAAAAGAACCGGTTCAAATAGATAGTTATTTTAACTAAATGGCGGTGAGAGAGGGATTCGAACCCTCGGTAGCACAGTTAAATACTACGGAAGTTTAGCAAACTCCTGGTTTAAACCAACTCACCCATCTCACCACAAGCTTTACGTATCTTTATAAAGAAAATTAACTTATATTGCACCAAATTTGTAATGCAACAAAAACAATTATCAGGAATTTTTTATGCTGCTTTTGCATCACTTTGGTGGGGTGTTGTAGGTACTATTTTTTTCAAATTTGTATCTTTTGCATCATTTATTGAATTAACTGTTCACAGAACAATTTGGACAGCAGTTCTATTAATTTTGACAACGAGTTTTTATAAAAAATGGCCAGAATTTAATCAGATTTTCAAAAAGAGAAAAAATCAATTTTTGCTTTTTTTATCAGGTTTATTGGTAAGTATAAATTGGGGAACCTGGCTTTATGCAGTTAGTGTAAATAGATTGTTAGATTCAAGTTTAGGATATTATATCTATCCAATAATAAGTGTCTTTTTAGGAAGAGTTTTTTTGAAAGAAAAACTTAATAGAAATCAATTTATGGCAGTAATATTAGTAGTAATTTCTTTATTCTACTTTCTGATAAAACTTGGTGAATTACCTTGGATTGGTCTTACTGTTGCTATAACCTTTAGTATTTATGGATTAATAAGAAAAAAAATTAAAGTTTCATCAGATATAGGTCTACTAATTGAAACATTGCTAATTTCTCCAATAGCAATTGCATTATTTATTTATCTAATAAATTTAAACCTAAATGTTTTTTCATATAAAGAACCTCTTTTATCTTTTTATTTATTTTGGTCTGGATTTATGACTTTGGTGCCTCTCTTTTTATACACTTTAGGTTTTAAGATAATTGGAATCGGTCCAGCAAGTATGATTTTGTTTTTAACTCCAACATCTCAATTTCTTTTGGGAATAACCTATTTTGATGAGATACTAACCTTGGAAAAGTTTTTTGGTTTCGTAATAATTTGGATAGCTGTATCTATTTATCTTAATGAATTAC
>CACLUK010000013.1 GCA_902610115.1 uncultured Pelagibacteraceae bacterium
AGGGATTTATCAGATCATATTAAAGATTTAAATCCACAGACAATTAATGAAGAAACATTAAATAAATTAAAAAGAATAAAATTATCTGAACTAAAGGAAATTAACTCAAACATTAGAATTGGCGCTTGCATCTCAAATCCCGTAGATTTTTTAGCAATAGGTTTGAACTATAAAGCACATGCAGAAGGCACCAAATCAAAATTACCAACTGAACCAATTGTTTTTAATAAAAGCTCAGGATGTATTCGGGGTCCTAATGATCAAATAGAAAAACCTAAATCTGCTAATAAAATGGATTACGAAGTTGAAGTTGGAATGATTATTGGTCGAGAGGGCAAATATATTGTAGAGGAAAATGCTCAAGATTATGTATTTGGCTATTGTATAGTTAATGACATATCTGAAAGATCTTGGCAAAAAGAAAGAGGTGGTCAATGGATCAAAGGTAAATCTATAGCAGGACCAACAGGGCCCTACCTTGTGACCAAAGATGAAATAAAAAACCTAAATAATATGAATTTAGCGTTAGATGTAAATGGCAACAGAAGACAAACTGGAAATACAGAAAGAATGATTTTTAATTTCAATTTTTTAATTTCTCACTTAAGTCAATTTATGACTTTATATCCTGGGACAATTATCACTACCGGGACACCTGCGGGTACGGCAATGGAAATGGAAAAACCTGAATTTCTAAAGTCAGGTGACAAACTTCACCTAAAAGTAGATGGACTAGGTGAGCAATTCCATGAAATAATAGATGAATAAATATGTCAAAAAGATATTCGGGTAAAAGTCAAAAAGATAGAAGCTTTATGAAAAAAGCAAAGTTATCTTTAAAGGAAAAGAGAAAGCTTAAAAGAGAGAGAAAAAATAAATAATGTGCGGAAGATATAGTATTCGGAAACCAGTTACTAAAACCGCTGATTTGGTAAAAACAAACATAAAGGTTGAGGATACAGATAATTATAATGCACACCCAACACAAAAGTTACCTATAATAAAATCCTATTCAAATGGTAAGGCTCTTGAGCTCTATGGGTGGGGATTAGTTCCGAGTTGGTCCAAAAAATTAGATAAGTTTTCTCCTCTTATTAATGCAAGAAGAGAAACACTCATGGAAAAAGTTACTTTTAAGAATCTCATCCAGACATCGAGATGTATTATTCCAGCTGATGGGTATTATGAATGGAAAAGGGAAGATAAAACAAAAACTCCTTATTATTTTTCAAAAGAAGATGATGAATTGATGTATTTTGCCGGGATATATCAGAATGACCAGTTTTGTATAATTACAAGAGAAGCTACTGAAAAAATTAGCTCCATCCATCACAGAGAACCAATGATTATTAATCAAAGCCAGATTAATAATTATTTGAATATTAAAAAAGATGCTATGGAAATATTAAACTCTATTAAACCGCCTAATTTAAAGTTTCATGAGATATCAAAAGATGTTAATAATCCAGTAAATAATGACCCTGCTTTAATTAAACCTTTGGACTAAATGAATTTATCTATCTCACCGGGAAAAAATAATGTTGGAGCTTATATCAACGCCATCAATTTAAAATCACTAGATCAAGAACAGGCAACAGAAATAAAAAAGATTTTAAACAAGTACGGAGTTATATTTATTAAAGAACAAAATCTTGATCCTGAAACTTATCAAAATTTTGCAAAGAATATAGGTCAACCCGTAGTGTATCCAAGACTTAAAGGTTTAGATGAAAAATTTCCATTTATAAATGTAATCGAGAGAAAGCCTGATGATAAAAATTTAAGTTTCGGCTCTAGCTGGCTTCATCAGGATACAAGTTATTTAGCTAATGATAGACCCAGATATACAATGTTAATGGGTATAGAAATACCAGTTGGCCAAGGTAATACTATATTCTCATCTGGCTTTAATGCTTACGATAAATTGCCAGACGACATTAAAGAAAAAATTAAAGACGCTACTGGAGTTTTTTCATCGGCAGGTCCGATAGCAATAACAAGACTTGAACGAGAAAAAGAAATGGGAATAAAATCTTCAGAAAGTATGGAAGCCGAACATCCAATAGTTATTTCTGTAGATGGAAAGAAAACTCTTTATGTATCTCCAGGACATTTAATGAAGATTAAAAATGTAAAAGAAGACGAAGCTGAATATTTAAAAAATTATTTAGTAGATCACGTAAACAAAGAAGATTTTATATTTTCATATGAGTGGACAAAAGGTGATATCTGTCTTTGGGATAATTTAAGTATTCTGCATATGGCTAGTGAAATAAAGAACTGCAGAAGAGTCATGCATAGAATAACAATTAAATAATTACTTTTTTAAAACTGTAAGGTGTCCCATTTTTCTTTTATCTTTGATAGATTTTTTACCGTAATCATAAAAAAATTCATTTTCACTAAATGTTTTGGATCTATAAGTCTCGATATCTTTTCCTAAAACGTTAAACATTTCTGCGTTAGAAATTTTTTCAACTTTTTTTACACTAAGATTACACACAGCTGCGACATGTCCAGAAAATTGACTTATGGAAAACGCATTTATTGTTAGGTGACCTGAATTATGAACTCTTGGAGCAATTTCATTAACTAACAAATTATCATCTTGATCGATGAAATATTCAACACACATTGTGCCAACATAATCTAATTTTTCTGAAATAAGTTTTGCATTACTCTGTGCTTTAACAAAAATTTCTTTATTTATATCTGCAGGGATTTTTGAATGATTTAAGATTTGGTCTTTATGAATATTTTCTATAGGTTCATAAATATAAGTTTCACCATTTAAATATCTTGTTATTACAACTGATATCTCTTTTTTTAAATTTACCTTTTTTTCTAAAATATAATCAGCAGTAAAACACCAATTTTTTTTTACATCATCAAGAGAATTTAAAACATATTGTCCATGTCCGTCATAACCAAGTGTATTTGATTTTAAAATTCCAGGTAATAAGTTTTTATTCTTTTCGATATCTGCAGCTTGTTTGATAAAAGCCCAGTCTGTAGTTTTAATACCTAAATCATTGACGAAAGTTTTTTCTAATTTTCTATTTTGAATTATTCTATTTATTTCAGGTTTAGGTAAGACTTTTTTTTCTTTATCGATCTCATTTAAAATATTTATTGGAATATTTTCAAACTCATAAGTGATAATATCGACTTTGCTTACAAACTCTTTTAACTTTTCTTTGTTGTCGTATTGTGAGTAAATAAATTCACCCGAATAATTTTGCGCAGGACCATTTTCATCGTCTGATATTACTATAGTCTTTATATTAAGTTTTTTTGCAGCCTGGCATAACAATAAACCAAGTTGACCTGAACCAATGATCCCTAGGGTGCTTATTGTCATCAAATTAAGGTTTTTTTTTTATAGATTTAGTTTGTAAACGTTTCCATTTTTCTAAATTTGATTTAATTTTTTCATCAAAATTTGCAATAATTGAAGCTGCGAGTAAACCAGCATTCATTGATCCATTTATAGCCATTGTGGCTACGGGACAACCTCGCGGCATTTGAACTATTGATAACAAACTATCTAAACCCTTAAGTTTTTTTGTTTCTATCGGAACTCCAATAACTGGCAAGGATGATAAAGATGCCACCATGCCAGGCAAATGTGCTGAACCTCCTGCTCCAGCCACAATAACACCAAAACCATTTTTTGAGGCTGACTCTGCAAATTCAAACATTCTTTTTGGTGTTCTGTGCGCACTTACTATTGAAATTTGATATTTAATTTTGAGAGTCTTTAGAATTTTCCCGCATTCTTTCATTATGAAATGATCCGATTGAGATCCCATAATAATTGCTACTTTATTATTCAGTTTATTACGCTTCACAGATTAATTTAACAATTATTGGTATAAAAACAATGGCCTAATTAGATTAAGCCACTGATTTATTTAGGAGGAAAGATTATGCTCGAACTCTAAAATTTAGAAATTTTGGACTATTTTGAAGTTCGAATAGAGAGATTTTTTTGAATTTCTTGTCAACGTTAGTCTTTAACTTGTTTTTTTTTACTTGTTTAATTCTCATAATTCCTTTTAATTTATTTTTAACTCTATGAGTATTGCTTAATTTGCAAACTTGAGTTGAATATAGTTTATAACGTAAATTTAGGCAGATATTAGGCGTTTCTTAGCCAAATTTAAATTTTTGCAAAAAAATCTTTAGAAAGTTTTTTTATTGACCCACTTCGATCTACCACTGCTATTTCCACTTCTGCACTAACAAGAACTTCCTCTCCTCTTTTAACCTCTTGAAGCAAGTTTAGTCTAACGTTGGTTTTTTTTAAAACGGCTGTTTCGACACTTAGATTATCTTCGAAAACTGCTGATTTTAGATATTTAATGTTGCATTTTCTAACGACAAACATTATGTCGTGCTCGTTCATAAGTTGAGTTAAAGTAAAACCAAATTTTTCGTGTATTAGCTCCGTTCTAGCTCTTTCGATATACTGAAGATATCTAGAGTAAAATACTCGACCAAAGTCAACGTCTTCTACATAAACTTTCAATTCATAAATGTGGCTTTTAGACATAATTTCAATCATAAGGCTAAAGTTTATCTTATTCAATAAAGTTTCAATTTCTTTTTTTGGTCCAAATTATGCCAAGCAAAGCACAGACTCTCACTTTAAATTTTAATCATGAAAATATTATCTACTTTTATGTTGTTGCTTATATTAACTAATTGTGCTGGAAGCAACATGGCCAAAGTAAAATTTGGCAAAAGATGTACAGCTGCCGATGAAAATGGTTTAAAAGAAAGCTCGTATGTTTGGGTCATTTCAAAAGAAGCGCTTAAATCATTTGATAAGAGAATAAATAAATCTAATTGTTCGGATATTTAATTTCCTTTTAAATTTAATTGTCTGTGCTAATAAGGGGTATGCGAATACCCCTTATTCTGTGTACATTATTTTCATTTAGTATTAACTTAAATGCTATGGAAAAACCTTATCATCATCTTTATAAAGACGGAAAATTATACGCTTTTAGAAACCTTGAGGGAGGGCCAAAAAGAGATCCTAATTTTAAATGGGATTGGAAAGTTTTTAGAGAGGAAAAAAAGAAAATTAAGATTGATTATCCACCCGAACATGTAATTGATAAAAAAACAGTCTTAAAAAATCTTGAGAAACATAAATCTGATTCATATGTAATGTGGCTAGATCACGCGAGCTTTATAATTAAACTTGGGGACACTACAATTATTACTGATCCAGTTTTTGAAAAGAATTATGGACCTATGATATTTGGGCCTAAGAAATATATAAAGTCTCCTTTAACTCTTAAAGAACTTCCTAAAATAGATTTATTTTTACTGACCCACAATCATTATGATCACATGAGTATTCGTACGATAAAAAACTTTCCTTATAAGAATGCTAAAGTTCTTGTGCCTCTTAAGCTCGGGAAATATTTCACAAAAAATGGTTATAAAAAAGGAACTGTTAAAGAAATGGATTGGTTTGATAGAATTAAAATTAATGATGAAATCACAATTACAATGCTTCCAAGTCAGCATTGGTCCAAACGGTGGATTTGGGGAGATGGAAATACAAATAGATCACTTTGGGGAAGTTTTTTGATTGAATACAAAGATAAAAAAATCTTTTTTGCTTGTGATACTGGACCGGCGCCATTTTACAAAGAATTAGGAAAAAAATTTGGTCCTATCGATTTGGGTTTCGGAAATTTAGGTGCTTACAATTTCTATCCAATTGTTCCGGTAAAAGATAAATCTACAGCACACGCGAATCCTGAAGAGCTGTTATCTTTAATGAAAGATTTAGAAGTTAAAAAAGTTATAGGAATGCATTGGGGAACAGCAATATTAAGTTTAGAGCCGATTTGGGAACCTCCTGTAAGGTTTAAAGAAAATGCTGAAAAGTTTGGTTACAAAAAAGAGGAAGCAATTATATTTAAAATTGGTGAGATTAAAAAATTAAAAGATCTTATCAACTAGCTTTTCTTTTATTTCTCTCTCTCTCAAGCAAAGCAGTAAGTGAGTCCACCATAAAATCTGAGGCATCAAAAATCTGATCTCTCTTAAATTCTTTTGAAATATTTTTTTCTGGATCTGTTTTATCCTCAATAACTATCCCTTCAGTAGGACTATCATCTTTTAGATAAATACAAATGAGCCACTCATCTTCAGGAGTATCATCCCATTTAATGTATATAGCTGACTCCTCTATCCTTTTATCTATACACCTCATTATAGGAAGGTGTTTACTTAAATACCTTTTTGAAATCATAAAACAAAGTGAATGAGAAGATCTATAGAAAGACTCAAGTGCATATTCTACCTTCTCTCGTTCCTCGTTGTATACTCTCTCTTTCTCTAATAATATTTCTTTAGTATCACTGTCTTTTACTTCAACACCAAATTGAGTTAATCGTTCTCTTATTGCCTCCTCAACTTTTTGTTGTCTTAAAGCTTTATATTTTTCTTTAATCTTATCTATTCGTAATTTGACTTCTTCGTAGGATTCTCTTTGCTGGCTTAACACATATTTTGAAAGGGCTTGAACTTCTTTTTCCTCTCTTCGCACAAAACCTTCAATTTTCTTTTCAAGTTTAATTTGTTCTAAAAACTTCCTCTGTTTTTCTGCGCGTTCTCTTCTAAGTTCAGCCTGATCCTCGCGTAAAAATCTTTTAAGATCGATTGTTAATTGTCGACTTAACTCTTTCTCCTCTTTTAACTCAAGAGCTTTAGACTTTAACGTCATTTCTTCTTGTTGTATAAAACGTTTCTTTGCTTCTATTTTTTCTCTTTCCATTTCTTTTATTTTTTCTCTTTTTTGTTTTTCTCTTTCCTCTTGAATAACTTTTTTAATATTTAAAACTCTATTTGAAATACCCTGAAAAAAATTCTGTAGAGATTTGTCTAAATTTAAATTGAATCTTAGCATTGATTTAATCTTATCACTTAAGTTTAAAATGCTTGAAACTATCGCCCTTGTTTTTTGAGTTTTTTTAGGTTTTGATCTTGATGAAAAAATTTTCTTTTTTCGAAGCTTAATTTTTTTTCTTCTTTTTTTGACTATTTTTTTTGTTTTTGATTTTTTTTTAGAAAATTTTTTTCTTTTTTTGGCAGATTTTTTAAATTTAAGCCTTTTTGATTTAATTGACTTTTTTTTCTTAAGTTTTTTTTTCTTTCTTTTCATGCTGTTACTTAATTTAATAACAGTTTTTATGAATATATATAGTCTCTTGTTCTATGGGCTGATTGAAAGTTCTTGACAATTTGTAATTGAAAAACAACTAGATCACGATATCTAAACGCAGCAGCGCAGCTAGCCAAATAAAATTCCCACATTTTTACAAATTTTTCGTCAAACAAATCTTTGACAAGATTTTTTTTATTTAAAAACCTTTCTAACCAGCTTTCTAACGTTTTATCGTAATGTCTAATAAGTGTTTCAGAATCTGCTACTATTAATCCCGTCTTTTCTAAAGGTGTAATAATTTGGCTAAAAGATGGACAAACTCCCCCTGGAAAAATATATTTATTTATAAATTTATTAGGAGGTGATGGTTTGTCTACTACTCCAATTGTATGTAATAAAAAAAGTCCATCATCTTTTAGTAATCGATTCATTGTTTTAAAAAAAGTTGAGTAAAATTTTTTACCTACATGTTCAAACATACCAACTGAGTAAATCCTGTCGTAATTGCCTTTTGCTTCTCTATAATCGATTAGTTCAAATTTTACTTGATTGTCCAATCCAAGCTCCTTTGCTTTTTCTTTGCAATATATAATTTGATTTTTGCTTAAAGAAATACCAGTTACTTCACAGTTTTTTTGTTTAGCTATTTCAAGTGCCATTCCACCCCAGCCACAACCTACTTCAAGAACTTTTGAACCCTCTTTAATGTCAAGTTTTTTTACAATATGCTCTATTTTATTTTGCTGAGCATCTTCGAGAGTTTTGGTGTCATCTTTCCAGTAAGCACACGAGTACAATCTGTGTCTCCTATCTAAGAAAATATCATAAAGTTGTTCACCTTTTTTTCCACCAATATCATAGTGATGCTCGATATTTTTTCGAGACTTACCAGGTAAATTAAAATTTGTTAGATATCTCCAAGCTTGATAGATTTTCTTTGTAATCAAGCTTGCGGTTGAAAGTTCATTTCTACCAAGATTTTTTATAAGGCCCATTAAAAAATCTTTTAAAGATGCATTTTCAATAATGATTTCATTTCTCATATAGGCCTCAGGAAATTCAAGTTCAGGATCAATTAACAATTTCCATTGTAAATTATCTTTTAAAAGTTTTAATGTGATAGGTTTTTCTTTTCTAGGGTTTCCGCAAATATATTTTTGTCCATTGGCATCAATTAAAATAATACCTCCTTCTTTATAAATTCTTGAAAATATCCTTGCTATAATCATTCTTATGCTGCTTTATTTTTTTCTAATCTAAATTTTAATACATTTAATTTTTTCATTAGCTCTTTCTGTTCATTTTCACTAAGTAAAGTTAATGGAGGTAATATATTCTTATAATTTTGGTCTTTTAACGAATGAAAACTATGCAATGCTGATATCAAATTATATTGATCAAAAGTTTCTCTAACTGCAATTAGTTGCTCATTCTTAGTTTGATTTTTCTTATGTTCAAAATCATCGAATACTTGCCTCGCAAGTGAATGCGTAACGTTTGTTACGGCTGAGATGCATCCAGAACATCCAAGTTTTAAGCCTTTTAATAATTTTGCTTCTGAACCAGGAAACATTAGAAAGTTTTTTAATTTCAATGTCTCAAATAAGTTATAACTTGAATCTTTGCAGCCTATTATATTTTCTGGAAATAATTTAACTAACCTTGAAACTGCTTCAGGAGAAAACTTATAGCCGCTTAGTTTTTCAAAATTATAAAGAATAATTTTTATTTTTGGTGCTGATTTTATAACACTTGAGTAAAAGTCTAAAACGCCTTCATGAGTGTTCCCTTTGTAATAAGCTGGCGGCATGATTAAAAAATCCTTAAAATCATATTCCATTGCATATTTAATTAAATCTATATTTTCATTCAGAGAATTGCATCCCGTTCCTAAAAAAAATTGTTTTCTCATTTTATGACTCGAGATCTTTGCGATAAATTCTTTTTTTTCTGTAATAGAAATTAATTGACTTTGCCCAGTTGAACCAAAAAAAAATACACCATGTAAGCCGTTTTTGATTGCATCAACTGCATGATCAATTGTTAAATCGATATTTAAAGTTTTTTCCTTGTTAAGGATACTCAAACTCGCAGCGTAAACCCCTTTTTTGATCATAATCTTACCTAAATTATTTTATCTAAGTTATATTAAAATTGAAAATGAAAGTTTTAGTAATACAACCAAAAATTGGTATGGGAGATATGGTTATTTACCTTCCATATATTCATGCAATTTCTAAAAAGTACAATTCACCAGTCTCGCTTTTGGTGAAAGAGAATTCAAGAGCTAGCGATCTTTTAATTGATGATGATCAAATTAACGAGATTATCACTTTAGAAAGAACAAGCACAAACACTGGATCTCACGACGGTTTATCTGGCTTTTTTGATCTTGCAAAAAAATTAAGAGAGAAAAAATTCGATAAAGTATTCATCTTCAGTAGTTCATTAAGATACTTTTTAGTTTCAAAACTAGCTGGAATAAAAAAAATATCTCAATATCCATTATTTAGAAAAAAAGATAATATTGTTACATCTGCGAAAATCTTTACTGAGCATGAGTTGGGTTCAATTATTTCTACACAGCCAATATTGCAACTTAATAAAGAAAGAATTGAAAAATCTAAGAGTAAATTTGCAAAAGAATTTAAACATATTTGTTTAGGTATTTCTGCTAGCGGGCCTACAAAAAGATGGTCTATAAAAAACTACATTAGATTGTGCGAAAAGATAAATAAAATAGTGCCATGTAAATTTTACATTGCTGCTGGTAAAAACGACAAAGATCTGATTGGTGAAATTTTTGATTCAAATATAAAAGATAATTGTACTTCATTTAAAGACTTAAAAATTAGAGAAACGCTACCAATTATTAAAAATTGTGATTTATATGTAGGTAACGATACTGGATGGCTTCATATCTCATCTGCATTAAATATTAAATGTCTGGCTCTATTTATGGATAGTCCAGTTCAAGCTTATGGCAAATATTCTGAAAATATTGAGATAATTGTGCCTGAGGGCGAGACAGAGGAAACAACAACTCATGACACTTTAGGAGCTGAAAAGATTTCTTTTAATAAAGTATTTGATAAATCGATTAATCTATTAGTTAACTAAAATCACTTTTAATAATTTTATCTTTTGCCTCATTTACTAGTTGGCTAAGCCTTTCAGTTTTAACATCTCTATTCATATCAGGATGGATTTTTTTTTGAAGCTGCTTAGCTGCTTTCAACACTTCTTCTTTGCTTGCTCCCTTTTTGAGACCCAATAATTTATAAGCCTCTTCTGATGTAAGACTTGATGAGCCAGGGGATTGTCCGAATTGCCCTTGCGAAAACCTCCCAGCGTTATTTTTCATGAACTGGATTAATTTGTAAAGTTGATAGAATTGTAGCACAGTAAATCCTTTAATCTTAAGCCCAGAGAGCAAGATCAACCACATTGGCAGACTAAAAATGAATTTACCGCCTATCGTAAATAAAATAGCTAAAATTAAAGATATATAAATTGCAATTTTTTTTATGGTAGTAGCTATTTTCTTTGAACTAGTTCTAGCAAACCAATTTAAAAATAAATAAACGATGACAAATATGATAATTCCTAATAAAAACAAATTCATATAATTTCCTTGTATGAATATACCAAAACTTAAAAAAATAAAGACTACGAAAAATTATCACGGGATTCCACTAGAAGATGATTATTCTTGGGTAGATCAACCAAATATCCTCGATGTTTTAAAGGACCCAAAAAAATTGAATACTGAAGTCAAAAATTACATAGATGCTAATAACCAGATAACTGAAGAATACTTTGCAGACGTTAAGGAACTACAAAAAAATTTATTTGACGAAATCAAAGGTAAAATTAAATTAGATGATACTGGGTTAAAATATAAAGATAAAAGATATTATTATTGGGCAAAAACAGAAGCCAAGGGTAATTACGGAAAAAGAATGAGGCAACTCATTGATGGCTCTAAACCTGAGGAAGTTTTTTTTGATGGTGATTTGGAAAAGAAGAAATCTGGCTCGGAGTACTTTGGGGTTGGAACTGTAAGCACTTCTTACTGTGATAATTTTATTGCTTATTCTCTCGATTTAAAAGGATCAGAATATTACACAATTTATTTGAGAGATCTTAGAACAGGAAAAAATGAAAAAGATATAATTGAAAATACTAGTGGTAGTATAACTTGGGCATTAGATAATAAAAGTTTCTTTTATTCAAAATTAGATAAATATCATAGGCCAAGACAAATTTTCAAACATGTCCTTGGAACATCGAATAATCAAGATCAGCTAATATTCGAAGAAAAAGATGAAACTTTTACTTGTGGTATTGGTATTACTTCTGATGAAAAATATTTCATTATTGGGACTTCTGATCACATCACGACAGAGGAATATTTTTTTCCTACAGAATCTAAAGAAATTAAACCCAAACTTTTTCAAAAAAGAAAAAATGATGTTCGTTATTCAATAGACTCTTGGCAAGGTTATTTTTATGTTCACACCAATGAAGAGGCTAGGGATTATAAAGTGCTCAGATGTAAGACTAATCAAATAGAAAAATTAGAAGTTTTTATCCCCGCTAAAAAAGAGACTGTTATTGGTGGGTTCGAATTTTTAGATGATTATATCCTTAGATCAGAAAAATCTGATGCCATACCAAAACTTTTTGTAAGAAATATTAAAACTAACAATGAAGAAGAGATTAAAATTTCAGATGAACCAATAGGCGTTCCTAGTATTTCTTTAATGCAAAGAGATACAAATACTACAGTGATAAGAGTTGGTTGGGAAAGTATGGCGACTCCAGGACAAGTTTATGAATATGATATCGTCTCAAAGCAAAAAAAATTAGTAAAACAAACAGAAGTTCCATCTGGGCATGATGCTAGTAATTATGTTGTTGAAAGAATAAAGGCTGAGTCTCATGACGGTCAAATGATACCTATTAGTTTGGTAAGATTGAAAACAGCAAAACAAGATGGAAAATCAAAAATTCTTTTATATGCCTATGGTGCATACAAACACAGTATATCTCCATCTTTTAGTGCCTCAAGATTTTGTTTAATTGATAGAGGAATTACTTTCGCAATAGCTCATGTAAGGGGCGGAGGAGATTTAGGAGATAAACATCATGAAAAAGGGAAAAAGAAATTTAAGAAAAATACTTTTTTAGATTATATAGCTTGCGCTAATCATCTTATAGAACAAAGATATACATACAAAGGTGGAATTTGTTTTTATGGTGGATCCGCTGGCGGTCTTACAGGTGGAGCAGTAGCTAATATGGCGCCAGATTTATTTTTTGGAATGCTTTTATTAGTTCCATTTGTAGACACAATGACAACTATGTTGAATGAAAAATTACCGTTAACACCAGGTGAATGGGAGATGTGGGGAAACCCTATAAAAAGTAAGGAGTACTTTGAGTATATCTTGTCTTATGCGCCTTATAATAATCTTAATAAAAAAGATTACCCACCGATGCTTGTTACAACCTCTCTTTTTGACAACAGAGTTCTTTACTCTGAGCCAGTTAAATATATTGCAAAACTTAGAGAGACAAAAACTGATAATAATATTCAATTATTAAAATGCAAAATGGAAGCAGCAGGTCATGGAGGAATGTCTGGACGCGACAATGCGATCACAGAACTAGCAGAAGAATATTCTTTTATTTTAAAATCTGCAAAAATTTTAAAATAATAATCTTGAAAAAATAAAAATAATTCCCATATCTAAGATGTCAGTTGCCAAATGGGACTGACATTAACCTTGCTAACAAAGGAGGATATATGACAAGTAAGGATCTATCGATCTTTAATTCACTAAGACCTTTTAGCATTGGATTCGATGACATGTTTGATCAATTCGAGGCGATGTTAGGGAATGGCAGTCTTGCTGTACAAAGTAATTATCCGCCATACAACATCCGAAAAGCAGGCAAAGATAAGTATGCTATCGAAGTAGCAGTTGCTGGCTTTAACAAAGATGATGTTGAAGTTGAATATGAAGATAATCTTTTAACTGTAAAAACAAAAGACGTTAAAAGAAGCGAACAAAAAGAAGGTGATGAAGTTATTCATAGAGGAATATCGCAAAGATCTTTTGCTAGATCGTTTACAATTGCAGATGATGTAAAAGTGAATGGTGCAGAGCTTAAAGACGGATTGCTAACTATTTCTTGTGAGAAAATCATCCCAGAAGTAAAGAAAAAAAGACTTATTGAAATAAAATAAGCTTACCTTGCTTGCGGAGTTTAAGCTCCGCAAGTATTTTAAAAACAATTTTTACTACTATAGCCAACAACAATATTTCTTTGGTTTACTTCAAATTTACGTTCACACTTTATCTTATACTTTTCGGTTATGTATACGTAATTTCTGTTTCTAGTTTTCAAAAACTCAATTTTGTCAGGCTGACCATAAAAACTTTTTAAATTCTCCTCTGGTTTATTAAGCCATTTATTTAACTCTTTTTCCTCTTTTGCTGTTGTATCTTCAATTTTTTTGGAAACTGACTGGCATCCTGCTAGGTAGATAAATAATAGTGTGCATAAAATCCCAAAAAAAAATTTTTTCATTTAAGCCTTATTTTATAACGAAAAGTTATAAACAGATATATTTACTATTAGTTGAATCTGAGCAGTTATGTCGGATTTAGATAAGATTTTAGTAAATTTATAGAGTAATAAACTTTCAACGGAGGACTAAATTTATGATGAATAAATATTTTGAGTATAAAAAACACAAAACAAATTTTAAAACAGAGGTAATCGCCGGTGTAACGACTTTTCTTACAATGGCATATATCATGTTTTTAAATCCTTTTATCTTGTCCGGTGAATTTGCTGGAACAGAAAAAGGATTTTTTGACTTTGGTGCAGTATTTACTGCAACAATTTTAGCAACTGCGTTGGCGTGTTTTATAATGGCATTTTACGGTAAGACTTGGCCTATTGGTTTAGCGCCCGGAATGGGAATAAATGCGTTTGTAGCATACGGGGTTGTTGCAGGAATGGGTTATACGCCACAAGCTGCATTAGGTGCAGTATTAGTTGCTGGCATTATCTTCTTAGCAATATCTTTAACGCCTTTAAGAGCTTGGTTGATAAATTCAATACCTCGAAGTTTAAAGCTTGGAATTGGTGCAGGTATAGGATTATTTCTTGCAATCATAGGTCTGGAAATTATGGGTGTCGTAGGAGACCATCCAGTTACATTGGTAACACTTGGTGATATCAAAAATCCTTTAGTACTTCTTGGATGTTTAACTTTTGTTTTCATGATCGTTCTTGAAAAAATGAAGATAAGAGGAAACATTATCATCGGTATTCTTTTATTTAGTGTGATTGCTTGGGCAACTGGTTTAGCAAAATTTAATGGTGTAGTTGGATCTATTCCTCCAATGACATACTTATTTGATTTTGATCTTAAAGCGGCGCTGACTGCAGGTATGGCTTCAATAGTTTTTACTTTATTATTCATAGACTTTTTTGATACAGCAGGAACTTTAACATCTGTTGCTAATGTTGCTGGCAAAGTAGATAAAAAGGGTAAAGTGCAAGATATCAATAAAGCAATGCTATCTGACAGTGTTGGAACTGTTGCGGGTGCAATGATGGGAACTACTACTGTTACTAGTTATGTTGAGTCAGGCGCAGGAGTAAAGGCTGGAGGAAGAACCGGAATGACTTCACTTGTAATTGGAGTCTTATTCTTAGCTTGTTTATTCTTTTCTCCACTTGCTACAAGTCTACCTAAAGAGATAGATGGTGCTGCATTGTTGTACGTAGCAATATTATTTGTAAGAAATATTACTGATATTGAATGGGATGATATAGCAGAGTCAGGTCCAGCAGTAGTTGCAATGATTACAATGCCATTAACATATAGTATTAGTAATGGTATAGCTCTCGCATTTATTTCTTACGCACTTATTCAAATATTTACTGGAAAATTTGGAAAAACTTCTCCAGCTATTTGGGTAATCGCAGTATTTAGTGTAATTAGTTTCTATGTAGCTTAACAAATTTGGGGCCGGTTAACCTGGCCCCTTAACTTTTTCGATGTTTCTCAATTAAATTTTCTATCCTTATTTCTTCGTAATGCTCAAATGGCTGAACTATCCACGGATTACTATTTAATCTTTGAGCACAAAAATCTGGTTCAAAAGAGGAGTCTTTTTTCTTCCAAAGCACAGCGGTCTTTATTTCTTTTATATTGTCTTTAAGAGGAGGGTATTTTTTTAACCAATCAATACTTTTATTTAAAGTTATACCAGTGTCAGATAAATCATCGCATAGCAAAATATTTCCTTTCATGTCCTGAACAGTAGAACTCATTTCTCTTGAGAAAACCAAATCCCCTTGTTGATCTTCTGTGCCCTCTCCAGAATATGATTCTACGGCAAGATAAGCACATTTTAATTTAAAAACTCGGCTTAAGACATCAGTAATTGGAAGGCCACCTCTCGCAATACCAATGAGTAAGTTAGGTTTAAAACCACTTTCATGAATTTGTATTGCTAATTTTTCAACGATTAGATTATACTCTTTCCAATCAATGATAAGTTTAT
>CACLUK010000014.1 GCA_902610115.1 uncultured Pelagibacteraceae bacterium
ACTTGTTAAAAAGAGTTGAGGAATTAGAACTATCAGTTCGATCCATGAATTGTCTTAAAAATGATAATATAATTTATATAGGAGATCTAGTTCAAAAAACAGAACCTGAGATGTTAAGAACACCTAATTTTGGAAGAAAATCTCTTAATGAGATAAAAGAAGTTTTAAATACTATGTCTTTATATTTAGGTATGGAGATACCAAATTGGCCGCCTGATAATATTGCAGAATTATCAAAAAAACTTGAGGAAAATAATTACTAATGAGACATGGATTAGGCTATAGAAAATTAAATAAAACTAGCGAACACAGAAAAGCACTATTTAAAAATATGCTTAATTCACTAATAAAATATGAACAAATTATAACTACTCTTCCTAAAGCAAAAGAACTCAAACCTCAAATAGATAAAGTAATTACGATTGGTAAAAAAAACGATTTGAGTAATAAAAAAAGACTTTTTTCAAAACTTCAAGATAAAAAATCAGTAACAAAAGTATTTAACGAATTGTCCAAAAGATATAATTCAAGAAAAGGGGGATACTCGAGAGTACTGAAAGCTGGTTTTAGAACAGGCGATGATGCACCAATGGCTGTGATAGAATTAGTTGATCGAAATCCTGAGGCTAAAAAAGTTGATAAACCAAAAAAAATTGAAAAAAAAGATAAGAAAAAAGAAGTCCAGCCAGATCCCAAAGCAGCAAATAAATAAATTAAGCTTTCATGCCTAAATCTTATACTGTAGAAGATGACTATAATGACTCACGTCTAGATAAATGGTTTAAAAATAAAATAATTAACTTACCACACTCTTTATTAGAAAAAATACTAAGACAGAATAAAGTTAAAGTTAATAAAAAAAAAGCTAAATCATCTTACAGGCTTCAGACAGGAGATTTGATTGAGATTTACGATATTTCTAAATTAAGACCCGTAGATAAAAAAGAGAAGATTAAATATTTACCCAAAAAAAAAGAAATTGGAACCTATGATGATTATGTAATTGAAGACAATGAAAATTTTATAGTGATTAATAAACCAACGGGTATACCGGTTCAATCAGGCACAAAATCATTTAAAAACATTATAGATATATTAAAGAATTCAAAATACTTTGATAACTCAAAACCTTTCATTGTCCATAGATTAGATAAAGAGACATCTGGAGTTTTAATAATTGCTAAAAACAGAAAATTTGCTCAATTATTTACCTCACTTTTTAGGATAAGGAAAATTCATAAAACTTATTTGGCGATAGTATACGGAAAAGTTGACAAGTCTTTAAAGGTGATGAAAGATGATTTGATTTACTATGAAAATAAAAAAAAATTTTTTCAAAAAGCTATATCAAATCTTAAAATTATTAAGTCGAACGAGGGTTATTCATACTTGGAGTTAAATCCAATTACGGGAAGAAAGCATCAATTAAGAAAACAATTACTTAAAATTGGGAATCCAATAATAGGTGATGATAAATATTATTTAAATGATAGGAAGAGACTTAAAATTAAAAACCTAATGTTACATGCATATAAAATAAAGTTTATGATTAATGACGTTCAATATAATTTCAAAGCAAAATACAATTATCCATTTGAGGATTTCCTTAAAAAATGTTTCTAAATATTGTTTATATTTTTAATAAAAATATTTGCTAGATTACTCTCAAAATTTTTAGGTTTAATGGAAATTAGTTTTGATATAGAGGTTACTTTTTTATTATCCAAACCACAAGGGATAATTTTTAAATATTGATTTAAATTATTCGAAATATTTATTGAACAACCATGATAGGCTACCCATCTAGATACTCTAATACCAATTGCTGCAATTTTTTTGTCTTTGACCCATATGCCAATATTTTCTTTGTCACTTTTGGATTGAATTTTATAATTCGTTAAAAATTGTATAATACTTTTTTCTACAGAATTTATTAATTTTCTTATGTCTTTCTTTCTTTTATTTAAATCAATTACAAAGTAAATAATTTTTTGCCCAGGGTTATGCAGAGTAATTTTGCCTCCTCTATTTGATTTAATTATTTTTATTTTTTTATCTATTATTTCTTTTTTATTGAAGCTTACCCCAGCAGTATAAGTAGTTGGGTGCTCTAGGATCCACAATAATTCATTATTTGTACCATTTTTTACTTCCTCAACTCTTTTTTTGAGATAAAGCATTGCTGTTTTATATGGTATTCGCTTTTTGCTAATTTTAATTTCTATACTCATTTAATTTGAATTTTATCATTATATAGACTAATAGTCTCAAAAAAACTTATAGAGGTATTTATGACTTTACCAAAATCAAGAGAAGCAAAAAAAGTCAATTTGGATTTTAATAAAGAATTTATTACTACTTTTACTCAAAATATTGAGAATAGAAACGTTGAATTTATAAATCAGACGTTGAAAGATTTGCATGAAGCTGATGTTGCTAATTTAATTGAAAATTTAAATCCTGATATAAGAAATAAATTAATTGAAATTGAGTCGTTTAATATTGATCCAGAAATTTTTATTGAATTAAATGAATCAATTCAAAGTGAAGTTTTACAATTACTTTCTATAGACTCTCTTATTAAAATTATAAAAAGATTAGAATCTGATAATGCAATTAAAATTCTTGAAAACTTATCCAAAGAAATAAAAGAAAAAGTTTTAGAAAAACTCCCCCCAAAAGATAAATTTTTATTACAAGAGGGATTAAGTTATCCTGAGGACTCTGCGGCAAGAATAATGCAAAGAGAATTTACAGCAGTACCAAGTAACTGGACTGTAGGACAAACTATAGACTATTTAAGAGAAGATAAAGATTTACCGGAAGAATTCTTAGAAATATTTATTGTAGATAATGACTTTAAACCAATTGGAACTGTTCCTTCATCAAGAGTTCTGAGAACATCTAGAGATTTAAAAATGAATTCTATAATGAAAGAAATGCCAGTCTTAATTTCAGTTAATATGGATAAAGAGGAAGTTGGTCTTACTTTTGAAAATTATAACTTAGTTTCTGCAGGTGTAGTTAATAAAGAAAACAAATTAGTTGGAATGATTACAGCAGACGATGTTGTAACTGTTGTTCAAGAAGAAGCCGAAGAAGATGCTTTACGTTTAGCAGGTGTAGGTGATGAAGAAATCACTGACAGCGTTATGCTTAAAACAAAAAGAAGATTTAATTGGTTATTATTAAATCTATTTACAGCTTTACTTGCTACTTGGGTTATAAGTTTCTTTGGCGCTTCAATTGAACAAATGGTAGCTTTAGCTTTTCTTATGCCTATAGTTGCTTCAATGGGTGGAAATGCCGGGATGCAGACTTTAGCAGTTACTATACGAGCAATAGCTACTAAGGAATTATCAAAAAGTAACTTCAGTAGAGTAGTCGGTAAAGAATTTCTCATAGGTATTTTAAATGGAATAATTTTTGCAATAATTACTGCAATAATTGTTCAATTATGGTTTAAAGAATTAAATCTTTCACTTCTCATTGGTATTTCAATGGTTTTAAACATGATTGTTGCGGGGTTATTTGGTATCTTAGTCCCAGTATCACTTAAAAAATTAAATATCGATCCTGCTTTAGCTTCAAGTGTTTTTGTTACAACAATCACAGATGTAATTGGATTTCTCTCTTTTCTAGGTTTAGGATCTTTTTATTTTTTAAATTAGATATTATCAATTAATCTTGTGTTTTTAATATAATAGGCAATAAATATATTGAATCTTTTATTATGTCTATTAATTTTTTTAAAATTTTCAATATTATAATTTTCTAAATAATCTATTTTACGAGCTCCTAAATCTCTTAAATCCTTTTTTATTCTATTGGCATTAAATAAATTATAATTCTTTTTTATACTTTTTTTTAAGTTATATAAATAATAATAAATTTTAGACGCAATCTTCATTTCACTGTCATTAAGTTTTGAATTTCTAGTTGAGAGAGCTACGCCATTATTTTCTCTTATAGTTTTACACTCAATTATCTTAGATTTAATCTTTCTTTTTTCTATATGTTTTTTTATAAGATACAGTTGCTGATAATCCTTTTTTCCTAAATAGATATATCTAGGTTTTATTATTTCTAAAAATCGATTTACTACATTTAAAACACCTTCAAAATGACCTCTTCTGAATCTACCACATAATTTCTTTGAAAATTTATCTAAGAAAACCTTTTCCTTTGGTTTAAATCCATAAATGTCTTTAAACGTTGGAATATACAAATAATCAACTTTTAAATTTTTTAGCTTTTTTAAATCTTTTTTTGTACTTCTTGGATAAGTCCTATAATCGCTTTTTTTATTGAATTGTTTAGGATTCACAAAAATAGAGACTAAAGTTTTAAACTTAGATTTTTTAGATTGTTTGATCAATGAAATATGCCCTTTATGCAACCCTCCCATCGTAGGCACAAATGATATCCCTTTAGTTTTTGAAATCTCTTTCTGAAGTATATGTTTATCTTTAAATATTTTCATTTCTATAAAGCAATGATAATAACTATTATAAGAATCATATGATAAAACAAGCCATTATTCCATTAGCAGGATTAGGGACAAGAATGCTACCTTTGACAAGTGTAATGCCCAAAGAGTTGATGCCCATCAATGGTAAACCAAATTTACAATATATATTAGAAGAATGTATTGATGCAGGCGTAAAGGAATTCATATTTATAATTTCAAAAAAAAAACTATCAATAAAAAAATATTTTTTTAATGATAATTTTTATAAAAAAATAATAAAAAAGAAAAAAGATAAAAGACTTATTGATGAGTTCAAAAAAATAAAAAGATATCAAAAAATGATAAAATTTGTTTATCAGAATAAACCAAAAGGTACAGGCGATGCAGTTTTAAAATGTCAGAAATATATTAAAAACAAATACTTTTTAATGCTTTTACCTGATGACTTAATCATAAGAAATAATTGTTCTAAAGAAATGATACGATTACATAAAAAAACTAATGGATCTATAATTGCTACTAAAAGAGTAGAAAGAAAAACAGTATCAAGATGGGGGATCTTATCAAATAAAAATAAAAAAAAAAGATATTTTGAAATTGAAGACGTCATAGAGAAACCCAGCATCAAAAAAGCGCCATCAAATTTTGCAATTATCGGTAGATATATATTGCCAACTAAAATTTTCGGAGAAATTAAAAAATTAAAACCTGGTCAAGGTGGAGAAATACATATTACTGACGCAATTAGAAGCTTAATTAAAAAAGGAAATAAATTTTATGGAAATATTTTTATGGGTAAATATTTAGATTGTGGAACTTTAAGTGGATATATTAATTCAGGAATTCAAATATCTAAGAGGAAATAAATGAAATTATGTATGATAGGAACTGGTTATGTTGGCTTAGTAAGCGGAGTTTGCTTTGCTGATATAGGAAATCAGGTTGTTTGTGTTGATAAAGATAAAAATAAAATAGATAAACTTAACTCTGGAATTTCTCCAATCTACGAACCAGGATTAGATGAATTAATTAAAAAAAATTTTATAGCTAAGCGTCTTTCATTTACTACAAATATTAATGGAGCCATAAGTTCCTCAGATATAATTTTTATATGTGTGGGAACCCCAACAAGAAAAGGGTCAATTAAAGTTGATTTATCTTTTGTTTATAAATGTACAAAAGAAATATTAAAATATTCTAAAAGAAAAAAAATTATTGTAACAAAGTCTACTGTGCCAGTAGGAACAGGCGACGAGATTGAAAAAATTGTAAAAAGAAAGAAAAAACTTTTTACAGTAATATCTAATCCTGAATTTTTACGAGAAGGCGAAGCAATACGAGATTTCAGATATCCAGATAGAATTGTAATTGGATCTAACGAAAAAAAACCCTTTAATATTATGAAAAAACTTTATGCACCATTAATTAACAAGGGCTCAAAATTTTTTACTACCTCAAGAAAAGGAGCTGAATTAATAAAGTATGCATCAAATGCTTTTCTTGCAACTAAAATTACTTTTATTAATGAGCTTGCTAATTTGTGTGAAAAGTCTGGCGTAAATATTGAGGATATTTCATTAGGAATGGGTTCTGACAACAGGATAGGAGGTAGGTTTCTACGTGCTGGCCCAGCTTATGGCGGATCATGTTTTCCAAAAGATACCAAAGGGCTTGTATCTGCAGCAGAGAAATACAAAATAAATTTATCAGTTGTAAAATCAGTTATTAAATCTAATCAAGAAAGAGTAAATTTACTCACAAAAAGAGTTCATAAAATTTTAGGATCAAATTTAAAAAATAAAAAAATTTCTTTTTTAGGTGTTACATTTAAACCAAACACTGATGATATGAGGGACTCTTCTAGCCTTAAAATGATACCCTATCTATGCAAAAAAGGCGCTAAAGTCAGATATTATGACCCATCTGGAGAAAAAAATGAGTTTAAAAAAATCAAAAACTGCAATTACAGAAATAATATAAAATCTAATTGTAATGATACAGATTTAGTAGTTCTACTCACTGAGTGGGATGAATTTAAATCAATAGATTTCAAAAAGATTGTAAAAAATAATAAATTTAAAGTTTATGATTTAAGAAACCTTTATTCTGCTGAAGAAATGAAAAAAAATAAGATTAAATATTATTCCGTTGGTAGACCTAACACTAATTAAGTTCGAAGATTGCATCAACTTCTACAGCAACTCCTAAAGGTAAACTATTCACACTCACTGCAGCACGCGTGTGTTCACCTTTTTTATCAAAAATTTTAGCTATAATATCTGAAGCACCGTTAATAATTTTTGGTTGATCTTTGAAATCATCTGTTGAATTGACATATCCTGTTAGTTTTACACATGATTTAACTTTATTTAAATCTCCTCCACATGCATTTTTAACATGTGCGACAATACTTAAACCACATCTTTCGGCAGCTTTATAGCCTTTCTCTAAATCTAAATCTTTTCCAATCTTACCTGTTATAAGTTTTGCATTTTCATCAATAGATACTTGACCAGAGATATATAATAGTTTTCCAACAATCCTAGTTGCAACATATGCTCCAACTGGTGCTTTTGGTTCAGGTAATTTTATATTTAAATTTTTTATTTTATCTTCTATTTGGCTCATTTTCTTTTGCCTTTTTTTTTAGCTCTATCGTATTCTTTTCTTTTTTCAATTAATATAAGTGCCTCTTCCATATTCAGTTCATTTGGATCTTTTTCTTCAGGGATAGTTGCATTCAAAGACTTATATTTAATATAAGGACCATATTGTCCTTTCATAATTCTAACAGGTTTTTTATCTTCAGGATGTTCTCCAAGATCTTTAATTAATGAAGATGAAATTCTTCCAGGCTTAGCTTCAGCAATTAATGTTATGGCTCGATTAATTCCAATAGAAAATAGATCCTCAACATTTTCAAGTCTAGCAGATTTATTTTCACATTTTAGATACGGACCAAATCTTCCAGAATTTAAAGTTATGTCTTGTCCATTTTCAGGGTGCTGCCCTAATATTTTAGGAAGAGAGCATAAATATTTTGCTTTATCTAAATCGACACTATCAACATCAATACCTTTTGGAATTGAAACATTTTTAAGGTGCTCATTCTCATTTTTTTTCTTTCTTCCTTTTTTCTTTAGGGTTTCTAGTTCGTCTTTTTCTTTTTCATATTGTAAGTAAGGGCCAAATCTTCCATTCTTTAAATATATATCTTTACCTTTTTCATTTTGGCCCAGTAATTTAGGCTCCGCTAAATTATATTGAGCTGCAGCTTTAGCTTTAGATAAAGGTCTAGTAAATTTACATTCTGGATAATTTGAACATCCTATAAAAGCACCACCTCTAAAACTATTCTTTAGACTTAGTTCTCCATTGGAACATAATTTGCACTTTCGATCTATAGCGTCTTTATCATCTCTTTCAAAAATTAAAGCTCCTAAACTTTCATTTAATAAATCCAAAACTTCTCTTGTTCTCTTTTCTTTAACTTTTCCAACATTTTCATAAAAATCTTTCCAAAAATTATCTAAAACCTGAACCCACTCAATTTTACCACTAGTGATTTCATCTAGCTGATTTTCTAAGTCTGCAGTAAAGTTATAATCCACGTATTTAGAAAACAATTTCTCTAAAAAGGCTGAAATTAGCTTACCTCTGTCAGTTGGATTAAACCTTTTATTAATTAATTCGACATAATTTCGAGTTGATAATACTGAAATAATACTAGCATAAGTGGAGGGCCTCCCTATGCCTAACTCCTCCATCTTTTTCACTAAACTAGCTTCAGAGTATCGTGGAGGCGGATCTGTAAAGTGCTGCTCATCGTTTAGCTTTAGAATACTAATTTCTTCTCCAACTTTGACCTCAGGCAAAATATTCTTTGCATCTTCGTCAGTTTCCTGAACTTGATACACTTTGAGAAAACCATCAAATTTTACTACCGAGCCGCTAGCTCTAAAGTTAATTTTATTATCATTTGAGGAAATAATTATTGTATTTCTATCAAATTCTGCTGGTGTCATTTGAGACGATAAGGCTCTACTCCAAATTAATTCATAGAGTTTGAATTGATCTGCATTCACATATTTTTTAATATCAGAAGGTTTTCTACTTATGTTAGTTGGTCTAATGGCTTCATGAGCTTCTTGAGCGTTCTTTGCTTTTTTTCCTGTATAACTATTAGCAACTTCTGGCAAATATTTATCACCATAATCATCAGTAATGAATTTTCTAAAATCATCAATTGCTTCTTTTGAAATATTAGTTCCATCAGTTCTCATATAAGTAATTAATCCAGTAGTTTCACCCTCAATATCTACTCCTTGATACAGCCGTTGTGCAATTTGCATTGTTCTGGAAGCTCCAAACCCAAATCGCCCTGAAGCAGTTTGTTGCAAAGTTGAAGTTGTAAAAGGGGCTAGGGGGTTACGCCTAAATATTTTTGTGTTCACATCTGTAATTTTAAATTTTGTTTTATTGATAACATCAACTGCTTTTCGTATTTCATCTTTATTTTTAAAAGAAAATTTTTCAATTTTCTCTCCATTAAATAAACTTAATTTTGAAAAAATATTTTTATTATCTTGATTCGTAAAGTCTGAAGTAAGAGTCCAATATTCTACTGGCTTAAATAGCTCTATTTCCTTTTCTCTTTCAGTTATAAGCTTTAAGGCTACAGATTGAACTCTTCCTGCTGATTTTGATCCAGGCAGTTTAGTCCAAAGAATTGGAGAGATATTAAATCCAACAAGATAATCTAATGCCCGTCTAGCTAAGTAAGCTTCAACTAAAGGAAGATGAATTTGTCTTGGATTTTTTATAGCATCAAGTATTGCTTTTTTAGTAATTTGATTAAAGACAACTCTTTCCAAATTTTTGTCTTTGAGCAATTTCTTTTTCTCTAGAACCTCTTTTACATGCCAAGCGATAGCTTCACCTTCTCGATCTGGATCTGTTGCTAGAATAATTTTATCAGAGTCTTCAGCAGCATTTGTAATTTCTTTTAAATATTTTTTTGAAAAAGAGTCAATTTCCCATTCCATTTGAAATTTATTCTCAGGATCAACTGATCCATTTTTTGAAGGTAAATCTCTTATATGGCCATAACTTGCTAAAACTAAATAATCTTTTCCTAAATATTTATTTATTGTTTTTGCTTTAGCTGGACTTTCAACAATTACTAAGTTCATTAATTGTTTATTTTCAAAATTAAGCGAGTTTGTCAAATTTTTTATTGAAAAACTAGAAAAGACAGCACTTATAACTTAATTTTATTTTCTGTAGAACTTTTAAGTCTTAAAATATTTTCTTTATGTGTAAAAAGAATCATCACGAAAAAAATAAAAAGAATTAGTACGCTGTTATTTATTTCGTAAAAATATGCATAGAGAAAAACTATTAACGTAGAAATCATTGAAGATAATGACGCAAATCTAAATAATAATGATAAAGAAATCCATGCTATGACGAATATAAAAAAAAATTTATAAGATAAAGCTAAAATTACCCCAAGGTAAGTTGCCACACCTTTTCCTCCTTTAAATTTTAACCAAAAAGGAAAAATATGACCGATGAAACAAATTAATGCAGATAGAGAGGTTAAGTCTTCAAAATAAAATATTGTTATATAAACTGAAATATATCCTTTAAATAAATCAAGAGCTAATGTAGTTATTGCAAGAAATTTATTTCCGGTTCTAAGCACATTTGTAGTTCCGATATTGCCAGAGCCAACAGTTCTAATATCTTTTTTTAGAAATATTCTAGTCAAAAGTAATCCAAATGGTATTGATCCCAAAAGATACGAGTAAATTGCTACAATAATTAAATTTATATCCATTAGTTCGAATATGATACTTCACCTTGAAGCAAAGTCATTCTCACTTTACCTTGTAATTTTCTATTTTCAATCGCAGTATTTTTTGATTTTGATTTAAGTTCTTCAGCTTTCACTACCCATGGTTTTTCTAGATCAAATATACAAATATCTGCGTCCGATCCTTCTTGAAGGGTACCTTTTTTTATTTTTAGTATCTTAGCAGGATTAATTGTTAAACATTTAATTATTTTCTCTAAAGGTAATGAGTTATTATGGTAAAGCTCTAAAGATAGAGATAGCAATGTCTCTATACCTATCGAGCCAGTGGCTGCTTGTGCAAACGGAAGCCTTTTACTCTCCTCATCTTCAGGTATGTGATCTGATACAATTACATCTATGAGATCATTTTTGACACCTTCTATTAATGAAAGCCTATCTTCTTCACTTCTAAGAGGAGGAGATAGTTTTAAAAAGGTTCTAAATTCTCCGATGTCATTTTGATTTAATGATAAATTATTTATAGAAACCCCTGTACTAAATTTTATTCCGTTAGATTTATTTTTTTTTATTACATTTAGAGAATTTTTTGAGGAAATTTGATTAATATGATATCTGCAAGGAAATTTACTTAATAAAGATAAGTCCCTTTCAATAATAATCTTTTCGGCAATATCAGAAACACCTTGTAAACCTAATCTTGTTGCTACTTCACTTTGATTAATACAAGAATTTTTAGCTAATTCATAATCCTCGGCATGCTGCATTATCAGAACATCAATATCTGAGGCATAATTCATTATTCTAGACATTAATTCAGTATTTTGAATAGTTTTATTAACATCACTAAATCCAATAATTCCCCTTTCCTTTAACAAGCCAAATTCAGTCATTTGATTACCTTCCTTCTGTCTAGTAATCGAAGCACATGGAAAAAGATTTACCTTAGCTTTATCCCTGCCTCTTCTAATTATAAAGTCAACCATAGATACATTATCTATAATTGGCTTTGTATTTGGCATTGTTACAATTGAAGTTACTCCACCTGCTAAAGCTGCTTGGCTTAGTGTTCTAAAATTCTCTTTATATTCAAAGCCAGGCTCTCCAACAAAAGCTTTCATATCAACCAATCCAGGAATAGCTACTAGGCCTTTCAAATCGATTTTTTCTGCTGATTTAGATGTACCTGATTTTTTTCCAATGGATTTTATTTTTCCTTTTTCATCGATAACTATATTTCCTATTTCATCCATCTTTTGAGATGGGTCAATAATTCTTACATTTGTCAAAATTTTTTCTTTCATTTATTTACAGTACAATTTTAAACATGCCATCCTGACAGCTACACCTAATTCAACTTGCTCTTTCACCAGACTAACATTTATGTCATCTGCTAATTTAGTATCAATCTCAACACCTCTGTTCATTGGACCAGGGTGCATTAGTAAAGCATCTTTTTTTGCAAACTTTAGTTTTTCTGGTGTTAGCCCAAAAAATTCGTAATATTCTCTCTTTGATGGAAGAAAAGATCCTTGCATTCTTTCATTTTGTAATCTGAGCATCATAACAATATCGCATCCATCTAATCCTTTTTTCATGTCCGTAAATGATTTCACCCCTAAGTTATCTATGCCTGTTGGCATTAAAGTTTTTGGTGCAATGACATTTACTTCTGCCCCTAACATATTCATTAAATAAATATTAGACCTAGCAACTCTTGAATGAAGAATGTCTCCACATATTGCGATTTTTAATCCTTCAATGCTATCTTTTCTATTAATAATTGTTAAAGCATCAAGTAAAGCTTGTGTAGGATGTTCTCTCCTTCCATCACCAGCATTTATTACCGTACAATTAACTTTCTGTGAAAGAAGATTTGGTGCGCCTGAGTCTTGATGCCTTATAACAATTATATCTGGATGCATCGCATTCAACGTCATAGCAGTGTCAATTAATGTTTCACCTTTTTTTAATGCAGAGTTACCCATATTCATCGTCATCACATCTGCACCTAGTCTTTTTCCAGCTAAGTCAAACGAACTCTGTGTCCTTGTAGAGGGTTCAAAGAATAAGTTAATTTGAGTTTTTCCTCTAAGGACATCTAGTTTTTTAGAACTTCCTCTGTTTAGTTTTATAAAGGATTTCGCTTCTGTTAAAATTTCTTTAGCTTCAAGAACTGATAAATTTTGAATACCTAATAGATGTTTTGGAGTATTTTTAATAGCTGAAACTTTTTTAGCAGTTGCCATTAAAATCAACTCTATAGGCCTTTTACTGTATTATATCAAGTATTTTTTTTATTATAATAATCAAGTACTCCTTGAAGTATAAATTGAGCAGAATTCTCGTCTAATTTCCTCACTTTTTTTGACGAATTTATTGCTATATCATTAGATAGATTAAAGGCTCCCTGGCTAGAAAGTCTCTCATCCCATAAAGTGATATTTTCTGTAATATCTTTTGAAAGATTTTTAGCTAAACCTTTAGCTGATTGTGAAGAGGGCCCCTCCGTTCCATCCATATTAATTGGATTACCTATGACTATTCCATCAATGTCGTACTCCTTAACAATTTTCTTAATTTGATCAACTAAGTCTCTATAGTTTTCTTTAATAATTGTGGTGTATGGCGTAGCTACAATTTTATTTTCATCTGATAGAGCTATTCCAATTCTCTTGCCACCAGGATCAATACCTATTAATCTTGATTTTTTCTTAGTTTTTTCAATAAATACATCAATATCGAGCATGAAATTTACCTAATTTGTGATAAAACACATTTAAATTAACTTATTGCACAAATGTCCTTAGATAAAGATAAAATTAAACATGTAGCTAAATTAGCTCGAATTTCAGTTGATGAAGCTAAAGTAGATAGCTTAACCAAAGATTTAAACTCAATTTTCAAGTTTATTGAACAATTAAATGAACTGAATACTGATAAAGTTGAACCATTAGCATCAATTTTAAACCAGTCATTGAGATCAAGAAAAGACGAAATCAGTGATGGCAAGATAAGAGAAAAAATTCTTAAAAATTCTCCAAAAAAAAATGAGGAGTTTTTTGTAGTTCCAAAGGTGGTTGAGTAATGAGCAATATAACTAATCAAAGTTTAAGTGAAATTTTGGAAAATATAAAGTCTAAGAAGATATCCTCATTAGAACTTACACAAGCATATATAAAGAATATTGAAAATGCAAAAAAACTTAATGCTTTTGTAACTACAACATTTGATCAAGCTTTAGAAAATGCAAAAAAATTTGATAATAAACCAAATAATGAACAACTTCTTAGCGGAATACCTTTAGCTGTAAAAGATTTATTTTGTACTGAAAATGTAAAAACAACGGCTGGAAGTAACATTTTAAATAATTTTATTCCTTCATATGAATCAACTGTAACAAAAAATTTATGGAATAACGGAGCTTTTTTACTCGGAAAATTAAATTGTGATGAATTTGCTATGGGCTCATCTAATGAGACAAGTTTTTTTGGAAATGTAATTAATCCTGTTGGAGATCATTTAGTTCCAGGAGGTTCTTCAGGAGGATCTTCTTCGGCTTTAGCGGCAGATCTTACTCCTGCAACAATTGGAACAGATACAGGTGGGTCGATCAGACAGCCTGCTTCCTTTACTGGTACTGTAGGTCTTAAGCCAACTTACGGTCTTTGTTCGAGGTGGGGTATCGTTGCTTTTGCTTCTTCATTAGATCAAGCAGGACCAATGACTAAAACAGTAAATGATTGCTCAATTATGCTTGAAGCAATGTCTGGTTTTGATGAAAAAGACTCAACCTCAATTAATAAAAAAAAAGAAACATACTCAAAAAATTTAAAAGATAATATCAAAGGATTGAAAATTGGTATTCCTAAAGAGTATCGAGTAGATAATATGCCAAAGGAAATTGATGATCTTTGGGAAAAAGGAAAAAAAATATTAAAAGATTTAGGCGCTCAGTTAATTGATATTTCATTACACCACACCAAGTATGCTTTGCCTACTTACTATATTGTTGCACCTGCAGAAGCTTCATCAAATTTAGCAAGATATGATGGTGTAAGATATGGCTACAGGTCACAAAAAGAAAAAGATTTAATTGAAATGTATGAAAATACTAGATCAGAAGGATTTGGTGACGAAGTAAAGAGAAGAATATTAATAGGCACTTATGTTTTATCTTCTGGTTATTACGATGCTTATTACTTAAAAGCTCAAAAAGTAAGACAATTAATAAAAAAAGATTTTGATGATAGTTTTACTAAAGTTGATGCTATTTTAACACCTTCAACACCAAGCTCAGCATTTAAGATAGGAGAAAAAACTAACGATCCTGTATCAATGTATTTAAATGACATTTTTACAGTGCCTGTAAATTTAGCTGGATTACCAGCCTT
>CACLUK010000015.1 GCA_902610115.1 uncultured Pelagibacteraceae bacterium
TCGTTAATGTATTGCTTTAATTATTGACCTTAAGTAGTTGTTTTTATTGAAAATATTTAAGACTTAAATATACAACAACCGGGATAGTTATAAATGACATTAGTGTGGAAGTTACTATGACGCTAGCAATACTATCGACTACCCTTTTCTCTGAATACATAGAACCCACTAAATAAGTTAAAATAGCACTTGGCATAGCAGATTGAATTAAAAGCACCCCAGCAGGCAATCCAGTAAGGTTTAAATATTTAATAAAACCAAATCCAATTATGGGTCCAATTATAATTCTTACGCCGCTTAAAATAGACGCATTCAACCATGATACTACTTTTAATTTTGTCAATGCAATTCCTAAGGACATGAGAACCAGAAATATTGTAGCGTAAGTTAATAAAAACGTAGTGTTAACTACAAAGCCAGGAACCTCCCAATCATAATATAAAACGATCACAGCCGCTATTATCCCGTATATAGGCATATTAGTAATTAATATTTTCAGTGAAAAACTCTTCTTTGCCAAAAGAATACCTAATGTGAAGTGAAGCAAAATAATTACTGATGCTATAGCTGAGGCTATACCTAAGCCTTCTGTACCATAGGCAAATAAGCAAATTGGTATACCCATATTACCAGTATTTGGCAATATTAAAGGAGGAAGTTCACTTACAAAGTCCTTTTTCATTAAAGTAAGAATAATTAAGCCTACTACAGCAAATCCGCCTATTATAATTAAAGCATATGTAAAATATTCTATAAATGTTTCCAAAGTTACACCTGTAGAAGTGATAGTGTAAAAAATCATTGCAGGTGTCCCCACATTACCGGCCAATGTGGTTATAAAATCGGTGTTAAAATTTGGATCTTTTTTTCCAAGGTAATAGCCTATACCAATTACAAAAAATACTGGAAGTATTACGTCTAATAGTTTGATATAGAGTTCCATTAAACTCTTACATCAGATTTTCGAGGCTTTCTCAACTTATTAGTGTTATAATTAATAGCTGTTTCGAACTCCATTAATCGCTTATGTATTGATCTTAATTCTGTAATTCTTGTCCAGTTATACAAAAATACGGAAAAAGCATCTTTTACTTCACCAAATGCATTTACTACTTGCATCATGACACCCAAAGTGAACGCTGCGGTAAACAAACCTGGCGCCATAATAAGAAATGGAACAATTACAAATAATTGTCTGTACCATATAGCCCATAAATCAAAATATCCGTAATGTAAAAATAGTTTATGGTAATTAAATTTTATACCGGTGAACAATTGTAAAATCGTAGGAGCTTGAACGTAATTTTTTCTATCATCTTCTCCGTAAACTAATTCTTTCCTAAATGCAGCTTCAACTTTTTGATTGTTATATTCAAGACCAGGTAATTTTATTCCAACCAACCAACTAATAAGTATTCCACCTAAACTGAGTGTAAGCGCAACCCATACTAAAGATCCAGAAACACTGTTTAAAAAAGGAACATTAACATTTGAAGAAAGAACCCATAAAATAGGAATAAAAGCTATTAATGTCATAATAGCTTTAACAACTTGCAATCCAATTGACTCAACAATTTTTGCAAAGTTCATACAGTCTTCTTGAATTCTTTGAGATGAACCCTCTACTTTTGCCTCAGTGGCTCTCCAATATGGCATATACGAAAACGTCATTGCCTCTCTCCACCGAAATGCCCATAGCCTTGTGAACCAATTAGTGAAAGCAAAAAGTGTAACGTATGGAAGTGCTATATATAAAAATCTTTTAATTGACTCCCAAAACTCCGATATCTCACGTTTCTCAGCTGTTTGGAGAATATCATAAAAATCTTTGTACCAGCTATTAAAGAGAACATCTAAATAGGTTTGCATCACTAGCAAAGAAATAATAAAAAATCCTCCTCCGTAAGACCAGTAAAACCATTTTTTATCTCTAAAAAAACTTCTCCACATAATTAATCTTTAAGAAAATTATCTGCGTATGACTTAATAACAAATTCTTTCTTATTAGGTTCAACGACATTGTAAGATATATCGTTTTTTATAGCATATTCTATAGCTTTTTCTTTTGATGGAAACTTAAGAATAACTTCTTCAAGAGTATCCGTCGATGTCTCCCACCCCATTAAAGGATTTATTGAGGGATCTTTGGTTATAAATTCTAATACCCAATTTTTAAGTTTGCCCCTGCCCGATTGCATCGCAGTTTTAGCAGGAATATAAATTTTAGCTTTTTTCATGTTTATAATGGTCGGGGCGGCAGGATTTGAACCTGCGACCCTCTGGTCCCAAACCAGATGCGCTACCAGGCTGCGCTACGCCCCGAACGTCTGTTTTATAGGTTAATTAAGTGATTTTGGCAATTGAAAGATAGTCTCTATAGAAGTAAATAATACCAATGATACAGCATATTACAAAACCCTTTAAATATTTTTTTAAACTTGAAGCTGCTTCTGGGTTAGTTTTGTTATTTGCTGCAATACTAGCACTTATAATTAGTAATGGTGGTTTAAGCGAAATTTATTTTTCTACCCTAGAAAAATATATCACACTAGGTACTAAAGAATTTGGTCTAAAACTAAGTGTTCTTCATTGGATAAATGATGTTCTGATGGCTATATTTTTCTTTTTTGTTTCATTAGAGATAAAAAGAGAATTTATTCAGGGAGAATTATCTAATCCAAAACAAGCTATGCTACCTATCATTGGTGCAGTCGGAGGGATGGCGGTGCCGGCATTATTCTATATCGTTGTAAATTATTCTGACGGTACAACATTAAATGGTTGGGCTATACCTTCAGCTACAGATATTGCTTTCTCTTTAGGAGTTTTATCTTTATTAGGTAAAAGGGTTCCAATATCACTTAAAGTTTTTTTGACTGCTCTAGCAATTATTGATGATTTAGGGGCAATTGTTATTATTGCCTTCTTTTATTCTGGAAATATTGAGGCAAAATATTTAGTTCTGATGTTATTATCTTTGATTGTTTTAATAGCTCTTAATAGATATAAAATAAAAAGTTTCATACCTTTCTTAATTGTAGGAATTTTTCTGTGGGATTTTACTCATCAATCAGGAATACATGCTACAATTGCAGGTGTTCTTTTAGCCCTAACAATTCCACATAACAAAAATAAGAGAAAAGAGTCAATGTTACTTAAATTAGAACATGGATTGTCACCTTATGTAGCTTTTGGAATAATGCCGCTTTTTGCTTTTGCAAATGCTGGAGTTTCACTTGAAGGACTTACTTTTGCTACTTTGTTAAATCCTGTGCCTCTTGGAATTGTTTTAGGTCTATTTTTTGGAAAACAAATTGGTGTCTTTGCCCTCTCTTATATATCTGTAAAGCTTAAATTTGCCGATAAACCATCTGGATCTACTTGGTTAGCTCTTTATGGAGTTTCAATTTTAACAGGTATTGGATTTACAATGAGTTTATTTGTTGGAAATTTAGCTTTTGTAAATAATTTAGAATATATGGATGGAGTTAAGATTGGAGTGTTAACTGGCTCGCTTCTTTCTACACTCTTTGGATATTTCTTGCTATTATTTTCTTCTAAGAAATGATCAACAAAGATATCATTAAATTAGCTTCTAATACTTCAAATGTAGGTCTTAAAAACAAATACTCACATAAGGTATCTTTAAAAAACTCAACATGTGGAGACAAAATTACCTTAGAGTTAATAGCAGATAAAAAAAAGATAAGCTCAATGAAATACGAAACTATATCCTGTGTATATTGCGAGGCTTCAGCAAGTCTTCTATCGAGAAAAATAAAAAATATTAAATTAAAAGATATTAAAAATGATTTTATAACCTTAAAAAAAATATCATTAAAAAAAAATGCAAAAATCCCTAAGAGGTTATCTGATTTCGAAAAATTATTAAATAGCGACAATTTTAATAGATTTAAATGTATATTTTTACCAATTGATGCAGTATTAAAAGCATTAAAATTATGAAAAAAATATTCATTATTTTATTTATGTTCAGTTTTTTTTCAAAAGTTATAGCTGGGAATAATGGCACCGCTTATGATTACGAATTTAATAGCATAGATGGAGACTTAATCAAACTAAGCCAATTCAAAGGAAAGGTAATCGTAGTAGTAAATGTTGCGAGTAGATGTGGTTACACGCCTCAATACGAAGATCTTCAGACACTATGGTCTGAATATAAAAGTAAAAATTTAGTTGTTTTAGGTGTCCCTACTAATAACTTCAGACAAGAACCTGGTAGCAATAAAGAAATAAAAAACTTTTGTGAAACAAATTTTGGAATTACATTTCCGATGACAGAAAAGATTAATGTAATAGGGAATAATTCACATCCATTTTATAAATGGGCAAGAAAAGATTATGGTGTTGGTGCAATACCAAAGTGGAATTTCCATAAAATAATAATTGGAAAAGATGGAAAAGTTGCAGAAACATTCTCCTCAATAACAAAACCTTCATCTAAGAAGTTCATTAAATTAATTGAAAACTTGATTTAGCTACTAAAACTTAATCCATCATACGCAGGGATTATATTTTTAGGTAAAATTTTTTTTAATTCATAGTAATCTAAATCCGTATGCAAATTAGTAAGTATAGCTTTTTTAGGTTTGGTTATATTTATTAAGTTTAAAGCTTCTTCTAAATTAAAGTGTGATGGGTGTTTATCAATTTTAAGACAATCTAATACCAGGTAATTAAGATTTTTGAGATGATCGATATTCTTCAACGATATGTTATTACAATCACTTATATACGCAATTTTATCTATTACATATCCGGTTGATTTTATTAGTCCATGAGTAACTTGAAAGGGTTTTATTATCAATTTTATATTTTTTTTTTTTATAAAAAAACTTTTATCAATTATATTCGCTTTCATAATCGGCTTATACCCTTGCTCCTCAAAGAAACAAAATCTGTAAGATTTTTTTAAAGCTGTGATCGTTCTTCGACTACCATAGATTGGGATCTTTGATTTATTTTTCCAATAAAATGGTCTCATTTCAAATATACCGGCTGTCTGATCTGCATGTTCATGAGTATAAATAATTGAGTCAAGATTTTTAATTTTATTTTTTAAAAATTGATACTTTATATCTGGTGAGGTATCTATACAAATAGACAAATTTCCTTTTTGAATATGAGCGCAACATCTAGTCCTTAAATTTTTTGGACTTTGTCTAAGATTACCTCTGTAATTAGTTATCCATGGAGATCCTAGAGAACTTCCGCAGCCTAGAATTGTAAATTTACTTTTCAATTTAATTCACCAAACAATTTAAAAAAATTGTTAGTTGTAACTTTTGAAAATTCATCAAATGATAAATTTTTGATTTTAGATAAAAACTTTACTGTATGTATTAAGTAACTGGGTTCATTTGATTTACCTCTTAGTGGGACAGGGGCAAGATATGGAGCATCGGTTTCAACTAATATTTTTTCGTTTGGTATATCTCTGAAGGTATTAGCTAAATCCTGAGATTTTTTAAATGTTACTACTCCACTAGCAGAAATATAAGCACCTAAATCTAATAATTTGAAAGCAAATTCTCGTGATCCTGTAAAACAATGAATAAGGATTTTAGTCTCTTTTTTTTTCGAATGTTTTTCTAATATTTGTAAAGTTTCTTTTTCTGCTGATCTTGTGTGGACTATTAGTGGCAGATTTTTTTCTTGTGATGCTAATATGTGCTCCTCAAAGGAATAGATTTGGTCTTTCTTTTCGGAATGATTATAATAAAAGTCCAATCCTGTTTCACCAATACCAATAATTTTTTTATTTTGATTCACTTTATTGATTATATTAGCACTTTTAATATGTTGATGAGACTTAGCTTCATGAGGATGGATTCCATAAGTACCGTAAACACTTTCAAAACCATTTACTATCTTAAGTATTTGTTCAAAACTTTTATCTTCTGTCGATATGGTAAGCATGTATTTAATGCCGTCTTTGTTTGCTCTATCTATTGTTTCTTTTAAAGCTTTAGACATCGGTTCGTAGGTGAGATGGCAATGTGAATCAATTATCATTTTCAATCTTTTTAAATAAAATATCTAAATTTTTTAATTCCAAATTATAGTTGAAAATGTCATCATTTTTAATATTTTCAATTGAAATATCCTTATCAGATAAATTAATAGTATCTAAAACTTTTTTCGTAGAAATCGGTATAATTGGATTTAAAAGAATAGAAATATTTTTTATTTGTTCCAAAATTGTGTGGAGAATTGAATTCATTCTTTCGGGATCTTTTGTTTTTAAAGACCATGGTTCTGAGTCATTAAAATATTTGTTTGCCTCGAAAGAAAAATTAACTACCATTTTTATATATTCATTCAAATTTTGTTTATTTATGTAACTAATTAATTTAGGAATGTTATTTTTTATATTTTCGATTAATTTGATATCATTTTCTTTTAATTTAACTTTTTTAGGTATTTTATTACCACAATTTTTTTTTATAAATGAAAAAACCCTTTGGCATAAATTACCATAATTATTAGCTAAATCATTGTTAATGCAATTTTTAAGATTTTCCATAGAAATACTTCCGTCATTTCCCAAGGAAACTTCTTTTATCAAATAATATCTTAGTTGATCAATTCCGTAATCTTTAATTATTTGAATTGGATCTAAAATGTTTCCAAGAGATTTAGACATTTTTTTATCATTTGATAATATCCAACCATGACCAAATACTTTTTTAGGCAATGGTAAATTTGCGGAAATTAAAAAAGCTGGCCAAAATATAGCATGAAATCGTAAAATATCTTTTCCAATTATATGTACGTCGGCAGGCCAAAAAGATTTATATTTTTCATCTTGGGTATTAGGAAAATTTAAAGCACTTAAATAATTAGTTAATGCATCAAGCCAAACGTATATCACATGTGTATTGTGATCAGGAACTGGGATTCCCCAAGAAAAAGATGTCCGGCTAATTGATAAATCTTTTAACCCTTTTTCAACAAAGCTTATTACTTCATTTCTTCTTGAATTAGGTAAAATAAAATCTTTGTTTTTTTTATAATGCTCTAATAATCTTGATTGAAATGAGGATAATTTGAAAAAATAAGACTCCTCCTCTACCCACTCTACTAACGATCCTGAGATTTTTGATATTTTTTTACCATCTTTTTCCTCAATTTCATCATTATCATAATATGCTTCATCAGAAACAGAATACCAACCGCTATATTTATCTAAATATATATCCCCTGACTTTATGAGTCTTCTCCAGATTTCGTGAACTGAATGAAAATGTCTGGGTTCGGTTGTTCTTATAAAATCGTTATTAGTCAAATTTAATATTTTAGTAAGTGATCTAAATGTTTCAGATAATTCGTCACAAAATTTTTTTGGATCTTTGTTATTTTTTTTTGCCTCTTTTTGAATTTTTTGTCCATGCTCATCAGTTCCTGTCAAAAATAAAACATTATAACCCTCTATTCTTTTAAATCTGGCAAATACATCTGCGACGATACTTGAATAAGCATGACCCATGTGGGGTTTGCCAGAAGGATAGTAAATAGGTGTAGTGATATAAAAATTTTTACTCATTGTTAAATTTTTCCTCTAAGAAATGTAATAAACTATTCTGACTTAAGTTAAATGTAAAAAATTCATTTATATTTTTAAAAATAAATTCTTTTTCCTCAATAAATTTGATTTTGTCACAATTATTATTAAATTTTATTTTATAATAATAGTAGTTAGATAAAAATAATAATAAATCTCTATAGATAAAATTTTTTTCTTTTTTATATAAATTGAGAATTATCTTAGAGTTAGTCAAAATATCTTCTTTTAAATTGATTTTTTGCTCATCTAAAATATGATTAAATTTAATAAAATTGCCAGGAGTCATTTGCATATTTTCATCTTTAATTAATATCTTTTGGTTGAAATAATCTAGTAATGAAGAAGTTATTTCTTTTTTGTTTTTGTTATTCAGTATAAATTTTATTTCAAGACATCTTGATTTTACTGTAGACAAAATCGGTTTTGTTTTATTATTTATAAAAATAAAGTAATTATTCTTTCCTGGTTCCTCAATGATCTTTAGAAGTGCATTTAGACAATTGTTATTAAAAGACTCAACTTCATCAAAAATAATAAATCTTTTATCATCAATAATTGGTTTTTTTAATAAATTCTTTTTTAATTTTCTTATATCATCAATATTTATCTTTTGTAAATTAAATGACTCAAAATAAATAATGTTTGGAAATAAATTATTTATGAATTGGTTGTGAAAAATACTTTTATCATTAATATAATTATCTTTTTCATTATAATTTTCTTTATCAAAATAAAAATGCAATAAATGATTTACAAAAGTTTCCTTGCCTATTCCTTTGTCTCCAGTGATCATTATAGATTGAGGTAATTTTTTTTTTTGTATTAGATTTTTGAAAAAAATAAATTTATTTGAGTATCCGTATAGATATGGGTTTATTTTAGGATTCAAGATCTTTAAGGCAGTCATTATTTTTTTATTAGCTTTAAAACTACATTAAGAATTTTTTTTTCCAATAAGTTATCGTTATTAGATGAATTTAGAACATGATAATTTTTTTTATTTTTTGCTATTTTAATAAATGATTTTTGAGCTTTTTGATAAAAAGATTTTGCAAAATTATCATATCGATTTTTAGTTCTTCTTTTCAATAATCTTTTCCTTGAAGATTCAGAAGATACTTTAAGAACAAAAGTCAAATTTGGTTTTAAATTTCCTAAGATAATTTTATGTATATTTTTAACAAAATTATAATTTACTTTTTTTCCAAATACTTGGTATGCGATTGTAGAATCAACAAACCTATCACAAATTACTACAGATTTTTTTTTTAGCGCTGGTAAAATTTTTGTTTTTACATGTTCATTACGAGCAGCTAAATATAAAAGAGTGTCAGTGTATTTATCAAATTTTTCAATTTTTGATTTATTGAAATAATCTTTTAAAATTAAATTTCTTATTAACTCAGCACTTTTTGTTCCACCTGGCTCTCTAGTTAACAATGATTTTATTCCTAATTTTTTAAGATTATTAAATAATTTTAAGCTTTGATAAGATTTTCCGCAACCTTCAACTCCCTCGAAAACAATAAATAAAGGTTTTTTTTTATACATCACCCCAAATTAAATAATTTAATGAGGTAATTAAACTTTTAAAAAAATTAACTTTTTTTAAATCTTCATTGGCATAAAGCGGTAAAGTTTTAATTATTTCGTCTTTATTTGAAATTACAAGATTAGCGATTTTCTCCCCTTTTTGAATAGGGGCAACTATTGGCCCCTTATAATTCAAAGTAACATTTAAATTTCTAATATCTTTTTTATTTATAGTTATATAATAATCTTCTTTAGTTACTGCTTTTAATTTTTCACTTTTAGCTAACCAAGTTTCTAACTCGAAAACAGTTTCTCCTTTTTTGGAAATTTCAAATGTATTTGTATTTCTAAAACCCCAATTTAATAATTTAAGAGACTCAGAGCTTCTTAAATTTTTTGTTGAAAAACCTGAAGCTACAGCAATTAATCTCCTGTCATTTTTAATCATAGAACTAGCCAATGAATATTTTTCTACTGCAAGATATCCTGTTTTAACTCCGTCAACTCCAACATTCTTGTACAATAAAGGATTCCTATTCCCTTGTTTAATTGGATCTCCACCAGTTCGGTCCCAGGTAAATGTTTTTTCCTTGAATAGTTCGTAATAATCTGGATAGTTTGCAATCAAGTACTTAGACATTAATGCAATATCTCTAACTGTTGAAATATTATCTGGATCATTAATCCCAGATGAATTTGTGAAATTTGTTGAGGTCATACCTATTTCATCTGCCTTTTCATTCATTATCTCAGCAAAACTCTCCTCAGATCCTGCAATACCTTCCGCTAAAGCTACACAGGCGTCATTTCCAGAGGCAATGATAATTCCTTTAAGCAAATCTTCAACGGAAACCTGATCGTTAACCATTATAAACATGGAAGAATAGCCGCTTTGAGAAAGTCTCCAGGCATTTTCAGAAACAACAAACAAATCGTCTAAAGATAATTTATTTTTTTTTAACAAATCAAAAGCAATAATTGATGTCATTATTTTTGTCATTGAAGCAGGATAAATTTGAGCATCAGCATCTGACTCATAAAGAATTTTATCAGAATGGTAATCTATAAGAATACCAGTCCTAGCATTTATTATAGGATTGGCATAAACAGAAAATATTAAATTTAAATATATAAATAATGTTAAAAAAATTTTATTCATTAATTGTTATATCAAGTTCTTCAAAGCCAAATTTTTTAAGCAGAGTGTAATCATTTTTCATCAAATTGACAGTGTTATATGGCCCCGATAAAAGATCAATTTTTTTATTAGATTTTTTTTTAATTTTCAATTTATTGATTTCATAGCTAGGGATTTCTTTGATGATTCTCTTTTTTAAAAACTCAGCAGTGTCATTTGAGTAAAAGGATGCTATCAAAATAAAGATTTTATCAGGATCAGAAGATTTATCTAATTTCCTTTCTTTTGAAATATTTGATATTTTGACAGAAGTCACTGGCGCATTTGAAGGAATTTTTTTTTCCTCATTAAAAATTTTAGCCTTTTTTGCAACAAAAGATTTGTTCTTTTTTAATTCTAATATTTCTACAAGAGGTAAATCTTCATCTAAATTTAATACTTTTGCAACTTCTTGAGTAATATAGATTTTATAAAAATCTGGATATTTAATTCTTTTAGAATTTTCTAATACTATAGATTTCTTAGTTTTTGGATTTATAATTTTAATTAATGAGTTAAATTTTAAATCTTGATTAGATACCTGAAGAAGAGTATTATTTAACTTACCTCTTATTGTTTCATCTTTATAACTATCATTTTGAATGTAAGCAAATCCTTTTGATGTATAGTTGGTTTTATTATCAAATTTTGTGTAATTTGTATTACACGAAAATAGTAAAAAAAATAATAAAATAAATTTAAATTTCATTTTCAAAATTTTCTTTTAGAGTACAAACAGCTAAAGCAAATCTCAACGAACGATTCCATTTAAGAATTTTTTCATAATTATCAAAAACTATATATGCTGGTGATAATGTTTGTGCCCCAGGTATAATATCCTTGTCGGGAATTATTATAGCTGAATTTATATTTTCATTTATGTTTATCGCATCAAGATTTTTAATATACTTTTTAAAGAAATTGATTTTCTTTTTATTTTTAATTTTTCTTGCAGATGAATTTAGGTACTTTTTTGGAATATTTTCTTTCAAATTTACTCTGATAAAGCATGGTTGATTTTTTTTCCATCCAATCTTTTTTAAATAATTAGCAGCTGAAGCAAAAGAGTCTTGTGTTTTTTTTAGTTCAATAAGTTTATTATTATTGTAATCGATGGCATAATCTTGAATAGTTCTAGGCATAAACTGAAAATTTCCAAATGCGCCTGCCCATGAACCATAAAGAATATTTTTATTAATTATTTTTTTATCAACTAACGATAGTAATATTAAAAGTTCTTTTGTAAAAAATTCGCTTCTTCTTTTATCAAAACTGAGTGTTGCTAATGAAGATATAATATCCATTTTTCCTAAATACTTTCCAAAATTTGTTTCGATTCCCATTAAAGCCAGAAGTAATTCTTTTTCAATTTTAAATTCGTTTTCTACTTTATCTATAATAAGTTTTTCTTTCTTATAAAGTTTTAAACCCTCCCTAAGTTTTTTTTTGGAAGATCTTTTTTTAATATATGTAAAAGTATCTTCATAAAATTCAGGTTGGTACCTATCATATTCTATTACTTTTGGTAAAAATTTAGCATTAGACATAACCTCATTTACAACAATTTCTGAAACCCCTAAACTAATAGCCTCTTTTTTAAAATCTTTTAACCAATTATTAAAGTCATGATTTGTTGAGTTGCTTTTTGTATTAATTAATAAGATGGTTATGACAAAAATAAATATTTTAAACATATTTTTAATTATCATATTTAGTTTTTATTAACTAGCATTAGAAATCCTACTACAAATTTATTGTTATTTGATTACTTTGATAGTAATAAATAGAGCAAGTTACAATTGGAGAGGTGGCTGAGTGGTTGAAAGCACTGGTCTTGAAAACCAGCAACGGGGCAACTCGTTCGTGGGTTCGAATCCCACCCTCTCCGCCACTATAATTTAAATTCCTTAAACATTTTAGAAACTTCATTTTTATCAATATTTTCTTTAATAATATCATACTGATAATAATTAAGAATTACTTCATCTTCAAAATTAAGAAATTTGTCTAATTCATCTAAAAGCTGTTCATTGAATAAATTAATATTTTTATCAACAAAAGAACTTAATAATATATCCATTTCTTTGGTTCCTCTATGACCAGCTCTATAAATCAATTTTTTTTTAAAAATTTCTAATTTATTATTCATTAAATTATATTATACCGAATTTAATCTATAAAATGAATAAAGATAATTTTTTTGACAGTATCAACACTCTTAAAGGCATTGGACCACAATTAAGTAAATATTTAAAAAAAAGAAAAATAGAAAAAATCAAGGATATAATTTTAAATCTACCCTATTCTGAAACAGATAGATCAAAAATAGTAAAATTAAATGAACTTGAAGTCGGAACTATTTGCTCAATCAAGGTAAAAGTAAAAAAACTTAATTTTCCTAGAATAAGAAATTTACCAAATAAAATAATCTGTGAAGATGAAACTGGAAAAATTGACATTGTTTATTTTAATAGCCGGGAAGGATATCTAAGAAAACTATTTCCTTTAAATGAATGGATCATCATAAGTGGAAAAATTAATTTTTTTAATAAGAAATATCAAATTACAAATCCTGATTATGTCACTACAATAGAAAATCAAGATTATGTTGTTAAGAATATACCTAAGTACAATTTAACAAAAGGTATTAATGAAAAAAAATATAGATCAATAAGTGAAAAAATCATATCGAATATTCCTAAAATTAACGATTGGCTTGATGATCAATTTATTAAAAAAAATAAGCTTATCAATTGGAGTCGAGCTATTAAAAATCTTCATTTAAATGAAAAAAAAGATAATAAATCAAAAAGTTATAGAAGAATAGTATTTGATGAAATTTGTGCAAATTTTTTATCTTTATCAGAAAATAGAAAACGAATTAGAAAAAGAAAAAAAGCAAAAGTTTTTAATAATCAAAAAGTTGAGTTTCTTATAAAAAAACTACCATTTAAATTAACTAGTAGTCAAAATACGGTCCTTAAAGAAATCGATCAAGACTTACTTAGCAATAAAAGAATGTTTAGAATTATTCAAGGCGATGTAGGTTCAGGCAAAACTATTGTTTCACTTTTATCAATTTATAATGTTACACAAAGTGGTTATCAAACCGCTTTGATGAGTCCAACTGAAATCTTAGCAAAACAACATTTTGAGTTATCAAAAAAAATATTTAGTAATTTATTAGAAATCAGATTTTTAACTGGCAAAACCGAATATAAGGAGAGAAAAAATATATTAAAGGAATTAAAGGAGGGAAAGGTTGATTTAATTATTGGAACACATTCATTATTCCAAAAAAAAATTGAATTTTATAATTTGGGTTTAACTGTTATAGATGAGCAGCATAAATTTGGTGTAAGACAAAGAAGTGACTTAGCAAAAAAAGGTGGAGACAA
>CACLUK010000016.1 GCA_902610115.1 uncultured Pelagibacteraceae bacterium
ATTTTTCACCTTACGCGGTATTACAATTCAACCGCCCAGATATTTTATATGATGTTCCAAAAATGCTATTTAGTTCTTACGGACCTCTAGCTTTAAAATGGAATTATATTCCAAAAATGTTTAATTGGTTTTTATATTATTTAAAAAACTGTAATAAAAAATCTATGCTACATACAGCTAAGTACATGCACCAAATTTTAAGTTTATCTAATGATGCTTATGAGGAAATATTTCAAGAAATAAATGTGGATGGGCTAGTTGAAAAAAAAGGGATTATTTATGTATGGACTAATAAAAACCTAAAGAGCAGAAAACTAGAAATAAAAGTTCGAGATGACTTAGGTGTGAAACAAAAATTATTAACTCGTGAAGAGATATTAGAATTAGAGCCAAATTTGAACCCAATATTTGATGCTGGTGTTATATTTGAAAATGCTATGCATTCCAGAGACCCTCATGGAATTCTTAAAGAAATTTTTAAATTATATCTAAAGAGGGGCGGTAAATTTATTCAATCGGATATTAGAAGCATAGAACAGAAAACAGCAAACGAAACAATAGTAAAATCGGCAAATGATGTGTATAGGTTTGAAAAGTCAGTGATTGCATCAGGAGCATTTTCAAAAAAATTGACTGATCAACTTGGTGAAAATATTCCTTTAGATACTGAGAGAGGATATCATGTGCATTTTAAAGACAAGGATAAATTAATCTCTAGACCTGTAATTTTCTTAGATCGAGGATTTGGCATGACACCAATGAACCAAGGTTTACGAGCTGTAGGAACAGTTGAATTAGGAGGATTAAAAAACCCTCCTTCGAAAAAAAGAATTGAATATGTTATTAATTGCGCAAAAGAATTATTACCACAACTCGGCAGGCATGATGATGAATGGCTTGGGTTTAGACCGACTTTACCAGATTTTTTACCCATTCTTGGCCCTTCGCTAAAAAATAAAAATATAATTTATGCGTTTGGCCATCAGCATTTAGGCTGGACTTTAGGCGCTGTAACAGGCAAAATTATTTCTGGTGTAGTTGCAGGGGAAAAAACTAATTTAGATTTATCTCCCTACAGCTCTAAAAGATTTAATTAGGATTTTTTTGTCAAAAAATTATATAGCTTATATATTTCTAACGTTCGCGGCTTTATTCTGGTCAGGAAATTTTATAATTGGAAAATTCGCCACTTTATTTGAAGTTCCACCACTTACTTTAAACTTTTTAAGATGGTTTATGGTATGGTTTATTTTAATTCCATTCACAATAAAAGAAATTTTAGCAAAGAAAAACTATATTAAAGAAAACTTTTTTGTCATTGGCATAATGGGAATATTATCAATTAGCACCTTTAATTCTGTAGTTTATTTTGCTTTAAATTTTACCCAAGTAATTAATGCAGTTTTAATGTTGGCCGCTATTCCACCAATGATAATAATTTTTTCGTCACTTATGAAGATTGAAAAAACAAATGTATTTCAATTATCTGGACTGTTCTTATCAATATTTGGAGTTGCAACAATTATTTCGAATGCAGATATGCAAAAAATAATTTCTTTAAGTTTTAATAAAGGAGATATATGGATGCTGGTTTGTGTTTTGAGCTGGTCATTATATTCAACTTTACTTAAAAAAAATAAATTTGAGTTGTCTCAATTTTCTTTAATCCAAATTATGGTAACAGTAGGATTGATATTTTTAGTTCCACAATTTTTATACGAACAATCAATTGGATTAGATATTAAAATTAATAAAGCTTTTTTCTTAATTTTAATTTATGTGGTTATCTTTCCTGCAATCGCAGCTTATTATTGTTGGCAAAAAGCTATAGAATTAATAGGGCCAAACAGATCGTCAATGTTCATTCAGTTAATGCCACTTTTCAGTGCATTAATGGCAATTATAATTTTTAAAGAAAAATTTCAATTATTCCATTTTATTGGAGCATCCTTTATTATATCTGGTATTTATCTATCGAATAGGAAAACTCAATGATAAAAGTTGCAGTGCTGGATGATTATCAAAGTGCTTTTGAAGAGATTGTCAAAATTGAAAAATTAAAGAATAAGTTTGATTTTAAAATTTTTAATGAAGCCTTCAACGATGAAACTGAAGCTATTGAGGCCTTGGAGGAATTTGAAGCATTGTTCATAATGCGAGAAAGAACCCCCATCACAAAAAATTTATTAGAAAATTTACCAAATCTTAAATACATTATGACTTCAGGAATGCGTAATAATTCTATTAATTTGGAAGTAACAAAAAAAAAAGGAATTTTGGTTTGCGGCACTGAAATAAATTCAAATCCTGCAGCTGAGATCACTTGGGCTTTAATTTTAGGTCTTTTAAGAAACGTAAAACAAGAAATTGATAATATGTTTCAAGGATATTGGCAGACTACGATTGGCTCAGAACTAAAAGGCAAAATGTTGGGATTAATAGGTTTAGGAAAAATTGGGACACAAGTTGCAAAGGTAGGAAAAGCTTTTGGAATGGAAGTTTGTGCCTGGAGTGAAAATCTAAATTTATCTCATGCAAATGAACTTGGAGTATTACCTATGAATAAGGAAGATTTACTTAAAAATTCAGATATTATTTCTATTCATTTAGTTTTAGGTGAAAGATATAAAAACTTAATTACAAAAAAAGAGATAGAAATGATGAAAAAAACAAGTTATTTAATCAATACTTCGAGAGGCCCAATTATTAATGAAAATGATTTAGTCGAAGCTTTAAAAGATGAAAAAATAGCTGGTGCTGGTTTAGATGTTTATGAAAAAGAACCACTTCCGCAAGACCATAAACTAAGATTTCTTCCTAATGCTTTCATATTACCACATATCGGTTACGTAACAGTCGAGAATTACTCAAAATTTTATTCTCAAATGATTGAAAATCTAGAAAGTTGCTTAAAAAACAAGCCTATAAGAATAATTTCATAAAAAAGTATTTCCATTATAGGTTGTATTAGCTATAAACTCATTTTGGGTGATTCGTTTGTTTTATAACAAACAAATCTCTGGTTTAATAAGAAGACCTATTAAAGGGAGTATGAAAAAAAATTTTTGCTTGTTGTTAATTTTTACCTTATTGAGCGGTTGCTTTGGATCAGTTGCTTTACTAGGACCAGCTTCAACAACTGCAGCAAGTGGAGCAGGTGGAAATATAGCTAGAGGGGCCTTTACTTCAACAGTAAGCTACGGAATAAAAAAAACTACTGGAAAACTTCCTATAGAACATGCTGTTTCATATGCAGATGAGAAAAATCCTCACAAAAAAAAGGAACCTTGCTTATCATTTGTTGGAAAAACTAACTCAAAAATTTGTTCAATTGTAAAACAGCAACTAAAAATAACTAAGTCTAAGATTTTAAAAACTAAGGCTAAATCTATAAAAGACCTTACATCATCACTTCAGCCTAAAATTAACGACAATTCTAAAGTTAAGTATTTAGATTAATTAATCATAAAAAATCTTAATCTTATTTGAGAATTTTAACCACCAAGGGTTGTGTTAATAAAAATTAATACATTCAAAATTATCTTTTATTTATAGATGAAGCAGATATACGGACCATCTAAAAGAGATTTTAAACATGAAAAAAATATTGCTTTTATTTTTAACCACTTTTTTGCTGAATGGGTGCGCTGAGACATTAGCATTACTCGGCCCAGGAACTTCGAACGGAAAATTTGTTCAATCCAGCTTAAACTCTGCAATAAGTTATGGGGTTAAAAAACAAACAGGAAAAACACCTTTGGAACATGCCATTGCTTACGCAGAGGAAAAAAATCCAGAAAGAAATAAAGAAACCTGCATATCATCTTTTGAAATTACAAAGTCTGAATTTTGTACAATTGTTAAAAAACAAATTAAAGTAAAAAGTACCGCAATTGTAAAAAAGACTAAAGATTTTGTTAAAGAATTTCCAAAAAATAAAATTGAAGAAATATCTAAGATTGAAAAGATAGCAAAAAAATCAATTATTTATAATAGAAGGTAATTCAATTTTATCTTCAAAGATGGCCCCAACACTAGTTATTGGGACCACCTAAATTATTTTTATGCAGCCAAAGCTTGCTTGATATCTGCAACAATATCGTCTGGATGTTCAATTCCAATCGATAATCTGACATAACCTGGAGTAACACCAGCAGCTAACATTTCTTTCTCTGTAAGCTGACTATGCGTAGTTGTTGCTGGGTGAATTGCTAAACTTCTAGCATCACCAATGTTTGCTACGTGGTAAAGCATTTTTAAGTTGTCAATGAACTTAGCTCCTGCTTCTTTTGTTCCTAGATCCATACCTATTAAAGATCCATAACCACCTTGCATATATTTTTTAGCTCTATCTCTAATTTCACCTTGATAATTAGTTGGATAGATAACCTTTTTAACTTTTTTGTGACTATCTAAGAAATTCACAACTTTCTCTGCATTGCTACAATGTTGTTTCATTCTTAAAGCTACAGTTTCCAAACCTTGAATGATTTGAAAAGCATTGAATGGACTTAATGGAGCTCCTAAGTCTCTCAATAAAACCACTCTTGCTCTGATAACAAATGGAATATTAGCACCAGTTAATTGTGGAACTGCATCTGCCCAAACTGCACCATGATAACTTTGATCTGGTTCATTTAATAGAGGTTGTCTTTTTCTATCTTTTATCCAATCAAAATTTCCTCCATCTACAATTATTCCTCCAATTGAAGTACCATGACCACCGATATATTTTGTCAAAGAGTGCATTACAATTGCAGCTCCATGAGCTAAAGGCTTACATATCACTGGTGAAGCTGTGTTATCGATAATTAAAGGAATACCTTTTTTTCTACCGATATCAGAAACTTCTTTAATTGGAAAAACACGAAGATATGGATTTGGAAGAGTCTCACCATAGTAAGCTCTTGTTTTATCATCAGTCACTTTTTCAAAGTTTTTAGGATCTGCAGGATCTGCAAATCTAACTTCAATACCTTGTTGCCTTAAAGTATTTTTGAATAAGTTAACTGTACCTCCGTATAAATCAGTTGAAGCAACAATGTTATCTCCAGCTTGTGCTAAGTTTTGAATACACATTGCTGAGGCTGCTTGGCCTGATCCCACTGCACATGCTGCTACACCGCCTTCAAGCGCTGCAACTCTTTTTTCTAGCACATCTACAGTCGGGTTCATTATACGTGTGTAAATATTACCAAACTCCTTTAGACCAAATAAATTTGCAGCATGTTCTGCATTTTTAAATTGGTAAGAAGTTGTTTGGTAAATAGGAACTGCTACAGCTGTTGTAGTAGGATCAGCTCTATAATCACTACCATGTAAGCCTATAGTTTCCGGATGTTTAAAATCAGACATTGATTTTCCCCCTTACTGTTTCTCTAATCGTTTCGTTCATTTTTTCTCCGTTTTTCTGGAGAAGAATGAACGAAGTTTAATTCTGTTCATCTTCTCCTTTTTAGTACTTCGGCATATGCCAGGTGTACAATATGGTTCAAATACCCGGTTTAATTTCAGATTTTCCAAAAAAAAAAACCACCGGCTAAAGCGGTGGTCTTAATGACTTATGCGCTTTAGCAGGATTTATTAAGCGCCCGCAAGTTGCTTTAACTCAGCGCTAATAGAAATATAGCAAGAAATTCAGGATTTTGTCAACTGTCAATTAAATATTATTCCAGAACAGTTTTGCAATGTTTATTCCAGATAAATCTTTGTATGCAGCCAGCCCAGTAGGGCTAGTAACATTAATATCACCTATTAATTTTTCTTGAACAAAATCAATTCCAGCAAAATATATCTTATTTTTAAAGAGTAATTTACCAATTACTTTACTTGCTTTAACCTCTTTTTTTGTAAGTTTAGTTAACTTAGCCAGAGCTCCCTTGCTCATGTTCGATAAAATACTCCCTTTTTTAGGCACTCTAGATATTGCGCCTACAATCTTTCCTTTAATAATGAATACTCTTTTATCTCCTTTAGAAACTCCAGGTAAAAATTTTTGAAAAAATACATGATTATGCGTTTTAATTAATTTTTTTATTTTATTAGCATTAAAAGTTTTTAATAGAATAACGTTATTTCCACTAAAACCATTAATAGGTTTGGCTACAACAGCTTTATATCTTTTAAAAAAATTCCTAATCTCATTAAGATTTTCACTGATTAGAGTAGGAGGCATATACCTCATAAAATTAATAGAAAAAAGCTTTTCAGAAACATTTCTTACTGCTGATGGATTATTGATTATTTTTACTTTTTTGGAAATATGGTTAAGCAAAAAAGTTGAATATAAATAACGATTATCAAAAGGGGGATCATTTCTGATTAATATAACTTTAGATTTTTCTAAATTAAAATTTACAGTTCCTAGCAATGAGTAGAATTTCTTTTTATTTTCATTGATTTTTATATATTTACAAGAAGCTAAAACTTTTCCATTTAAAAAACTCAAATTTTCTGGTTCAAAATAATATATTTTGTAGCCTCTTTTTTGTGCTTCAGATGCTAAAAGAATAGTTGTATCGGTTTTGATATTTACTTTTTTAAGATCAGAACCCTGAATAGCTAAAATTTTCGTCATGATTAATTAAAAAATCTAATTTTTTTGTTTTATTATATTGTTCAATTAGCATTTCTGCTCTAGTTTTTTTATTACTAATAATTTCCTCTATATGTTTTAAATAAATTGTCTCGTTTTTCCCACTTTTATTCAGCTCATTTCTTTTTTCTAAGCCTTTTTTTGACAAGTTTAAAAATATTTTTGCCCAATCAATTAATTTTTTATTTTTTAGCAAAGTGTTTAATCCTTGTTTAGGGGCGTTTAAGTATGCTTCCATAACTTCCTCTTTTTTCCAATTTTTTATAATTTCATAAGTCTCCTCCAAAGATCCATAAATTAATCCAGTAAAAAATGAGGGGCCGTTACAAATACAGCCAAAATTACATGTATCTAAAGATCTAAATTCTATAACTTGCTTTAATCTTATCTCAGTAAAAATAGTGCCTAGGTGATTTTCAAAATCTTCTAAAGAGGGCTTTTCTCCTTTAAGAAAATTTAAACTACCATCTAAAAAGTCTTTAAAAGTTTGACCATTGGGCGAGAAATATTTTCCTTTTTTTTTAAGAAATAAAATTGGGTAATTGATTGCATAATCAATATATTTTTCAAAATTTAGTTTTTCAAAAGTAATTGGCATTATTCCGCCTCTATTAGTTTCTTGCCAAACTTTTCCTCTATAAGATAAAAAACCTGAAAGCTTGTTTTCATTAAAAGGAGAGTTTGCAAAAAGAGCAATAGTTAAGGGAGCTAAATAGTTTCCAATTCTAAATTTTTTTTCAAAATCTTCTTCAGAAGTGTAATCATAATTAATTTGAATACCGGCAGTTTTGTACATCATATCTAAACTTAATTTGCCACCTTTTGGCATTTCTGATGTCATAATTTTGTAACGCTCTTTAGGGCTTTTAGGGATTTCAATTAATTTATTAAAAGGATCGTATGCAATTGATGAAGTAGTAATATTTGTCGACTTAAAAATTTCTTTCAGTTCATTAAAATGAGAACTATTTTCTGAACAAACTGAATGTATATTTTTAAATGGCGCACCTGATAATTCATATTGAAATCCAGGTTCAGTCGTAATTTTTTGATTTAGTCTTTTTAACCCGATTAGTTTATCTCCCTCTAATTGAGGTTCCCAACCTTTTTCTTTTAAGATTTCAAATATTTTCTTAATTTGATCATAATTAATTCTTTTTAAATCTGTTCTATTAAAAAGAAATTTTTCATGTTCAACACCAATTCTAAGATCAGTATCTTTTTTTATCCCATCCTTAAAATATTGGATTAACTGAATTTTATTTTCGATGAATGAATTTGATTTATTAGTCAAACGTTTTTAACTCTAATACATTTCCGTTTGGATCTTCAATAAAAAATGTATTTTGCTCAAATTCAGTACCTTCAAATCTAGTGTAAGGTTTGTCGATGTAGTTAATTTTATTTGCCTCAATATTTGCTTTAATTTTATTAAAAACATCTTTTTTTAAATGCACTCCAAAATGTGGAACTGGAACTTGACCCATATCAACGTCGTGTCTTTCTCTTGGAAGTTTCATGGATGTTTGATGTAAGGTAAGTTCATTACCCCAAAAATCTATGTCTACCCACTTACCGTCTTCACGATTTCCAGTTTTACATCCTAAAATATCGGTATAAAAAGCCTCTGCTTTTTTTAAATCTCCAGCTGGGATTGCCAAATGAAATGAGCTGCTCATGCGCATTTATATATATTCTTCTTTAAATTTATCAAGTAGTCATTATATACATCTTATGAACGACTATTTAGAATCTATAAAAAAAAGAGATCCTGCGGCAAAATCTATAATTAGTATCATACTTACGTATCCGGGAGTTAAGGCAGTTTTCTTTCATCAAATATCAAACTTTTTTTACAAGGCTGGATTTGACCTAATAGCAAGAATTATATCACAAACAATAAGATTTTTTACAGGTATTGAAATTCATCCTGGGGCCAAGATTGGAAAAAATTTATTTATTGATCATGGTATGGGTGTAGTAGTCGGCGAAACTTCTGAAATTGGAGACAATGTTACTATTTATCACAACGTCACTTTAGGTGGGAGTTCTCCCAGTATAGATAGCGAGAGACAACGACATGAAAAAAGACATCCTACCATTGGCAATGATGTTGTGATCGGGTCTGGAGCACAAATAATTGGGCCAATTAAAGTTGGTAACAATGCAAGAATTGCAGCTAACGCAGTTGTGGTAAAAGATGTACCAGAAAACGCAACGATGGTTGGCATCCCTGCTAGAGCAGTCAAGTTGGAAAATAAAGGTAGCTTTAGACCTTATGGTGTAGATGATAAAGTAAAAGATGAGTAAAGATTGGGATCCAAATTTAACTCCAGAACAAAATTATGTTTTAAAACAAGAAGGAACAGAGTCTCCAGGTAGCAGTCCATTAAATCAAGAAAAAAGAGAGGGTTCTTATCACTGTGTTGGGTGCGGAACAAAATTGTTTGAATCTTCAACTAAATATGAGAGTGGTTCTGGCTGGCCTTCTTTTTTCGAAACTATTCCAGGGGTATTTGAAGAAAAAAAAGATATGCATATTGGTTATCCAAGAACTGAGTATCATTGTAAAAAATGTGGAGGTCATCATGGTCATGTTTTTGATGACGGTCCAAAACCTACTGGAAAACGATATTGTAACAACGGTATCTGTTTAGTCTTTAAACCAAAAGGCGAGTAGTTATACACAAACCAATTAAGTGTTTTAATACAACTTATTAAAAAATTATAATCTTACTTGTCATGTCCTCTAGACCAAGGAGACACAAGTTTGTAAGATTATCATTTCATCCACCATGAAGAAGCAAATTATTTCCCTACTGATAATTATATTCTCATTAACTTCATTTCAAACTCTAGCATCAGAACAAAATTGGAAACCAGCTCAGGATGGAGATAAGATTATCTTAATTAGACACGCTAAAGCTCCTGGAGGCGGAGACCCAGAAGGATTTAAAATTGAAGATTGTAAAACTCAAAGAAATCTCGACATGATGGGCATTAATCAAGCGAAAAAAATTGGTAAACTTTTTAGAGAAAAAAAAGTTAAAATTGATCAAGTTTTATCAAGCCAGTGGTGTAGATGCAAAGATACCGCAAAATATGCTTTTGGCAATTTCAAAGAATTTTCTGCGTTAAATTCTACTTATACTCCGCCATACGATCAAAATGAAAAACAGCAGATTAAGGACTTAAAAAAATATGTAAATAATTGGGATGGTAAAGGGGGAAACCTAGTTTTAGTTACGCATTATGTAATTATCTTGGCGATAACCGGAGAAACAACACGATCTGGTGAACTAGTCATCACTGATAAAAATTTTAAAGTTTTATCTACAATTAATACTTTTTAAAAAAATATAAAATATCCAACTGTTATTAAAATTAAATATTCAATTAATGTTTTAATTTTTAAAAGAATGTTCTTATCCTGAAATTTATTATTAATGAATAAAGTTAATCGAGAAAAAGCCAAGTGAACCAAAATAATACTTAAAGCTATACCAAGTAAGGCATGGTAAAAGCTAAAATTTTTAAGGCCATAAAAGCAAGCTGCGATAAATGTGAACCATGATATATTGGTTACAAATAAAGTAATTAAAATACCTGATCCTTTTTTAAAAATACTTTGGGACTTTATGAAAGTATATGACCACAAAAGAGTGAATAAAAAACCTGCGTATTTAATTATCATGAGCCAATATTGTAATTGCGGTAAAGTTCAAAGGCAAATATAAACGTAATATGATCATTAAACTTGCGTTTGCTTTTGGGGCTGGATTTATAAGTTTTCTCACCCCTTGCGTACTTCCAATTATCCCTGGTTATATTTCTTATATTACTGGAAAAGATCTAGGGGAAATAGATAAAGACAAATCAATAGTTTTGACTAAAACTATTCTTTTTTCACTAGGTTTCTCCTTTGTTTTTATAACACTTGGAGCGGCCGCTTCTGCAATAGGGAACTTGCTTCTTTTCTTTTCTAATGAATTACGGATTGTTGCAGGATTAATAATTATTATTTTTTCATTACAAATGTTAGGTTTTTTAAATTTTTCTTTTTTAAACACTGAAAAAAGAATTCAAACTAATTCAAATTATAAAGATAATTATGCATTTCCTTTTATAGTTGGCGCGGCTTTTGCTTTTGGTTGGACACCTTGCATTGGTCCGGTTTTAGGATCTATAATTGCTCTATCTGCAACCGAGGCTACGATTAGTAAAGGAATTTTATTATTATCATTTTACTCCTTAGGATTAGCTATTCCATTTATATTATCAGGATACTATATGAGTAGATTTTTAAATTCTAAAAAAGGTTTTGGAAAATATTATGGAACTATAACAAAATCTGGCGGAGCCATTCTATTAATTACTGGCATCTTGATTACTACAAATTATATCCAAGTAATAAGTTATTATATTTTGACGACCTTCCCAATTCTCGCTAAAGTTGGTTAATGAGTGAAATAACAGTCCTAGGTATTTTTGTTGCTGACATAAGTTTTTCTGGACCTAAAATCCCATCAATAGGCGAAACTATTTTAGGAAAAAAATATAATGTAGGCCCAGGAGGAAAAGGCTGCAATCAAGCTATAGCGATTGCAAGACTTGGAGGAAATACAAATTTTATTAGTAAAATTGGAAAAGATGCATATGGAGAATTAGCTCTTAAAACTCTTGAAAAAAATAAAATTTCTACAGAAAATATAATTCAAGATGGCAATCAACAAACTGGCGTAGCAGGAATTTTAGTTGATCAAAATACAGGTAAAAATGCAATTAATGTAATTGTAGGCGCCCCAACTTCTTTGCGAATAAGTGAAATTGAAAAACAAATTAATTTAATAAAAAGATCAAAAATTTTTTTAACTCAATTAGAGGTTCCTAAAGACGTAACCTTACATTGTTTGAAAACTGCTAAAGAAAATGGATGTATTACTATTTTAAATCCTGCACCAGCATCTGAAATTTCAAAAGAGTTTTATAATAATATCGATATTTTTACGCCTAATGAAACCGAGGCCGAATTTTATACTGGAATAAAGATTGTTAGCAAGAAAGAGGCAAAGCAGGCAGCAGATAAACTTTTAAATTTAGGAATTAAAAAAGTAATAATAACTCTTGGAGAAAAAGGGCTCTTTTATTCTGATGGAAAAGAGGAAATTTACTTAAAAGCCAGTGCAGTAAAAGCTATTGATACTACTGGTGCAGGAGATGCTTTTAATGGGAGTTTAGCTTTTGGGTTATCTAAAGAAAAACCAATAAAAGAGTGTTTAGATTTAGCAAATAAAGTTGCTGGAATTTCTACAACAAAACTTGGTGCTGGTGATGCTATGCCTTTTTTAAAAGATATAAATTAGGTTAAAAGCTTATCTAATTCTCCACTTCGATTAGCTTCTTGAAGTTTATCATTACCACCAATGTAATGATCGCCTATAAAAATTTGAGGAATAGTTCTTACGCCATTCGTTCTTTGTAACATTTCTTTTGCATTAGCTGGATCTGCCCAAATATCTATTTCCTCTATCTCAACATTTTTTGTTTTTAATAAAGCTTTAGCTGCTGCACAAAATGAGCAAGGATTGCCAGTATATATTGTGACTTTTTTCATAATTAATATATATCAGTTAATTTAATTTTTTCTCTAAGTTTTTTTCTGCCTAATTGAAACTTTTTTCTATGCTTGATGCTAGTATTATGTACCCTTTTTCTCCAAAGCCTAAAA
>CACLUK010000017.1 GCA_902610115.1 uncultured Pelagibacteraceae bacterium
TTTATAACCAGCTTCGCTTTCTTCTTTAGTAAAATCAAAATTATCAAACTTATTATCTAACCCTGAGGTCGGGTTTTCAGATTCTGTTCCTGGTCCATTAGTAACTAAGTAACATTTTCTACTGATATGGCCAGTTTTTTCCCAAGACTCTTTTGTAACATCATTATTATAATTTACTTCGCATTCAGCCTTAATTCTAAGCTGTATTTTTTCTTCTTTACCATAAAATAAAATAGAGCACTTAGGATTTTTTTTAATTTTTTCAATTTTTGAAGATCTAATATCGCTATGGTACTGAATAATATTATTTTGTTGATCTGCCTTTCTAAGAACAACAACTCTACCATCAAGATCTTCATCATTTCCGCAAATAAATACTGGAGTTCTAAATTCAGAAGATCTATCTTTGACAGCTTTTGATAATAAATCCCAGATTTTTTTTTCAATCTCTTTTGAATCTTCGTAGTAACTAACTGTTTCTGACACGATTTATTTTCTAAATCTTTTAATTAAACTAGAAGTATCCCATCTTTGACCACCCATTTTTTGTACTTCAGCATAATATTCATCAATTATTTTCGTGATAGGCAAAGGTGAATTATTTTTCTTAGCTTCATCCATTGCTATTTTTAAATCTTTTCTCATCCAATCAACTGCAAAACCATAATCAAATTTATCCTCAATCATTGTTTTATGTCTATTTTCCATTTGCCAAGATTGTGCTGCACCTTTTGAAATTACTTCAATCACATCATGCATATTTAATCCTGCATTCATTCCAAAATTTATTGCTTCTGATAATCCTTGAACTAAACCTGCAATACAAATTTGGTTTACCATCTTAGTCAACTGACCACTTCCTGATGGACCAAGAAGTTTAATCTTTTTACTGTAGCAATCGATTACCGGTTCAGCTTTTTTATAAGGAGCTTCATCTCCTCCAACCATTACAGTTAAAATTCCACCTTCAGCTCCCGCTTGTCCACCTGAAATAGGTGCATCCAAGAAATCAAAACCTTTTGATTTTGCTTCTTTGTAAAGTTCTCTTGCAATATTTGCAGATGCAGTAGTATTATCTACGTAGATCGCACCTTTCTTTGCAGTTTTAAATAAACCTTTGTCACCTAAAGTCACCTCTCTCAAATCATTATCGTTTCCAACACATGTAAAAATAAAATCGCAGTCTTTTGCAGCATCCATTGGAGTATCTGCTGTTTTGCCTTTGTATTCCTTAATCCATTTTTCTGCTTTAGCTTTTGTTCGATTATAAACAGTTACATCATGACCACCTTTTGATATATAACCTGCCATAGGGTAACCCATAACACCCAAACCTATGAAAGCAACTTTACAACTCATAAATGACTAACCTCTCAATAAATAAAAAAGTAATAATATTTGGATTTATATTTACATTTTTTTCAAGCTTTGGACAGAGTTTTTTTTTGGGATTGTTTAACGCACCAATTCGAAATGAACTTGGTATTACTCACGGACAATTTGGAAATATTTATGCTACTGCAACAATATTTTCTAGTCTTTTACTTATATGGGTCGGAAAGAAAATCGATGAATATCAAATAATATATTATTCTTTTTTTGTAATTTTATTATTGTTTTTTTCATCTTTATTTTTTTCTTTCATCAATAGTATTATTTTTTTATCAATCGGTATATTTTTAATGAGATTTTCTGGCCAAGGTTTAATGAGCCATACATCAACGACTACAATCTCAAGATTTTTTGAAAAGTCTAGGGGGAAAGCTCTAAGTACAATTTGGTTTGGATTGTCATCTGCAGAATTTATTTTACCTGTATTAGTAACTTATCTTTTTGTAATTTATTCTTGGAGATCAGTTTGGCAAGGAATAGCAATTATCATCATCATTTTTTTGCCTTTTGTAGTTTTAAATACAATTAAAAAAATTAAATTAGATTCTAGAGAAAAAGATTTAGATCCTAAAAAAAATTTTAAAATTAAAAGCTGGAAAAGGAGAGAAGTAATTAAAGATTATAGGTTTTATATTGTCTCGCTTAATATGCTTGCGATGCCTTGGACAGCCACTGGAGTATTTGTATATCAGTCATTTATTTCAGACTCAAAAATGTGGAACATTTATACAATACCAAAAGCATTTATGGTTTATTCATTAGCTTCAATTATAACTTTATTCTTATCAGGTTTTTTAGTTGATAAATTTACAAGTAGAAAATTAATTCCAATTATGAATATACCTCTGTTAATAGCTATGTTTGTACTATTTTATTACCAACATGAAATGTCAGCATTTGTTTTTTTAGGTTTAGTAGGTATTTCTAATGGATTAGCAAATATTCTTGGATCTTCTACTTGGGCTGAAATTTATGGCGTAAAATTTATTGGATCTATAAAAGCTTTGACAACCGCATTTATGGTGTTTTCAACGGCTTTTGGAACAGCAGTGTTTGGTTTAATGATCGACAATGGTTTAACAATTGAAAATATTGCTTTTGTATCAAGCATTTACATAGTTATTTCTTTAGTTCTTTTGATATTAATTAGAAATAAGCTTGAACCTACTAAGCTTAGAAAATAATTGATTTCTTAAGATTATTTGAATATACACTCTTCATCATGGCAAGAATTACCGTAGAAGATTGCTTAGAAAAAGTAGATAATCAATACGATCTAGTTTTATTAGCTAAAGAGAGAACCGTGCAATTAAATGCAGGTGCCCCAATTCAAGTCGAAGAAGATAACGATAAGAGGACAATTATTTCATTAAGAGAAATAGGAGACGGTAAAATTGACGTAAAAGAAGTTGAGGCTAGTGCAATTAAAAGATTAAGAAAAGAGCCTGATGAGGTTGAAGAGCAAGAAGAGATCGAAGAGGAAACTAACGATGAATTTGAAAACTTGTATAAAGGTCAAGTTTCCAAAAGTGGTGTGGCTATCTTACCTTCAAAAAGAACACGAAGAGTTCCAGAAGTTAAAAAACCTAGCTTAGCTGACGAAGCCCTTTCAGAACTTAAAGCAGAACAACCAGAGATAAAAGAAGAAAACTTAGACACTGAGGAAGCCCCTCTTGAATTAAGTGAAGAAGTTCCAGTAGAAGAAGAAAATAAATCAGAGTAGTTATGAAGAAAACCGTTTCAGTCGCGCCAATGATGGATTGCACTGATAAGCATGAAATTTATTTTCTAAGTCTTATAAGCAAAAATATACATTTATTCACAGAGATGATTGTTGCTAACGCAATTATAAGAGGAGACAGAACTAAACTACTTTCATTCAACAAAATAAATAATCCAGTAACGCTTCAATTGGGCGGATCAAATCCTAACGAACTAGCCGAAGCATGTAAGATTTCTGAAGACTACGGATATAAAGAAATAAATTTAAATTTAGGTTGCCCAAGTAAAAAAGTACAAAAAAATAAATTTGGCGCCTGTCTAATGCAAGAACCAGATCTTGTGGCTAAATGTGTTGAAGCAATGACTAAAGCATCAAAACTACCTGTAACGATAAAAACTAGAATTGGTTACAACGATGTTGAAAATTTTGAATTTTTAAAATCTTTTATTCAAACTACTAAAGATGCCGGCTCAAAAAAATTTATAATTCATGCAAGAAAAGCTTTACTTAAAAAACTTACACCAAAAGAAAATCTAAACATTCCACCACTTAAATATGATTTTGTTTACAAATTGAAAGATTGTTTCAAAAATGATGAGATAATTATTAATGGAGGAGTAAAAACAACAGAAGAAATTAAAAATCATTTAACAAAAGTAGACGGAGTGATGATTGGTAGAGCTATATATCACTCACCTTATTTTTTGGCAGATATTGAAAAAGAAATTTTTAAAAATGAAAATGTACCGACAAGAACAGAAGTTATGGAAAATCTAATTCCTTATATTCAAGAGCAAACATCAAAAGGCGTACAGTTAAATCATATTATGAGACATACGGTTGGTTTGTTTCATGGACAAAATGGTTCAAAAACTTGGAAGCAATACCTATCTAAAAATATGTGCATAAGAGATGCGGATTTACAAAAAGTAAATCATATAATGGATCAAGTAAGAAAAAATAATCCTGTTTCCTTAGAGAGATAGTTTTGGATATTCTTTCACAATCAGAAATAATTTATTTAGTTTTAATAATGATTGCTACAGCAATACCAGCAGGTTTTGCTGCTGGATTGTTTGGCATTGGAGGAGGATTAGTAACAGTTCCTATTTTATTTTATATATTCAGCTTTTCCGGGATAGAAACAGCTTATGTTATGCACTTAGCAGTAGGAACCTCGTTTGGAATTATCATACCCACCTCAACTGTTTCTGTACTAACGCACCATCAGCATAAAGCTGTAGATTTTAATATTGTAAAAGGTTTTGGTTTTTTTGTTGCTACTGGAGTAATTCTAGGAACAATTTTCGCTGCGAACTTAGAAACAAAACCTTTGATATTATTTTTTACAATTGTTGTTTATATTCTTGCGTTTTACTTATTGTTCTTAAAGGAAAAAGAGACAAATATAGAAATCAAAATAGGATTATTTTCGAAAGCAATTTCAGGAATTGTAAGCGGCTTTATTTCTGCACCAATGGGCATTGGTGGAGCCGTGATGAATGTTCCTATTTTAAAATTTTTTGGTTATCCAATAAATAAGGCTATTGGTAGTGCGGCTGCAATTGGGTTTATTATCGCTTTATTTGGTGCATTGGGTTTTTTAATTTCGGGGTCATACTTGGAAACTAATCTACCTTTGAGTGTTGGGTTTTTGAATATTCCAGCCTTTTTGGTTTTCTTTCCTATTACTGCATTCATGGCAAGACTTGGAGCTAAAGCTAGCCATAGAGTTGATAAAATGAGAATGACTAAATATTTTGGATTATTTTTAATAATTATTGGAACTAGATTTTTATATGAATATTTTAAACTTTAAATTTTTTGATCATAATCTCCAATCTTTCCAGTTTTTTTTAAAAGATTATTTATAAATTCAAAAATTTTTTTCTTATTTTCATTTGATTTGGTACTTTCAGTCACAATTACCAAAGAGGGTTTGTTAGAAGACGCTCTTATTAAGCCCCATGATCCATCCTCAAGGGAAAATCTCACACCATTAACTGTTAGTACTTCAGTAATATTTTGATTATCAATCTTAATACCTTCATCTTTTAATTTTTTTACCTCTTTTATCATTTCATCAACCACTTTATATTTCTCTTCATCTTTACAATAAGGAGCCATCGTCGGGGTTTGAAAAGTTACAGGTAATGATCTGAAAATTTCACTCATTTTTTTGTTTTGACTCACAATAAGATGACAAACCTGTATTGCTGAATTTATCCCATCATCATAACCATATCCCAAAGGTTGATTAAAGAAAAAATGCCCACTCTTTTCAAAACCTGCTAATGCTTTTTCCTTATTTACTTTCCTTTTAATGTGTGAGTGTCCGGTTTTCCAATATAAAGTTTCACATCCATTATCTTTCAAGATTTTATCATTTTTAAATAGCCCAGTTGATTTAACGTCAACGATAAATTTTGAGTCTTTATATTTACTTGAAAGATTTCTTGCAATTAGTAACCCGATTTTATCCGAAAATATTTCATTTCCTTGTTCATCTATTACTCCACACCTATCTCCGTCTCCGTCAAAACCAAATCCAATATCAGCTTTATTATCTTTTACAGCTTTAGCTATAGCATGGAGCATTTCAAGATCTTCAGGATTTGGGTTATATTTAGGAAAGGACCAATCTAAATTACAATCAAGTTCTATGATTTCGCATCCAATGCCTTTTAAAATTTCTGGAGCAAATATTCCTGCTGTCCCATTACCGCATGCAACTACAGCTTTTATCTTTTTATTTAACTTATTTTTAATTAAATCTTGAATATATATTTTTTTAAAATCATCAATTTTTTTTAATGATCCTTCTCCATTTGAAAATTTTTTTATTTAAAGTTATATCTTTTAAGTTTGCCATCTCCTCTGGTGCATGTGTTAAACCTTTTTGAATACCCATTTTTACTCCTGTCCAACCATTTTCATTATGACTAGCAGTTACCATAGCAATAGCATCTGAGTTTAAATTAAACTGAGCAAAATAAACCATTGGGGAAAGAGATAACCCGACATCCTCAACATTACATCCCGTTGAAACCAAACCTTCAGTTAAAGCTTTTTTAATTTTTTCACTATAAGATCTATAATCATGGCCAACAATAACTCTTGGATTGCTTATTTTAGTGCTTTGAATGATTTGAGTTCCAAAGCCTTTCCCTAAATTTGTGATTCCCTCAATATCGATATCTTTTTCAAAGACCCATCTAGCGTCATACTCTCTAAAACCGTTTGGATTGATTTTCATTTGTTATAGATACTAGAGAATATAAGCATTTGTTATTAAATGTTTATTAACAAAACTTTCCACTTGCAAAATTAATTAAATGTTCTTATAATGTTCTATTGATTTCAGTGTTATATAGTATATTAACATATCTGTAACACAACATGTAGTTGTTTTGTTAACAAATCGACTAAAAACAAGGAAAATATGAATAAAAACGTATCATTGGCAATAGAGAAAGCTGTCGGCTCAATAAGCCAAAAAAACCAAAACGATCCAAAGAACAACGGACCTAAAAAGCCTGATTTGTTTTCTTTATCTGGAGAGACTGAATTATTTCAAAACGAGAAGGGCATCACTATCAAGATTGATAGATCTAGAGATGAAAATTTAACTGATTTTGGAAAAG
>CACLUK010000018.1 GCA_902610115.1 uncultured Pelagibacteraceae bacterium
AGTTGTTATAGGTTTAGAGGTTCATGCTCAAGTTCTTTCTAATTCAAAACTTTTTTCAGGCTCCTCAACTAAATTTGGAGCTGATCCTAATAAACAAGTAAGTTTAATTGACTCTGCTTTTCCCGGAATGTTACCAGTTATCAATGAGGAGTGCGTGAAACAAGCTGTAAGAACAGGCTTAGGTTTAAATGCAAAAATAAATAATTATTCAGTTTTTGATAGAAAAAATTATTTTTATGCAGATCTTCCGCAAGGCTACCAGATCTCCCAATATAAAAATCCTATTGTTGGTGAGGGAAAGGTTTTATTAGATATGCCTTATGGTTCAAAAGAAATAGGTATTGAGAGACTTCATTTGGAACAAGACGCAGGAAAAAGTATTCATGATATGGATCCCTCAAATACTTACGTTGATTTAAATCGTTCTGGAATTGCTTTAATGGAAATCGTTAGCAAACCCGACCTTCGTTCGCCCGATGAAGTAAATGCTTACATAAAAAAATTAAGAAGCATTATGAGATACTTGGGCACATGTGATGGCAATATGCAAGAGGGCTCGTTAAGAGCAGATGTAAATGTATCAGTAAGAAGGGCAGGTGATAAAAAATTTGGCACAAGATGTGAAATCAAAAATGTAAATTCAATTAAATTTATGCAAATGGCGATAGAATATGAAGCTAATAGACAGGTTGAGTTGCTAGAGGAAGGAAAAGAAATAGATCAAGAAACAAGATTGTTTGATACGAAAAAAAATGAAACAAGATCAATGAGATCAAAAGAAGATGCTCACGACTACAGATATTTTCCTGATCCTGATCTTTTACCATTAAAACTTGAACAAAAGTTAATTGAAGATTTAAAAAAATCTTTGCCTGAGTTGCCAGATAACAAGAAGGAGAGATTTATTCAAGAATATGGGCTTAACTCATATGAAGCAAACGTATTAGTTTCTGAAAAAGAAATCTCTGACTATTATGAGGAAGTTGCAAAATTATCTGACAAAAAACTTGCAGCTACATGGATGATGGGTGATTTATTTGCAATGCTAAACAATAAAGGACTTAATATTTCTAACTCACCAATTTCTGCAAAGAATTTTGCTGAGTTAGTACAATCAATTAAATCTGGAGAGATTTCAGGAAGAATAGCAAAAGAAGTTTTCGAAATTATGGTTGAAAGTGGTGATAATCCAAAAAAAATTATAGAGTCAAAAGGGATGAAACAACAAAGCGATCCTAAAGAATTAGAAAAAATGATTAATAAAATACTATCAAAAAATAAAGATAAAGTTGATCAATATAAAGCTGGAAAAGAAAAATTATTTGGTTTTTTTGTTGGACAAGTTATGAAATTATCTGGTGGGAAAGCAAACCCTCAATTGACAAATGAAATTCTAAAAAAGTTTTTAAAAGGCTAATTATGCCTAAAAAATTAGATTTAACTGAAAATCTTGAAAAATACATTATTGATCATTCAGAATCTTTGACTGATGTTCAGAAAGAGATAATTCAATATAATATTAGTCTTGGTGATCAACAGAGATTGCAAATTTCAGTTTCTCAAGCACAATTTCTACAAACATTAATTAAGATCTCTAATATTAAAAAGATTTTAGAAATAGGAAGTTTCACAGGTTTTAGCGCTTTATCAATGGCCTTAGCCCTTCCATCTGATGGTCTTCTAATTAGCTTAGATAAAAGTCCTGAATTCAGTATAAAAGCACAAGCATTTTATGAAAAAGCGAATGAAAAAAAAATAAAGCAAATTGTAAAACCTGCTACTGAAAGCCTAAATGAATTGAAAGACTCAAGTCAAAGATTTGATTTAATTTTTATAGACGCTGATAAAGAAAATTATCTTAACTATTACGAGTCATGTTTAGAACTTATTAATAAAAAAGGCCTTATTGTCATAGATAATGTTTTATGGCATGGAGAAGTAATAGATGACACGAAAAATGATAAATTTACAAATATTATAAGAGAATTAAATACACACATTAAGAAAGATAGTAGAGTTATAAAAAACATTGTTCCAATAGGCGATGGACTTACAATTTGTATTAAAAAATAATGTATTCAATTTTTGGTTTTTATAAGTTTAAAAAGATAAGATTTCTGAAAAAATATAAATCTTTATTTCAAAAAGAAATTTTCAAACATAATGTGAGGGGCACAATAATTTTATCAGCAGAGGGTATAAATGGAACAATTGCTGGTAGAAAAAACGATATAGGCAAAATAGTAAAGATTATAAAAAGACAATTTCGATTGAAGGATTTTGATAGTAAGAATATTTCTAAGTGTCTTTTTCAACCATTCCACAAATGTAAGATAAAAATCAAAAATGAAGTTGTTCCAATGGGTTTAAAAATAAACCAAAATGATAAAAAACTTAATAGATATGTTTCTGGAAAATCATGGAATAAACTGATTTCAAATAAAGAAACTTTACTTATAGATGCCAGAAAACCATTTGAATATGATGTGGGTACCTTTAAAAATTCTATAAATCCAAATATTCAAAATTTTAAAGATTTTCCAAAATATCTAAAAAAAATTGATAAAGCCAAACCTGTAGCAATGTTCTGTACCGGAGGAATTAGGTGTGAAAAGGCATCTATATTTTTAAAAAGAAAAGGTTTTAAAAATGTTTTTCAGTTAAAAGGAGGAATACTTAATTATTTGAAAAAAACTGAGAGAAAAGAGAGTCTATGGAAAGGAGAATGTTTTGTTTTTGATAATAGAGTATCTCTTAAACACAAATTAAAACAGGGAACTTACTCTGTATGCAGTGGATGTCGAATGACTTTTTCAATAAAAGATAAAAAATCTTACAAATTTGAAGAGGGGGTCTCGTGCCCAAGGTGTTTTGACACACTCTCAAATTCACAAAAAACAAGATTTCGCATGAGGCAAAATCAAATTAATCTTGCTAAAAAAGCTGGAAGAAAGCATAAATTTCAAAAGGAATATTAATTATGGATTTGACTAAAGGTTCAATTTGGCAACTTTTAAGAAAAGTAACCATACCTGCAAGCACAGGATCCCTATTTCAAACTTTTTATAATCTAGTCGATACTTATTTTGCAGGTAGAATTTCACCAGAAGCGTTAGCAGCGATTGCAAAATCATGGCCAATATACTTCATAGCAATAGCTGTTGCAGTCGGTATTGGAGCCGGAACTACAGCTTTAATCAGTAATTCAATTGGAGCAAAAGAGGATAGGAAAGCCTCAATGTACGTTGCTCAATCAATAGTATTAGCAATCGTAATTTCAATTTTCGTAACCTTATTTGGCTTAAATTTTTCTGATGAACTCTTGAGAATTATGGGTTCTACTGAAGAAAGTATAATCTTAACACGTGAATATTTAGATATAATTTTTTTTGGAGCTATCATTGTATTAGTTCAACTATCTTTAAACGGAACTTTAAATGCTCAAGGTGATACAAAAAGTTATAGAAATGTTTTAATTTTTACCTTTTTCTTGAATATTTTTTTAAATCCATTATTTATTTTTGGTTATGGATTTATACCAGCATTTGGGATTGCTGGTTTAGCTATCGCTACGCTAGTTTCTCAGTGTATTGGCTTAATATATTTAGCTAATAAAGTTTATTGCTGTAAATTAAAAAAATTCCTTTATCTAGAATGCTTTAACCCAAAAATTGAGTACTTAAGCTTGCTCTTCAAACAATCAGTGCCAATAATGTTTACTATGTTGATGATAATGTTTGGAGTATTCAATATTTTCTATTTTGTTGGTCAGTTTGGTGAATTAGCTACAGCGGGTTATGGTACTGCTGTAAGAATAGAACAAGTTTTATTGTTACCTGTCATAGGTTTAAATACTGCTGTTTTATCAATAGCAGGCCAAAATTTTGGAGCAAAAATGTATTTTAGAGTAAAAGAAGTATATGGAAAAGCTCTAATGTTTGGTTCAGGATTTATGGTATTAGCAGGTATATTTGTTTATCTAACTTCAGAAATTATAATTTCTTTTTTTACTAATGATTTAGAAGTTATTCGCAGAGGTGCGCTTTACTTGCAAGTTGCCGCTTTAATTGGACCCGTGTATCCCGTCTTCTTTATTACCTCTGCTTTATTCCAGGCACTCAAAAGACCAATTTTTAGTTTGTATATGACAATTCTAAGACTAACGTTAATTCCATTTATGTCACTATGGTATGTCATAAATATTAGAAATGGTGAGTATCAAGATATTTTCTATACGATTTTAGTAACGAATTGGATGATGGGATTAGTTGTATTGACTTTCGTACCATTTTTTTTAAAGAGAGTATTTAAAATTTCTTTTAAAAAATTATTTGTATTCTAGTTTATTTTCTAATTTTCTTACAAAATAAGATACAACCAAGATAAGCAATAAATATTCCAGAATTAAAAAAGTATATATTTCTAAAGGCCTATAGGTTGTTGTGACTAGCTCATTAGCTTTTCTTGTTAAATCCCCTATACCTATAATTGAAACTAGAGAGGACATTTTTAAAACATAAACAAATTGATTTCCCATGGCTGGTAACACAACTTTAACCGCTTGAGGAAGAATTACTAATCTCATTTTTCTCCAGAAATCCATTCCTAATGATTCAGATACTTCATGTTGACCTTTTGAAATTGAATTAATTCCAGCTCTAAAAATTTCTGCTTGAAACGCACTCTCACTAATGGTCAAAGCTATTATTCCAGATATAAATGGCGAGAAACTTACTCCAATCATGATTGGAAGGCCATAATAAATCCAAAGAATTAAAACTAATAAAGGGATGGCTCTAACAATTTCTACATATGTTATGTTAAAATAAGTCAAGAATTTATTATTTGACAATGAAGGTAGAGCAACTATCAAACCGATAATCATTGCTAGAATTATTGAAACTACTGAAATATAAATCGTAGTTGTAATTCCGCTAATTAAAAATTTTAGATTAGTTAAACCATCTATATTATCTGGACTTAGAATATACCAACCCCATTCATAGTCAGAACTACATCCTTCTAGCAAAAATAAAATAGAAATTATTTTTAAAAATCTCACTAATTGACTATATTTGTAAATGGAAGGTATTGAAACTTAAATTATAAGCTTTTTAGATCGTACTTTGCCAGTAAAGTTTTAAAAAATCCAGATGATTGTTTTTTCTTTATCCAATTGCTGACGTAATCATTCCATATCGTATCACCCTTTGGAACCATCATCGCTAAAAATGCTGGATTTTTTCCTCCATCAGGAACTATAGCTAATTGGGGATATTTAATAACTAGTTTGTTTGCTTCTGTTGAACTTGTAATATTTCCATCAGCTCTACCTGCTAAAACTTCTTGGAAATCTCTTGCAGGAGCTTCAACTGATTGAAGTTTAGATTTTGGAAAAAATTCTTTTGCTTTTTCTTCCTGAGATGTACCTAATGTTGTAGCTATTGTGACGCTACTATTGTTTAGAGACTCCCAAGTTGAAAACTTTTTTAAATTCTTTTTTAAAACAAGTGGGACTGTTGCATACTTGTAATACGTAGCTGTAAATCCAGCTACTTCCGCTCTTTTTGGCGTTTTGGTTACACTAGTCGATATATCGTATCTATCAGCTGTTATACCTGCAACAATAGTTTTCCACTCTGCAGGCACAAATTTCACTTTTACGCCCAAATCTTTAGCTAGTTCATTCATCACATCAATATCAAATCCTTTGTACTTGTTTGTTTTTGGATCTTTCATTGACATTGGATCCCAGTCTCCTGTCGTACCAACTCTTAGCTCACCACTTTTTTTGATTGAGTCTAGCTTAGATGCTGCTTGAGCACTTGTTGTTACAAGTAATATTAGTAATACTGAAAATATTTTTTTAATCACTCTGTGTTAATAGCTAATCTCTCTCTTTTTTTCGATTTGCAATTTGACC
>CACLUK010000019.1 GCA_902610115.1 uncultured Pelagibacteraceae bacterium
TAATAATGGTTCTTGAAAAAATAATAAAACTAAAATTATTTTTATTCTTTTTAAAATCATAATTTATAATTAAATGATTTTTGTGTCATTTCAACACTATGAACCATACTTTCATAAAACCCTGCTTTGGTAATTTTAATAAATTTAGCATTTTTTGCTATATCGCTTAATTTTTTTGCTCCAATATATCCCATCGAAGATCTTAGGCCCCCTTTTAATTGATAAATTATTTTAGAAACATTTCCCTTAAATTCAACTCGACCTTCTACGCCCTCAGGTACAAATTTTGATTTATCTTTGTAATTTTTTTGAAAATATCTATTTGCTGATCCAGATGACATTGCTCCAATTGATCCCATGCCTCGATATTGTTTGTAAAATTTTCCTTTAAATTTGAACTTTTTTCCCGGACTTTCATTTGTTCCAGCAAATATTGACCCCATCATTATTGCATCAGCACCAGCCGCTAAAGCTTTTGCTATATCTCCAGAAAATTTTATTCCCCCATCAGAAATAAGTTTTATCTTTTTATTTTTAAGAGCTTTTTTAACTTCCATGATAGCGGATATTTGCGGAACACCTATTCCTGCGACCATTCTTGTCGTACAAATTGATCCTGGCCCAATTCCTATTTTTATAATATCAGCTCCGAGATTATATAATTTTTTTGCTGCATCAGCAGTTGCAATATTTCCAACACAAATCGGGATTTTAGTTATCTTTTTTAATCTTGACAAAGTTTTTAAAACTTTTTCACTATGACCATGTGCAGTATCAATTACTATTAAATCACAACCTGTATCTATAAGATGTTTTGATCTTTCTAAATCGTCATTATTAGTGCCGACTGCAGCACCTACAATTAATTTTTTTTTCTTTACCTTGGATATTTCTATAGCTTGACTTTTAATATTAAAATTTCGGTGAATAATACCAATACCGCCTGACTCGGCCATAGCGATTGCCATTTTTGCCTCTGTAACCGTGTCCATTGCTGAGGATAGAAAAGGTGCTTTAAGTATTATCTTTTTAGTAAGCTTTATAGATATATCTGTTTCAGAGGGCAGAACACTGGAATACTGTGGAAGTAATAAAACATCATCAAAGGTTAAAGCTTCATTAATTGGTTCCATAGATACTTATAAACAATTTTTAAAATTTTTAAAGTTTTAAAATCTTGCAATGTAAATAAGTTTCTTTTGACTCATTTCTGCTAGAGTCTGGCTTAAAAAAATTTACCTCTTTAAATAACGATTTGGCTAAATTTTTTACCTCTATGAAATCCTCTCCCATAAAGAGTTTTGAGACAACAACGCCATCAGATTTTAATAGATTTGATGACAATTCAAGAACTTTGGAACATAATTGATTAGTTCTTATAGAATCAAGAGATTTACTGCCAGTAGTATCTGCAGCCATATCTGAAATAATTACATCTAATTGCCTGGGAAAAAATCTACTTATTTTTTCCTCTGTTTTCGGATCAAAAATATCACAATTAAGAAAGTGTATATCTTTTATTGGTTTCATAAATTTAGTATCAACTGATAAAATTTTTCCTGATATTATCATTTTTCTAGCAACTTGTGCCCATCCCCCTGGGCTTGATCCAAGATCCAGCAAATTTGTATTTTTTTTTATAAACCTAAATTTTTTATTTAAATCAATCAATTTAAAAGATGCTCTTGATCTATAACCGAGAGTTTTTGATTTTTTAACAAACTGATCTCTATGTTGTTTAATTTTCCAGGAATTGCTTTTTTTAGTTCTTTTTGATTTTTTCATTACAAAATATCTTCATGATCTTCTTCAGATATTTTTTGAGAATATTTTTTTTGTTGATTTTTAAAAATATAAAAACTTACTGGTATCGACAATAAATAAATTAAACTAAAAATTAATAAAGTTTCAAATGTATAAAATAATAGCGCTATAAAAATAAGCCCAATAGCTAAAAGTAAGAAAATTGTTGTTTTTGGTGATATTGTTATCTTTTTCAATGAGAGAGTTGGAACTTTACTAACTAAAAGCAAAGCAACTAGTATAGTCAAATATGGCGTAATATTACTCATATTTAAATTTAAATTTAGATCACTTAACTCATAAATTAGTGGTGTTAATATAAGAATTCCGCCTGCTGGTGACGGTATACCTTCAAAAAAATTATTTTTCCACTCTTCTTGATTATCAAATTTAGTTAAATTAAATCTTGCTAATCTTAAGACGCAACAAACAGAGTAAATTAGAGCAATTGCCCATCCAAGCTTTCCATAATTGTTAAGTTCCCAAAAATATAAAATTAGAACAGGTGCGATTCCAAAACTTACAAAATCAGTTAATGAGTCTAATTCCTTACCAAATTCTGAAGTACCTTTAATTAACCTTGCTACTCTCCCGTCTAAAGCATCAAGTATTGAAGCAAATAAAATAAGAGTTACCGCAAGATTGAAGTTTCCATCGATTGAAAATTTTATAGAGCTTATTCCAAGACATACTCCACCTAAAGTTAAGATATTAGGTAAAAGATATCTAGTTTTTTTTGCTGATACTAATTTAAATTTTTTTTTTTCCATTATTCTGAAGCAATTAAGCTTTCACCTGCCACTACGTTTTGACCTATTTTCGCAAGAGTTTTTTTATTTTTAAAATAAATATCAACTCTACTTCCAAACCTAATCATCCCTAGTCTATCACCTTGTTTTAATTCTTGCCCTTGCTCTACTTCACAAACAATTCTTCTAGCTATCAATCCTGCAATTTGAACTATAATAATCTCCTCGTTATCTTTTATTGATTTTATTTTATAATAATTTCTCTCATTTTCTTCGCTAGCCTTATCTAAAGATGCATTCAAAAATTTTCCTGGCTTGTAATAAATCTCCTCAATCTTGCCAGAAATTGGCGTCCTGTTAACATGACAATTAAATACGTTCATGAAAACGCTCACTTTTGTAAATGAAGTATTTTCTAACCTAAGTTCTTCAGGACCTGATTTTTCTGAAACATCGGTAATTAAACCATCTGCTGGACTTACCAAATAAGTATCGTCATTTATTGAAATACGATCAGGGTCTCTAAAAAAATAGTATACCCATATTGAAATTATAATTAGTATTAAACCCAATAATTTAGAAAAAAATAAAACTATGAAAGTCGCTAATATTGAAATTGCTAAGAATTTATAGCCTTCTTTGTGTATTTTTGGAAATATTGTATTAAACATAATTTTAAGTTTGCTAAATTTTTCTTAATATGTATAAAAATTACAGTTTATCAATCAATTTTTTATGGCAAAAATAAAAGTTAAAAATCCAGTTGTTGAGTTAGATGGCGACGAAATGACTAGAATTATATGGTCATTCATAAAAGATAAGCTTATTAAGCCATATCTTGAGGTAAATCTTAAGTACTATGACTTAGGAATGGAAAGTCGAGATAAAACTGATGACCAGATCACAGTAGATGCGGCAAATGCTATCAAAAAATATGGAGTGGGTGTTAAATGTGCAACTATTACACCCGACGAGGCTCGAGTAGAAGAATTTAAATTAAAAAAAATGTGGAGATCCCCAAATGGTACTATTAGAAATATATTAGGCGGTACAGTTTTTAGAGAGCCAATTATTTGTAAAAATGTTCCTAAACTAGTTCCCAGTTGGACCAAACCAATAGTTATAGGAAGACATGCTTACGGTGATCAATATCGAGCCACTGACTTTTTAATACCAGGTGAGGGAAATTTAGAAGTCAAATGGACTTCAAAAGATGGAAGTGACAAGAAAGAGTTTAAAGTTTTTGATTTTCCTGGATCTGGAACTGCTCTTACAATGTACAATTTAGATGATTCTATCAAAAATTTTGCAAGAGCTTGTATGAATTTCGGCCTCGGAAGAAAATGGCCAGTTTATTTATCTACTAAAAATACAATCCTTAAAGCTTACGATGGTAGATTTAAAGATCTTTTCCAAGAAGTTTTTGAAAAAGAATTTTCTGATAAATTTAAAAAAAAAAATATAACTTACGAACATAGATTAATTGATGACATGGTTGCTTGTGCCATGAAGTGGAATGGTGGTTACGTTTGGGCATGTAAAAATTATGATGGTGACGTACAATCAGATACTGTGGCGCAAGGATTTGGGTCTTTAGGATTAATGACAAGTGTATTGATGACACCAGATGGTAAAACTGTAGAGTCCGAAGCTGCTCATGGAACTGTTACAAGACATTATAGAATGCATCAACAGGGTAAAGAAACTTCTACAAATCCTATTGCATCTATATTCGCTTGGACAAGAGGTTTAGCTCATAGAGGAAATCTTGATGGAAATGAAGAACTAATAAAATTTTCAGTTAATATTGAAGAGGTATGTGTCAAAACTGTTGAGAGTGGCTTAATGACTAAGGATTTGGCAATTTTAATTGATAAGTCTGCAAAATACCTAACAACAAATCAATTCCTTGAGGCAATTGATGGAAATTTAAAGAAAAAACTTAACTAATTTTTTTAGAAATTTCTTTAAAAGCATCACCAATTTTATTTTTGTCCACTCCTCCTGCTTGAGCAAAATCTTTTCTTCCGCCACCTCCCTTGCCTCCCAAAATTACTGCGGCTGATTTTACTAAATCAACAGCATCATATTTTGATGTTAAATCTTGAGAAATTCCGACAGCCAAACCAACTTTATCTTCAAATGTAGAAATACTGATTACAATTCCAGATTTAATATCTTTTTTTCCTTGGTCAATAATTCCTCTAAGTTCTTTGGGAGGAAAATCTTTTAAAATTTGTTCTCGAATTAATATATTCCCAATTTTTTTATCCCTGATTATGTTTCTACTTGTATCTTTCTTGATGGCTTCAATTTTTATTTTATTAAGTTGTTTATTCAAAATTTTTAAATTTTCAGACAAATCTAAATCTTTGTTATAATTAGGTTCAATTTTCAATTTTTGAAATTCATTTTTAATTAATTTTATATCTTTTTTAAGATTAGAGTCTTTAAGAGTCTTATCCTCACTTTTTATTTTTTCATATTCTTCTAATTGTTTGTCCCTTAATGCCTCAACCCTTCTTACTCCTGATGCAATAGATGATTGACTTATTACTTTAAACTTACCAACTTCCTTAGTGTTTTTAACATGTGTTCCTCCACATAATTCTGTTGAGAAGAAACCATTATTTTCTTTTCCCATAAATACCACTCTTACTTCCTCTCCATATTTTTCTCCAAACAATGCAAGAGCACCCATACCAACTGCCTCCTTTGGGGTCATTATTCTTGTTTGCACGTCAGTGGATCCAATTACTATGTCATTAACTATTTTGTTAATTTTCATCATTTCATCTTTTTCAATAGGTTTGTTATGACTAAAATCAAATCTTAGCCTTTCAGGAGAGACTAATGAACCTTTTTGTGTCACATGCTTTCCCAAAGTTCTTCTTAATGACTCATGCAATAAATGAGTAGCTGAATGATAAGCTTTTGAATTATTTCTTTTTAAAACATCTATTTCTAAATTTACACTTTGCCCAATTGAAATTGAACCTTTTTCAACTTTTCCATAATGAACA
>CACLUK010000020.1 GCA_902610115.1 uncultured Pelagibacteraceae bacterium
CAGTTGTAATTGAGTTTCCATCCTATGATGAAGCTAATAACTTTTACAATTCAAAAGAGTATCAAGATGCACACTCTATTCTTGAAGGCTATGCAGACCGTCAACATCAAACGATTGAAGGTGCTTAATATTGGATTGGTTCATCATCAATACTGCGCCAGAGATACCACGTAGCAACTGAACAATAAGGTGTAAATTTTTTATAAAGTTTGTTTAAAAAACTTTTTGGAGGAAAGTATTTTTTCTTATAATTATTTGATATTGCTCTTAATAAGCCAATATCTTGCAAAGGCCAAATATTAGATCGATTGTAAGTGAATAGCAAAATCATTTCTGCACTCCATCTGCCTATTTGTCTTAAAGATGATAAGTATTGAATAGCTTCCTCGTCATTCATGTTTTTGATTAATTTTGGATCAAATTCTTTCTTTACAAATTTAATTGACAATTCTTTTATTCCCAAAGCTTTTTGTCTACTTAAACCACAGGATTTAAGTTGCGATATTGATAATTTTGATACTTTTAAAGGATTAATTCTTTTAGTTTTCTCTTGAAATTTTTTAAATACTGAGTTGGCGGCTGAAACACTTATCTGCTGACCGACTATACTTTTACATAAAGAGTAAAAAATATCTTTTCTAGTAGTCAAAAATTTATCATTGTATTTAATGATAAGTTTTTTTAAAACTTTATCTCTCTTAGACAAAGTTTTAACTGCTTTTGACCAATAACTTGGATATTTGCTCACGATCTCGGACTTACAACTTGTTTTTTAAGTTGAGACTCTCTCATAAAAATAATTACAGAACTTGCAATAATTAAAGTAGCGCCCAAAAGAGTTAGTACTTTTGGTATTTCACCCCAAATGAAATATCCTAATAAAATTGCAAATACTAAATTCAAATATTTTGTTGGTGTAACTAGTGATGCTTCTGCAATTCTTAGTGACACGGTAAGTAGAATATTAGCAACTGAACCAATTATTCCTGTAAAAATAAGAAGAAATAATTCAAATTTTGATGGGATAATCCAGCCAAAAGGAATTGTTGCTAAACCAACTACCATGCTTAGTAAAGAAAAGTATAAAGCAATTCTATAATTAGGCTCGGTAGATGATAAGCTTCTGATGCTTAGAGCTACGCATGCAAAGAAAATACAAAAAATTATTGGAAATAAGTAATAAATATTTAATTCTTCATAAGCTGGTTTAACGATCATTAACATTCCAATAAATCCAATGAAAACTGCAGACCATCTTCTAATACCCACTTTTTCGGATAAAAAAAATATTGAACCTAAGGTAACGAAGATCGGCCCACCAAAAGTCAGACTTACAACGTCTGCTAAAGGTATCTCTCTTAAAGCAATAAAAAGTGCAATTATTGCTAAGGTTCCTGTTATAGCTCTGAAAGCATGTAATTTAGGTCTAGTAGTTTTATAAAAAGTTTTAAATTCATTTTTAGGTACAAGCATTAAAATTGGTATCAAACCAAAAAAAAATCTTGCAAATAACACTTCACCAACAGGAAACTGATCTAACCATTTTACACAAGCATCCATCATGGCAAAACATGCCACGGATGCTACCCCGTACAATACGCCTAATTGATTTCGTGCTAACAATTTAATATCCTCACAACTCTATATAATTACTTTATGAAGAAATGTACACTTGCTCTTGGCTGTTTTTGGAAACCTGAGGAAAACTTCAAAAATAAGCCAGGTATAATTGAAACAGAAGTCGGCTATGCCGGTGGATTATCCGATAAAGTTACATATGAAGAAGTATGTAAAGGTGACACTGGTCATGCAGAAGTTGTAAGACTTACCTTTGATGAAAAATTAATTTCCTTTAAGAAAATTTTAGATTTATTTTTTAAGATGCATGATCCTACTCAAAAAGATATGCAATATCCTGATGTTGGAACTCAATATAGAAGTGAAATATTTTATGAGGACGACATTCAAAAAGCAGAGGCTAAAGAAATTTTAGAAATTTTTAATAAGGAACTTAATGGAAAAATTCAAACTAATATTTCTCGTCTCAAAAATTATTGTAAGGCAGAAGAATATCATCAAAAATATATAGAAAAAAATAGATAATGAAACAGCTTGTTACTACAAAATGGGTAGAAAAAAATATCGATAAAGTGAAAATATTAGATGCTACCTGGTGTTTGCCTAACTCAGGTCGAAATGCTGAAGAAGAGTTTAAAGTAAATCATATAAAGAACTCAATATTCTTTGATATTGATAAAAATTCAAAGCAAAATTCTTTATTACCCCATATGCTTCCTTCAAATAAAGAGTGGCAAAACATTGTTTCAAATTTAGGAATAAATAATTCTGACCATGTAATTATTTATGATAACTCAGATGTCTATAGTTCATGCAGAGTTTGGTATACTTTTATTTACTTTGGACATAGTGTTGATCTAGTTTCAGTTTTAGACGGAAATTTTTCAAAATGGTTAAAGGAAAATAGAGCTGTGTCAAATGAGCTAATAAAAATTTCCAAAACTAATTACGAAACTAAGGAAAATTTATCTATGGTAATAAATAAAACTCAAGTCAAAAAGAATATTTTAGATAAAAAATTTCAATTAGTTGATGCTAGAAGTAAAGAAAGATTTTTGGGTTTGGTGCCTGAACCACGTCAAGGATTAAAAAGTGGTAACATTGAAGGATCTATTAATATACCTTTTCAATTGCTTTTAAATGAAGATCGAACCTTCAAAAACAAAGAGGATTTAATTAAGATTTTTGATGAGAATGAAATAGATAAAGATAAAGATATTGCTTTTACATGCGGGTCTGGAGTCACTGCATGTATTTTAGGGCTAGCTAATTCTATTATAAGTGGTAAAAAACCAACTATCTATGACGGCTCATGGTCAGAGTACGGATTAGAGTAAAATGAGAACATCATCAAAATTAAAAGTTTTTTTAATTATTTTCTTTATTGCTATTTTTGCAATTATTGCTGCAAGGCATTTTATTGGTTTACACTTTAAGAAAAAATTTAGTGTGAGGCCTGCACCAGGTGTAATCGTCGAAAAAGTTGAAAAATCTTTATTTTATAAAAGTATAGAAACTTTTGGAACTGCGATTGCGCAAAATTCAAAAACCTACAGAATAAAAACCAATGAAGTTGCTGGAAAACTGAATATTGATAATAGATTTGTAAAAAAAGGTGAAATAATACTTAGACTTAAAAGCGGAGAAGAGATTATTGCAGATTTTGAGGGTAAATTGGGTAAAAGAGAAATTGCTCAAGGAGTTTTGGGCTCAGAGAGTTTAATAGTTACTTTGGATGATTTAAAAAAAATAGTAATAGATATAAAAATTCCAGAGAATTATGTAAGTATACTTAAAGCAGGTCTAAAAGCAGAAATAACAAGCTCAGCATTTAAGAAAACTTTTAAGGGCAAAATTCAAACAATTAGCTCAAGAATAGATCCTTCTACAAGATCGATTTTATCCAGAGTTTTAGTTGATAATTCTAATTTTGAAATCATTCCAGGGCAGCTAATGACAGTAAAAATTATATATGATGAAATTAGTCAAATTGGTGTACCTGAGAGTGCTGTCACGATTCAAGGAAGTACAGCTTTTGTATACACAGTAAAAGACGAAACTGCTGAAAAAAAGAACATTGAAATTGGAAAAAGAAATTTTGGAAAAGTTTCTGTTGTATCAGGAATAAACGAAGGTGATCTTGTGATTACAGAAGGAGTATCAAAAGTGAGAAATAATGCTAAAATCAAAATTATAGATCCAAATAATTAAATGTTTTTAACAGACTTATCTATTAAAAGACCTGTCGTAGCTTCAGTAATGAGCTTAGTATTAGTGATATTTGGTCTTGTAACTTTTCAAGAAATTCCAACTGATGAGCTGCCTGATGTCCAGCCTCCTGTAGTAACTATTCAAACTGAGTATAGAGGTGCATCGGCAGAAATTGTTGATACTCAAATAACTCAAAAAATTGAAGATTTTGTAGGAGGAACACCTGGACTAGAAACAATAGACTCATTTAGTGAGGATGAGAGTTCAAGAATTACATTAACATTTGAGACGAGTTTAAACTTAGATGATGTTGCCAACGATGTACGAAGTTCTGTATCTAGAGTGCTAGATAATTTACCTGAAGGTGCGGAACAGCCTGAAATTTTCAAACAAAGTGCGGGCATGAGAACTACTATGTGGTTGTCTTTTAACTCTGAAACAATGACTGATTTAGAATTAACTGATTACGCCGATAGATATTTAACTGATACTTTCTCTACTGTTGATGGGGTAGGCAGAGTACGCCTTGGTGGTCAAAGAGAACTTTCTCTAAGAGTTTGGTTAGATCCAATAGCTTTGGCTGCAAGAGATCTTACTACTCAAGAAGTTGAGACAGTTCTCAGAAGAGAAAATACAGAGTTCCCGGCTGGGCGAATTGAGTCAAGGGATATCGATCTTACTATAAAACTCGATAAAGCTTATAAAGAAGTACAGAATTATAAAAATCTACCTCTAAAAAGAGCTAAGGACGGTTCAATCATAACCTTGTCAGATGTATCAAGAATCGAATTAGGAGCTGAGTCAACAAGAACTCTTTTTAAAGGTAATGGAAAGCAAGTTGTTGGTATAGGGATATATCAACAATCTGATGCAAATACCATCGCTGTAGCTAATGGTATAAAAAAAAAGATAAAAGAATTAAAACCTAGCTTGCCTCCAGATACTACCCTTGAAGTTTCATTTGATAGAAGTAATTATATAAAATCTGCTATTAAAGAAGTTTATAAAACGCTTATCATTGCATTAATATTGGTAACTATTATTATTTATCTTTTTCTAGGCAACCTAAGGGCTTTAATTGTCCCTATAATAGCTTTGCCTGTTTCATTAATCTCAACTTTTTTATCAATTTATATTTTTGATTTTTCAATTAATCTTTTTACTTTGATGGCCTTAGTGCTAGCTATCGGTATTGTGGTTGATGATGCCATTGTGATGCTTGAAAATATTGTGAGACGAATAGAGTTAGGCGATACACCTTTAGTTGCAGCT
>CACLUK010000021.1 GCA_902610115.1 uncultured Pelagibacteraceae bacterium
CTGATGCAAAAACATTTATATCTTCAATGGTTTCATAATCCTCCGGCAAATATTCTAAAATTGGATTATTTGTTCCGCTGCCAGATAATATAGCTTGCGCTCCCTCGTTTAAAGTTACAGGTATTCTGCTATTCAGATCATTTAAAAGTAAAACTCTTGAAGATAAATAGTTTGTTTCAACAACTCTTCCGACTAAATAATTATCTTTAGTCACTGGCATACCTTTCAAAATACCCGCGCGCGTCCCCTTATTTATGATTATAGATTTTAAAAAAGGACTGTTCTTATCGACAAGGACTCTTGCTAATATAATATTACTTAAATTCTTATTAAAATATTCAGTTTCTAAAATTTTTTGTAAATTTTTGTTTTCATCAGTTAAAAATTCAACATTTAATTCAAGTGACTTGTATTTTTCTAATTCTAATTTTAACCTTTCGTTTTCCTCTTTTACGTTAAAAAAGCTTGAAATCTCTTTGCCAGCTTGAGGTAAAAATCTTGTTGGGGTAGAGGCTAAAAAAGTTACACGATAAACAACGTCATTTAAAAAACTTCTGACTGGTTTAGTAAATTTAACTCCATATACATCTAAAAAAAATATGATTAAAGCTAAAAAAATTAAAGAGAGAACTGAAAATTTCTGGGCTCCTCCTCTTTGAAGAAGAGCAGAACGAAAAGCTATGCTAAAATCATCTCTACTAACTGACATCTATTCATTTAAACAAATTAGTACTCAGATAACATAGTAGAAAACAATTCTTCGTTTTCTAAAGCTCTTCCAGTTCCTATAGCCACACATGATAGTGGATCGTCAGCTATAGTTACAGGTAAACCAGTATCTTGAGAAATTAATTTATCAATATTTTTTAATAAAGCACCACCTCCAGTTAAAACAAGACCCATATCAATTAAGTCGGCAGATAATTCTGGTGGAGTATTTTCTAAAGCCTCTTTAATACCGCCTAAAATTTGATTTAAAATTGGCATTAAGGACTCACATGCATCTTTTTCTGTAAGTTCTATCTCTTTTGGAGTTCCTGATCTAATATCTCTCCCTTTCATTAAAAATGTATTATTCGAAGATGGTATAGCTGTTCCAATTTCTTTTTTAATTTTTTCTGCTGTAGAGTCTCCTATCATCAAGTTCATTTTTTTTCTCATATATGCTATTATTGATTGGTCTAGGGCATCTCCAGCAACTCTTAAAGATTTTGAATAAACAACACCGCCAAGTGACATAACTGCTATTTCAGTTGTTCCACCGCCAATATCCACTACCATAGATCCAGTTGCCTCAGAAATAGGTAAACCTGCTCCAATCGCTGCAGCTATAGGCTCTTCGATTAATTGAACTTTTCTAGCACCTGCTGCTAAAGCGGAGTCTTGAATAGCTTTTCTCTCCACCGGTGTGGATCCAGTAGGCACGCAAATTAGAATTCTTGGATTTGCGAACGCATTTTTTTTATGAACTTTTTTAATAAAATGTTTAATCATTTCCTCTGTAACTACGAAATCAGCTATAACTCCGTCTTTTAATGGTCTAATAGCTGAAATATTTCCAGGTGTTCTACCTAACATCGTCTTTGCTTCATCTCCAACTGCTAAAACTGATTTTTTTCCGCCATCTTCAATAACTGCAACAACTGAAGGCTCATTTAATACAACACCTTGATCTTTAAGAACTACAAGAGTGTTGGCTGTACCAAGGTCAATTGCCATATCTTGTGACCACAATGATGTTAATCCTGTTAAACCTTTAAACATATTTTCCTTTCTATATTTGCACGCTTAGATTTTCATCATCTGGTGCTGTCTTTTTTCTTTTAATGATTAGTTTATTTAATGCATTTAAATATGCATTTGCGGAGGCTACTAATGTATCAGTATCAGCTGCTTGACCAACTGTAGTTTTACCTTTTTCCTCAATTCTTACACTAACTGTTGCTTGGGCATCAGTGCCTTCAGTAACAGCGTGTACATTATACAATAAAAGTTTGACTTCATGAGGATAAAGTTTTTTTATACATTTAAAAATTGCATCCACCGGTCCATCTCCTGTTTCAGAAGCTGTCTTGATTTCTCCAAAAACTTCTAATGTCATTTCAGATTTTTGCGGTTCACCTGTTCCTGCATAAACTTTTAAAGATTTTAATTTAATTACATTATCTTCAGTTACTAAGCTGTCATCTACTAGTGCAGCAATATCCTCATCGTAAATATGTTTTTTCTTATCTGCTAAAATTTTAAATTTTCCAAAAGCTGTGTTGATAATATCGTCAGTAACATTCACATAGCCCATGTCTGATAATTTATCTCTAAAAGCATGCCGTCCAGAGTGTTTACCCATTACTAAAGATGTTTTTTTTACTCCAACACTCTCTGGTGTCATAATTTCGTAAGTATTTCTATTTTTTAACATTCCGTCTTGGTGAATGCCCGACTCATGTGCGAAGGCATTTTTTCCTACAATAGCTTTATTAAATTGAACTGGAAATCCGGTTGCGTTTGACACAACTTTAGAAGCTTTGCTTAACAATTTTGTATTTATATTTGTTGTGTAAGGCATTAGATCATGTCTTGTTCTCATTGCCATAACAACTTCTTCGAGTGCTGCGTTACCTGCTCTTTCTCCTATTCCATTTATTGTACATTCTATTTGTCTTGCTCCAGCCATTACCCCTGCTAAAGAGTTTGCAACAGCTAACCCTAAATCGTTATGACAATGGGTTGAAAGTATTGCTTTGTCAATGTTTGGAACTTTATTTATTAGTGTTTCGATAATTTTTTTAAACTCTGAGGGCACAGTGTAACCGACAGTATCAGGAATATTTATTGTTTTTGCACCACACTTAATTGCAAGCTCAACTGTCTTGCACATATAATCCATATCAGTTCGTGTTCCATCTTCACATGACCATTCTACATCATTAGTAAACTTTCTAGCGTAAGTTACACTTTCTTTGATAGACTCCAAAACATCTTCGGGAGATTTATTTAATTTATGTTTCATGTGCAGAGGACTTGTAGAAATAAAAGTATGAATTCTAAAATTTTTTGCATGTTTTAAAGCTAGGTGACAAGCATCAATATCTTTTTTTGTAGCTCTAGCTAATCCTGCAGGAATTGAGTTCTTAAGGGTTTTGCTGATCTCTGTAACAGCTTCAAAATCACCTGGTGATGCTATTGGAAAACCAGCTTCTATTACATCTACTCCTAATTCATCAAAGACTCTTGAGATTTGTAATTTTTCTTCTAAACTCATTGATGCTCCTGGAGACTGCTCTCCGTCACGCATAGTAGTATCGAAAATTATAATTCTGTTTTTATCTGTCATAACTTTAAAATTATAAAAATTTTAAGTATCTCATATTACAATCAAAGCTAGAATTTGCAAATATTTATGTAACATAAGATAAAGTTTCGGACTCAGATTGGGTTAATTTTTATCTTTATCGACTAGTTTATTTTTACCAATCCACGGCATCATTGCACGTAGCTCTTTTCCAACCTTCTCAATCGGGTGTTTTGCCAAATCTTGCCTCATTTTTAAGAAGTTTTTTTGACCTGATTTATGTTCATCCATCCATTGTTTAGTAAATTTTCCAGATTGAATATCTTTTAGAACTTCTTTCATCTTTTCTTTAGTCTTGCTGTCTACAATTCTTTTACCTGAGATGTACTCACCATACTCGGCAGTATTTGAAATTGAATAATTCATGTTTGCTATTCCGCCTTCATAAATTAGATCTACAATTAATTTAACTTCATGGAGAGTTTCAAAATATGCCATTTCAGGTGGATAACCAGCTTCTGTTAAAGTTTCGAAACCATTTTTAATTAGTTCAACTAAACCACCACATAGAACTGTTTGCTCGCCAAACAAATCTGTTTCACACTCATCCTTAAAAGTTGTTTCTATAATACCAGCTTTACCACCACCAACAGCAGAAGCATAAGACAATGCCAAATCTTTTGCTTTACCTGAGCTGTCTTTATGAACAGCCATTAAACAAGGAACTCCTCCGCCTTTTTGATATTCACTTCTCACAGTATGACCTGGGCCTTTAGGAGCAACCATAAAAACGTCAAGATCTTTTCTTGCTTTAATTAGATCGAAATGAATATTTAATCCGTGAGCAAAAGCTAAACTTGTTCCTTCTTTCATTCTTTGCTCAATGTGATTTTTGTAAATTTCTGACTGAAGTTCATCAGGAGTTAGCATCATTACAACATCAGCCCAAGCAGCGGCATCAGAAAGAGACATCACTTTTAATCCAGCGCTTTCAGCTTTTTTAATACTTGATGAACCTTCTCTTAATGCAACTACAACTTCTTTCACTCCACTGTCTTTCAGATTCAATGCATGAGCATGGCCTTGACTTCCATAGCCAAAGATAGCTACTTTTTTATTTTTTATTAAATCTTTATTAGAGTCTTTATCGTAGTAAGTTTTCATAATTAATTAAATATTCTTGATCCTTTCGTCATAGCAACAGCGCCAGTTCTAGAAGTGCTTATAAGTCCTAAACTTTTTAAATCAAGAGCTAATTTATCAATTTCAGCTCTTAGAGCAGTTACTTGTATTACAATAGATTTTTTTGTTTTATCAAGGACTACTGGGTTATATTTCTTGCAAATTTTTTTGACTTTTTCAAGTTTTTTAGAATTACCTAAGACTTTAAACATCGCTAGTTCTCTAAATAGAATATCTTTTTCACCTCGTTTAAAATCAGCCACTTTATGGACAGGAACAAGTTTTTTAAGTTGAAGATTTATTTGTTCAATTACTTGCGGTGTTCCCTCTGTCACTATTGTAATTCTTGAAATATGTTTTTTTTTATCAACTTCAGCAACAGCTAGAGACTCAATATTATATCCTCTTCCAGAAAAAAGCCCAGCAATTCTAGCGAGAACTCCAGCTTCGTTGTCAACCCATACTACAATTATGTGTCTTTCAATTTTTCCTATTTTACCAGGCACGCTGTAAGCTGATTTAGACTTTGCCATTAAACTAAAACTTTCCCC
>CACLUK010000022.1 GCA_902610115.1 uncultured Pelagibacteraceae bacterium
AGGACAGAGAAGAGGACATAAAATTGGTTTTCCAACATGTAATATGAAATTAAATGATTATGTTGTCCCCAAACTCGGAGTTTATGCTGTGAAAGTCCGAAGTAATAATCTTATTAAAAATGGCATAGCTAATGTAGGCTATAGACCAACTTTTAATGGGAAAAATTTATTATTAGAAACAAATATCTTTGGAATTAACAAAAATTTATATAATAAAGAGATGAGTATAAGTTTTAAAAAATTTATAAGACCAGAAAAAAAATTTAGAAATTTGAAATATTTAAAAAAACAAATACAACTTGATATAAAACAGGCAAAAAAATAATGTCCAAAGATACTTTGCAACTTCCCAAAACAGCTTTTTCAATGAAAGCTAGTTTACCACTTAAAGAACCTGAAATTTTAAAGAAATGGGAAAAAAATAAGATTTTTGAAAAGCTAAGAAAACAGTCTAGAGGAAAAGAAAAGTTTGTCCTTCATGATGGTCCACCTTATGCAAACGGTCATATACATATGGGCACCGCGTTAAATAAAATTTTAAAAGATATGATAACTCGTTTTCATCAGATGAACGGTAGAGACTCTGTTTATGTACCTGGTTGGGACTGCCATGGTCTACCTATAGAATGGAAAATTGAAGAGCAATACAAAAAAAAGAAAAAGAACAAAGACGAAGTGCCTATTAAGGATTTCAGACAAGAATGCAGAGAGTTTGCAAAAAGCTGGATCGATGTTCACATTAAAGAGTTTAAGAGACTAGGAGTTGTAGGTGATTTTGAAAATTATTATTCTACAATGAGTTACGAGGCTGAAGCCCAAATTGTGAGAGAGTTAGGTAAATTTCTTTTAGATGGAAGTTTATATCAAGGGTTTAAGCCAGTGCTATGGTCTACAGTAGAAAAAACTGCTTTGGCTGATGCTGAAGTAGAGTATTTAGATCATACTTCTAATACAATTTATGTTGCATTTAAAGTTAAGAAAACCAATAAAGACTTTCTTAAGGACGCAAGCATAATAATTTGGACTACCACACCTTGGACCATACCTGCCAATAAAGCATTAGCTTATAATAGTAATATTGAATACTCAGTTTTGGAAATTGAAAACCTTGCACACTTTAAAGAAAAGAGAATTGTAGTTGCAAAAAATTTAATTGAGTCGATAACTAAAGAATGTGAAATAAAAAGCTATACTGAATTGAGAACTTTTAAAGGTTCAGAATTTAAAGGAACTTTGTGTAGTCACCCATTTGCCAAAATGGATTTCGATTATGATGTTCCAATGCTAGATGCACAATTTGTTAACTTAGAGCAAGGAACAGGAATTGTTCATTGTGCTCCTAGTCACGGTCCTGATGACTTTAATTTATGTTTAAAAAATAATATTCCATCACTTTACACAGTTGATAACGCGGGTGTTTATACTAAAGAGGTCCCATATTTTACAAATACACATGTATTTAAGGCAGACTCAATCGTTATAGAAAAACTTAAAGAGCAAAACAAACTACTTAAAAATGACAAACTTAACCATAGCTATCCCCATTCTTGGAGATCCAAGGCTCCATTAATTTACAGAGCAACTCCTCAATGGTTTATTTCTATGCAAAAAAATAAATTAAGAGATAAAGCCGTTAAAGCTATAAGTGAGACTGTTTTTTACCCAAATAAAGGTAAGGAACGGCTTTTATCAATGATTGAAGGAAGACCAGACTGGTGTGTTTCAAGACAAAGAGTTTGGGGTGTACCATTACCTATTTTCATAAATAAAAAAACAAAAGAACCATTAAGAGATAAAAAAATTATAGATAGAATTGCCTCTATTTACGAAAAGCAAGGCTCTGATTGTTGGTTCACAGATGATGCCAAAACTTTTTTAGGCAATGATTACGATGCAAAAGATTATGAAAAACTAAATGATATTGTTGAAGTTTGGTTTGATAGCGGTTCAACACACAGTTTTGTTTTAGAGAAAAGAAAAGATTTAAAATGGCCTGCAGACATGTATTTAGAGGGATCTGATCAGCATAGGGGATGGTTTCACTCTTCATTATTAGAATCATGTGGAACTAGGGGCAAAGCACCGTTTAAGAGTATCCTTTCACATGGTTTCGTTGTGGATGGCAAAGGTATGAAAATGTCTAAATCGATGGGTAACGTTATCTCACCCGAAGATATATTGAAGAATTATGGTGCAGACATACTTAGAGTTTGGGCTTCAGCATCAGACTATGCTGAAGATTTAAGAATAGATAAAAATATTTTAATACAACATGCAGAGTCTTATAGAAAAATTAGAAATACATTTAGATTTATGCTTGGTAATCTAAAAGATAATTTTGAAAAACAAAAATTTGACAAAATTAAGATAAAAGAATTCGATGAATTGGAGCAATTTATTTTGCACAAATTATTTTTAATAAACGAATCTTTTTATGAAAATTTGAAAAATTATAATTTTCACAAATTATATAAGGAACTTTTGAATTTTTGCACACTTGATCTTTCTTCTTTTTATTTTGATATCAGAAAAGATGTTCTTTACTGTGATGGCTTAAATTCAAAGAAAAGAAAAAACTGTGTAATCGTTCTGAACATAATCTTAGAAAGTCTATTAAAATGGTTTGCTCCAATTTTAGTTTTTACCACTGAAGAAATTTATAGTTTAGTGAATAAAGATAATTCTGAAAGTATTCATGAAAATCATTTTGTAAAAATTCCAGCAAGTTGGCGAAATGACAAGCTAAATGAGAAATGGTTGAAACTGTTTGAAATTAAACAAGATGCAAATATTGCAATAGAGGAGAAGAGAGTGAACAAAGAAATTGGATCGAGTTTAGAAGCTGAAATTAAGCTTATATTAAAAAAAGATAAATTTGAACTTCTCGATAAGTTGGATTTATCAGATTATTTTATCGTTTCAAAAGCAGAAAAAGAGTTATCAAATAATGATGAAATTAAGATTGAAGTGAAAAAAGCCAAGGGACAAAAATGTGAAAGATGTTGGAAAATTTTAGAAAAAAAATGTGAGAGAGAAAGTTGTCCAATAAAATAGAAAGTAAGTATTTTGATCGACCCAAAAGAAATAAAAAATAAAATTATTACAAAAAATAATCTTTATTGTTTGTGTGTAATTTTAATAATATTTTCTTTAGATAGATATACAAAACTATTCATATTAAATAATTTCACTGAAAATACATATTATCTAAATGATTTTATTAATTTAGATTTAGTTTGGAATACAGGTATTGGATTTGGGTTAATGAGCTTCGATAATCAAATATTTTATTATTCAATTTCTGCTATAATAGGTTTAGTAATTATTCTCTTAATATTTATTGCAATAAAATCAAAAAGACTTGAAAAATTTAGTTTTTCAATAATTATTGGAGGAGCGCTTGGTAATTTTTACGATAGAATAAGTTATAATGCAGTTCCAGACTTCATTGATATACATTATAAAAATTTTCATTGGTTTACTTTTAATTTTGCAGATATATTTATAACTATGGGAATTATTATTTATTTGATCAGCGGGTTAAACAAAAAAGAGATCTTATGAAAAAAATTTATTATTTATTAGTTCTTCTATTTATACTTAATTCTTGCCAATCTATAAAAGATGCGGGAAAAGTTATGAGAAATGAGAAAGTAAAAACCACTGATGAGTTTTTAGTAAAGAAAAGAAAGCCTTTAGTTCTTCCTCCAGATTATAATGAACTACCAACACCTGACAGTGCCAAAAGAGACAATTCAAATGAAGAAGACGAAATTAAAAAAATTTTAAAAGCACCGAAAGTTCAAAAAAGTCAAAATACTAAATCGTCAGTTGAAGAGTCCATTTTAAATAAGATTCGAAAGTGAGACATAAAGTTTGAGACCAAAAAATTTTATTCACAAAAAAAATATTAACAGTAAATTACAAAAAAAAATTTTATCAAAATATAATTTTGTAAATAAAGAAATAGTAGCAAGCATTGATGATTCTAAAAAAACACTTAATATCTTAAATAAAAATTATAAATTCAATTTTGAATTTAATGATTTAAAAAGATTCAAAAAATTTAAGAAAATAGCTATTGTTGGTATGGGTGGTTCTATTTTAGGAACTGAGGCAATTTATAATTTTTTAAACTTTAAAATAAAAAAAAAAGTTTACTTTTTTAATAACTTAGACAACAGTATGATTTCTAATTTTGAAAAAAAGAAAAACAATAAAGATACACTCTTTATAATAATTTCCAAATCTGGGAATACCATTGAAACTTTAACAAATCTCTCTCTTCTAAAAATTTTGAAGAAAAAAAGCAAAAATTTAATATTTATCTCAGAAAAAAAAGATAATGTATTATATTCTTTAGCAAAAAAATTTAACTTATTTTTTGTAGAACATAAGAAAACAATCGGTGGAAGATATTCAGTATTATCTGAAGTAGGAATTATACCTGCTTTTTTAATGGGTTTAGATATTTTGCAAATCAGAAGAAATATTAGAAAGTACATTTCTTTAAAAGATAAAGGATTTTTAAAAGACAGCGTTATAAAGTTAGCTTGCATACTTAAAGATAAGAAATTGAATAATTTAATATTTTTAAATTACTGTCCAGAGCTCGAAAAATTTCTTTATTGGTGCCAACAATTAGTTGCTGAAAGCTTAGGGAAAAATAACTTTGGGTATATGCCAATTATTTCTAATGTTCCCAAAGATCATCACAGTTTATTACAACTTTATTTAGATGGTCCTAAAAAAAATTTTTTTTATATATTTAGTTTAAAAGAAAATTTATCCAAAAAAATAAATTATAAAAATATTTCTAAAATTAATTATTTAAATCAAAAAACTTTAGATGAAATA
>CACLUK010000023.1 GCA_902610115.1 uncultured Pelagibacteraceae bacterium
AAAAGGCGATAGAGAAATTTTGTCTGAATTTATTAACAAACTTCAAAAAGAGCTAAGCCGATAGCCACTATTTTTATCCACACAATTAAAAAGAGTTATAATAATAGCAATAGAATCAATTAAGATGTATTCAAGGGCAGTGGAGGGAGACTGAAGCTGCCTTTGCCATTTATAATCTTTTAATCCCTATTACTTTTAAATTTGCAGTTTTTTTTATTCTCCTCACTGTCTCATTTATATCCATAACCACAGTTTTTTTCATTGGGCCGTAGGCATGGATAAGTTTTTTTCTTGAAATGGCTAAAGCAACATGTCCTTTCCAGAAAATAATATCGTTTTTTTTAATATTACTTAATTTAATGTTCTTTTTGAAATATTTGACTTGATCCTTAGCATCCCGTGGACAGAATTTATTGTTAAAATTTAAAAAAACTTGTATTAATGCCGAACAATCAATCCCTCTAAAAGATTTTCCTCCCCATTTATATTTAATATTTTTGAATATTAATACTTTGTAGAAGAGATTCTTTTCCTTGTAACTTATTGGTTTAACATCGTTTTTGCTTATCCAGCCTAAAGAAAATTTAAGAAAATTAGCTCTTTTATCTGAAATTTTAATTTTCGAACCAAAAGAAATTTCATTAATTTTTTTTCTTTTATTAGAATTTTTATAAATTTTGGATTTTAAAACGCTCACTTTATGTGTTGGTTTTATGAAAAACGAAAAATTTCTATTTTTAATATAACCAATATAGCCATCTTCCTTAATTTTTATTTTTAGCCAATTTCTATCTTTTTTAATCACTGAGAAGCTATCACCGAAAATCATTTGAGTTACAATCTCAGATTTGATGGATTTTTGTTTATACAAATTAGTAATAGCTAAGTTATTTGTGAAATATCTAACCATTAAGATTGAGTTTATCTTTTATCATATAAAGAAATATAAGAGATGGAATTACCATCAAAGCTGTAATTATAAAAAATATTCCCCAATCTCCATTTAACCAGTCAACTAAAGCTCCAGAGGACGCAGCTAATGTAGTACGTCCAGCAGTTCCAATTGATGCTAACAGAGCGTATTGTGTTGCTGTATAAGTTCTATCAACGAGCATGGAAATGAAGGCAACAAATGCTACTGTTGCAAATGCTGCTGCCATATCATCAAAGATTACAGCAATAGCAAATAACAATTCAGACTTTCCTGACCACGCTAATAAAGAAAACAACAAATTTGTTGATGCCATAAGTATACCAGACACAAACATTGCTTTTATCACACCAGATCGAATAGCAAATATTCCACCCAGCAAAGTGAAGATAACGGTTGTAATCCAACCAAGTCCTTTTGAGTATAAAGCAATGTCAGACTTTGTAAAACCTATCTCTTTATAAAAAATTACTGACATTCTTCCTAAGAAAGCTTCACCAATTTTAAAAAGAAATACAAATCCTAAAATTGCAATCGCAATGTTAAAACCATTTTTTTTGAAAAAACTTATCACTGGACCAATTACTGTACCAGTTAACCATGCTATAATTTTTGTAGCTATGTTTGAAGATCCTAATTTTTCTTCAATCATTTTATCTGTTTGTTTTTGACTTTCAGCCCTTCTAGTAGGCTGTGGCTCATTTACAAATATTAATCCAATGTTGCAAGCGATGATAACGATACCTAAAATTAAAAAAGTCATCTGCCAGTAGTTGTTAATCCCTGCATTTTGAAAAAAATCTGCGGTATTAAGTGCTATTACACCTCCTAATTTATATCCTGTCCACCATCCAACTACAGCCATTGCAGCACCCGCTTGCATTGACTTACCTTCATTTTCACCAATTTGTTCAATTCTCAATGCATCAACTGTTATGTCTTGAGTTGCAGAAGCAATTGCTATAATTAATCCAATGCTTATCACTAAAGCTAGATTTGTACTTGGATTAATCAAACTCCAAAAGATAAGACTAATTAAAATTAAAGTTTGCATGGTTATAATCCAACCACGTCTATGACCAACTTTCTTTGTTAACCAAGGAATTCTTATTCTGTCTATAATTGGGGCCCAAAGATAATTAAAAGCGTAAACTGCAAATATTAAACCTGCCCACCCTATAGTGCTTCTGCTTAAACCATCCTCCTTTAACCACAGACTTAAACTGCTTCCGATTATAACCCAAGGGAATCCACTTATCGCGCCCAACAGTAATATTTTGAGCATTCTTTTATCAAAATAAACTTTGAAGGTCTCTGTTAGGGATTGTTTTTTATAAATTTCCATAAATTAATTTCTCCAAAAAGAAGGAAAAAATAAAACTAAAACTGCAAACAATTCTAACCTCCCTAATAACATACCCAGTGATAAAATCCATTTAGAAACATCAGGAATATCTTTATAGTTTCCATTAGGCCCAATTATATCTCCCAAACCAGGACCTACATTTGAAATCGAGCTTGCCGCTCCAGAAATTGATGTAATAAAATCCAATCCACTTATGGACAATAACATCGCTATGATTAAAAAAATAAATAAAAAAGTAAAAATAAATATTATTACTGAGTTAATAAAGTTGTCCGATATTTTTTGGTTATTATATTTTGTAATTATTACACTATTAGGATAAATAAGTTTTTTAATTTGATTATTTAAGAAAATAAGTAACATTTGTAATCTGAAGATTTTTATACCGCAAGCTGTTGATCCAGCGCAACCACCTATAAACATAAGAATTAAAAAAAAAATTAGAGAAAATTTTCCCCACAACCCAAAATCATCAGTCACATAGCCTGTACCAGACAGGATTGATATTACATTAAATGAGGAAATTCTTATTTTATCATATACACTACTTTCATAATTCGTAAATACCAGATAAAGAAAAATAACAATTATTGAGAAAACAAGTAAATAAATCAAACCTCTTATTTGTACATCTTTAAAAAAAACCTGTTTATTCCCTTGTGCAAATTTTAGATATGAGATGAAGGGTATACTACCTAATATTATAAAAATACTTGCGACTATCTCAATATTAGAATTTTTAAAAAAGCCAATCGAGTCGTTGTGGGTAGAAAAACCACCAGTTGCGATTGTGGTCATTGCGTGACTTACACTATCAAAAATCGTCATTCCAGAAATCCAATAAAAAAAACTACATAAAAAGGTAAGTATAATGTAAGTAGAAATAATAATTGTAGCAACTTCAACAGTTCTCGGTAAGATTTTTTCTGTACTGTCTGGTCCTTCCATTTTAAAAAGTTGCATCCCCCCAACCTTTAATAATGGTAAAATGGTAATTGCCATAACTACAATTCCAATACCCCCTAACCATTGCATAATCGCTCTCCATAACAAAATACTTTTAGGGCTATTATCTAAATCTTCTATTATAGTTGCCCCAGTCGTAGTAATTCCAGACATACTCTCAAAAAATGCTTCACTAAAATTAAAATCTTGAGGAGATAATAAAAAAGGTAAGCTTCCAAACAAAGCAATCATTACCCACGCCAAAGAGGAAAAAAGAAAAGTTTGTCTTAAATTTAATCTAAATTCTTTATCAAGATTAGCTAAGATAAATAATATACCAATAAAAATTGTCACAAATGAAGCTGAAATAAAGCTATGACTGCCCTCGTCAAAAACGATCTGTAACGCGTAAGGTACTAACATAGATGTTCCTAAAACGATCAAAAGTATGCCAATTAAAAAAAATACTGTTTTGTTTGTAGCCATTAAAATTAAGATTATTTAAATACTTTAAAAATTCAACTTAATATCATGCAATTATATCTGTATTTTGCGTATAAAATTTAATAAACCATAGTTATGCTAGATAAGAACTTAATTCAATCAACTTCTTCCTGGCCTTTTGTTGAAGTAAGA
>CACLUK010000024.1 GCA_902610115.1 uncultured Pelagibacteraceae bacterium
AACTAAAATTTTACCACCAGGTTTTAAATACTTAGTAGCGTTTGTTATACCCTTTATAAGTTCAGATATTTCTTTATTAACAAATATCCTCAATGCCTGAAAGGTTTTCGTACTTGGATTAATTTTTGTTGAAAAATTTTTTTTTTTGCTTTTTTCTATTATTTTTACAAGTTCATCTACCCGAGTAATTTTTTTTTCAGATCTAACTTTAACAATATTTTTTGCAATTTTTGCTGCCTCTTTTTCCTCACCAAGTATTTTGATAATTAGTTTTAACTCATTTTCACTTAAATTATTTACGGCGTCTTGAGCAGATATATTAGAAAGGCCCATAGTCATATCTAATTTATCTTTAGATTTAAAAGAAAAACCTCTTTGCATATCATTTAATTGTATAGAGGAAATGCCAAGATCGAAAATAATTCCATCAACATGTTTATTTAATATTTTATCAATTTGACTAAATTTAATTTGGTAAAATTTAAATCTCGAATGGAATTTTTTTTCTAATTTTGAAGCTATTGATAACACTTTCTCATCCCTGTCTAGTGCTATTACTTTAACATTGGGAAATTTTAATAGAGCTTTTGAGTATCCGCCGCCACCAAAAGTGCAATCAACAAATAACCCGCCTTTTATAGGAGATAGAATTTTAATTACTTCACTCAGCATCACTGGAAAATGGGAAAATTCCAGTGATGATATCAGAGTTTTCATTTAAACAAATATTAAGCATTAAAATTTTTGTCTTCTCAAGAATGCTGGGATTTCGAAATCCTCTTCAGCATTAGAGTCCTGGTCAAATAGTTGATCAGTTAAATTATTCTCCCCATGATCTTTTGAAATATGACCATCGTGCTCATGATCTTCTGAAAAAAGTTTTGGAGTGCTTTCCTGAAGAATGTTACTTTGTACTATCTCATTTTCATTAAATGTACTGTCATCAATTGTACTCCCATTATTCTCTATATATGATGCACTTTCAATGGAAACTCCTCTAGGAATTTCCTCTGTTTTCTCTTCTCTAAATGAAGCTTCTTCCTGAATTACATTTTCCTCTTTACTCTCAAAGCTATCTATCAATGCGCTTTGTTCTTCGCTATTTTTAATTTCGTATCTTTCATCAAGTTTCAAAGCAGTAGCTCCATCAATAGAGTTAATGACGTTTTGTTCTACGTTAGACTTTGAAAATAAATTTTCTGGAAAAATATTTTTATTTCCATTAGATCCGTTGACTACGTTTAGAACTGGTCTAGAGTCAGAAATTGATGAACCTTTAAGTGAGGTAGCAACAATCGACACTCTAATTTTACCGTTCATATTTTCATCTTTTATTGCTCCAAAAATGAGTTCGGCTTCGGGATCTACCTCAGCTCTAATTTTATTTACTGCTGCATCAACCTCAAAAAGTTTAATATCGCTTCCACCAGTTATGTTTACAAGAAGCCCTTTGGCGCCTTGTAAAGTATACTCATCAATCAATGGATTATTTAAAGCAAGTTCAGTAGCAGCCATTGCTCTATTTTCCCCTTCTGCTTCTCCTGTGCCCATCATTGCTTTTCCACTCGAACTCATAACAGTTTCAACATCAGCAAAATCTAGATTTATCATCCCGGGCCTAACCATTAAATCAGTTATGCTTTGAACACCATGTTTTAATACATCGTTAGACAAACTAAAAGACTCTTCAAAACCAGTTGACTCATTTGCTACTTTGAAAAGATTTTGATTAGGAACTACAATTGTGGTATCTAAGTGTCGCTTCAATTCTTCTAAGCCAGCAGTAGCTCTTCTCATTCTTTTAGGACCTTCATATGAAAAAGGTAAAGTTGTTACACCGACAGTCAAAATATTCATTTCTCTTGCAGCTTTTGCAATTACATGAGAAGCTCCTGTACCTGTTCCTCCTCCCATTCCAGAAGCTATGAAAACCATATTGCTTCCTTGAATATAATTTATTATTTCACTTATTGACTCATCAGCAGCAGCTTGGCCAATATCGTGCTTTGCTCCTGCTCCAAGACCTTTGGTTAAATTCATACCAATTTGAATTTTTGCATCTGCTTTGCTCATCTTAAGATCTTGGGCATCAGTATTTACGGCAACAAATTCTACTCCTTGCATCCCTGCTTCTATCATAGCATTTATTGCATTGCCTCCCGCGCCTCCTACTCCTATTACTAAAATTCTTGGTTTTAATTCTCTCAACTCCCCACCTCCAACATTAATGCTCATTACAGTCCCCTTTCTATTTATTTTCCCATTTTAGATTTGATCTATTTTGAAAAGCTTTTTTTCTAGCGAAAATTTTAAACTTTTCAAAATTCTTTGGTTCCCAAATTTGAAAAGTTTTACCCAACCCAACAAAAAGGATTCTATTTTTAATTTTTGCATGATCTAAAAGTTTTTGAGTAATTGAGACTCTTCCCTCTGGATCAAATTGAAGATTTTCACTTTCAGATAAAACTGATGTAGCAAAATAATCTCTTTTTTCCTCAAATGGATTAAGCGAGTCTATTGTGTTTGATAATTTTTCTATTCTGTCTTGAGAACAACCTTCAAGAGCTGGACTATTAAACGAGGGATAACCTATAAAACCATTATATCCTAGAGAATTTAAATATGATCTAAAAGAAGCTGGCACAGAAACTCGACCTTTCTTGTCTATTTTGTTTTCGAAACTCGATAAAAACATTCTTCAATAAAAACCTTTTTTCCTTTTCTATTCTCAAATAATCCTCCTTAGTGGGATTTAATGGGATGATATGGGTTTTTTTATAATAGTCAATAAGTTTCTAATTTTAGTTGAGTACAAAAGTGGAACGGATAGGGCTCTATTGCCAGATAATCTATAAGCCGGGTTCTGTCATTGAAGATGTCATTTATCTAGGCTTAAATTCACATTCAAGCTCAAGCGGTTAACCCAGAAGACTAACTAAAGACTATTTTTAGCAAATCAATGCAATGTCTTCTCTATTTAACCTTGCTCCCAGTGGGGTTTACCGTGCGTTTTTTGTTACCAAAAAACCGGTGAGCTCTTACCTCCCCGTTTCACCCTTGCCTTGATTAGGCGGTTTATTTTCTGTGGCACTATCCCTGAAGTCACCTTCGCCAGCCATTAACTGGCACTGTGTCTTTACGGAGCCCGGACTTTCCTCTGCTACATATTTTTAACAGCGACAGTCCAATTATCTGGCAAAAGGCTTTTATAAAATAACAATGATTTGATCAAGTTTTTTTATTAATATTAGCTAAAAAATGGCTTATTTTATAAGTTTTTTGGTCTAAATTTCCTGTAACATTTTGCGGGTAATACCTTTGTTGAAACGCCCGAATAACTCTTCTATCTGCTCTAGTTCTTTTATTAATTTTAAAATATCTATAACCGATCTTATATAGATTTTTGAAAAAGACGGATTTATCTTTAGAATAATTTAACGAATTTTTCCCTATTTTATGCCAATGACCAAACTGAAATTTACTTAAATTTTTCCAAGGAAACTTTTCACCTGGGTCGACTTTTCTTAAAGGAGCTATATCAGAGTGTCCTAAGAAATTTTCAGTCCTAATTTTATAACTAGATTTTAATGTTTTACACAAACTTATCAGACTTTTAATTTGGCATTTCGGAAAACTCCTATAACCAAATCTGTGGCCCTTATTTACTAATTCAATCCCAATTGAGTGATTGTTTAGATTAGTATATTTTTTCCATTTTGATTTCCCTGCGTGCCATGCAACCTTATTTTCTTTAACCATTTGAATTACCTCGCCTTTTAAATTTATTAAAAAATGGCA
>CACLUK010000025.1 GCA_902610115.1 uncultured Pelagibacteraceae bacterium
CTTTTTGTAAAATAGTATCCATTGGATTTTTTTTTACTAAGCAAATAGCTAGCTCGGTTTTAGATAAATTATTAACTTCTTTAATTTTTTCTAAAAACCTTACTTCAACTCTATCTTTATTTAAAAAAATTATTTCACTTTTCCATTCTCCATTTTTATTAAAAAAATTTAATTTCGAGCCCCTTTTAAGTCGCATAACATTAACAATATAATGAGTGTGCTCTTTGCTTAACAAACTTGTATTATTTTCTAGTATACTGTCTGGATGATATAATCTAATATTCATTAGTATCTATAATATAAACAAATGTTGAAGATATAAAGGAGCTTTAATGAAAAAAGGTAAAAGAGCTGGAGAATCCCCAATAGGCATTAATGTGATAGAAGGAAAATCTTATTTTTGGTGTACTTGTGGAATTAGTTCTAAACAACCTTTTTGCGACGGTTCACACAAAGGAACTGAATTTGCACCTTTAAGATATTTAGCTGATCAAACTAAAAAAGTTTTTTTCTGCTCATGTAAACAAACAAATGATCAACCATTATGTGATGGTTCGCATAATATTTAATAAATGATGAAAACAAAAGCAGTAGTGTTTGACGCTTACGGTACATTGTTCGATGTAAATTCAGCTGCTGAAAAATGTAAAGATAAAATTGGAGCAAAGTGGGAAACATTTGCCAATTTTTGGAGAACTACTCAGCTTGAATATACTTGGCTTAGAAGTTTAATGAAAAGGCATAAAAATTTTTGGGATATTACTGAGGACAGTTTGGATAAATCAATGGAGGTATTTAATATTAACAAAAATATGAAAAATGAGTTGCTTAGTCTTTACAAAATTTTATCTCCTTATCCTGAAGTAAGAGAAGTCCTGGAAAATTTAAAAAAGAAAAACTTCAAACTTGCCATACTTTCTAACGGGACCCCTGACCTTTTAAGGGAATTAGTTGAAAATAATGAATTAAATAATTTTTTTGATGATCTTTTTTCTATTGAAGAAGTAAAAATTTATAAACCCGACCCAAGCGTTTATGAACTACCTATTAAAAAATATAGAATTAAATCTAATGAAATTACTTTTTTAAGTGCGAATACATGGGATGTTTCAGGAGGTGGAAACTTTGGATATCATGCCATCTGGGTTAATAGACATAACTCAGTATTTGATATCCTCGATTTTCAACCCAAAAATGAAATTAGCAATTTAACGCAGCTACTTGATAAAGTTTAAAGTTTCATTATAAATATCTTCTATGTCTCAAATTGAAGTAAAAAAAATCATTAAAGCCTTAAACGCATCAGATGGTGCAGGAGTAAAATTAAAAAGAAGCATAGGAACTCCAGAAGCAGATTATATCGACCCATTCTTAATGCTTGACGAATTTGGTTCTGAAAATAAAGATGATTATGTCGCTGGCTTTCCACCCCATCCACATAGAGGAATAGAAACAGTAACTTATATGTTAAATGGAGAATTTGAACATCAAGATAGCACTGGAGCTAAAGGCATTATGGCATCTGGAGACGTGCAGTGGATGAAAACTGGAAGAGGAATTATTCATTCTGAAATGCCTGCTATGAAAGAAGGTAAGTTATTAGGTTTTCAACTTTGGATTAACATGCCAGCTAAAATGAAAAAGAATAAGCCAGAATACCTTTATATTAAAGGAAATGAACTTGGAGAACACAAAGATAGTGATAAAATCGTAAAAGTAATTGCAGGCAAATACAAAAAAGCAGAAGGGCCAGAAAAAAATCATAACGTTGACCCAATTTATTTTCATGTGATTTTAAATGAAGAAAAAGAATTTAATTGCGATGTGCCTGCAGGACACAATTCTTTTATATATCTATTAAAAGGGGAATTAAAAATAGGAGAAAAAGACCACAATAAAACAACTGACTCAAACTTAATATTATTACAGCGAGGCACTAAACTAAAAATTAAAGCAAGCAAGAAATCTGAGTTTTTATTTATAGCTGGTAAGCCAATTGGTGAACCTATTGCAAGGGGCGGACCGTTTGTGATGAATACAAAAGCTGAAATACTTGAGGCTATTCAAGATTATAATAACGGAACATTTGCTAAATATTAAAAGTTAAAGTACGTTTCCGTAAAATGCCAAAATCTATTGTAATTAAAAAAAGTGGAGGTCCTGATGTATTAGAACTTCAAGATGTAAATGTTGGTTCTCCAGGACCGGATGAAATTAAAGTTACTAATCACGCGATTGGTCTGAATTATATAGATACTTACCATAGATCTGGTTTGTACCCCATTAAGTTACCGAGTGGAATTGGTTTAGAAGCTGCTGGAAAAATTGATGAAGTTGGTTCAAACGTTACTGAATTTAATAAGGGTGATAACATTGCTTACGCCTCGATTCCTTTAGGAGCTTATGCGCAACAAAGAGTTATTCCAGCAAAGATAGCTGTAAAAGTTCCTGATGGAATTTCACATGAGTTGGCTGCTACCCTAATGACAAAAGGTTTAACTACGAATTATTTACTCTCTAAAACCTACAAGCTTAAAGCTGGTGAAACAGTTCTTTTTCATGCAGCTGCTGGAGGAGTCGGTCAAATTTTTGCTCAATGGGCTAATAGTATTGGAGCAAAAGTCATTGGAACAGTTGGCTCAGATAATAAAATCAAAATAGCTGAAGAAAATGGTTACTCTCACGTTATTAATTATACGAAAGATAATTTTGCAAAAGAGGTTATGAAAATTACAAATAACAAAGGAGTTCCTGCAGTTTTTGATGGGGTAGGGAAGAAAACATTTCATGGTTCATTAGAATGTCTTTCAACAAGGGGGATGATGATAAGTTTTGGAAATGCGTCTGGCCCCTTAGATCCTGTAAATGTTCCTAAAGAAATCCAACCTAAAGGTCTATACTTAACAAGACCCTCAATAGGTCAATATTTTACAAACAGGAAAGAACTTCAAGCTGGAGCTGATCAAATTTTTGAAAAGGTAAAATTTGGAAAGATAAAAATTAGAATTTCAAAAAAATATAAGCTTATAGACGCCAGAGATGCACACGCAGATCTAGAGGCAAGAAAATTAATTGGTCCAGCGATTTTAATTCCTTAATGACTAAAAAAATTGTTTCTCCTTGCATCAGTATTTGTAAAACTGACCCTATAACTGGTTACTGCTATGGGTGCGCAAGAACTAATGATGAAAAAAAACTATGGAAAAGTGAAAGTACTTCTGAAGAGTGGAAATTGGAAAACCTAAAAACAATTAAGTCAAGAATGCAAGGATGGCAATTAAACACTTTTGAAGAGTCTTACAAACATAAAATCAGCCATGGAATTTCACTTTTTAAAAAAAAAATTTTAGAAGGTTAGTTTATAAATCTTTTTTCATAGAGTCCATATCACTTAAGTGATATTTTAATGCCTCATTAGACATTCTAACTTCCTGTAAAAATAAGAAGATTGAAATTATCATACATACGCAGCAAAGCGCAAAGCTAAGCCTGGCATAAAATGTTAAGTCCAAATACAAAAGTAACACTGTAAGCATGTTGAAAAGAAATCCAAAAGATGAAAAACCCATTACATATTTAAGATAATTAGTTCTTTTATTTAAAACATGAAGTTGTTTTTCTAATTCTGGTGGTACTTTTTTTTCGAAAGTGAATTTATCGTGTAGTTGACGAATTAACGCGCTAAGAGTATGAAAACGATTACTATACATGGTCATCATTAAAGGAATTGCAGGGAACATTAAAGCTGCTACTGTGT
>CACLUK010000026.1 GCA_902610115.1 uncultured Pelagibacteraceae bacterium
TGTAAAAAATTTAAAACCATCATAAGTAATATGTTCATAAATATCATCGCTTAAAATATATAAATTTTTATATTTCATTAAAATCATCGATAAAGCTATTATCTCATCTTTGGTATAACCAGAGCCTGTAGGGTTAGATGGGGAGTTTATAATTATCCACTTTGTTTTCTTTGAAACTACTTTTTTTAATTTTTCTGGTGTTAATTTAAAATTATTTTTTTCATCACACTTTATTATTTTAGGTTTTCCTCCAGCTAACAAAACAATGTCAGGGTAAGAAACCCAATAAGGTGCTGGAATAATTACCTCATCACCTTTATTAATGGTTGCCATAAAAGCATTATATAAAACTTGCTTTCCACCAGTTCCAACGGAAATTTGATCAAGTTCATATGATAAATGATTTTCTCTAGAAAATTTTGCTTGGATAGCTTTTTTTAAAGCTGGAGTACCATCCACTGCTGTATATTTTGTATCCCCTTTTCTAATCGCCTCTATTGCCGCTTCTTTAATATTGTCTGGAGTATCAAAATCGGGCTCCCCAGCCCCTAAACCGATAACATCCTTTCCGGCAGCTCTCATTTCCCTAGCTTTTGAGGTAACTGCTATTGTAGGCGACGGTTTTATACGTTTTAAACTATTGGAAACTATGCTCATTGAAATTTATAATATAATTAATTTATTATTAACACAAAATGCAAAATACTTATCAAGAAAAATTAGCTGATCTAGAAGTTAATAACTCAAAAAAAATTAAGAAGTTAGAGGGAGGTATTAACTTTAAAATCAAAAGTGATTTTCAACCTAGCGGTGACCAGCCAGAGGCCATAAAGCAAATATTAAAAAACTTAAAAGACAACAAACAGGAACAAGTGCTTTTAGGGGTCACGGGATCAGGTAAAACATTTACAATGGCAAAGGTTATCGAAAAGGCTAATAGACCAGCTCTAATTCTAGCACCAAACAAAACTTTAGCTGCTCAATTGTACGGAGAATTTAAAAGTTTTTTTCCAGATAATGCTGTAGAATATTTTGTATCATATTACGATTACTACACTCCAGAAGCATACGTTCCTAGATCTGATACTTACATAGAAAAAGAGGCCTCAATAAATGAGCAGATTGATCGTATGAGACACTCGGCAACAAGATCTTTGTTGGAAAGAGATGATGTAATTATTGTTGCAAGCGTATCATGTATTTATGGTTTAGGTTCTGTAGAGGCGTACTCAAAAATGACTATTACTTTAAAGAAAAATTATGAGTACGAGCGAGACGATTTAATTAGAGCATTTATAAACTTACAGTACAAAAGAAATGATCAAAATTTTTTTAGAGGGACCTTTAGGGTAAGAGGAGAAAATTTAGAGATCTTTCCATCTCACTTAGAAGATAGAGCTTGGAGAATCAGTTTTAATCTAAATAAATTGGAAAAAATTGAGGAATTTGACCCACTTACTGGAGATAAGACAAATGATTACTCAATAATAAAAATTTACGCTAATAGTCATTATATAACTCCCAAGCCTACTATCGAACAAGCAATCAAACAAATAAAATCTGAGTTAGCTGAGACTTTAAAAAGACACAGAGAAAATAATAAACTTTTAGAGGAGCAGAGATTAAGAGAACGAACTAAGTTTGATTTAGAAATGATTGAAGCCACAGGAACTTGTGCAGGGATAGAAAATTATTCAAGATTTTTATCAGGAAGAAAAGCTGGTGAACCACCTCCTACTCTGTTTGAGTATTTTCCAGATAATGCAATTATATTTGTAGATGAAAGTCACGTAACAGTCCCTCAATTAAATGGAATGTATAAAGGGGATCGTACAAGAAAAAGTACGTTAGCCGAATACGGGTTTAGACTCCCTTCATGTATGGATAATAGACCTTTGAAATTTGAAGAGTGGGATTTAATGAGAACACAAACTGTTTTTGTTTCTGCTACTCCAGGGCCTTGGGAACTAAAACAAACAAGCAATGAATATATTGACCAAATCATTAGGCCAACGGGTTTAATAGACCCACCAGTTGAAATAAGGCCAGCCAAAACTCAAGTCGATGATCTTATGCACGAGGCAAAAGAGATTGTAAAAAAGGGATATAGAGTTCTTGCTACAACGCTAACAAAAAAAATGGCTGAAGATCTTACTGAATACCTCCACGAAAATGGTCTTAAAGTAAGATATATGCACTCTGACATTGATACCCTTGAAAGAATTGAGATCATAAGAGATTTGAGAATGGGAGTGTTTGATATTCTTGTAGGAATTAATTTGTTGAGAGAGGGATTAGATATTCCTGAATGTGCTTTGGTAGCAATTTTAGATGCTGATAAAGAGGGATTTTTAAGATCTGAAACTTCTTTAATTCAAACAATTGGAAGAGCAGCGCGAAATGTTGATGGTAAAGTAATTTTATATGCTGATAAAGTCACGAAGAGCATTGAAAAGGCAATTAAGGAAACAGACAGAAGGAGAAATAAACAATTAGAATATAATAAGAAAAATGGAATAACTGCTGAGTCAGTAAAAAAAGAGATAAGTGATATTTTAGAGTCTGTTTATGAAAAAGATTACGTTAAAATTAGTGAGGGCTCAAACGTAGGTGGAAACTTAAAAAAACATCTTAAAGCTTTAAACAGAAAAATGAAGGAAGCTGCATCTAATTTAGAATTTGAAGAGGCTGCTAAACTAAGAGATGAAATGAGAAAACTAGAAGCTAGTGAACTTGAAATAACTTTAAATCCTAAAATATCTCAATATAATTTGAAAAGTAAGGTTTATCCAAAAGGAAGATCAACTATGGGTATGCCTGGCACAAAACCAAGAAAAGCGATAAAAAAATGGAAGCCAAAAAAATAATTATCACTGGCGGAGCTACTAGAATAGGATCTGCAATCGCTAAAAGTTTAGTTAGCTTTGAAACAAAAATAGCTGTCCACTTTAACAAATCAAAAAGTAGCGCTTTAAAATTAAAAAAAGAATTAGAGGAACTTGGGGCTGAAGCATACTTATTTAAAGCTGATTTAAATAATTTAAAACAAACCGAAACTTTAATAAAAAAAGCTTATAAAACTCTCAAAGGATTAGATTGCTTAATTAACAATGCGTCTATCTTTGAAAACGATAACCTTGAAAATTTTTCTGAAAAATCCTTTACAAAACATATGAATATCAACTTAAAATCACCAGCAATTTTAACGCAAAATTTTAAAAAATTAATCAAAGAAAAAGAAGGATGTATCATTAATATTATTGATCAAAGAGTTGAAAAGTTAACTCCTTTTTTTTTCTCTTACACTCTTAGTAAATCTTCATTGGCTGTTTTTACAAAAACATCAGCCATGAAATTAGCGCCTAATATAAGAGTGAATGGTATTTCACCAGGACCGACATTAAAAAACAAAAGACAATTTGAAAGACATTTCAATAAGCAATGGAAATCCACGCT
>CACLUK010000027.1 GCA_902610115.1 uncultured Pelagibacteraceae bacterium
AAGTCTGTATGTTTCTCAGGTAAATAATCTAAATAACTCTGTGAGCCTTGTAAAAAACCTTTTCCGAACAATCCACCTGAGCCAATCGCTATTTTAGATTGAATGATTTGGTATCCAGCGCCTAAAGGATCTCTTTCAGGATTTAAAAAAGTTAATATTCTAGATTTTTGATATGGTTTTAAAAAAGAAATGGCTATAGGCAATAAAGCTAAAAATGCTAAGCCTGAAAAAGCAAAAAATTTTACTCTCACGCCAGCAAGCCATGCTACAGTAAGTCCGCCAGCAGCAATTAGTAACGCAGTACCTAAATCTGGCTGAGTTGCAACTAATATTATTGGAGAAATTAAAACAACAACAGGTAGGAATAAGTATCTAATACGATTTAAATTTTCAATTGAGGTACGATGGTAATATTTTGCTAAAAATAATATAAGACCTATCTTCATTAATTCAGAGGGCTGTAAATTCATAAAGTAAAGATCTAACCATCTCTTCGAGCCAGAAGAGGTTAATCCAAAATACTTAACTCCTAATAATAATATAAAGAACAAAATATAAATTAAATAACTTTGGCTATGCCAAAATCTTATTTGAATAAATGAAAGAATTAAAAACATACCAAAAAAAATAAAAAAACGAAGAATATGACTTTTTGTATGGTATTTTAATTCTCCACCATCTGTAGAGTACATGGCCAATATACTAACGAGACCAAGTATAAATATCGAAATAACTAAAATATAATCTATTGAAAGAATTTTATCTTTCATACTCAGTGATGATTGAATGGATCTAGCTTTAAACATTATACTTGTTCTCCTAGTAAACTATCAATCCTCTCTCTTAAATCGTGTCGTTCTAGAACTTTTTTAATTACTTTTTTAGCAATGGGAGCAGCTGTTTTTCCTCCTGAGCCTCCATGCTCTACTAAAACACTTATTGCATATTTAGGATCATTGTAAGGTGCATAAGCAACAAATAATGCATGATCTCTATCTTTGTATGGTAAACTTTCTTGCTTTACTTCAGCCTCACGTTGAGCTTCAGTAAATCTTTTTATTTGTGATGATCCTGTTTTCCCAGCAAAAGTAAATTTCTTATTTTCCCATCTATGCCTGTAAGAAGTACCACCTGGTTCATTTGAAGAAGAAAACATTGCATCTTTAATTAAATTAATATGTTCTTGATTTTTAAAAAGAGGTTTAAGTTCAAAATTCGATACTAATAAATCTGTTGGGAGAGGATCATTTGGATTTTCATTTTTATATTTTATGTACTCTTTTAAATTATAATTTTTTTTATCAAAGATTATTCTTGGTTTTATCTCGAATCCACCGTTAGCAATTTGCGCTGTCATTAAACAAAGTTGCAAAGGTGTGCTTTGAAAATATCCTTGACCGATTCCTGAGTGCAAAGTTTCACCTAAATACCAATTTTGACCTATAAATTTTTTCTTCCATTTAGTGTTAGGTACTACACCTGCTCTCTCTTCGATAAAGCCGTTAAGAACTTTTTTTCCAAGGCCAAATTTTTTAGCTGTCTCAGATATTCTATCTACTCCTAATTTTCTGGCAACTTCATAGAAGTATACGTCACAAGATCTTTGAATGCCTTTTCTTAAATTCACAATTCCATGGCCGTCTTTTTCCCAACAATGAAATTTTTCTCCATAAAGTTCAATTTTTCCCTCACATTTAAAAGTATCTAATGGTTTTATTATTCCATTCTCTAAAGCACTTAAAGCTACAAGAGTTTTTATTGTTGATCCAGGCGGATATAAACCTGCAATAGCTTTATTTGTGAGTGGTTTCATTTCATTTTTTATTAAACTGTTCCAATAAGTTTTATCTAATCCATGAACGAACTCGTTGGGTTTAAAAGTTGGGGAGGAAACAAGAGATACTATATCTCCATTATATACATCCATAACACAAACAGCAGCAGCTTTATCTTTAATAAGTTCACTTGTGAATTTTTGAACTTCAAAATCTAAAGTTGTTTTAAAACTTTTTCCTGCTTGACCCTCATTTATTAAAATTTGCTTAATTCTTTTTCCATAGGCATTGACTTCATATCTTTGAAATCCAATTTTACCAATAATTTCTTCATCTAATTTTCTCTCAAGACCAGTTTTACCAATACTCATTCCTGGTACATGTAAATCTTTTAAATATTTCTTTGTTTGAAGATCTTTAGAACTTACCTGAGAGACATATCCTAAAATATGAGCAGATGAGTTATCAGGGTACATTCTAGCTACCGATACAATAGGTTTTACTCCCTCAAGTTCATGTAAAAATAAATTCAATCTGGAAAATTCTGACCATGTAATATTATCTGAAACTATAATTGGTTCCCATGGTTTTTGCTTAGCAATAACTCTTCTAAGATAAAATAATTTTTTTTCTGTAATATTTAAAATTGTTTTAAGTCTAACAAACAGTTTTTCAATATCTTTTGAATTCTCAGGAATTAAATGAACTTGATAAACCTGTTTATTGGATGCTATTTCTTTATCAAAAAAATCTCTAATAACACCTCTCTCAGGTGCTAATTTCCATTCTCTAAATCTATTTTTGTCAGATAGAGTTTTATATTTTGATCTCTCATTTATTTGCAAAGATACTAATCTACCAATAATTCCAAAAGTTACTATTGCTTTTGCAGCAGTAAGTAAAAACATTCTTCTGCCGATTAGTTTTGACTTGATAATAGTATTTCCAGAACTTGGGCTAAGCATCTCGGTTACCTATAAAAGTCATTTGGTAAATATTAAATAATAACCAAAATATAGGAAACGTAAATAAAGTAAAAAATATATTGTATCCTATTTTTGAATAAGTGAAAGAAAGATCAGAAAAATTATTTAATAGTGAAAAGAAAAGTATGTTAGAAAAAATCATGGCCATAAAGAATGTGAACCAATCTGAGGCTATTGTAGTATTAACACTTTTATTTCTTACATAGGTTCCAACGAAAATTATGATTAAATACGATAATGAACTTATTCCTAGAGGAAATCCCATTACCACATCATTAATTAATCCAGCCAAGAAAATATGTCCATTAGCCATGATATCTGGTCTTTTTAGTACCCAAAAATAAATTAGTATGATTTGGAAATTTAAAGTAAAAATTTCAAACATTTTTTCAAGATTAGTGTCAACTTCGCTGATACATA
>CACLUK010000028.1 GCA_902610115.1 uncultured Pelagibacteraceae bacterium
ACTTTTTATTAAATTTTATTATTATTAAGAAATCTAACTTAAATTTCTTAAACTGTTGCTTTTTTTGTTGTAAAGAATTTATTCTGTGGTGTTTAATTTTTTTATTAAAAAACATAACAGGCACTGGCTCGAAAGTTATAGCTCCAAAGGGTATTTTATTTTTTTCAGCTTTTCGTTTAGCCTCACTTATTACTTTCTGATGGCCCAAATGTAATCCATCAAAATTACCTATTGCTATCACACCTTTACAGTGTTTTTGATCAAGAATTGGACTCTTATAAATTTTCATCTTACCATTTTAATTCTTTTTGAAAAAAGTTTGCTTTGACACTATATTTTCCTAAAAGTTTGTTAAGCTCAGAAAAATTATTGAACTCTTTACGGTGCACTCCTTCAGTTATAAAAATAGAGTCTATATTTAAATTATTGGCCCCTTTTATATCAGTTCTTAAATTATCACCGATGGCTAAAACTTTTTCGTTTGGTTCAAAACACAAATTGTAAATTTCCTTATGTGGTTTCCCAAAATAAATTACTTTACCTCCAAGATCTTCAAAAACTTTTGCTACTGAGCCAGCACATAGTTCTATAATACTTCCTCTGTGAACTATTAAATCTGGATTAGTGCAAATCAATTTTTTTGAAATATGGTCCGATAAAATTTTTTGATAATAGTTCAAGTCATTTTCGTATTCATCAAATAATCCTGTACATAAAATAAAATCGCAACTTTTAAGATCAGTTTTATTGTCTTTTACTTTTTCAAATATTGAAGAGTCTCTAACTGGTCCTAGATGGTAAAATGTCTTCCCAAATTTTTTTTGGTTTATGGCGTGCATTGCTGCTTCACCTGAAGTCATTACATTTTCAAGGAGTCTTTTATCCATCTTCATTTTTAATAGAAAATTAATCACGTTCGAACTAGGCCTAGGTGCATTAGATAGAAATACTATTTTTTTTGCATGCTTTTTCAATTGTTCTACTACTTCTATAGCATTTGGGTTAAGAGCTACTCCATTATGCATTACTCCCCATAAGTCTATAATAAAAGTATCATATTTTTTGAATATATCTGCTAAGTGGTTTAGTTCTTTCAATGTGCTATATCTCTCCTTTTAATGCTCATAAATATTGTTTATATTGGTTTTTTTAATGATTTTGCCTCTTGAAATATAGTTAAAACATACCATATCAACACTACGTAAAAATTTATAGGAGAAAATACATATGAAATTTAGACCTCTGCACGATCGTGTGCTTATTAAAGTGCTAAACAGTGAGGAAAAAACTGCTGGCGGAATTATCATACCAGATACTGCTAAGGAAAAACCACAGGAAGGTGAAGTTGTTGCTGTAGGTCCTGGAGCTAAAAATGAAAATGGAAAAGTTTCTGCAATGGACGTTAAAGTTGGAGATATAGTTCTTTTCGGAAAATGGTCTGGAACTGAAGTCAAAATTGATGGTAAAGAGTATAGCATTATGAAAGAATCAGACATAATGGGAGTTTCAAAAAGTAAAAAATAAACTTTAAAGGAGAAGAAAATGGCAAAACTTATTAAATTTGATACAGAAGCTAGATCAAAAATGCTCACTGGGGTTAATACTCTTGCTAACGCAGTAAAAGTAACTTTAGGTCCTAAGGGACGTAATGTAGTGATGGATAAATCTTATGGGGCCCCAAGGACTACTAAAGATGGTGTTTCTGTTGCAAAAGAAATTGAACTTGAGGATAAATTTGAAAACATGGGTGCTCAAATGGTAAAAGAAGTTGCAAGTAAAACAAATGATAATGCTGGGGATGGGACAACTACAGCAACTATTCTTACTCAAGCGATAGTTAATGAAGGACTAAAGTATGTAACAGCCGGTATGAACCCGATGGATATCAAACGGGGTATTGACAAAGCAGTGGAACAAGTCATTGATAAATTAAAAACATCGTCGAAAAAAGTTAAAGCCAACGAAGAAGTTGCTCAAGTTGGAACAATTTCAGCAAATGGTGAAAAATCTATTGGCGATATGATTTCAAAAGCTATGCAAAAAGTTGGTAATGAAGGTGTAATTACAGTTGAAGAAGCAAAAGGAGTTGAAACTGAATTGGATGTAGTTGAAGGTATGCAATTTGACAGAGGATATCTTTCTCCTTATTTCGTAACTAATACTGAAAAGATGACAACTGAGCTTGAAAACCCTTTGGTTCTTTTAGTTGAGAAAAAATTAACAAACTTACAGCCAATGGTACCGTTGTTAGAATCAGTGGTGCAAGCCAATAGACCATTAATGATAATTTCTGAGGATGTTGAAGGTGAAGCTTTAGCAACTTTGGTAGTAAACAAGTTAAGAGGTGGTCTAAAAGTAGTTGCTGTAAAAGCACCTGGCTTTGGTGACAGGAGAAAAGCAATGTTAGAAGATATTGCTATTCTGACTGGAGGACAGGTCATCTCAGAGGATCTTGGAATAAAATTAGAGAACGTTAAAGTTGGTGATCTTGGTTCTTGTAAAAAAGTAAAAATTGACAAAGAGAACAGCACTATAGTTGCTGGTGAAGGTAAAAAATCTGATATTGAAGCAAGATGTAATCAAATTAGATCAGAAATCAATGAAACAACATCTGATTATGATAAAGAGAAACTTCAAGAAAGATTAGCTAAACTTGCTGGTGGGGTTGCCGTGATTAAAGTCGGTGGCGCTACAGAAGTGGAAGTGAAAGAGAGAAAAGACAGAGTTGAAGATGCTTTAAATGC
>CACLUK010000029.1 GCA_902610115.1 uncultured Pelagibacteraceae bacterium
TAGTTAGTAGAATCCAAAAAGGAGAAAGAGAGTCTAGAATTGCTAAAAAAGAAATGGTTGAAGCTAACCTACGATTAGTTATTTCAATCGCAAAAAAATATACTAACAGAGGACTTCAATTTTTAGATTTAATACAGGAAGGAAATATAGGTTTAATGAAAGCAGTTGATAAATTTGAGTATAGAAGAGGATACAAATTTTCAACTTATGCTACTTGGTGGATCAGACAAGCGATTACAAGATCAATCGCTGACCAAGCGAGAACAATCAGAATACCAGTTCATATGATTGAAACTATTAATAAGATAGTTAGAACACAAAGACAGATTATGAGTGAGTTTGGTAGAGAACCAACACCAGAAGAGCTGGCAAAAAAACTAGCAATGCCTCTTGAAAAAGTAAGAAAAGTTTTAAAAATTGCTAAAGAACCAGTATCACTAGAAACTCCTGTTGGCGACGAGGAAGATAGTAGTTTGGGAGATTTTATAGAGGATAAAAACGCACTTCAACCTTTAGACACAGCAATTCAGTCTAATCTAAGTGAGTCGACTACTAAAATTTTAGCATCATTAACTCCAAGAGAGGAAAGAGTTCTTAGAATGAGATTTGGAATTGGAATGAATACGGATCACACTTTAGAAGAAGTAGGTTTACAATTTTCAGTTACAAGGGAAAGAATTAGGCAAATCGAAGCAAAAGCGTTGAGAAAACTTAAACATCCAAGTAGGTCAAAGCAGCTTAAAAGTTTTTTAGAAAAATAATTTAAAAGTAGATTTTTCTTAAAATAAATGTAACAATAATTTTTTTGGCCTGTAGCTCAGCTGGTTAGAGACGCACAATCATAACGTTTAATTTTTCTTTCTTCGCTTAAATATTATTAATAAAAGTATATAATAAGGCATGGTAAATTTAAAATCATTCAGCAAATTAATCTTAAATAAAGTACTAAGTAAATTTGGTCATGAAATAATACACTCAGATCTTCTATCTCAATTAAAAAAAAACACTATTATTGAGGAAATTAATAGCGAACAAAAAAAACTGTTAAATAACGCAATTAAATATTCTGGAGTCGGTATTATTCCAACTTGGATGTTAATCAATTCTATTAAATATATTAATGATAAAAAAATAGAGGGAGATTTTGTTGAAGCAGGAGTTTGGCGCGGTGGAAATTTAATTATTTTTAAAGAATTAAATGAAAAGTATAAATTAAATAAAAAAATCTATGGATATGATACATTCGAAGGAATGCCAGAGCCATCTGAGTTAGATGTAAAATGGAATAATATTTCAGCAAATAGTATATCTGAAAATCTAACTAAAAATAAAAAAGATGATTGGTGTAAGTGTTCTATTGAAAATGTCAAAAAAAATATTTTGACTGTTTTAAATGACCTAAAAGATATAAATTTAATTAAAGGTTTAGTTGAAGAAACCCTTTTAGTTGAAGCCAATTTGCCAAAAAAAATTTCATTATTAAGATTAGATACAGATTTTTATAAATCCACAAAAATTGAATTAGAAGTTCTTTTTCCAAGGCTTTCTAAAGGAGGTATTTTAATCATTGATGATTATGGTAATTGGAAAGGTGCAAAAAAAGCTGTTGACGAATTTTTTGGTGACAGAGCTTTTCTTATATATCTAGATCATGGAGTGAGAATGTACATTAACCAATGAATGAAATTCTTAATTTGAATTCCCGCTAAAACCCTTGTATATATTAATCCAATTACGTGGGCCTGTAGCTCAGTTGGTTAGAGCAGTACACTCATAATGTATTGGTCCCAGGTTCGAGTCCTGGCGGGCCCACCATTTTAATTGTTTATAAATTCTTCTAATTTTTGAATTAAACTATTTATATCATTATTGTTTGAATTTAATATTGACGCAAATTCCTCTTTTTGGGTTCTTGCTAAACTTAAACCTTCAACAATGAGATCTCTTATGAGTGGCTTCTCAGGATTTTTTGTGTAAATTCTCCAATCAATCTTAATTTCGGGCCCCCCTTTACTTGGTATTACTTTAGAGTTAACAATAGTGTAATTAGAGCTTTTTTTATCCTCATTAATTACTTCAAACTTACTAGATGAGTAATCAGATAATCTAGATGTCAAACTTTTTAAAAAATATTTTTCAAAAGTTTTTTGATATTTTAAAATTGTTGTTTTTTCAGTAGATTTTCTTAATTCTCCTAAGGTATATAATCCGAGGGCATTAATATCAACGTTTTCAAGAGCAATTTGTTCAATAAATTTATGTTTTTGCTCTTTATTTAGATTAACAT
>CACLUK010000030.1 GCA_902610115.1 uncultured Pelagibacteraceae bacterium
AGCCCCAGTAGCGACTCCAGCAAGTGCGTAACCAATATGACCAATTGAACTATAAGCCAAAAGTCTTTTCAAATTTTTTTGGATCATTGCTGCTACTGCTCCTAATATCATCGATGCAATAGATATAAAAATTATAATCGTTTGCCACTCTAATAAAATATTTGAAAAGGGAACAAACATAAATTTTATTAATAATGCTAGTCCAGCAACTTTTGGAACAACAGCAAAGTAACTTGTAATTGATGTTGGTGCTCCTTCATAAACATCTGGTGTCCACATATGAAATGGAACTGCAGAAACTTTGAATGCAAGACCCACTAATATAAATACCATTGCAAAAACTGCACCTGTATTTTCTTTATTAAGTTGATTAGCAATTAATTCAAAATTTGTTGAGCCTGTAAATCCATATAGTAATGAACATCCGTATAATAATAAACCTGAAGATAACGCACTTAATACAAAATACTTTACACCGGATTCTGTTGATCTTAAATTATCTCTATCAATAGAGGCGAGAATATAAAGTGATAAAGATTGTAACTCTAATCCTAAATAGAAAAGTATTAAATCATTAGAACTAACCATAAAAAACATTCCAAGAATCGATAAAAGAATAATTATAGGGTACTCAAATTTATCTAATTTATTATCAATAATAAAATTTTTAGATGAGTTAAGAACAAATAATGTAGATAAAAGAATTAAAAGTTTAAAATAATTTGAAAAAGGATCTCTAATAAAACTATTTAAAAATATTGTTTCTTCATTATTCGGGTTTGTTAAAATAATTGAAATAGTAACAATAATAATCAAAGATGTAAGATTGAATATAAGATTGAAGCTCTTTTTAATGAAAACACCAACCATTAGAATAAAAAAAATTGACAAAGATAAAAATATCTCAGGAAACATTATATATAAATTGTTTATCATGATTAATTTGTAATTAATGCTGTTTCGTAATTATTGATTAAACTATTTACTGAAACATTAAAAGTTTCCATTAATGGAAGAGGGTAAAAACCAAAAAATAAGATAAAAAAAGCCAATGTAACTAACATAACAACTTCAGATTTATTAATATCATTAATTTTTTTGATTTCTGAATTATTTGTAACACCAAAAATAACTCTTTTTGTAAGCCACAGCATATAAGCTGCACCTAACACGACACCGAAGGTTGCCAACATTGCTGCTAAAAAACTTTTTTGAAATGCACCTGCTAAAACAAGAAACTCTCCTAAAAACCCAGAAGTGCCAGGTAATCCTAAAGCAGCTAAAGCAAATATTAAAAATAAAAAAGAGTATTTTGGAATATAATTTACTAATCCTCCATAAGTGCTTATCATTCTCGAATGTAAACGATCATAGACCACCCCGACACACAAGAATAATGCTGCTGAAATCAAACCATGACTGATCATTTGATAAATGCTTCCCTCTATACCTTGCTTTGTTAACGTAAAAATTCCTAAAGTGACGTAACCCATGTGAGCTACAGATGAGTAAGCAATTAACTTTTTCATGTCATCTTGCATTAATGCTACTAGAGACGTGTAAATTATAGCTATTATGCTTAAAGTATAAATAAGAGGAGTAAAATATTCTGATGCTAAAGGAAACATTGGTATTGAAAATCTTAAAAAACCGTAGCCAGCCATTTTTAACAATATAGCCGCAAGAATAACGGAACCTGCCGTTGGCGCTTCTACATGTGCATCAGGTAGCCAGGTATGTACTGGCCACATAGGCATTTTAACCGCAAAAGAACTTAAAAAAGCTAGCCACAGTATATTCTGATATTCTTTTGGTATTTGAATTTCATATATCTGAGTGATGTCGGTAGTACCTGTTAACCAATATATAACTATTATAGCCACAAGCATTAAAACCGAGCCAAGTAAAGTAAAAAGAAAAAATTTAAAGGCAGAGTAGACTCTTCTTGGACCACCCCAAACTCCTATAATTAAAAACATTGGTATTAAGCCTGCTTCAAAAAACAAATAAAAAATTACAAGATCAAGTGAGCAAAAAACACCAATCATGAATGTTTCTAAAATTAAAATAGCTATTAAAAATTCTTTGACTCTTACTTTAACGCTATTAATACAAGAAATGATACAGATTGGAGTTATAAAAGTTGTTAAAACAATAAAGAGTATTGATATACCATCAATACCTAATTTAAATTTTATATAATTG